>NZ_JBFTIS010000001.1:0-789828 GCF_056395005.1 Stenotrophomonas sp. 10N36 | reverse complement strand
ACAGCTCCGCAACGCCGGTGTTGCTGTCAGCACAATTGGTAACACGCTTGCCGACCTCATCGTGCTGCTGCGCTGGGAGCAGGCTCATCAGCGGGATTTGCTGTCAGAGTTTCGCAACGAGTGCTTTCCCAGCCTTGCTGACGTGGTCTGCCTGCGGGTTTTTTGCCAAGCTCGATACGCGGGATTGGAGTGCCGGTGATCGAGGTGAGGTGAGGCGAATTTTCAGTATTCTCCCTACTATCCGAAATCGCCGAAGCCCCGATGAAACCAGGCATGTCCATTGTCACCCTCGTAGTTGTCGCCATTGCGGCTGCCGGTTGCAGCGGCGAGCCGCGCGGCCCGAGCGGAAGTGAACAACGAAGTCCGAGCGATGCCTTCGTGATTCCTGACGAGGAGCGAGCAACCGTCGAGATGGCCGCCAACCAAGGGGATGTCGCAGCCGTGAAGCGGCTGATCGACCATTACGAGGCCCTTTCGGGAAGCGAGGAGGATGCCGCGAAGTGGAAGGCAGTGGCGCGGGAGCTTGGCGACTCGCAGCAACTGAATTACTACGCGGCGAGCATATTGACCGCCGCGAGGCGTGAGAACGCCCCGGCGAAGCGACATGCAATGTTGGTCGATGCCTTGGGGGCGGCCAGGCGTTCCAACGCAAGCAAGGCCAATCCGTCGGCACAGAAGCTCATTCTCGAGGTAATTCGGGCAATCGAGGCCGAACAGTAGCGCGAAGGCCATGCGAAGAATCACCACCGGTGTGCCTGTCGCACACCGGTAGAGCCGACCGTTGGTCGGCTTCTCCCAGCGCCCGATGAGACGGACGTAAGCCCCAAGGTCGAGCCAAACGTACGTGGGCTTTGTGCTCTGCAGCATGGGTTTTAGTGCACTGCGTCTTGCAAAAAAAAGACGCGCTCCTCTATGGTGCAATCGATTGCATTAAACCGAATCGTCAGTGTGTGATACCGGTTGGGAGGCCGGAACGTGGATGCCTATCCATTCGATCGGACCCGGCCCGGCCCCGGGGCTCACACGGCGCGATGCACTGCGCATGGCGGTGGCCGGGAGCGTTGGCCTCGGCGCAGCGGCCGTTCTGCCCGCGTTTGCAGCCACCGCGCCGCTCAAGGGCAACCTGAAGCACTCCGTCGCCCGCTGGACGTTCCCGCAGCAATCGATCGCCCAGCTCTGCCAGACGGTGAAGGGCATCGGGTTTGCCGCCATCGATCTGGTGGGGCCGGCGGACTGGCCCACGCTGAAGGCCCATGGCGTGGACAGCGCGATGTGCAACGGCGCGGAGCTGGGCCTGACCAAGGGCTTTGCCGGCCGCCAGTTCCACGAGGAGCTGGTCGAGCGCTACACGCGGCACATCGATCTGGTGGCCGATGCCGGTTATCGCAACCTCATCTGTTTCTCCGGCAACCGCAACGGCATGGATCCCCAGGAGGGCATGGCCCATGCCGAAGCAGGGCTCAAGCGCATCCTCGGGCATGCCGAGAAGCGCGGCGTGGTGCTGGTCATGGAGCTGCTGAACTCCAGGGTCGATCATCCCGACTACCTGTGTGACCACTCCGCATGGGGCGTCGAGCTGTGCCGACGGATCGGCTCGGATCATTTCGGCCTGTTATACGACATCTACCACATGCAGATCATGGAGGGCGACATCATCGCCACCATCGGCAGGCATCACGCGTACTTCAAGCACTACCACACCGGGCGTGCCTGGCCGACACGAGATCGGCGACCAGCAGGAGCTCCATTACCCCGCCATCTGTCGCGCGATCCGCGACACCGGTTTCGATGGGTATCTGGCGCAGGAGTTCATGCCTGCCGCGCCGGATCCCGTCGGCTCGCTGCGCGAGGCGATCCGCCTCTGCGACGTCTGAAACGCTATCCACCCAGGTGAAGTAGAACCCATGGCAGACAATCACTATGACGCAATCGTCGTTGGCTCCGGCATCAGCGGCGGTTGGGCGGCAAAGGAACTGACCGAGAAGGGCCTCAAGGTCCTGATGCTGGAACGCGGACGCAACATCGAGCACGTCAAGGGCTACGTCAACGCGATGAAGGAGGCGTGGGATTTCCCGCATCGCAACCGGCCCACCCAGGCGATGAAGGCCGACTATCCGGTGTTGATGCGCGACTACGGTCTGGCCGAGAACCTTGAGGGCATGTGGGCCAACGAAAAGGAATCGCCCTACACCGAGACCAAACGGTTCGATTGGTTCCGCGGCTATCACGTCGGCGGGCGGTCACTGATGTGGGGGCGGCAGAGCTATCGCTTCTCCGACCTGGATTTCGAGGCGAATCTCAAGGACGGCATCGCCACGGATTGGCCGATCCGCTATGCCGACATCGCACCGTGGTACGACCATGCGGAGAAGTTCGCGGGTATCGCCGGCACCCGCGAGGGGCTGGATGTGCTGCCCGATGGCGAGTTCCTGCCGCCGATCCCGTTGAACATCGTCGAGAAGGATGTGGCCGCGCGGATCCGTAAAGCCTTTGGCGGAACACGCCATATGATCCACTCGCGCACGGCCAACATCACCCAGCCCATGCCCGAACAGGGCCGGGTCAACTGCCAGTACCGCAACAAGTGCATCCTGGGCTGCCCCTTTGGCGCCTATTTCTCGACACAATCGGCGACGCTGCCGGCGGCGATGAAGACCGGCAACCTGACGTTGCGGCCGTTTTCGATCGTCAAGGAAGTGCTCTATGACAAGGACCGCAAGCGTGCGCGCGGCGTGGAGGTCATCGACGCCGAGACCGGCCAGACTTACCAGTACACGGCCAAGGTGATCTTCCTCAATGCGTCGTCCTTCAATTCGACCTGGCTGCTGATGAACTCGGCGACCGATGTCTGGGACGGTGGGCTGGGTTCCTCGTCCGGCGAACTCGGGCACAACGTGATGGACCATCACTTCGGCGCGGGCGCCTCCGGCCGGGTCGAAGGGTATGAAGACAAGTACTACTTCGGCCGTCGCCCCTGCGGCTTCTACATTCCCCGTTTCCGCAACGTCGCTGCGGACAAGCGCGGCTACCTGCGCGGGTTCGGTTACCAGGGCGGTGCCAGCCGCAACGGGTGGTCACGCGAGATCGCCGAGCTGAACATCGGTGCCGACCTGAAGGAGGCGCTGACCGTTCCGGGTGACTGGCGCATCGGCATGACCGGCTTCGGCGAAATGCTGCCGCACCACGACAATACGATCCGCCTGGACGCCGAACGCAAGGACAAGTGGGGCCTGCCGGTACTGGCGATGGACGTGTCCATGCGCGCGAACGAAAAGGCGATGCGCAAGGACATGGCCGCCGATGCCGCCGAGATGCTGGAGGCTGCCGGTGTGAAGGACGTGGAGATGCACGACAACGACTACGCCCCGGGCAAGGGCATCCACGAAATGGGGACTGCGCGCATGGGACGTGACCGCAGAACCTCCGTACTCAACCAGCACAACCAGGTCTGGGATGCGCCCAACGTCTATGTCACCGACGGTGCCTGCATGACTTCCAGCGCCTGCGTGAATCCTTCACTGACGTACATGGCACTCACCGCGCGCGCTGCCGACCACGCCGTGCGCGAACTGAAAGCGGGGAACCTCTGATGGATCGCCGCGAACTGCTGAAGATGATCGTCGCCGCCACCGGCGCGGCCATGATCGGCCTGCCCGCGCTCGTCCAGGGACAGGCGCCCGCCGCAGGGATGAAGACGCCTTTCTCCGACGCCGATGTGGGCACGCTGGATGAGATCGCCGAGACCATCCTGCCGCGCACCGCAACGCAAGGAGCGAAAGACGCTGGCGCCGGTCTGTTCATGGCGCGGTTCGTCACCGACTGCTACACGGCCCGGCAGCAGGCGACGTTCCGGGCCGGCCTGGCCGATATCGACAAGCGCGCGGGCGGCCGGTTCGTTGCGCTGGCGCCGCAGGCCCGCACCGAACTCCTGCGCGCGCTGGATGCAGAGGCCCGGAAACACGCGGTCGACGTGACCGAGACCGGCACCGCCGAGGAAGGAGAAGCGATGCCGCATTACTTCACGATGATCAAGCAGCTCGCCATCTTCGGCTTTTTCACTTCGAAGGTTGGCGCGACCGACGTGCTGCGCTACGTCGCGGTACCGGGTCGCTACGATGGCGACCTGGCCTATGTGCCTGGCACGCCCGCCTGGGGGACCAGCTGATGAACCGCAGCACGTTGATGAGATCTCTCTACGTCGCAGCGGGCCTGCTGGCCACCGCATCCGTGTTTGCGCAGGCCGAGACTGATCCTGCGCGCGATCCAGCCAAGACCGAGGTGTGGGCGCCCGTGCCCGCCGTGGTGTCCGCGCCGCCGGGCAAGGCGCCTTCCGATGCGATCGTGCTGTTCGACGGCAAGGATGTGTCTGCCTGGGAGGCGGAGCAGGGCGGGCGCGTGCCCTGGCGCGTGGCCGATGGCGCGCTCACGGTGGTTCCGGGCAGCAAAGGCATCCGCACCCGGCAGCGCTTCTGCGACATCCAACTGCATGTCGAGTGGCGCACGCCCACCGAGACGAAGGGGTTCGACGGTCAGAACCGGGGCAACAGCGGCATCTTCCTGCAGGAGCTCTACGAACTGCAGGTGCTGGACAGCTACAACAACCCGACCTACGCCAATGGCCAGGCCGGCTCGATCTACAAGCAGGCCATGCCACGGGTGAATGCCTCGCGTGCGCCGGGTCAGTGGCAGGCCTACGACATCCTCTGGAAGGCGCCGCGCTTCTCGCCGGGCGGCGGGCTCATCTCGCCCGCGCGCATCACCGTTCTGCACAACGGTGTCCTGGTGCAGGACGACACCGTTCTCTCGGGCAAGACCGAGTACATCGGCGCACCGTCGTACGCGCCACACGGGTGCGCGCCGCTCTACCTGCAGGAGCACGATGCCAAGGTCAGCTACCGCAACATCTGGGTACGCGAACTCTGACAGCGCAGGGCCGGCGCCACTGCCGGCCTGCTACTTCGCCAGGTAACTGCTGATGTCGTCGATCTCCTGCTGTGACAGGTGGGAGAAGGGCGGCATCAGCCCGCCGCCCTTGCTGATCTTCTCCTTGATCTGCACTGGCGTCATGCGCTTGCCGATGTCGGTCAGCGCGGGGAACGCGCCGGGCATGCCCGCACGGTCCGCGCCATGGCAGGCCGTGCAGTTGCTCGCGTACAGCTTCGCGCCCGCCGCGGGGTCGTCCTTGGACCACGCCGCCGGCGCATGCGTTGCCGCCCACAGGGCCAGCGTCAGTATCAGGGTCGTTTTCAAGCAGGGCTCCTTTGCGGGCTAGCGCGTTGCGCGGGCGGGCAGGCTGACGGTCAGGTGGTCGCGCAGGTAATCGGCACCGGTCTTGATGACCTTGGCAGGATCACGGGGTTGGTCGTGTTCGATGATGTACCACTGCACACCGGCACCCGCCGCCGCCGGCAGGATCGCGTTCCAGTCGAGCACGCCCTGACCGATCGCGGCGAAACCGCCTTCGTCTTCGGCCTGGCCCTTCGGCGCATTGTCCTTGGCATGGACGGCGAACAGCCGGCCGCGGAACTTGCCCAGCATCACCGCCGGGTCGTAGCCGGCGCGTGCCACCCAAGCAAGATCCAGCTCGGTCTGCAGGTCAGGCCCGGCGGCGGCGAACAGCAGTTCCAGGCCGGTCCTGCCATTGAAGTCGACCAGCTCGAAGTCGTGATTGTGGTAGGCCAGGCGCATGCCCTCGGCCCGTACCTGTTTGGAGATCCGGCCCAGTTCCTGGCCCAGTGCGGTCCAGCCTGCAGCGTCTGTGGGCCGGTCCTTCGCATCCAGGTAAGGCACCACCAGCGTGGTGTTGCCGATCGACCGGTTGAAGGCCACCACGCCGGGCAGGTCCTTGCGCAGCTCGGCCAGGGGCACGTGCGACGAAATCGCCTTGATCGCGTATCGGTCCAGCAGCTGCTTGAGTTCGGGGGCGCTGACGCCCTGCGTGCCCACCGTTTCCACCGCACCCACGCCCGCGTCATGGACGATCTTCAACTGCTGGTCGAGCGAGCCGGCGTTGCGCAGCGAGTACATCTGCACTGCGATGGGCTTGTGCGGGGTGGCGATGTCGTGCGCGAAGGCGGGCAGGGCAGCGAGCAGCAGGGCGAGGATTGCAGTTCCGCGAACAGAGGTGTTCATCAAGAAGGTCTCCCGGGATTCAGCCGATGGTGGTCCAGGCACGTGTCCTGGCCGATGCAATGACGCGGTCGACGATCAGCGCCGAGCGCACGCCGTCTTCGAAGGTGGGCAGACCTTGCGGCTGCTCGCCTTCGATGGCGCGATAGGTGTCGGCGACAAACGCCTCGAAACACTGGGCGTAACCCTGCGCATGCCCGGCGGGCAACACCGACAGCCGGCGTTGCTCGGCACTGCCGGCGCCCGGCCCACGCACGAAGACTTCCTCGCGCTGGTCGGGTCGGCCGATCCACAGCCGTTCGGCGTCCTCCTGGTTGAACGCCACGCTGGCCCTGGCGCCATCGATCTCGAACCAGAGGCGATTGTGGCGTCCAGCTGAAACCTGGCTGACCGTGAGCGACGCCAATGTGCCGGCGCCGGTCCGGAACATCGCCGCCGCCACGTCCTCGCTCGCAACCGCCTGCATCGCGCCACCGGCCACCGCCGTGGTGAAGCTCTGCCCGGTGTCGGTGCTGCGCTCGGCGATCACCGTGGCGAACGCCGCGCTGACATCGGCGAAGCGCTCGCCGCTGACCCATTCCACCAGGTCGCACCAGTGCGAGCCGATGTCGGCGAAGACGCGCGACGCGCCGCCCAGCGCCGGGTCCACGCGCCAGTTGTTGCTGGCCGGGTCCAGCAGCCAGTCCTGCAGGTAGCTGCCGTGGATGAGGTGCAGCGGCCCCAGTTCGCCCTGCGCGATGCGGGCGCGTGCCTCGCGGATCACCGGGTGGTAGCGGTAAACGAAGGGCACCGTGGCGACCARCGCGTTCGAGACGGCCAGTGCAGCCAGGGCCTGGGCGTCTTCCAGCGTCGTCGCCAGCGGCTTCTCGCAGATCACGTGCTTGCCCGCTTCCAGCGCGGCCTGCGCCATGGGGCGATGCAGGTGGTTGGGCGTGCAGACGTGCACCACCTGGACCTGTGGGTCGGCGACCACGTCCTCGATGTCCCGATAGGCACGCGGAACACCCCACGCCTCCGCCACGTCGCGTGCGCGTTGCGGTGACGAGGCGGCCACTCCACGGATCTCCGCACCGGCCAGCAGCGCCGCGCGACGGTGCACGGCGCCGATCATGCCGGTACCGACGATGGCAATTCCAAGCTTGGGCATCGGGTGCGGTCCTCAGGGGGGGGAAGGGGCGACCGCGACCACCGGCCGGTCGCGGAACAGCAGCAGGAAAGCGATCAGCACGACCAGCGCCACACCTGCCGGGAACAGCCAGATCTTCTGCCAGTCCGGGCCCGCCGCCGTGGTGTAGTGCTCCACCACCGCGCCGGACAGGAACGTGCCGATCAGCATGCCCACGCCGTAGGTGGCCAAGGTGATGAAGCCCTGCGCGCTGCTGCGCGCGGCAGGGCCGGCATGCGCATCGGTGTAGATCTGGCCGGTGACGAAGAAGAAGTCGTAGCAGATGCCGTGCAGCACGATGCCGATCACCAGCAGGGAGAAGCCGCCGCCTGCATCGCCAAAGGCAAACAGGACGTAGCGCACTACCCACGCGGCCATGCCCACCGCCAGCATCGTCTTGACCCCCAGCCGCACGAACAGGAACGGCATGGCCAGCATCAACAGGACCTCGGACACCTGGCCCAGCGATTGCAGGCCGGCGGCGCTGCGTACGCCCAAATCGTTGAGATACGGGTTGGTGAAGTTGTAGTAGAACGCCAGCGGGACGCAGATGGCGATGGAGGACAGGAAGAAGACCAGGTAGGCGCGCGACTTCAGCAGCCGCAGCGAATCCAGCCCCAGGATCTGTCCCAGGCCGGCATCGCGCTGTTGCGCCAGCGGCGGCGTGTGCGGCAGGGTGAATGCATACAGGCCCAGGGCCAGCGACGCCATCGCCGCCATCTGGAACGTCAGCTCCAGCCGGTGTGCCTGTTCCCAGCCCAGCCAGCCGATCAGCACGCCCGCCACGATCCAGCCGACGCTGCCGGCCACCCGCACCAGCGGGAATTGTTTCTCAGGCGATTGCATGTGCCGCATCGCCACGCTGTTGGCCAATGCCAGCGTCGGCATGAACAGCAGCATGTAGCCCATGACGCAGGCGAAGAACATGCGGAAGTCGGTTGCCGTGGACGCCAGCCACATCAGCACCGCGCCGGCCAGATGCAGCACCGCGAGAATGCGCTGCGCCGCGAAGTAGCGGTCGGCAATCAGGCCGACCAGGAACGGCGCGACGATGGCACCGATGGACTGGCTGAGGAAGGCCGTCGCCACCTGGCTCGCACTGGCCTGCAACGGCCCCTGCACCAGGTACGTTCCCAGGGTCACGAACCACGCGCCCCAGATGAAGAACTGCAGAAACATCATCGCGCCCAAGCGCGACATGGTGTGCGTCATGGCTTGCCCTCCCAGGCAGTGATGGCTCAGATCCCCAGCATGCGGCGCAGTGATCCAGGATCGGTGCCGCTGTCGGCAAAGTCGTCGAAGGCGCGCTCGGTCACGCGGATGATGTGGTCGCGGATGAAGGCCGCTCCCTCTCGCGCGCCGTCCTCCGGGTGCTTCAGGCAGCACTCCCATTCCAGCACCGCCCAGCCGGGGAAGTCGTACTGCGCGAATTTCGAGAAGATCGCCTTGAAGTCGATCTGCCCATCGCCGAGCGAGCGGAACCGGCCCGGACGATCGATCCAGTCCTGGTAGCCGCCATACACGCCACTGCGCGCACTGGCGTGGTACTCCGCGTCCTTGACGTGGAAGATGCCGATGCGCGCGTGGTAGCGGTCGATGAAGCCGAGGTAGTCCATCTGCTGCAGCAGCAGATGGCTGGGGTCGTACAGGATCTTTGCGCGGGGGTGGTGGTCCACCACGTCGAGGAAGCGCTCGAAGGTCGCGCCGTCGTGCAGGTCCTCGCCCGGATGGATCTCGAAGCACAGGTCCACGCCGCAGGTGTCGAAGGCATCGAGGATGGGGCGCCAGCGGCGGCCGAGTTCGGCGAAGGCTTCTTCCACCAGTCCTGGCGGGCGTTGCGGCCAGGGATAGAAGTAGGGCCACGCCAGCGCGCCGGAGAACGTGGCATGCGCCGTAAGCCCCAGACGCTGGCTGGCCTTGGCGGCCAGCAGCAGCTGTTCTACCGCCCAGGCCTGGCGGGCGGCCGGATCGCCGCGCTTGTCCGGCGGTGCGAAGCCGTCGAACAGGCTGTCGTAGGCGGGATGCACGGCAACCAGTTGCCCCTGCAGGTGGGTGGACAGCTCGGTGATCTGCAGGCCATGCCCGGCCAGCATGCCGGTGACATCGTCGCAGTATGTCTGGCTGCGCGCAGCTTCGGCCAGATCGAACAGGTGGGGCGCGCTGGTAGGCACTTGTACGCCAGAATAGCCCAGCCCCGCGGCCCAGCCGGCCAGCGTGTCCAGCCGATCAAAAGGAGGTGTGTCGCTGATGAACTGCGCCAGGAACAGCGCTGGACCCTTGAGCGTTTTCAAGAGGATTCGCCCTCGATGCAATCGATTGCATTATCCTAGCAGGGGCATTCGAAAGACCCGTTGTGCACTGCACAGCGGAAGGAAGAGGTAACCCCATGGCCACCATCTACGACATTGCAAAGCACGTCGGCGTCTCGGCTGGCACGGTGTCGCGGGCGCTGTCCCGACCGGAGAAAGTGCTGCCGGCCACGCGCGCGCGCATCGAGCAGGCCGCCGCAGCGCTGGGCTATGTCCCCAACACGGTTGCCCGGACACTCAAGACCCAGCGCAGCGGCAAGATCCTGGTCACCGTGCCGGACATCGCCAACCCGTTCTTCGCCCAGATCCTGCAGGGCGCGGAGGACGCGGCGCAGGCCGTTGGCTACGCCGTCCTGCTGGGCGATACCCAGAACCTGCCCGAGCGCGAGGAGCGCTATGCGCAGATGCTCCGGCGCAACGAGGCCGACGGTCTGATCGTGCTGGGCCATCGCCTGCCGCCCACGGCACGTGACATCGTCCAGCAGCAGGGCAGTGCCGCGCCGGTGGTCAACGGCTGCGAGTTCGATCCCGCGCTGGGCATCCCCAGCGTCCACATCGACAACGCGGCCGCCGCGCGCGCGGTGATGGACCACTTGTATGGCCTGGGACACGAACGCATCGCCGTGGTGGGCGGGCCGCCGGACAATCCCCTGCACCAGCAGCGACTGGAAGGGGTTCGGGCTGCCGGCAAGGCGCGCGGTCGCCTGCGTCACCTGAGCGTTGTCCCGGGCGACTTCTCGGTGGAATCCGGCCACGCGGCCGGGATGGAACTGCTGGCCCGCGCGTCGGTGCCGACCGCGGTGTTCTGCTTCAGCGACCAGATGGCGCTGGGCGTGCTGGCGGCCTGTCGGGATCTGGGCATCGGCGTGCCCGATGGCCTGTCTGTCGTCGGCTTCGACGACCTGGCGTCGTCGCGTTACCTCACGCCCCCGTTGACGACCATCCGGCAACCGATGCGGGAGATCGGTGCCCGCGCGGTCCACCTGCTGCTTGCCATCATCGAACGTGTCGATGTGCCGCTTCAGCAGACCCTGGATTTCAGCCTGATGGTGCGGGGTTCGACGGCTGCGCCGGGGAGCCGGTAATGGCAGGAGCGCCGCGCGGCAGAGCCACCCAATGGGTGGCTGCTGTCGCGACCTGCACCACGTGCAGCTACCCCTAAGACGAGAGCGGCACGATAAGATCGCTGGAACAGCCACTACGGAACGGTGTGCAATCCCATGGAGAGGAGCGGAGAGATGGCACGACAGGGTGCTGCATTCCTGACCCTGCTGGCCCTGTCACTGGCGGCCGCGTATTTTCTGCAGATTGGGATAGTGGCCAAGGGCCGGTTCGCCTTCGGCGTGGAGGACATCGTCGCGTGCGAATCCGGACTGCTGTTCGCATTGGTGGGCGGCTTGATTTCCAGGCGCTATGGTTTCGCCGTGGTGGTCGGCGTGACGTACGCGGCCTTCTGGGCATTGGCGATCTACCACCTGAATACATCCACGGGCGGCCGTTGGGTCCTGGAAATTCTTTCGGTGAACGCAGTGAACATTGCCGCATCGGTTCTGGCCGGTATCGCGGGGGCGTGCCTCGGGGTATTCCTTCGTAACCGCAAGCGGGCGGGGCCGCGAGTAGCGTGAAGCGAGGCAGCGCCGCGCTTGGAGGGAGCCTGCTGCTGGGTTGGATCGTCCTGCCATGGCTATTGGCGCGGGCGGACAACCTGGCCTTGTTCGCGCTCCATCAGCTGTACCACCTTCCGCTTGCGGCGTGGATCGGCGCACCGTTCTTCCGTGCCGACAGCGAGGTGATGTTCGTCGTGCAGCCTGCGGGACGCGTGTTGACGGCCGTGTTCTACCTGGCGATCGGCGGTGCAATCGCGCTGGTCGGCCAACGACGGACGAAGTGCACCGGGTGACCACCCCGCAGGTAGCCTTGGCCCTGGGCGGGCAAGCGCGCTGCGCACGCCGGGTGGTGGTCACGTGCGGGTCACCCGCCCTGCCATCGGCATCCACTACCATGGGCCAACCCCGCCGGATGCTCCCCCATGTCCCTTGTGATCCCCACGTTACCCAGGCCGCCCACCGCCCGCATCGCCGCGTGGTTGCTGATGCTGCTGGGCATGTGGCTGGCCTTGAAGCTGGGGCTGGTGGTGACGCTGCTGTCGGGCCTGCTGGTGTTTCAGCTGACCCATGTGCTGGCATCGGTAGTGGAAGGGCGGCTGCGGCCGGGGCGGGCGCGGGCCATCGCGGTGCTCGTGCTGGCGGCGGTGATCATCGGCGTGCTGGTGCTGGCCGGCATCGGCGTGGCGGCGTTCTTCCGCAACGAGACCGGCGGCCCGGACGTGCTGCTGGCGCGGCTGATGGACATTCTCAATACCTCGCGCCATCAGGTACCGGCGCTGCTGCAGCCCTACATTCCCGAAGACCTCACTGCGCTGCGCGCGGCGCTGAACGACTGGGCCGCCGAGCACCAGCGCCAGCTGGGCGTGGCCGGCACGTCGGTGGTGCAGGTGAGCGTGCGCGTGCTGATCGGCATGGTGTTGGGCGCGATGATCGCGCTGTACGACGAACTGCCGCTGCCGAAGATGGGGCCGCTGGCGCAGGAACTGATCGGCCGCACCTCGCGGCTGGCTACTGCGTTCCGCCAGGTGGTGTTCGCGCAGGTCAAGATTTCCCTGCTCAACACGCTGTTCACCGCGATCTTCCTGCTCGGCGTGCTGCCGCTGTTCGGGGTGCACGTGCCGCTGTCCAAGACGTTGGTGCTGATCACCTTCCTGGCCGGTCTGTTGCCGGTGGTGGGCAACATCATCTCCAACACCGTCATCACCATCGTGGCGCTGTCGGTGTCGTTCTACGTAGCGATGGCTGCGCTGCTGTACCTGGTGGTGATCCACAAGCTGGAGTACTTCCTCAACGCACGCATCGTCGGCGGCGAGATCCAGGCACGGGCCTGGGAGCTGCTGTTGGCGATGCTGGTGATGGAAGCAGCGTTCGGTCTGCCCGGGTTGGTGGCCGCGCCGGTTTTCTATGCCTACATCAAGCGCGAACTGCTGGACCAGCGCTGGATCTGAGCGCGACCGCGCACACCCTGGGCGGCGCTAGCGCCGGGTGATTTTGCTGCGGCGGTAGTCGGTGCGGTTGGCCTGGAAGCGGGCGATGCTCTGGCCCAGTTCGTCCAGCGCCCCGGCCGGCAGCCACAGCTGCTGGGTGCCGCGGGTCATTGCCGTGTACGCCGCACGCACCGGGTTGTGCGCGTAGCCCCGGCCGAAGCCGGTGCGGAAGCAGCACATCGACATGGCCACCACCGCGAACTCGGTGTTCTTGGCATGCTCCACCAGCAGCAGTTGCAGCGTGGCGTCGTGGAACTCGGCCAGGCGCTGGCCCAGTTCGATGAAGCGGTCGCGGTTGTAGCCGCGCATGAACATACGCGGGATCTGCGGCATGTCCTGCTCGTTGCATTCGGCCAGCAGCGCTTCCCAGCGCTGGCTGCTGCCGCCGTGCGAGGTCATTTCGCGGTAGGCCTCTTCGCCGCGGTTCACTTCGCGGCCCACGCTGGTCAGCGTGTCCGGATGGATGCCGAAAGGGACGCCGGCGGCAGCCAGGCGCTGGGCTTCTTCCAGCAGCCGCCATGGGTTGCCGTAGACGCGCGCACCGCTGCCGGGAACCTCGTCCCAGCTGCTGTAGGTCCGGGTCAGCGTGGGCTGGTCGGCCGAGCCTTCGAACGGGCCGTCGAAGAAGCCGGTGGCGTCCAGTGCCACGGTCTCGTTGACCAGCTGCTCCACCAGCCGGCCCTGGCGCACGGACTGGGCGATCTCCAGCTTCATGCCGGTGGCAAAGCGCGGCGCACGTCCCACCAGGCGCTGATTGGGGTCGCCCAGGCTGATCACCGACCCTTCGTAGCCGGACAACAGGCCTTTCCAGGCCGGGCTCATGTCGTGGCCTTCATCGATCAGCAGCGTGCCCCACAGCGTTGGAATGCGCGCGCGATGGAGCGCCAGCCACTTGCCGATGTGATCGACGTTGAGGCTGAGCAGGGTGGTCTTCTGCACGGCCGGGTCGAACATGCAGCGCCACACGTGCTCGGCGGCGGCGATGTAGGGGCCGGCATCGACCATCGCCCACGGCAACGCGCGGACGAAGTGGCGCGGCTCCAGCCGCTCGGCCGGGGACCGGCACCATGCGGCGATGCCGTCGAAGGCCACGCGCAGCACGCTGGTGGGGGCATGGTTGCCGATCGGCTGCAGGCCGATGCGCTGGGCGATATCGCGGAACGAGGCCTTGCTGATCTGGAAGGTCGGGCGGAACGCGGTGCCCAGAATGCCCTGGCGGAAGGCGGCACCGGCGATCTGGTTGGCGAAGCTGATCTGCGACAGGATCTCGATCGGCAGCGCGCCACTCAGCCGGCGCCGGAATGCCTGCACCTGGCTGGGGCGCGGCGCGATGTAGGTGTAACGCCGGGTCGCGCTGTCCAGCAGCTGCAGGATCAGGTGGGTCTTGCCCGCGCCTGCATAGGCGTCCAGGTCGATGTGTTCGTCATCGTTGGCCACGATCGCGCGCAATGCGCGGGCCTGCTCGGCGGTGTAATCGTGGGTGCGCTCGACATAGGCCGGGGCCTGCGCAACGTCGATCCCGAGGTCATCGGGTTCTTCACCGGCGGCGTCGGTATAGAAACGGATGGTGTGCGGCTCCAGCGTGGTGCGGCAGGCCGCCTGGAACGGGTCGACCGGGTAGTCGGTCGGCGACATCCGGCAGAACTCGGCCACCACCGCGTCCGGGCCCAGCACCACGCTCTGTGCGGCCAACGCCTGCAACGCGTCGTTGAGCTGGCCAGGCATGCCGGCGGCCAGGGCCTTGAACTGGGCATCGGCATCGTCGGGCTGGGCGGCAAACAGCGCACAGGCCTGGTCGATCAGCCGGGTCAATGCGGCGCTGTGGTGGGCGCGCCCCTGGCACAGCGCTGCGGCGAACAGGCCGGCACGCTCCAGCGCGCTGGCCGGGATCTGCCCCACATCAAGGAACGCGGCAAGCGCTGTTTCGCTCAGCGGCAGGAAATACACGGGTTGGGTCGGCAGGGGCATTGCAGGGGCAGTCGGACGGCTGCCGGCACGGTAGCAGATGCACCCCGGCTGCGCGTGCAACCGGGGTGCGTTGGCTTATGCTGCGGCAGTGCCCGGCACCTGCCCGGGTCGCCGTGCCCCGTCCAGCATCACCCGGATCAAGGACCTGTCCATGTTGTTCTTCCTGCTGTTGCTGGCCATCACTGCGGTGAGTGTCTGGATTGTCTTCCTGGGCGGCGCCGAGCGCGTGCAGGGGCTGTTTTCGCTGCTCAGCTTCGACCTGGTCGACCTGTTCACCGACCCCCTGACCGTGCAGCAGGTGCGCCTGTGCACGGCGATCACCTGGTGCATCGCGGTGGTCATCATCGCGGCGGTCGGCCTGCGCTGATCACATCGCGCTGCCCACCGGGGTGATCCGGCGCGCGTCCTGTTCGGCCTTCACCTGGCGCCACCACGGCGTGCCGGGCTGTGGTGCGTCCAGGTCCAGGCGTTCGCCCATGCCCGGCGTGGCCAGAGGTATGGCGCGCTGGCGCGCCAGTGCGCTGACCCGTTCAAACGGCTCGTCCCACTGGTGCAGGGCCAGGTCGAAGGTGCCGTTGTGGATCGGCAGCAGCCAGCGGCCCCGCAGGTCCTGGTGGGCCTGCACGGTCTGCTCGGGCTGCATGTGCACGAACGGCCACTTGGCGTCGTAGGCACCGGTTTCGATGAAGGTGACGTCGAACGGCCCGTAGCGCTCGCCGATCTGGCGGAAGCCGTCGAAGTAGCCGGTGTCGCCGCTGAAGAACAGGCGCAGGCCGTCATCCAGGATCACCCACGACGCCCACAGCGTGCGGTTGCCGTCGCGCAGCCCGCGGCCGGAGAAGTGCTGGGCCGGGGTGGCCGCGAAGCGCACGCCGTCCACGTCGGTTTCCTGCCACCAGTCCAGCTGGCGCACGCGGTCGCGCGGCACGCCCCAGGCGATCAGCCGGTCGCCCACGCCCAGCGGGGTCAGGAACACATCGGCGCGGCTGGCCAGGTACTTGATGGTGGCGCGGTCGAGGTGGTCGTAGTGGTCGTGCGAGAGCAGCACGCCCCGGATGGGCGGCAGGTCGTGCAGGGCGATTGGCGGGGCGTGGAAGCGCTTGGGACCCATCCACTGCACCGGCGAGGCACGCTTGGAGAACACCGGGTCGGTCAGCCACCAGCCGCCGCGCAGCTTCACCAGCAGGGTCGAATGGCCCAACCGGTACAGGCTGTGCTCGGGGGCACTGGCCAGCTCGGCGGCGGTGATCGCACGCACCGGTGGCGGCGCGGGCGGGGTGGTGCCGRCGGGGCGGTCGAACAGGAATTCCCACAGCAGCTTGAGCGTGCCGGTCACGGTTTCCTTGGGCTTGGGGGCAACGTTGGTGAAGTGGCCGTCGTGCATCTGCGGCGACTGGTCATTGGGGGCGATAGGCACGGTGAGGGTCATCCCGATAAGTACGGTGAGGGAGAAGGCGAGGGCAAGCAGGGGGAGGGCTCTCATGCGGCGCCTTCTGATTCATGAGTGTGTACGCACTCATTTAATGGAGGAAAAAACACGGTCATCGTTGGATGCCTTTCCAGAACAGGTCGAACCCGGCCTGCTGCAGCGTGGCGGCGTGTGCGGGGTCGGCCGCCATCGCCTCCAGCGTGGTTTCCAGCAGGTTGATCAGCACCCGCCCCAGGTAGAACGGCAGCCGTTCGGGATCGATGTGGCTGGCCAGGCTGGTTTCCAGCGCCTGCAGCATGCTGCCGAACAGGCCCGCGCATTCGCTGCGGGTGTGCGCGCTGATGCGCTCGGACACCTTGAGCTGGCGCAGCGCCATGCGATCGATGGGGTAGGTCGAGCCCCATGCGATCAACGCGTTCCAGGCATGCAGCACCAGCTCGCGGGCGTCGGCCTGGTCCGGGAAGTCCGCGCCGAGCACCATGGCCAGCCGGGTTTCCAGACGCACGAACAGCGCGTTTAGCAGCGCGTCCTTGGTCTCGAAGTAGGTGAATACCGTGCCCTCGGCCACCTTGGCCGCACGTGCGATCTGCGCCGTGGACGCGCCAATGCCCTGCGCGGCCACCAGTTTGGCGGTAGCGTCGAGGATAGCGTCGCGTTTCTGTTCGCTGAGCGGGCGGGCCATGGGAATGAGTAAGTGAGTGCTTGCTCATTTATAGGCGCGCGACCTTCCCGGCGCAAGTGCTGGTGGCCGCGCTGGCGGGTTTTGTTCAGCCTCTTTAGGGCGGAGGGCGCTGGGCGGAACGGCTGGATGCCGGCGCCCCGCGCAGCGATCCGCACGACCGGGTGTACCGCTACGCGCGCTGAGCCACGCCTGCGTTGCCATCCCGTCCACTGGGGTCTATAAGGCGGTTCTGGGCTGCTTCCGGAAGGCGTACACCATGCCAACGCGATCAACACCGTCTGCTGCTACCCCGCCCGCCAAGGCTGCGCCGCGCCTGTTGGCCGGCGGCAATCCGCAGATTGCCAAAGGCGAGGGCGACGCGCCCGTACAGGCCTATATCGCGGCGATGCCCGGCTGGAAACGCGACGTGGGTGAACGCCTGGATGCCCTGATCAGCGCGGCGGTGCCGGGCGTGCGCAAGGCGGTGAAGTGGAATTCACCGCTGTATGCCGCCGGCGATGACGGCTGGTTCCTGAGCCTGCATTGCTTCACCGGGTACATCAAGGTGGCCTTCTTCCGGGGCACCGCGCTGCAGCCGGTGCCGCCGGAGCCGTCGAAGAGCCAGGACACGCGCTACCTGCATATCCGCGAAGCGGTGCCGTTGGACGAGGCCCAGTTCAGCGCCTGGGTCCGCCAGGCCAGCCGCCTGCCCGGCGAGCGCATGTAACCGGCCCGCGTGCCGGTGGCGCCTTCCAACCGTCATCCCTGCCAGGACATTCCCATGACCAAGGCCACCTCCAGCACTGCCATCGCATCGGTCGACCCGGAGGGTCCTTCGGCCGCGCAACGGATCGACGCGAAGATTGCCGGCCTCGACGACTGGCGCGGCACCACCCTGGCGCGCGTGCGCCACATCATCCAGCAGGCCGACCCGGGCGTGGTGGAAACCGTGAAGTGGCGCGGCGTGCCGGTCTGGGAGCACGACGGCATCCTGTGCACCGGCGAAACCTACGCGCGCGCGGTCAAGATGACCTTCGCCAAGGGCGCCGCACTGGCGGATCCGGCCGGGCTGTTCAACGCGAGCCTGACGGGCAACACGCGCCGGGCGATCGACCTGCATGAAGGCGATACGATCAACGCGACGGCCTTGAAGGCGCTGATCCGTGCGGCGGTGGCACTGAATGTGGCGGCCAGGGCAGCGAAAACGCCGTCAGCGCGCAAACGTGCCGCAACAAGGACGCCCGCAGACGCGCGTGCGGCGGCGCCCACCAGCAGGTCACGCACTCCGCAGCGATAGGTGGTCGCACGTCGGCCACGAGGTGCATCGCGGCCCACATGACAGTGACGCGGTGGCAGCGACCGGCGGATTCGGCAAAGATGGGGGCTGCCTTGTCGCCGTGTAGCGGCGATGCCGGCTCTCCCCCCATTGAAACTGGATCTGCCTGTGCTGAGTGTTGTTGGTGTGTTGCTTGCGCTGTACGTGGTGTGGCGTGTGGTGTGGCCGTTGCGGGTGTCGTTGTCGCTGCGCGGCCCGCTTGGATTGCTGGTGGTGTCGCTGGCCCTGCATCACCGGATCGTGGCCCGGTTCGCCGGCACGATGGCGTCGCCGGAACTTCCCAAGCCGGTCATCGCGGTACTGGCCACCGGCTTCACCGCGCTGCTGATCGGCGCGCTGGCGGTACTGCTGCTGGATATCCTGCTGCTGGGCGCGCGCCTGTTGCGCCGCCCGCGTGTCACCGCCGCACTGCGCACGGCGTGGCTGCGCCCGGCCGCGATGGGCGCGGCGCTGGTGGTGTCTGCCTACGGCGTCTGGCAGGGCATGGCTGTGCCGCAGACGCGGCAGATCGAGGTGACCCTCGATGGCCTGCCGGCACAGTTCGACGGCTACCGCGTGCTGCAGCTCACCGACATCCACGCCAGCCGCCTGCTCACCGGTCGCTGGGTGGCCCGGGTGGTGGCCAACAGCAATGCGCTGTCGCCGGACCTGGTGGTGATCACCGGTGACCTGATCGACGGCACGGTGACGGCACGCGCCGCCGACTTTGCCCCGCTGGCCGGGCTGCGCGCCCCCGACGGCGTCATCGCCATCACCGGCAACCATGAGTACTACGCGCAGTACGCCGACTGGATGCAGGCCTTCCGCGCGCAGGGCATGCAGGTGCTGGAGAACACCCACACCGAGGTCCGCCGCGACGGCGCCGTGTTGACCATTGCCGGCGTCACCGACCCGGTGGCCGCGCGCTATGGCCTGCCGATGCCGAACCTGTCCGCCGCACTGGCCGGCGCAGATCCGCGCGCCCCGGTGATCCTGCTCGACCACCGCCCGGGCGCGGCGCGTGCCAACGCTGCGCACGGCGTTGCACTGCAGTTGTCCGGGCATACCCACGGCGGGCACATCCTGGGCATGGACCAGCTGGTCAAGCACGCCAACGGTGGCTACGTGTCCGGACGTTACGCGGTGGATGGCATGACCCTGTATGTCAGCAACGGCGCCGGTCTGTGGGCCGGATTCGCCGCGCGCATCGGCGTACCGTCGGAGATCACGCTGATTACGCTGCGCCAGGGCGCGCCGGACCGTCAGATCGCCCGCGCGCTATAGTCCGGCCATCGACGGCAGCCGCCGTCGCTGGAGGACTGAGGCGCACGCATGCTGATCCTGCTGTTGGCCGCTACGCTGGTGCTGCTCAATGCGGTGGCATCGTTACGGGTGTGGAACCGCCCGGACGTGCCGCCGCCACAACGTGTTGCGCAGCTGCTGCTGGTCTGGCTGCTACCAGTGGTCGGGGCGCTGTTGTGCCTGGAGTTTGTGGCGATGACGCGCGCTGGCGATGGCCGCGGCAGCGATCCGGGACCGTCCTACGTCAATGACAGCGGCTACGCGTGGGATGAAGGTGACAACGGCGGCACGCGGTGCGCCGCGGACATCGACAGTTGCGACGGTGGCGGCGACAGTGGAGGCGGAGATGGTGGCGGTGGGGGTGACTGAGCGCGCCCAGCCGCACCGCAGCTGAACGCCCCGGCTTGGCAAGCCCGCAGGGAATTGCGACGCTTGCGCGCTGACAGGGCGGAAAGAACGCGGATGAAAGCAATGCGCAACGTGCTGGGAACGATGATGGTGCTGGCCACCACCGGTGGCTGTGCGCTGCACGGCGATGCGCTGCGCAGCACGCCTGCGGCGGCGGTGCCGGCGGCAGGCGTGGTCCTGCCCGATACCGAGAGCTGGAGCGTTCATGATCCGGCCGGGCGCGATTACCCGATCTGGGTGGCGCTGCCGGCCAGTTATGCGCAGCACCCGGAGCGGCGCTACCCGGTACTGTTCGTCACCGACGCGCTGTACAGCTTTCCGCTGGTGCGCAGCGTGCGCAACCTGGTGGGGCAGGGCGGCGCCAACCTGGAAGATTTCATCCTGGTCGGGCTGCCGCCGCAGCAGGGGCTGACCTCCAAGCAGAGCCGCTCGCGCGACTACACGCCCACCCAGCCGCAGCGCACTGCCGACGACGACTACAGCAACGACGTGGTCTACGGCGGTGCCGCGCACTACCGCGATTTCCTGGCCACGCACGTGTTGCCCGCGGTGGACGCGCGCTACCGCACCGATCCGGCACGGCGCAGTTTCGCCGGGCATTCCTACGGCGGCCTGTTCGGCACCTATGTGCTGCTCACGCGCCCGCAGATGTTCCAGACCTACATCCTGTCCAGCCCGTCGCTGTGGTTCGACGGGCACTACATCGACCGCCTTGAACAGGACTACGCGCAGCAGCACCGCGCGCTGCCGGCGCGGGTACTGCTGGCGATCGGCAGCGAAGAGACGCCCACGCCGGATGCGGCAGATGGTCCACGCAACGACATGGTGCGCGACACGCAGGCCTTCGCCGATCGCCTGCGCCAGCGCGGCTACCAGGGGCTGCAGGTGGACAACCGGGTGGTCCCGGCCGAAGACCACCTCACCGTGTACCCCAGCACGCTGACCCGCGCGCTGCTGCAGGTTTACCCGGGTACCGGGCCGTACAACGGCGGCTGAGCATGCAGACCGTGCGCACCGTGCCGTTGTTTGACGCCCGCTGCAGCCACTGCGGCGCGGCGTTTGCCCATCCCAGCCTGGGCGATGCGGTGTACGGCGCGCTGATGCTGTGCAGTGTGGACGGACGCCAGCACGCGATCGTGGACGGCTTCAGCGCGGTGCCGGCGCAGGTCGCCGCGCTGCTCGCGGACGATCCGGACACCGCGCTGTGGCCGGTGCTGGCCGCGTTGGCCGATCCACCCGCAGGCTCGGCCTGGTCGGTGGCGTTGCATTGCCCGCACTGCGGTCAGCCCGATCCGGTCTTCCAGGAAGGCACGCGCCGCGGCATGGCGGACATTCCGCTGGCCCGCTTCAGCCAGTGCGCAGCGGGCGACCTGGCCGCGCAGGTCGCACGGCTCGCGGATCGCCAGCGCTGAGCCCACCCGATCAGGCCAGGGCGGTGTCCTGCAGCGATATCGCGGTGGCCAGTTCCGGTGCCAGCGCGTGTGCCACGGCCATGCGCAGCATCGCCGGGCTGACGTGGCGGCGGTGCACCCGGTTGATCGCCGCCATGTACAGGCGGCCGAACGCGTTGAGCGTGCGCACCTTTGTGCCCAGTGCGATCACAGCCGCACCATCGTCCAGCATCTGCACGCGCACGCACGAGCGGAACTGCAGGTGGCGGTCGTCGGCGCCGAGCAGGACTTCGGCGCTGCGGTCGGCCGCGTCGGTGGCCTGGGCATGCACCGGGAAGCGACTGGCGAACCGCTCGCCTGCGCCGTCGGACAGCAGCGAGGACACCGGGCAGCCCAGCGGCGAGGTGCGCAGCCGCAAGGGGGTCACCAGCACGTTGCGCAGGGCCATCAGCCGGCCCACGCCCAGCGGTGGGTTGCGGACGAATCCCTCCAGCACCGCTTCCAGCAGCGCACGCGCCGAGTGCCCGCCGATGCTGTGGGCGGGCAGGGTGACATAGGTGTAATCCTGGTGGTCGAAGCCCTGCGGCAACGCCTGCTGCAGCAGTGAATCGGCCGGCGCCGCCGCCTGCGTGCCCAGCGTGCCGCAGGCCGCGCGCTGCCCGATGTAGCCATGGGCCGGGCGCAACCGCGCCAGGCCGCTGCGCACCCGCCCGACCAGGTCGCGGCTGCCGGCGCACCAGCGGGCCAGTACCGACTCGGCCGGCGCGCGCAGCGACAGCGTCACCCGCGGAAGCTGGTCCAGGTCGGTCTGGTCAAGCAGCTGCTGCAACGCCGGTGGCAGGGTGTCGGTCAGGGAAGGAATGTCGGCGGCGCCTGCATCGATGCGCGCACGTTGCGCATCGCTCAATGCGCCACTGCGCTCATCGGCATGGCAGGACAGCGCGAACAGCGCCGGATGCCGGGGATGACGCGAGACGAACTGGTGCCAGGTACCGCTGCCGAAGCGCACGGTGAACAGGCAGTCCGGCGGCACGTCGATGCAGCGCAGGGCGCGCACGAAGGCGGCCGGGTCCTGCTGCAGTTGTGCGTCGGACACGGTGGAAAAACGCAGCTGGGCGCCGCCGCTGCCGGCAATGGCGGTGAACATGCGCGGGCCGGCATGGCGATGGAACGGATGCCCGGTGCGGCCTACCGAGAACGAGTACAGCGACGAGGCATCGCCGTGCGCCAGGTGCATGCCGCCCAGCCGCGCGGAGGGTTCGTCCAGTGCATCAACGAAGCGCGGATGCTGCGCCTGGCGCAGGCCCGCGTCGCGCAGCAGCGCATCGCCGGCACCGATCCCGAGCTGGGCGATCAACGCCACCTCGACCGGGCTGCCATCGCCGCAGGAAGGCAGGCTGATGCTGGGAAACGAACGACTCACGTGGGCGGTGTCCTGCATGCCGATCTCCTTGTCGTTGGGTGGCTCAGCTCACGCGGTGGGTTTGCGGCGGGCACGGGCGCGGCTTTCGCGCTGCAGCGGGCCGCCCACCGGGCAGACCTCGGCTGCCCACGCGAACAGGGTATTGGCCAGCGTGTCGGGCACCTGCCGGAAGTACACGAACTGGCCGCGCTTCTCGCGCTCGATCAGCCCGGCGTCTTCCAGGATGCGCAGGTGGCTGGACAGCGCCGGCTTGCTGAAATCGAAGCGCTCGCCCAGCTCGCCCGCGCTCAACTCGCCGCCATTGAGGTAGGCCAGGATCTGCCGGCGTGCGGTGGAGGCGAGGGCTTCGAAGATGCGGTCCATGGGTGGTAGTTAACTAATTCGTTAACTGATGGTGTTCCGTTGGCGGGCAGCTGTCAAGCGCCTTTCTTCGCCTTGCCCACCGCGACGCCCCGGCCGTCGTCACCACACGGTCATCTTCAGCGCCTACCTTGCGCCGCACTTCCGGGGGTGGGGCGAGGCCGTGGCCGAACACGCAAGACGGCGCCTGGCGCGCATGTTCGTTGAGCACGCGCCGGTGCTGCGGGGCTTCTTCGCGCGGCGTGGTGCGCGCCAGGAGGCCGAAGACCTGGTGCAGGAAACCTACCTGCGCCTGCTGCGCGCGCACGACGGGCAGGGCGGGGAGATCGCCAACCCGGAGGCCTACCTGTTCACCGTCGCGCTGAACCTGGCGCGTGAGCAGGCCGCACGGCGACGCTGGTCGGTGCTGCCGATCGAGGACATCGAGCATCTCAGCCAAGGCCTTGCCAGCGAGGAAAGCGTGGAAGATGCCGCCGAGCGCGAACAGCGCAGTACGCACCTGCAGGCGCTGCTGGCCACGCTGCCCGCGCACACCCGTGCGGTGCTGGTGATGCAATACCGCGATGGAATGAGCTACAAGCAGATCGCCGAGCGCCTCGGGGTGTCCACGCACATGGTGAAGAAGCACGTGGTGCGGGGCTTGTCGGTATGCCGCCGCGCACTGGGCCATGGAGCACGGCCATGGTGAACGAGATTCGCCGCCATCCGTCGGCGCTGACCGCCGCGGCCGCGCGGTGGCACGCGCTGCAGCGCGAGGGTGCGCTGGACGCGGCACAGCAGCGCGCCTTCATGCAGTGGCTGCTGGTATCGCCTGACCACCTGCGCGAATACATGGCCATCAGTCAGGTGGCAGGCTCTCTGGGCGACGCGCTGCGCAGCATGCCCATCGACCTGGAGGCACTGATTGCCGCCCCGGCGCCCAGCGAGGCCGGCGACAACGTGGTCCGCCTGCCGCTGCGGCGAAGTTCGCCACCGGCGCCCGCGCCGCGCCGTGCGCGCCGGCATCTGCCTGGGCTGGCGGCTGCGGCAACCCTGTTGTTGGCACTGGGCATCGGGGCACACCTGGCGTGGCCGCAGAACCTGCACTACATCGCGGCGCATGGCGCACCACGCCAGGTCGTGCTGCCCGACCAGACGGTGCTGCACCTCAACGCAGAGAGCGAGGTCAGCGTGCGGTACACCCTGCTGGGCCGCCGCGTGGAGCTGGAACGCGGCCAGGCAAGCTTCGTGGTCGCCGCTGACCGCCGCCCCTTCGCCGTGCACGCCGCCGGTCTGCAGGTGACCGATATCGGTACGACGTTCGACGTTTCGCTGCTGCGTGAGCAGGCCCGCATCGGGGTCAGCGAAGGCCGCGTGCAGGTGCGTGGCGACGGCGGGCGGGGCCGCATGCTGGCCGATCTGGTGGCCGGCCAGACGGCGCAGGTGGACTACCGCGACCAGCGCGTGCGCATCGACCGCGAGGATCCGGCCACCATGACCGCGTGGTGGCAGGGGCGCATCGTGTTCCGCGATGTGCCGCTGCGTGAGGTGGCCGACCGCTTCAACCGCATCAACGAGCAGCGGCTGCTGGTGAGCGACGCCGCCGGCGCGCTGCGTCTGACCGGCAACCTGCGCGCGGGCGATCTTGCCTCGCTGCGTGCCTTCCTGGACCAGCAGCCCACGCTCACCACGACAGAAACAGGCCAGGGCATCTACGTGCGCACCCGTGCCCCCGCCCACGACGGCGCATACGAACACTGAGCATTGCGAGGCGGTGCTGCGCAGGAAAATGTTGCATGCCGATGTCAGTAGCGCGGCACGTGCGGCCAGCGCGCTGTCAGAAAAAATTCATCAACAAAGCGGTGCCCGATCCGCGCTGTGCACCGTCGTAGTCAGGGCATGCGCGAACGATCCCGTTGCGCGCCACCGCCATTCCCAGACTGGATTCCACGATGCGTCGCACTCTGTTCCTCTCGATTGCTCTTGCCCTGCAGGTGGCCGCCGGCACCGCCGCCGCCGACCCCGCCCGTGCTGCCACGCAGGCCATTGCCGCCCAGCCGCTGGACAGCGCACTGAATGCCCTGTCGCGGCAGACCGGCCTGCAGTTCGTGTACAGCGCGCAGGTGGCGGGCAACCCGCGCTCCCCCGGCGTGCAGGCCGGGCTGTCGGCCGATGCGGCACTGGCGCGGCTGCTGTCGGGCACCGGGCTGCGTTACCGCTATCTCAATGCGACCACGGTCACCATCGAAGCGGACACCGGCAGCACGCCAACCTCGTCCCTGCCGGACGCGGCTGCACCGTCACTGGCCGCGGCCACGCCGATGGCACCCACTGCGGAAGGCATGGGCGCGCAGAACCTGGAAACCATCCAGGTCACCGGCAGCTACAGCCGCAGCCTGGAACAGGCGGTGGACCTCAAGCGCGCCAACATCGGCTTCTCCGATTCGATCGTGGCCAGCGACGTGGCCGACTTTCCCGAGCAGAACCTGGCCGAAGCGCTGCAGCGCGTGCCGGGCGTGACCATCGAGCGCAGCAAGGGGCTGGGCACGAAGGTCAACGTGCGCGGGTTGCCGTCGGAGTACACGCTGGTGTCGATCAACGACCTGGCCACCGCCTCGGGCAGTGGCGGGCGTGACGTCGAGTTCGACATGTTCGCCTCGGAGATCATCCAGCAGGTCACGGTGCAGAAGTCACCGACCGCCGCCGACGAAGAGGGCGGCATTGCCGGCGCCGTGAAAATCTCCACCGCGCGGCCGTTCGACTACAAGGAACGCAAGCTGGTGCTGTCGGCCGAGGGGGCGCACAACAGCATCTCCGAAGAGGTGGATCCGCGGTTTGCCTTCCTGGCTGCCGATACCTGGGGCGACTGGGGCGGGTTGGTGTCCTTCTCCAAGGCCAAGCGCACCAACCGCACCGATTCCACCTCGGGCATCAACTTCCGCCCGATGTCGCGCTTCCTCGGCGCGTCCGGCACGCGCGGTACGCAGGCGGCGGCCGTACTGGCGCGCGACGCCGGGGTGAACGTGCAGAACCGCACCAACACCGATGAAACCAATCTGATCGTGTTCCAGGACAAGGTGGGCGATCGCGTCTACCTCAACGAGCAGGACAAGTGGGGCGCCACCGCGTCGCTGCAGTACCAACCCAGCAGCACCTTCAGCGTTACCTTCGACGCCATGCTGGGCGGCTACGACACCACCGAAGACGAGTACGACGCCGCCGCGTACTCGGCCTCCAGCCGCAGCACGCTCGATACCATCCACGATTACGATGCCAGCACCCTGGCCGAGTACGGCATGGTGGTGCTGCGTGATGTGTCCTACACCGCCACCCAGCACGAGATGCTGAGCAAGGAACGGATCAACAAGACCGACTACAGCCAGTACAGCGTGGCGCTGGACTGGAAGGGCGAGGACTGGCACGTCGACGCGATGGCCGGCTTCTCCGGCGCCGAGAAGACCTCCGATTTTTCCAACCTCAAGCATGTGGCGTATGCACCGTCGCGGACCCGATGGACCGGGCGCAGCGGCGAAACCGTTCCCAGCGCCGCGTCCAACGGCTTTGACATGTACAACTCGCCGGACAAGTACCTGTTCGAGGCCTACGAAACCACGCTGGAGAAGGTCAAGGACGACAAGTACGCCGCCCAGGTCAACGTCACCCGCATGCTCGACCTGGCCTTCCTGCCCGCGCTGCACAGCGTGAAGTTCGGCGCGCGCTACACCGACAAGTCCAAGCAGCGGCAGTACGGTGAGCTGAAGATCACCGGTCCCGCCGCCGGCGACAGTGCCTGGGTGAACACGCGCACCCTGGCCGACAGCCCGCTGCAGTGGATCAGCGACATCGTTCCCGGCGGTGACTACTCCATCAAGGACCTCGACTGGCAGCAGGTCTCCAACGACTACGCACGCAGCGCCTTCCGCTACCCCGGTTTCCACACTCCCTTCGATGCAGGGCAGTACTACCAGGTGGATGAGAAGGTCACCAGCCTGTATGCGATGACCGATTTCGCCTTCGACATCGGCAGCGTCCCGGTCGCCGCCAATGCAGGCGTGCGTTACGTGGACACTGCGGTCACCTCGTTCGGCTACCACCCCATCCAGCGCCCCGACGGCAGCACCGGCTACACCGACACCCCGGTGTCCAAGGATGGCAGCTATGACGACCTGCTGCCCAGCCTGAACATGACCGCCGAGCTGGCCCATGGACTGCTGCTGCGCGCGGCGGCGTCCAAGACCATGATGCGCCCGGCGCTGACCGACATCGCCTACAAGCGCACCGCCAGCTGGAGCTCGTTCCGCTTCACCGACGGCAACCCGGACCTCAAGCCCACCTATGCCAAGCAGTGGGAAGTGGGCCTGGAACAGTACCTGGACAACGGTGCCCTGCTGGCCGCCTCGTACTTCCGTAAGAACATCGACGGCGTGGTCATCAACTCCTTCACCGGGATCGTGCCCGACGTGGCGGTGTACAACGCCAACGGCAGCCTCAACGGCATCTACGATTTCGACGTGTACCAGCCGGTCAACGCCAAGTGGGCCTACCAGGTGGACGGCGTGGAGCTGGTGGCGCAGCTGCCGCTGGGTATGTTCCACCCGCTGCTGGATGGCTTCGGCATCAACGCCAACTACACCATGCTCGACAGCTCGCTGGCGGGCGAGTCCTCGCTGGGCATCCGCACGCCGATGCCGGGCCTGTCGGAGAAAACCTGGAACCTTACGGCGTACTACGAGAACAGCCGCTTCGACGCCCGGGTGTCGTACAACCACAAGGACGAGTACGTCGAATCGATCGGCTATGACATGTACCCGATCTGGCGCGATGCCTACGGCCAGCTGGATGTATCGATCGGTTACCGCATCACCGACGCCCTCAAGGTCAGTCTGAAAGGCATCAACCTGACCAACGAGATCACCAGCGGCTACACCATGGATCCGTCGTTCCCGACCATGTATGAAGCCTCCGGCCGTCGCATCAGCCTGGGCCTGCGCGCCGACTTCTGACCGCCGCATGCCCTGCACACGCGGCCGACGCGCTCGGCCGCGTGTGTGCCGGCTTACATGAACAAGGACACCCATGCGTGAATTGATTCTGCTGGCCGCACTGCTTGCGGCCGGCCCGGCGTCGGCCGCCGTTCCCTCCATCGCGCCGGACGACGGCCGCCAATGGTTGGCCGGCGACCACCACGTACACAGCGAGTGGAGCGTGGACTGGGACCGCAGCACCACCCCGCCCACGCCGATCCGCGGCGGCGATTCGTCTTACACCCGCAGCCGCAACGCCGTGCAGGCACAGGCCTTCGGGCTGCGCTGGGTGGTGCATACCGACCACGGTGGGCCGGGCCACTCGGCGGTGACCAGGGATCATGCCTATCCGGCGTTGCTGCAGGCGCGCGCCGACGTGCCGGGCCTGATCCAGTTCAATGGCATGGAGTTCGACGTGCCGGCCGGTGAGCACGCGTCGCTGATCGTTGCGCCGGGGCCGGACGAGCGCGACCAGCTGGTCACGGTGGAGCGGGATTTCAGCCGGGGCGAGCCGTTGGTCGACGGCAGCCGTGATACCCAGCAGGACATGCTGGCCGCGCTGTCGCACCTGCGCACGCTCTCGCCATTGCCGCTGATGCTGATCAACCATCCCTCGCGCACCGCCACTGGCGTCGGGCAATGGGGCGAGGTTACCCCGCAGGAGCTGCGCAGCTGGCACGATGCGGCGCCGCAGGTGCTGGTGGGCATGGAAGGTGCCCCCGGTCACCAGGCCACGCGCGACGAGCGTGGCCTGTACCGCAACGGCGCCGCGCCCACCTTCGGTGGCTTCGACCAGATGACCGCCACGGTGGGGGGCGTCTGGGACCAGATGCTGGCCGAGGGACGCCGCTTCTGGGTCACCGCCAGTTCCGATTCGCACGTGAACCAGCGCGACGGCGGCAGCGACTTCGATCCGGGCGAGTACAGCAAGACCTACGTTTGGGCGCGACCGGTTGCCGATGACGTGCTGGACGGCCTGCGCGGCGGCCGCACGTTCGCGGTCACCGGCGACCTGATCGATGCGCTGGACCTGCAGGTACAGGCGGACGACGGCAGCGGCCCGGTCGGCCGCATGGGCGACACGCTGCCGATGAAGCGCGGCGCGCGCATGCGGGTGCAGCTGCGCGTGCATCAGCCCACCGTCGCCAACGCGGTGGGCCAGCGCCCTGCGTTGCAACACCTTCAGCTGATCGTGGGCAGCCCGGGCGACGGCGGGCCACAGATGCTGACTCGCCGTTTCACCGCCGCCGACTGGCAGCGCGACGGCCAGTGGTACAGCGTGACCTGGACCTTGCCGGTGCCTGCCAACGGTGGCTTCGTGCGCGCCCGCGGCAGCAACACGGCCGAGCCCACCCCGCTGGCCGACCTGAAGGGTGAAGACCCGTGGCAGGACCTGTGGTTCTACGCCAACCCCGTGTTCATCGACACCGTCCCCCGGTAGCGCCACGCCATGCGTGGCTGGCTTCGACCGATACGGTCGCTCGTTCGACGGCACGGCGTGAAGGCCAGGACAGCGCGCCTCCACGGCACGGTCACTGCCATCGGCCGACGCTGGCAGCCTGTCCCCAACCCGGATCCGCCATGACCACGCTGACCCTGCCCGAACTGGCCAAGAAGATGGCCAACATCGACTTCACCATGCTGCAGACCCATGCCGACAGCGGCGAGATCGCGGCGCGGCCGATGAGCAACAACGGTGATGTGGACTACGACGGCGACAGCTGGTTCTTCACCACCGAAGACACCGACATGGTCCGCGAGATCACGCACGATCCGAAGGTGGCGCTGAGCTTCACCGGCAGCAAGTCGCTGCTGGGCAAGCCGCCGCTGTTCGTGGCGGTGCAGGGCAGGGCGACGCTGATCCGCGACAAGGCGGTCATGCAGCAGCACTGGGTGAAAGACCTGGAGCGCTGGTTCGAGCAGGGCGTGGACAGTCCTGGGCTGGTTCTGATCCAGGTGGCTGCGGCGCGCATCCACTACTGGGATGGGGAAGACCAGGGCGAAATCCTGCGCTGAGGGGGGCAGGCATGGCCGCGTCGCGTATGCCGAAGATCGGGTGTGCCGGCTGGTCGATCCCCAGCCGCTACGCCACGCACTTCGGGCCCGGCGACAGCCTGCTGGCGCGCTATGCCACGCGCTTTGATGTGGTGGAGATCAACTCCTCGTTCTACCGGCCGCACCAACGCACGACCTACGCGCGCTGGGCGGCCACCGTACCGGCCGACTTTCGCTTCTCGGTAAAGCTGCCGCGGACCCTCTCGCACGATTCCGGACTGGTCGGCGTGGGCCCACTGCTGGACCGCTTCCTGGACGAGGTCGGCGGGCTGGGGGCAACGCTGGGCGCCCTGCTGCTGCAGTTGCCGCCATCGTTGGTCCTGGACACGCGCCGCGCCGGGAGCTTTTTCCGCGCGCTGCGTCGACGCACCCCGGTGCCTGTGGTCTGCGAGCCCCGCCATGCCAGCTGGTTCAGCACGCAGGCCGATGCGCTGTTGCAGTGCCACGCGATTTCCCGCGCCGCAGTGGATCCGGCACGCGTTGCCGCCGCCGCGCTTCCGGGCGGCACGCAGGGGTGGTGCTACTGGCGCTGGCACGGTTCGCCGCGCATGTATTACAGCGATTACTCCGATGCCGCATTGGCCCAACTGGCGACACAGGTCGCGCAGCAGCCCGGACAGGCGCAGGCACCGTGGGTGATCTTCGACAACACGGCCCATGGCTTTGCGATCGCCAATGCCCTGCGCCTGAAGGAGATCGTCACGCATGCCTGAAGGCCCCTCCATCGTCATTCTGCGCGAAGCCGCCGCCAAGTTCCGCGGCAAGACCGTGCGCCGCGCACTGGGCAACAGCAGCCTGGACCTCACCCGCATGGAAGGGCGGCGGGTGCTGGCGCTGCGCAGCTGGGGCAAGCATTTCCTGATCCAGTTCAGCGGCTTCAGCCTGCGCGTGCACATGCTGATGTTCGGCAGCTACCGCATCGACGAACGCAAGTCCTCACCGCCGCGCGTGTCGCTGCAGTTCGACAACGGCGAGTTGAACATCTACGCCTCGTCGCTGAAGTACATCGAAGGACCGCTGGAGGACACCTACGACTGGCGCGGCGACGTGCTCTCGCCGGACTGGGATCCTCGCCTGGCCCGGCGCCGGCTCAAGCAGCAGCCGGACACCCTGATCTGCGATGCGTTGCTGGACCAGGCGCTCTTTGCCGGGGTCGGCAACATCATCAAGAACGAAGTGCTGTTCCGCACCCGCGTGCATCCCGAATCGACGGTGGGCAGCATTCCGCCACGCACGCTGGGCAAGGTGATCGCCGATGCGCGCACCTACAGCGAGGCCTTCCTGGCGTGGAAGAAGGCCGGCACGCTGCGCCAGCACTGGCAGGTGCACACCAAACGGACGTGTCCGTGCTGTGGCGGGCCGCTATCCAAGACCTACCCGGGGCGCAGCAAGCGGCGGACCTTCTTCTGCCCCAACTGCCAGGTGAAGTACTGACACAACGGCTGTCTGGGCCGCCGTGGAAGGCATCAGACGGGTGAAACTGCCGGTGGCCAGGCTGCTGTAGGATGGCTGCGTCACACGCCATTACGCGCGTCCTGCGCGGTCCGCACCTGACCGCCCGCTTCGCTCCACTTTTCGGGTACGGCGTCCAACAGGGCCGCCGTGCTCCCCGTGTCCAACGGAGCGCACATGCCGGGCTATACCACCCGCATTCTCACCATCCCGGTCGGTGGTCACGACTTCCGTATCCGCGCGCTCAGTGATCTGCAACAGTTCGCCGATCCCACCGGACGCGCCCAGCGCGCCGGCATCCATTCCTCGTTGTGGAGCCTGTTCGGCCAGATCTGGCCGGCCGGTCGCGTGCTGGCCGAAACGATGCACAGCTTCGACGTGGCCGGTAAACGCGTGCTGGAACTGGGCTGCGGGCTCGGTCTGGCCAGCCTGGTGCTGGCCCATCGCGGCGCCGACGTGGTGGCCAGCGACCACCATCCGCTGGCCGAATCGTTCCTGGCCTACAACGCGGGGCTCAATGACCTGCCCGCGCTGCACTACCGCGATCTGCCGTGGGAACTGCCAGATACGACACTCGGTCGCTTCGATCTGATCATCGGCAGCGACGTGCTGTACGAGCGCGGCCACGCGCTGCAGATCGCCCGCATGATGGAGCGCCACGCACGGCCCACCGCCGAACTGCTGCTCACCGATCCGGGGCGCGGCAACGTGGGGTCGTTCTCGCGTGCCATGGCCGCGCAGGGCTATACCGTGGACGAGGCCTACGGCCTGTTCGACGACGAAGGCGATGCGCCGGGGCGCGGGCGGCTGCTGCGCTACACGCGCGAGGCGGCCTCCCAGGCGGCCTGAGGTGGTCCGGCGGTTTCTGCGCGGTCGCGATGTGGTGACTGCGTGAGCCTGCTGCGCGGTCGCATATCGTAGGCTCGGCGGCATTCAACTGCAGCTGGGAGTAGCGATGCCGTCGAGTCTGTTCCGCTGTCGTGTCGACAGCGCACCCGCGCGTTGGCGGTGCCGGTGAGCGCGCCGTCGCCGGCCCCGGCGCGTACCCGTTCGATGATCGTGGCCGGGTTGTCGACCGTGGTGGAGTGGTACGACTTCACCCTGTACCTGTACCTGGCCACGGTGCTGTCGCGGGTGTTTTTTGGCGGCGGCGACAACGCGATGCTGGCCACGCTGGCGGGGTTTGCGGTGTCCTACCTGATGCGCCCGCTGGGCGCGCTGTGCTTCGGCCACCTCGGCGACCGCTTCGGGCGGCGCTACATGCTGTTGGCCTCGATGCTGCTGATGACCTTGGCGATGCTGGCCACCGCGCTGCTGCCCACCTTCGACAGCATCGGCGCCAGCGCCGGGGTGCTGCTGTTGCTGCTGCGCTGCCTGATGGCGTTTTCGGTAGGTGGTGAATACACCGGCGTGGTGGCCTACCTGCTGGAGACCGCGCCCGCCCGCCGGCGTGGCCTGGTTACCTCGTTGGCCTCGGCGGCCAGCGAGGTCGGCGCGCTGCTGGCGGTGGCGCTGTCGGCCTTGACCGTGGCGGTGTTGAGCACCGCGCAGCTGGACGGGTGGGGCTGGCGCATTCCGTTCTTCGTCGGCGCTGCGTTGGCCGGGGCGATCCTGCTGGCACGCTCGACCATGCACGAATCGCCCGAGTTCGAGCGGCAACAGGCGGCCGGCACGGTGCCCACCTCGCCGATCCGTGACACTTGGCGCTACCACCGGGGCGCGGTGGCCCGCACCTTCGCGATCTCCGCACTCGGTTCGATCACCTATTACGTGGGCATCACCTACGTGCCGGCGTTCCTGGGATCGGCCGGTGAGGTGGGGGAATCGGAGGCGCTGTGGCTGTCCACGGTGGCCGCGGTGGCGGTGATCGTGGTGACCCCGCTGGCTGGCGCATTGTCTGATCGGATCGGGCGGCGACCGGTATTGATCGCCCTGGCGCTGTTGTCGGCGTTGCTGCCGTTGAGCATGTTCAGCCTGATGGCCGGGGGCAATACCTGGTTGATTGGCGGCGCGGCGGTGGTGCTGGCCTGTCTGGCCGGTGGCGTGAGCGCGGTGGCTGCACCGGCCACCGCCGAACAGTTTCCCGGCGAAGGCCGCCTCAGCGGTTTGGCGCTGGGGGTCACCATGGCCACCGCGTTCTTCGGCGGCGCCACCCCGCTGCTGGCCGAACTGCTGGTGCGCCACACCGGCTGGGCCGCCGTGCCCGGCGCGATGATCGCCGTGGTGGCGCTGCTGGTGTTGCCGGTGATGTGGACCCTGCGCGAAACCCGTCCGCCGCGGTGATGGCCGTTGGGTGGGCGCGTACGACCACGGTGCGGCATCGACCGGTGGTCGCTGCGTCGCCCTGCACCCGAACATCGCGCACACCCGGGTAGGTACCGACCGTTGGTCGGTACCTACCCGGAACATCGCGCACACCGGTAATGCCGGCCGCTGGCCGGCTCTGCACCATGTTGGATCGTTAGGAGCCGGCCAGCGGCCGGCACTACCGGGGAGGCGGGTCTGCGAGGAGCCGGCCAGCGGCCGGCACTACAAGGTCAGCTGCCACCCTCGGTGGGCAGTGGCGCGGGCACGTTCAGCAGGCCGCCCGAGGCGACGTAGGCGGCCAGCGCCTGGCCCTGGCTGAGCAGGTGGCGTTCCATGGTGCGTTCGGCCGCCTCGGCATCGCGCTCACGGAAGCACGCCAGCAATTCACGGTGTTCGGCCAGCGATTGCGCGGTACGACCCGGTGCCAGCAGCTGGCGACCGCGGTGCATCTTCAGGATGCGGTGCAGGTCGTGGGTGATGCGGATCAGCCACGGGTTGCCGGCGTAGTGCTGCACGGTCTCGTGGATGCGGTAGTTGTTGCGGTAGTACTCGGCAATGTTGCCCTCGGCGGCCGCGGCCTCCATGGCGGCATGCAACTCTTCCAGCAGTTGTACACCCGCGTCGTCGATATGTTTGACGGCCTCGTGGGCGCAACGGCCTTCCAGCATCGCCATCACCGGGAACAGCTGGTTCAGGTCTTCCAGGGTCAACCGGGTCACCCGGCACCCACGCCCGGCATCGATCTGCACCAGGCCTTCGGCGGCCAGCAGCTTCAGCGCCTCGCGCAGGGGGGTGCGGCTGATGCCCAGTTCCTCGCACAGCGCCGGCTCGTCGATCCACTCGCCCGGGGGCAGGCGGTAGTCGTAGATGCGCTCGCGCACGTGCTCGGCCACTTCTTCGTACAGCGGGGCGCGTTTCTTGGTCGAGCGTGGTGCGGGAGCAATGGCCATGCGGAATTGTAATCCCTCCGTTCGTTGACCGGCCCTGACAGCATGCTTCCGGGTGGAAAGCCCCCTGAGTCAGGGGGCGACAGCACGTGCCCTTACATCCAGCCCGGCACCACGAACACCAGCCAGGCCAGCAGCGGGCCGAAGGCGACCACCAGGCCGCTGTAGATGAGGAACTGGCGGAACAGCGATTCACGCTCTTCCTTGGCGGCCGAGGCCACCACCAGCGCACCGTTGGTCGAGAACGGGCTGACATCCACGATGGTCGAGGAGACCGCCAGCGCGCAGATCACGCCCGCCGCACCCAGGTGCCCCTGCATCAGGAACGGCACCGCCAGCGGGATGGTGGCGCCCAGCACGGCCGCCGACGAGGCGAACGCCGAGACGATGCCGCCCACGTAGCAGACCAGCAGTGCGCCCAGCAGCGGAATGCCGATCTGCGATACGCCGTTGCCGATGAAGTCGACCGCGCCGGCTTCCTGCAGCACGCCGATGTAAGTGACCACGCCGCAGATCAGCAGCACCGTGGACCAGCTGATGCCGTCCACCGCGCCCTTCTGGCTCTTCGGCGACAGCAGCGCCAGCGCCACCGCAACGGTGATCGACACCAGGCCGACGTTGAGGTTGTAGATCAGCGCGGCCACGCCCAGCCCGAGTAGGCCGATCAGGGTGAACACACGCTCGCGGGTGATGCCCACCGCCTCCAGTGCATCGGGGTCGTTGGACAGCGTGCCGCCACCGGCCGACACCAGCGCACCGTGGCCTTCAATCGCGAACTGCCGCGACGACGCCTGCGGCCCGCCGGCCATCGCCAGCTCGGCCGTACCCACGCCACCGCCCACCGACACCGCACCGCGCCGCAGCAGCGCCACGCCGCCGAAAGCGAAGAAGCAGATCGTGGCCATCATGAAGTTGAAGCCCAGGCTGGTCAGGAACACCGCCATCTCGGTCACTTCCAGCCCGGCCTTCTGCACCACGCCGTTGGTGATGCTGCCGTACACGCTGATCGGCGAGAAACCGCCGGCCTGCGCGCCATGGATGACCAGCAGGCCCATCAGCAGCGGGTTGATCTTGTACTGCTTGGCAAACCGCAGCGCCACCGGACCGATGATCGCCACCGCGGCCGGTCCCAGCGCACCGAATGCGGTGAGCACAGCGGTCACCACGAACATCACCCACGGAATGGCCACGATGCGCCCACGCACCGCACGGACCGCCCAGTGCACCAGCAGGTCGATGGTGCCGTTCTTCTGGGCGATGGAGAACAGGTAGGTGATGCCGACCAGGGTCAGGAACAGATCGCCGGGGAATCCGCCCAGCACCTCTTTGCCTTCCATGCCGACGAACACGCCGCCGATGATGAAGGCCAACGCGAACGCGACCGCACCCATGTTGATCGGCAAGGCGGTGGCGACGATGAACATGATCACCAGACCGATGATCGTTGCGACTTGTGGACTCATGCGCCCTCCCAGACACTTGACTCGCGTACAGCAAGGATGGAAACCCGCCATCCCGGGTTACGGCGTGCTACAGGCAACTCCCACCTTCATTGCTGCCGGCCCAGCGCGGCATGTACCCACGCCGCCGCGCCCTCCAGCTGCTGGAACTCTTCCACCGCGCGCACCTCGCAGCACGGGTACGCGCTGGCCACCATGCGCGCCAGCGCCGTGCCGGGACCCAGCTGCAGGAACACCCGCGCGCCGCGCTCGAATGCCTGGCGCATCAGCTGCGCCCACTCGATGGTCTGCGCCAGTTGCGCGGCCAGACTCTGTTCCAGCGCGGCCCGCGTGCGCACCGGACGTGCATCGATGCCCGCCAGTACCTGCAGCTGCGGCGCCTGCAAGGGGGCCTGCGCGAGTACCTGGGCGAAGCCGTCGGCGGCGCTGGCCAGCAGCGGGGTATGGGCCGGCACATACACCGGCAGCACGCGCACGTCGGCACCCTGCTGCACGGCGGCAGCGGCCAGCGCATGCAGCGCGAGCAGACGCCCGCCCAAGATGAAATGATCAGCGCCGTTGGCAATGGCGATGTACGCGCCGTGTGTCTCGCACAGCGCCTGGACAGCGGCACGCGGCAGGCCCAGCACCGCCTGCATGCCCGCGTCGGGCGGGCTGGCGGCATCCATCAGCTGCGCGCGTTGGGACGCCAGCGTCAGGCAGGTGGCCGCACTGAAACTGCCGGCAATCGACTGCGCCGCCAGTTCACCGATGCTGTAGCCGGCCACCAGCGCAGGCGGCGGCAACCGCTCGCGCAGGCCGTGCCAGTGCGCCAGGCTGGCCGCGCAGAGCAGCGGCTGGGCCACCGTGTTGTCGAACCGATCGTCTGCCGCTGCCGCTGCGGTGACATCGCGGCCCAGCAGCGCGGAGGCGGTGTCGAGCACCTCGCGCGCGGCGGGCAGGTCGCGCACCCGGTCGAACATCGCCGGATGCTGCGCACCTTGGCCGGGGCAGAGCAGGGCCAGGCTCATACGCGCTCCTGCTGCAGCAGGAACCAGCTGCAGGCCAGCAGATCGGCGCTGCCACCGGGGCTGAGCCGGCGCGCCACGAAGGCATCGCCAAGCTGCTGCAGGCGGGTACGCCAGTGCGGTGCAAAGGTGCCGCCGTCGGCGATGAAGCTCGCCGCCTGCGCACGTGCCCACGCCAGTCCCTGCGCACCGCCGCGATGCAGCAGGTTGAGGTCATCGGTGTGGGCCAGCAGGTGCATCAAGGTGTGGCACAGCGCGGCCTCACGCGGCAGCCCGGCCGCCAGCGCGTTCCGCAGCACGGGCACGCCGATGTCACGCAGCAGCGGATAGCCGGCGATGGCCTGCTCACGCACCCCGGCGATGCCGTGCTGTGCACGTGCGCGTTGGCCGGGGCTGTTTGGATCCAGCGGGGCCACGGCCAGCGCCGGCGCCCAGCGCTGCACCGCCATGCACACGGCGTCGGCGGTAATCACGCCGCCGCGTTCGCGCCGGCAGGCGGCCGCCGCGGCCACCAGCAGGCCCAGGCTGAAGATCGCGCCCCGATGGGTATTGATGCCGCCGGTGGCGCGCAGCATCGCCGCTTCGGCGGCGATGCCATGGCCGCGCAACACTGAGAAGGGAGCGCTGTCAGCGCCGGCCTGGGCCACGTGGCGGAAATAGTGGCGCAGCGCGAACAGGCTGCGCAGGAAGCTGCCGGCATCCATGTCGGTGTGGCTGCCGCAGTCGAACGGCGTCACCAGCCCCGGCTTGGGCGCGCAGGCCAGTTCGGCGTGCAGGCTGACGATGGCCAGCCGCCCCAGGCGCGCGCAGTCGACCTGTGCAGCCGCCGGGGGATGCGCCTGTACCACGGCGTTCATGCGGCAACACCGGCGGGCACGAACAAGGTGTCGCGCGGGGCCAGCATGGCGCCGTCGATGCGCTTGATCAGCACCTCCCGCGCGCTGCCGGCGTACTCGCGCCAGTTCACCGCCGCGCCGCCGGGCAGGCACAGCTCGCCATCCACGCGCCGACCCTCGCGCACTTCCCACGCCTGCAGCCGCTGCACCAGGCGGTTGGCCACTTCCGGCGCGTGCACCTGCCACAGCAGATCGATGTCCGACTGGGCGTGCACATAGGGCAGCCCGGTGAGGGCCTGCCAGGCAAACGCGCCAAACACCCGTGCCGGTGCGATCGCGTCCAGTCCCTGCAGCGCCATGTACCACTCGGCGCTGATCAGGCGGTCGGGGCGAGCGATCAGCGCGTGCAACGCCAGCGGTGGTTGCTGCCGCGCGATGTCCTGCAGCGGCACGCGCAACGCCAGCCGCTGCTTGCCTTCGTTCGGCGGCAGCGGCACGCCCAGGCGCACGCGCGGATCGGGATCGTCGGCGGCGCGGCGCGCCACCACCGCCGGCCAGCCCTGGGCGAACCAAGTGGCCAGGCGCGGGTCCTGCGCGGGCACGTCGGCGCGCCAGTGGGCCTGCGCGGACATCCACACCAGCGTGTGGCGGGCAGGCTGCTCAGGCATCGCCGGCCACCACCGCCGCAGCGACCGACGCGGCCAGGGTACGACCGCCGCGTTGCGCGCCGAGGACCGCGCGGCGATCGCCGTCGGCGGGTGTGCGCAGCGCTTCCAGCAGGGCCTGGGCCAGGTCGTGCTCCCACACCGTGTGCACCGCGCCCATGGCCACGTAGTTCTCCACGCCGGGCGCGAACACCGGTGAGCTCTGGCTCAGCGCCTGCAGCTTTTCCAGGGGTTGTTTGGTGACGCGCGCCATGGCGCGCAGGTCCATCACCCGCACCTGTGCGTCGGGCAGGGCGTGGATGTGGTCGGCCATCAGGCCGAAGGACAGGAACCCACCGCTCACCGATTCGCCGTACACCAGGGTGACCAGCGTCGCGCCGCGGCGGCGGGCCAGGTCCAGCGTCTGCGCCAGGTGGGCGAAGTAGCCGTTGATGCCCAGCAGTTCATCGCGTCGGGCCAGGCGCTGGCCGGCGGTGTCGACCAGCATCACGATCGGCCGCCGAGGATCGGCGGCGGTACTGGCGAGCACGGCGGCGGCCAGGGTGAGCGCATGGTCCACGCCGACCTCAAGCTTGTCGGTGGTGCCGATCACGGTCACCTCGCCTTCGTCGGTGCTGGCGCTGCCGGTCAGCACCGCATCGTTCACCGCGACGGCGTGCCCGCGCGGGAACAGCGCATCCAGCAGCGTGTTCAAGGGCATGCTCATGGCAGTCTCCGGGCGGCGGTGGCGGCAAGGAAGGCGTCGGTTTCCAGCAGCGGCAGCTGCTGCGGATCGGCAATGCCCTGCAACGCCCAGATGTCCAGCCCATCCCGGCAGCCGCCCCAGGCCTGCACCCGTGCCTGCAATGCGGCATGGCGGGCCTGCAAGGCGGCCAGTGCCGCATCGGTGTCGGTGCTGTCGGTATCGGGCGCCAGTGCATCGAAGGCGGCCTGCGCGAACGCGCTGATCGCATCGGTCACCAGTACCTGGGCCTGGTCGATCAGGTAGCGGTGCTTGCCGCCGGTGACGCGCCACACCAGGGCGCGGTCGCGGGCGTCGAACTCTTCCACGCCGCGCACCGTTTCGATCACCTCCGGCCCGGACAGCGACAAACGCCCCTCTTCGGACATGATCACCGTGGTGCAGCAGCGCGCCACGATGCCCATGCCGCCGAACGCGCCGTTGCCGCTGCCGATCAGGGCAATCACCGGCACCCCGGCGGCACGCGCGGCCAGGGTGGCGCGCATGATCTCGGAAATGGCGATCAGCCCGGCATTGGCTTCGTGCAGTCGTACGCCGCCGGTATCCAGCAGCAGCAGCACGCCGTCGGGGCGCTGTTCGGCGGCACGGCGCAGCAGGCCGGTGAGCTTGGCGCCGTGCACCTCGCCCACGCCGCCGCCCATGAAGTGGCCTTGCTGTGCGGCCACCAGCACACGCTTGCCGCGCAGCAGGCCTTCGCCCACCACGATGCCGTCGTCGAACGCGGCGGGCTGGTCCAGTTGCGCCAGGTGCGGGCTCATCGCGCGACGGGCCGGGCCCAGCAGTTCCTTGAACGAGCCTGCATCGAGCAGGCCGGCGATGCGCTCGCGTGCATCGGCTTCGTAATAGCTGTGGCGGTGGGCGATGCTCATGGCTGGGCTCCACTGCGCAGGGTCTGCACCGCCTGGTCCAGGCGCAGGCTGACCACGGCCGGGGTGGCGCCGGCATCGTTGATCGAGACCTGCACGTCACGCAGCGGATGGCGCTGCGCGAAGTCGCCGATGACGGCGGCCCAGATGGTGCCGAAGCCCTTGGCGGCGGTGACGATGTGGACCGCCATCGCGCCGTCCAGCGCGGCCGGTTCCAGCAGCACTTCGAGGTTGCCCGACGCCAGCACGCCGACCAGTACCGCCTCGGTGGGAAAGCGCACGGCGGTGGTGCCGTCGAATCGATATGTGAGGGTTTCCATGGGCCTGTCCCTTACCAGTTGCGGAAGCGCTTGGGTGGGTCGTACAGACCGCCGGACCAGCGCACCAGGTCTTTCACCGAACGCGCGGCCAGCAGGTCGCGGCTGGCATCGCGTACGTTGATGCCCAGGTCGTCGGGGCGCTGGATCACGCCGCGGTCGCGCAGGTTCTCGACCATGGCCCGGTCGCGGCCCAGGCCCACCGCGGTGTAGCCGGCCACGCCACGGATGGCCTGTTCGCGCTCTTCGGGGGTGCGGCACAGCAGCAGGTTGGCGATGCCTTCTTCGGTGAGCACGTGGCTGACGTCGTCGCCGTAGATCATCACCGGCGGCAGGGGCATCGCGGCGCGTTCGGCCAGTTCCCACGCATCCAGGCGATCGACGAACGCCGGCGCCATGTGCTCGCGGAAGGTTTCCACCATCTGCACCACCAGCTTGCGCCCGCGCGGCATGTCGCCGGGGCGTGCGGCCTGCTGGCCGGCCTTGAGCCAGGCAGCACTGGCATGTCGGCGACCGCGTGCATCCGAGCCCATGTTGGGCGCGCCACCGAAGCCGGCGATACGGTCGCGGGTGGCGGTGGAACTGTTGCCCTGCAGGTCGATCTGCAACGTGGAGCCGATGAACATGTCGCAGGCATACAGGCCGGCGGTCTGCGAGAACGCGCGGTTGGACCGCATCGACCCGTCGGCACCGGTGAAGAACACATCGCCGCGCGCCGCGATGTACTTCTCCATGCCCAGTTCGGAGCCGAACGAATGCACCGATTTGACGAAGCCCGACTCGATGGCCGGGATCAGCGCCGGGTGCGGATTGAGCGCCCAGTGCTGGCAGATCTTTCCCTTCAGCCCCAACGATTCGGCATAGGTAGGCAGCAGCAATTCGATCGCCGCCGTGTCGAAGCCGATGCCATGGTTGAGCCGGTTGACCCCGTACTCGGCGTAGATGCCCTTGATGGCCATCATCGCCATCAGCACCTGGATCTCGGAGATCTGTGCCGGGTCGCGGGTGAACAGCGGTTCGATGTGGTTCGGGCGCGGCGCCTGCACCACGAAGTTGACCCAGTCGGCGGGGATGTCGACGCGGGGCAGGGTATCGACGATCTCGTTGACCTGCGCGATGACGATACCGCCCCCGAAGGCGGTCGCTTCGACGATCACCGGGGTGTCTTCGGTATTCGGGCCGGTGTAGAGGTTGCCGTGCCGGTCCGCCGCCTGCGCGGCCACCAGCGCCACCCGCGGGGTGAGGTCGATGAAGTAGCGGCCGAACAGTTCCAGGTAGGTATGGATGGCGCCGATCTGGATGCGCCCTTCGGCGACCAGGTTGGCCAACCGTACCGACTGCGGCCCGGAGAAGGAGAAGTCGAGCTTCGAGGCGATGCCGCGCTCGAACACGTCCAGGTGCGCGGGCAGCGACAGCACCGACTGCACCATGTGCAGGTCGTGCACCCGCGCCGGGTCGAGGTCGGCCAGGGCCTGGGCGAGGAAGTCGGCCTGCTTCTGGTTGTTGCCCTCCAGGCAGACCTTGTCGCCCGGTTCGAGCAGGGCGTGCAGCAACTCGGCGATATCGCCGGCCGCCACCTCACGGCCGTTGGCCCATGGCGCGGCGCGTTCCAGCCGCGCCTGGCGGCCGCGCTCCAGTGTGTCCCAGCTCGGGTTCATCGACGGACTTCCGATTGGCGTTGAGATAATTACGCCATAATTACGGAGCGGTGTGCAACCCGCAGCGCAGCAAAAAAAAGGCCCGCCGAGCGGCGGGCCTGTTCAGGTTGATGGCGTGGGACGCCGTAGCGCCGGGCTGTGCCGGCCGGTGTCAGGCAGCCGGGCAGAGCCCGGCTCTACGTGTGTGGTCCGGGTAGTGCCGGCCGCTGGCCGGCAATCCCATGATCCCCGGCAGCCTTAGAACGTCCAGCGCAGGCTGGCCGCCACGAAGCGCGGTTCGCCGTAGTTGTTGTAGTCCAGGTTGGCCCAGTAGGTCTTGTCCAGCGCGTTGCGCACGCTCAGGGTGGCCGTCCAGTTGTCGGTGATGCGGTAGTTGGCGTTGAACTGCACCAGCGCGTACGCCGGCTGGTTCACCGTCACCGTGCCACCCAGCGGGTAGGGGATGTTGTAGCCCTGCACCTTGCTCTGCCACTGCACGCCGCCGCCCACGCTCAGGCGCGACAGCGCACCGCGCAGCTGCACCTGCGTGTTGAGCTGCAGGAGGTCTTCGGCCGGGTTGGCGTACAGCTGGTCGGTGGCCGCGCGGGTCACCTTGACGTGGGTGAAGCCGGCATTGACCGTCCAGCCCGGCAGGATCTCGCCGTTGATGTCCACTTCCCAGCCGCGCGCCTTGGTGCCGTTGACGCCGATGTAGGCCGAGCTGCCGTCGCTGAGCGAGCCGTCCGGCACGCTCATGTCGCGCATCGCGTAGTTGTCCTGCTTGGCCTCGAACACCGCCGCGTTGGCGGTCAGGCGGCCGTCGAACCACTGGCTCTTGATGCCCGCTTCCAGGTTGGAGCCCTGCACCGGCGCCAGCAGGTTCTCGTTCTTGTCCTTGAAGTTCTGCGGATTGAAGATTTCGGTGTAGCTGCCGTAGACCGAGAACTGCGGGGTGATGTCATACACCAGGCCCACGTACGGCGTCACTTCGTCCTTCACCTTGTAGGCGCCGCTGGTGGCGGTATACGCACCGGCCACGTTGTAGGCGCGGGTCAGCGTCTCCCAGCGGCTCAGGCGCGCGCCGGCGATCAGCGACAGCGGATCGGCCAGGCGCAGGCGGGTGGCCAGGTACACGCCGCTCTGCCGGGTGCGCGCCACGCGTCGGGCACCGGTACGGGTGTAGGTCACTTCGGAAACGTCGCCGTCCCACGACCGGATGTTGGGGATGTAGTAGCAGCGCTCGGTGCCGCAGCGCGCCCAGTCGGTGGGGTAGTTCAGGGCGAGGGTGTTGGTGGTGCTTTCCAGGTCGGACCACTGCCCGCCCAGGGTCACGTCATGCTCGCGGCCGAACAGATTGAAGGTGCCGCTGAGGTAGGCATCCACGTTGCGCCGGGTGTCTTCCGAATCGCCGGCGGCCGTACGCAGGTAGATGCCCGCGCCGGTGGCCGGGTCCGGGTAGCCGGTGCCGTACAGGCGCACGTTCTGCACGTTGCCACGGGTGTAGGCGGTGTTGACCTTGAGCAGCCAGTTCTCGCCGAAATGCTGTTCCAGGTTGGCGAACACGGTGCTGGTTTCGCGCTGCCAGTAGCTCCACTTCGGGGCCACGTTGGTCGAGCGCGGCAGGTGCGCGAAGTTGCCCTGGCTGTCGAAGAACGGCACGGTGCCCCAGGTCGAACCAACCGGGTTGTTGTCCTGGGTCTGGTAGCCCACGGTCACGGTGGTGCTGTCGGTGAGGTCACCTTCGAGCACGGCCATGCCGGCCATCTTGTTTTCCTTGTAGCGGTCGTAATAGAAATCACGATCGGTATAGGCGGCCACCACGCGGCTGCGGAAGCGGCCGTCGGCGGTCAGCGGCGCGGTCACGTCCGCTTCCATGCGGCGGTAGTCCCAACTGCCGGCGCTGACCGAGAAGGACGCGTCGAACTCCTTGCCCGGGCGCTTGCGCAGCAGGTTGACCGTGGCCGAGGGCACGCCGGCACCGCTGAGCAGGCCGTTGGCGCCGCGGATCACTTCCACGCTGTCGTAGAAGGCGGTGTCGTATTCCTGGTTGGTCGAGCCGCTGTAGGTGGGAATGCCGTCCACCTGGAAATCGGTGATGGCAAAGCCGCGCGCGTAGTACAGCGGGCGCTGGGTGTCGTAGAAGGACACGCTGACGCCGGTGACGTTGCGCATCACGTCGTTGAGGCTGAACAGCGATTCGTCCTGCAGCCGCTGCAGGCCGATCACGCTGGACGACTGCGGGGTTTCCTGCAGGCTGATGGGCAGGCGCGTGGTGCTGGACGGCGCGGCGCGGTCGCCCAGCACACTGACCTTGTCCAGGGTTTTGGCATCGCTGGCGGCGGCAGCGGTGTCGGCCTGGGCCAGGGGCGAGGCCAGCGACAGCACGGAGAGCAGGGCCAGCCCCAGCGGGGCGCGGCGGAGGGGGCGGGGCGAACGATCGCGGAGGGACATGCGCAGGTCTCGACAGAGTCTCGGGAGGGAAAACGGCAGGTGGCAGGCACAGCACGCCGGGCGCGGGGGCGCCAGGCGGTAGATCCTTCTGGGGTGGGAGCCATCGGGTGGCGCCGTTGCGGCCGTGGGGCGTGCAGCAGGCCCGGCGGCAGTCCATTGAGGCCGTCCAGGCCCGCGCCGGCAGCGCAGGGGTGCGTAAATGTAAAGCGTTCTCATTCTCTTTACAAATACTGAATGCGGCCGGAGGCCCTCTGAGGGGAGCGTCGTGTTGCAAGAGCCGTCGCGGAGTGAGCACGACGCTACGCGGGTGGCCGGGTGTGCAGACGCCGTGGATCGGCTGGCATCTGCGATCGGGCAGGTTGCGAGCGTGAGGGCCCCCGTAGCCCTTGGAGGCGAAATAAAGGGGGAGGGGGCGGCCGCAGGCCGACGCCGGAGGACATTCGCCGGAAAGGATATCGGGGCCCAGCGCCCGATCCGCCAACAACCGCGCCCGCAAAACGTCAAAGCACGCTTTTACTTACCCCGCTTAATCAGGGGCGAAGATCTCAAAAAAAATCCGGCCCACGATGGGGCCGGATCTGATTCACGCATGCGGCAGGCGTTACAGCGCCTGCAGCTCCTCGTTGGCGTTGCGGCTCTTCTGCTTCTGCGCCGGCGCGTTGGCCGGCGGCGGGGTCAGCATCACCGCCGGCGAGGTCTCCACCGGCACGTCCAGGTAGGGCAGTTTCAGCGTGTCGCTGGTCTGGCGGCGGATCTCGTTGGTCAGCGCCGCGCTCTCGTTGAGCTTGCGCCCATAGGACGGCACGATCTGCTGCAGGCGCGCTTCCCAGCCGGCGGCCATCTGCTGCGGGAACGCCTTCTTCAACAGGTCCAGCATGATCGGCGGCGAGGTCGAGGCGCCCGGCGAGGCACCCAGCAGCGCGGCCAGGGTGTGGTCCTTGTCGGTCACGATCTCGGTGCCGAACTGCAGCACCGGACCCTTCTCCGGATCGCGCTTGATGATCTGCACACGCTGGCCGGCGGTGACCAGCTTCCAGTCCTCGCGCTTGGCGTTGGGGAAGTACTTCACCAGTTCGGCCTGGCGGTCGGCGTCGTTCAAGCGCGCCTGGCCCATCAGGTACTTCACCAGATCCAGGTTCTCCGCGCCCACGTCGAGCATGCCGGCCACGTTGTTGTGGTTCACCGACGAGTACAGGTCGAACCACGAACCGTGCTTGAGGAACTTGGTGCTGTACAGCGCGAACGGACCAAACAGCACCACCGGCTTGCCGTCCAGCTTGCGCGCATCCAGGTGCGGCACCGACATCGGCGGCGAACCGGTTTCGGCCATGCCGTAGGCCTTCACCGCGTGGCGCCCGGCAATGGCCGGGTTCTGGAAGGCCAGGAACTGGCCGCCCACCGGGAAGCCGGCGTAATCCTTCGATTCGGGAATGCCCGACAGCTGCAGCAGCTTCAGCGCCGCACCACCGGCACCGATGAACACGAAGCGCGACTTGATCGTGGACTCGGTGCCGGACGTGAGGTCCTTCACGGTCACGTTCCAGGTCTTGTCATCGTTCTGGCGCAGCGCGCCGACTTCGTGCTGCAGGTGCAGCTGGAAGTTCGGGCTGCGCTGCAGGCCGGCGGTCAGCTGGCGGGTGATCACGCCGAAGTTGACGTCGGTGCCCAGCGGCATCCACGTCGCGGCCACCTTCTGCTTCGGGTCGCGGCCTTCCATCAGCAGCGGCGCCCACTGCTTGATCTGCGCGGCGTCTTCGGAGTACTGCATGCCGTAGAACAGCGGGTTTTTCACCAGCGCCTGCTGGCGCTTGTGCAGGTAGGCGATGTTGTCATCGCCCCAGACGAAGCTCATGTGCGGGGTAGGGTTGATGAAGTCCGACGGCTGGCTGAGCCGGCCCGCCTTCACCTGGTGCGACCAGAACTGGCGCGAGATCTCGAACTGCTCGGCGATGCCCACCGCGCGCTTGGTCTCGATGCTGCCATCGGGCAGTTCCGGGGTGTAGTTCAGCTCGGCGAAGGCCGAATGGCCGGTGCCGGCGTTGTTCCAGCCGTCCGAGCTTTCCAGTGCCACGCCGTCCAGGCGTTCATACACCTGGATGTTCCAGTCCGGCTGCAGCTCCTGCAGGAACGTGGCCAGGGTGATGCTCATGATGCCGCCACCGACCAGCACGACGTCCACCGGCTTGTCGTTGCCGGCGGCCGGGACCGAGCGCTGATGCAGCGGCCAGTACAGGAACACGGCCGCCACCAATAGCAGCAGCACGAACAGGCCGAGGACGACCTTCGCGAGTTTTTTCATGGGAATCTCAAAGGGGGGAGATATGGAAAGGATGCCGCTGTTGGCACGCAAGCCTGTGAAGACGGGCTCAAAGCGGCTTCCTGGATCGGATTTTAGCCCTTTCTGGTACGGATTTGGTGCAACGCAGCATCCGACGGGGTGCCGGTGGCGGGGAGTCTCCGGTTAAACTGACAAGGCTGAATACGTCGAAATAAAGATAGGTACGCAATGGCAAGGATGCTGGTCGTGGTCGGTGACCACCTCCATCTGGGTGGTACGGTCGTAGCCGGTTCCCCGTTCACGGATATCGACGGACGCGCCGTCGCCCGGGTCAACGACCCGGTGGTCTGCAAGGTGCATGGCCCCGGGGTGATCGCCAGCGGCGACGCCACCCTCATCATTGACGGCAACCCGGTGGCCCGCCACGGCGACAAGGCCAGCTGCGGCTGTACGCTGCTGGCCGGCCAGCAGGCGATGGTCAGCGTGGATGCCGGTGGCAGCGGGGGCAGTGCCGGTCGCAGCAGCAATCGAATGGCCGCCCTGCTCGGCGGCGTTGCATCGGTGATCGATGCAGCCAGCAAGGTCAAGGCGGGCCCCACGCCGTCCTATGTCCCCGATGGAGCCACGTCGACCGCCCCGCAGTGCTGGGTGGAGGATCATTCCACCCACATCTCGGTCAACCCGGACGGGCGATACTTTGAAGGCTATAAGCCCGATGGCACCCTCTACGAGTACGACCTTTGGGCAAGTTTCCGGATCGACGTACCGCTTCGCACCGGCGGAGACGTCGTAGTCACGTCCAAAGTCAGAGTAGAACCGCAGGGAATTGTCAGTGCAGGCGACATCACCACGGCAAAGCTACGCCTGCTCGAGGGAATTGATGAGGTATTGAACAACCGTTTCACCCTTTCGGTCACCGATCCGCTTTGCGGGACCCGGACGTTCAAGATCCGATACGACGTCGAGTACGTCAGTGGTGCTGAGGATTACACCATGCTGCTGCATGACGATTTTCCGCGCGAGGAGGTGGTCGGGAGCGAAATGTACGTGTCAGTGGAGACTAGTAAATCCATTTACGCCCACGAGTTCGGGCATTGCCTGGGTCTGCCTGACGAATACGTCGACGACGGTAAGCTTGATGAGACGGTGAAGTTCTTCCGTCCCGATGGGACGCTGGATCCACAGGCTGTGATCGTAACTTCCAGGCGTGCGCAATCCGATCCGGAGAATACGTTCATGTTCGATAAGCCGACTGTCACCAAACCAAGGCATGCCTGGAACATCGCTTTGGAAGTCCGCGAGCTGCTGACCAGTAAGCTGGGACGGGATATCTCATGCGACATTGTTTGATCCTGCTCACATTGCTCTTTTCGATTTACCCGTCTGCCGTCCGGGCAAAGGAAGCCAACACCATGATCGAGTTGCATGCCCGTTGTCTCAACGATGTCCAATGCCACTTCAGCGGACAGAAGACAGAAATTGAACTTGAGATATTCAACGCGGGGCGTGAGGCGGTGTCGCTGCCGACCGAGTACTATCGCCTTCGCGGTCCGGTGTTGACGTTGATTGACAATCGGTCAGGAAAGCGCCGACCGCTTCGTATGGGCCCGCCCAGGTCCGAGTTGCTGGAGCAGATGCAGGTGCTGGAGCCAGGGCAGTCTTTCCGATTCCGTTGGGTCATCATGCCCACTCAGATTTTGAGATTTGCGTTGCGTCCGGTCGATGTTACGGCGGAGTTTGGACTCAGCCTCGATACGCGCCTGACCGGTGAGAACGCGCAGATGATCGAAACGACGTTGCGTATTGCCTCTGACCCGACCGGTAGATAAAAAGTGGGCGCAAGCCAGATGCACCGTTTCCTGATTCCGCTGATTGCCCTGTTTGCCGCCTCACCCACGTTTGCCCAGACCCCGGAACCTGCCCCCATGATCGAACTCCACGCCCGCTGCATCGACGATGCCCAGTGCCGTTTCCTTGGCGATGACGTGCGTGTCGAACTGGAGCTGCGCAACAGCGGCCGCAACAACGTGTCGCTGCCGGTGGCCTTCCTGCGCAAGCGCGGCCCGGCCGTGCGCCTGGTGGACCGCCATTCGGGCAAGGAAAAGCAGCTGCGGCGCAATCCGGTCGACGGCCTGATGCTCAAGGACCTGGAGACGCTGGCACCGGGCCAGTCGGTGCGCTTCACCTGGCCGATCACCCCGAAGGAAATCACCGACTTCGCACTGCGCCCGATCGATCTGGACGCGGTGTTCGGTTTGAACATCACGCCCGAGCGCAAGGGCGCAGACGCCACCATCATCCGCGCCAAACTGCACATCGTGGACGGCCGGGTGGGCGAGGGCGCGCGCTGAGGCGCGCTGTTCCCGGCGACATGGCAGCGCTGCCAGGTACATCCACTGCCGCAGTCGGCCGGCCCCGCAGGAATCGGGTGCTGGACAAGCGATATCCCATGCGCTGGTGCAGGGCGCTGTTCCTGCTGGGCTTGGTGTCTCTACCTCACCTATCGGTATCGGCAAGCTCGGCCGAAGCGTCCGTTGAACTGCATGCGCGCTGCCTGGATGCCCGCTGCCGCTTCTCCGACCGCAGGCTCGATGTCGAACTGGAGATACGCAATACGGGATCAGAACCGGTCGTCCTGCCCTTGGAGTACTACCAACGCCGTGGACCGACAATCACCTTTGTGGACAACCACTCTGGAAAGCGCATTCGGAATCGGATGGGACCTCCCAATTCCCGGCTTCTTGATCACCTGCAGGTGATCGAACCTGCGCAATCCCGACGGTTGCGCTGGATATTGATGCAGCATGACATCGGCCAGCAACCCGGTCAGCCGGCTGACGTCACGGTGGAATTTGGGTACAGCTTGCAACCATGGCGAGGCGCAGAGGCTCAGATGATTCGTACCACGCTCCGGGTCGGCGCAGACCCGGGCGCGGATTAGTCGCTGCCTCTTCCCACGCCGTATCCACGCTTCCCTCCAGACGCGCTCAATCGCTCCCCTTCGCCCATTGCATCGGCATTCCGGACGAATACGGCTACATTGTCGATAGTGACTACTTCGTCCACTATTTTCGTCCGGATGGAACGGCCGATGCTGCGGTGATCCAGGCAGGAGAGCCGCGCGAGGTGGACGATCCGCTCGCCACCCTTCTGTCGGGCTATGAGGCCTTCAGGTATGAAGCCGTTCCAAGGCACGCCTGGAACGTCGCCCGGGAAGTGCAGGAGCTGCTACGTGATGAGACCGGACGGGAAGTAGCATGCGAGATACGATTGCGGCGTTGATTCTGCTGGGGGCGTCTCCTGCCGTAGCGGGCGAGACGGCTCGGCTGTCGGATGGCGTGGCGCTGAGCGTGCGGTGCCTTGATGACGCCGCCTGCCGCTTCCATGGCAGTGACCTGAGGGTGGAACTGACCTTGCGCAATACCGGAGACGCCCCGGTGGAACTGCCCATCGCCTATTTCCGCCGGCGCGGCCCAAGCGTGCTGCTCACCGATGTACAGAGCGGCAGAACGCTGCAACTGAGAACCAACCTGGCGGGCGCGCGCCAACGCCAGAACCCGCAAAGACTGGCACCCGCCGAATCGGTGGCCTATACGTGGCGGATATTTGCCACCGAGATCAACGAAGTGGCGTCGCGTCCGGTTGACCTCATCGCCGAATTCTCGGTGAATCTCGCCGCGGGTGCCCCTGGGAAAACCGCAGACGTTGTCCGGCATGAGATCCATGTTCACGGGGACGATGGTGGAGCCGTACCGGTATCTGATCGGTAGCCGCATGCCGCCAAAAGCCGGTGGCTGGCTCAATCACTCCCCAGCGTGAAGTACTCCGCTGCGAAATATCCGCACTGGTAGCCCAGCGCCGCCAGTGCCAGCCACAGGTGGCCCCGGCGGGTTTTCATCGTGATGCCCAACGCGGCAATGACCAGCATCAGCACGGTATGCACCCAGTACGCCTGGCCCAGCATCTGCCAGCGGCTGTGGCCCTTGATCGCGGTGTCCACCAGGTCCAGCACGGTGATCAGCGCCAGCACCCCGAAGAATCCGCCGCGCCGCTGCAGCAGGTAGTTTTCCAGGCTGCCGAACTCGCGCACGTCGTCCGGGAACAGCAGGGTGCACAGCATGAACCACGACGCGCAGTAGCCGATCACGAACAGGTAGGTCTCGACATTCCAGTGCCGCACCTCGCCCAGGCGGAACTCCCACCACCAGAAGGTCACCACCGACACCAGCGCCCACACCACCCAGCACAGGTGGATCCACGACCAGCCGCGTCGTTTCGGGTGCTCGATGATCGAGGCCAACCCGCGCAGCAGGGTGGTGATGCTCAGGCCCAGGATGATGCTGAGCACCACCCGGATATGCAGGTAGACCGGATCGCTGTCCATTGAGGCCCCCGTGGCTGGAATGCGCTGATGCTGCGCTGGGTGGGGTTGTGGGGTCGTGTAGGGTTTGGGTACGGCGTTGGTATGGCAGCCGACCAACGGTCGGCTCTACCTGGGGGGGATTTGTGCAGCCGACCAACGGTCGGCGTTGCACGGGGGGGCGGTGGATTTGGCAGCCGACCCATGGTCGGCGTTACCGGCCGGGGTTATCGCTTCTTTCTTACCAGCGCCGCCGAGGCGGCCAGCACCGCGCGGGTCAGCAGGGCCATCGTCTGCACATCGCCCTTCCAGTGCTGCCAGTACAGCGGCACGTCTTCCCACGCGCGCTGCTTCATGTAGACCAGCCGGCCGGCCTCCAGGTGGCGCTTGACCAGCGGCAGCGGGTTCATGGTCCAGCCCAGCCCGCCCAGGTTGGCCTGCACGAAGGCGCGGGTGGAGGGAATCCACCAGGTTGGGGCGGTCAGCGGCAGGTCCTCGCCGGCCAGCCGCCGGGCGAAGCGCGCCTGCAGGTCGTCCTTGCGGTTGAACACCAGCACCGGGGCCTGCGCCAGCGACTGCGCGTTGACCCCCTTGGAAAAGTGCTTTTCGTGGAAGGCCGGGGTGCAGGTGGCGGCATAGCGGATGCTGCCCAGCGCATGGATCTGGCAGCCCTGCACCGGCTCATCCAGCGTGGTCACCGCGCCCAGCACCGCGCCCTGGCGCAGCAGCGCCACGGTGTGGTCCTGGTCTTCCAGGCGCAGGTCCAGGGTGGTCCCGGTCTGCGAGGCAAAGCTGCGCGCCGCTTCGGGGAACCAGGTTTCCAGGCTGTCGTGGTTCACCGCCACCGGGATGCTGGCCTGCGGCAGGTCTTCGTCGGCCAGGCCCATCCGGTGCAGGGCGTCGTGCTCGAGCAGGGCGGTCTGCTCGGCCAGCTGCACCAGTACCTGTCCCTCGGGGGTGGCCACGGCTGGGGAAGAGCGCTTGACCAGCAGCCGTCCCACCCGGTCTTCCAGCGCCTTGATCCGCTGGGACACCGCCGAGGAGGTGACATTGAGCGACTGCGCAGCGCGCTCGAAGCTGCCCTCGCGGACCACGGCGGCAAGGGCGCGAAGCTGGGCATGGTCGATCCGCATGGTCTTAAGCCTGGCTAATGGTGGTTAAGCAAGTTTAGCTCTACTTTTCCATGTTGCGGCGCGACAATATGCGCCATCCGGTGCTGTACGCCTTGGCGAGGCACCGCTCCCACAAGCAAGACAAGGCGGTATCCCATGTTCTCCTTCATCTCCGGCGGCCCCGGTCTGGCCGCGTGGTTCAGTGGTGCGGCAACCGGCATCGGCCTGTTTGCGGTGGTCGGTGCACAGAGCGCCTTCATCCTGCGCCAGGGCATCCTGCGCAAGCACATCGTGCCGGTGGTGGCCACCTGTGCGGCCATCGATGGCATCTTCATCTTCGCCAGCGTGGCCGGCCTGCGCACCCTGACCCAGGCGCTGCCGTGGCTGACCACCGTGGTGCTGTGGGGCGGCGTGGCCTTCCTGGCGTGGTACGCCTGGCAGTCGGCGCGGCGCGCGCTGGCCGGTGGAGGCGGCATGCACGTGGACGACGGCGACAGCACCTCGCGCCGCGCGGTGCTGATGTCGGCGGTCGGCTTCTCGCTGATCAACCCGCATTTCTGGCTCGACATGATGGTCATTGGCGGCATCGCCGAAAACTTCGGCAATGCGCGCATGGCCTTCGCGGCCGGCGTGTTCACCGCCAGCTGCCTGTGGCTGACCGCCCAGGGCCTGGGCGCGCGCCTGCTGGCCCCGCTGTTCACCAAGCCGAAGACCTGGCGCATCCTCGACGGCACCATCGCGGTGATCCTGTCGATCCTTGCCCTGACCCTCGCGTTCCGCGGCATGCATTGAACTCTCTCCTCAATGCATTCCTGGAATGGCACCGCTTGCGGTGCCATTTTTTTTGCTTCTTCGTCCATATGCGGGGCAAGCAAAAATGTGCCTTGACGCTTTCCAAGCGCAGCCGTCGGCGGCTCGGGCGCTGAGCCCCCATGCCCTTTCCGGCGAATGTCCTCCGGCGCCGGCCTGCGGCCGCCACCTCCACCTTTATTTCGCCTCCAAGGGCATGAGGGCCCAGCGCCCGACCCACCGCCCAGCGTCAAAAGAGCGTGGCGTCCACCTGCGCACCGCAAGCCGAGCCCCGTAGCGGCCGGTAGGCTCCTGGGCAAAATAAAGGAGGAGGCCGCCCCGCGGCCGGGGGACATTTGCGCCAGGGGCCTACCGGCTGCTACGGGGCCCTCACGCGCGCGATCGCCCCGATCGGAGACGCCAGCCGATCCAATCTGCGCCTGCACAAGCGTCCCCCGCGTAGCGTCGTGCTCACTCTGCGACGGCCCTTGCAACAAGACGTCCCCCTCAGATGGGAGAAGAACCATTTTTTTGGTGCTTCGCCAAAAGCCGAGGTGCCATCTTCCAAGTGCAAAACCGACACCGCCTGCCGGCAGTGACGCCCACTGGCACCCATGCGCGGCTTGCGCCTAGAATCGGCCACCCGGACAAGGTGTCCGGATGTTCAGGGGATAAGGATGCGCATGACGAAGTGGGCGGCGTTGATCGCCATGGGGATGCTGGCCGGGCAGGCCAGCGCAGTGGATCTGGAGCGCTACCTCAAGCGTGACCAGTTCACCGATATCAAGATCTCGCCCGATGGCGAGTACTACGCGGCCACGGTGCCGATGGAAGACCGCACCGCACTGGCGATCCTGCGCCGTACCGACGGCAAGATCGTCGGCTCGTTCGTGCCGCCGCCGAAGAACCATGCCACCCGGTTCGACTGGGTCAACCGCGAGCGCGTGCTGATTGGCCTGGCCGAGAAGATCGGCTCGCTGGACGAACCGCGCCTCACCGGCGAGTTGTATGCCATGAACGCCGACGGTGGCCGTGGCGAACTGCTGGTCGGCTATCGCGTGGAAGGCAACGGCCCCGGCACACGCATCCAGCCCAAGAAGGTCGAGACCGTAGCCGCCTTCATGTTCGATGAGCTGGCCAATGACGACCGCAACGTATTGGTCTCCATCTGGCCCTTCTCCGAGGACCCCTTCACCCGCGTTGATCGCCTCGACGTGCAGAGCGGGCGCCGTACCACCATCGCCCGCTCGCCGGTGCGCCGCGCCGACTTCACCAGCGATAACGCCGGCCAGGTCCGGTTCGCCCACGGCGCCGGTGCCGACAACGTCAACAAGCTGTACTACCGCGAAGCCAGTGGCGACACCTGGAAGCTGGTCAACGACGAGGCCGTCAACGGCCGCATCGAACAGGCGATCGGCTTCTCGGCCGACAACACCCTGGCCTACTTCACCAGCGAACAGGACAAGGGCCCGGACGTGATCGTGTCGTGGGACCCGGCCACCGGCAAGCGCACCCCGCTGCTGCGCGACACGCAGGTGGACCCGAGCCGGATCATCCACCGCCCCGGCACCTCGATTCCGGTGGGGGCGCTGTACCTGGGCGACAAGCCGCGGACCCGCTTCTTCGATGAAACCTCGGCCGACGCGCGCCTGTACCGCAGCCTGGAGGCCGCGTTCGGTGGCGATGCCATCTACATCACCTCCAGCACCCGCGACGGCAAGCAGCTGCTGGTCGAAGCATGGTCCGGCCAGAACCCCGGCGACTTCTACATCTTCAATACCGAGGCCAAGAAGGCCGAGCACCTGATCAGCCGCAGCAGCTGGGTCGATGCCGCGACGTCGGCCAAGGTTACCCCGGTGGCATTGAAGGCGCGCGACGGACTGGACATCAACGGGTTCCTCACCGTGCCCGCGGGCAAGACCGGCGCCAAGCTGCCGATGGTGGTGCTGCCGCATGGCGGCCCGTTCGGCATCTTCGATGACGGCAGCTACGACATCGAACCGCAGCTGCTGGCCGCGGCCGGTTATGCGGTGCTGCAGGTCAACTTCCGCGGCTCGGGCAACTTCGGGCGTGCCTATCGCTCGGCCGGTGCGCGCCAGTGGGGCGGTGCCATGCAGGACGACCTCACCGATGCCACCCGCTGGGCCATCGACCAGGGCCACGCCGATCCCACGCGCATCTGCATCTATGGCGCCAGTTACGGCGGTTACGCCGCGTTGATGGGGGCGGCCAAGGAGCCGTCGCTGTACAAGTGCGCGGCCGGCTATGTGGGCGTGTACGACCTGCCGATGATGTTCACCACGGGCGACATCCAGAGCCGGGGCTCGGGCGAAACCTACCTGAGGGAATGGCTGGGCAACCCGCAGCAGCTGGGCGCGATGTCGCCGGTCAACCTGGCCGCGCAGATCAAGGTGCCGGTGTTCCTGGCCGCCGGTGGCGAAGACAAGCGCGCACCGATCCAGCAAACCAAGCGCATGGAAGCGGCGTTGAACAAAGCCGGCGTGCCGGTGGAAACGCTGTACTACTCGACCGAGGGTCACGGCTTCTACACCGACCCGCACCGCCGCGAGTACTACACCAAGTTGCTGGCGTTCCTGGCCAAAAACCTGGGCGGTGAAACCGCTGCGGCCGGTAAGCCCGCGCAACCCTGATCGCATCGTTCGGCTAAAAACAGCAACGGCACCGTGAGGTGCCGTTGTTGTGTGTGGGCCAGGTGTACGCGGCTCACTTCACCCCGTGCATCATCTTCTTCAGCAGCGGCGAACAGGCCAGGGCAACCGCCGCGCAGCCCAGGCCGATCCACATCAGCAGCCAGAACAGGTGCTCGTAGCTGGCGGCGGCGCTGGCGATGTTCATGGCTTCGCCTTCGGGCACCTCGATCGCGGCGAGCTTGCCGAACAGTGCGGCCAGCGTTTCGGAGAACGCGGTGGCCAGGAACCAGGTGCCCATCATCAGGCTGACCACGCGCGGCGCGGCCAGCTGGGTGACGGCCGACAGACCCACCGGCGACAGGCACATCTCGCCGATCTCCAGGATCAGGTAGGCCAGTACCAGCCACCACACGCTGGCCATCTGCCCGGTCGCGCCCACCTGCTGCGCGGCCAGTGCCAGCGGCACGAACGACAGCGCGGCGAAGATCAGCCCGAACGAGGATTTCACCGGCTTGGACGGGTCCAAGCGGCGGCGGTCCAGCCACGCCCACAGCATCGCAAACAGCGGCGCGAGTACGACCAGGAACAGGCCGCCGAGGTAGGTCAGCGAGCCGGCGGTCTGCGGGATCACCAGGCAGTCGCGGATCAGCATCACCAGCATCGCGGCCACAATGGCGATGAACAGGTTGCGGGGCGCGGACGAACCCGGGTTTCGCTCCGACAGGCGCGCGGCCACCACGAAGCCCAGCGGTGCCAACAGCAGCGAGGCGATCGACCACGGCAGCGGCGTGCCGCCCTGGATCACCAGTGATGGCACCAGGTCCTTGGTCAGCAGCCGGTCGGTGAAGGTCACCCACGAACCGTAGGTCTGCTCGTACAGGGTGAAGAACACCAGCGCCATGAAGATCAGCGCCATCAGCGCGATCATCTGCTGGCGCTGCACCGGCGTGCAGCGGGTGCCGGTGAACCAGGCGAACCACACCAGCACGCCACCCAGCACCACGATCATCAGCATCAGCGCCAGGCTGATTTCACCGCCCAGCGCGAAGGCGCCATTGGCCGCGGCCCACATCAGCGCGGCGACCGGAATCACGCCCAGCACGGCCACCGCATAGATCAGCCACTCGCGGCGGATGCCCAGCACCCGCTGGCGCAGGGCGGGCACGTCGGTAGGCTCGGCGTGGCCCTGCAGGTACTTCTGGCCCCACAGGAACATGCCCAGGCCGATCACCATGCCGATCCCGGCGGCACCGAAGCCGTACTTCCAGCCGTAGGCCTCGCCGAGGAAGCCGCACACCAGCGAGGCAAAGAGTGCGCCCAGGTTGATGCCGGCGTAGAACAGCGAGAAGCCCGAATCGCGGCGCGGATCGTTTTCCGGATACAGCTTGCCGACGATGGTGGAGATGTTGGGCTTGAGGAAGCCCACACCCATGATGATCAGCGCCAGCGACAGGTAAGTGATGCCCAGCGCGGCGTCATCGCGGACCACCGCGCCATCGACGCGGACGGCGGCATGCCCTTCGAAGGCCATGCCCAGGTGCCCCAGCACCAGCAGCACGCCGCCGAACACCACCGCCTTGCGCATGCCCAGCCAGCGGTCGGCGAGCAGGCCGCCGAAGACCGGGATGCAGTAGACCAGGCCGCCGTAGGCACCGAGCAGATCCAGACCGGCCTTGTCGCCGAACAGGTGGTACTTGGTGAGGTACAGCAGCAGCAACGCCTTCATGCCGTAGAACGAGAACCGCTCCCACATCTCGGTGAAGAAGCAGACGTAGACGCCCTTGGGGTGGCCCAGGAAGTCGTCGGTGGCTGTGGACGTGGCGGAGGCGGGCAGGGCGGCTGCGGTCATCGAGGGATCGGGCAGGGCGGACAAGGGGGCGAGTATAGGCCCGGGGCGCAGGGTCAGCCGTGCCGCGTCTGGCCGCTCCGCCGTCGTGGTGTCGGCCGCTCCGCTGTCGTAGTGCCGGCCGCTCCATTGTCGTAGTGCCGGCCGCTGGCCGGCAGCCTCACCATCCCGGCATCGCGCGCTTACAGATAGCGAAGCCAGGCCAGATCCCGCCGCCGCGCCTTGAATCGCGCGAATGCCCTGGTCGGCCAGTACAGCGCCAGCGCCAGCAGCGCGGTGATCACCCACAGGCTCGCCACGTGGTCCACGGCGAAATACGCGCCGTGAGTGTGCCCCCAGCGTGCCTCGGCCAGTACATACAGCAGCTTCAGCACGTACAGGTGCAGCAGGTAGAAGAACATCGGTGCCGCGCCGATGTCGGCCAGCGGCGCCAGCGCCCGGGCCACGCGCGGCTGCTCGTACAGGCGCAGCAACAGCAGGCCGATGCCCAGGGTCAGCAGCAGGAACAGCAGCGAAGGCGGGTACTTGGTGACATTGAAGACGCTCATCAGCGTGCTGCCCAGCGTGGCGAAGGACTGCCACGGGCTGTCGCCGTAGAGGTTCACCGCCCGCAGGATGACGAATGCGAGCAGCGCGCCGGCGCCGGCCATCCACAGGCGACGCTGGCGCAGCAGGGCATCGCCGCCGCGCGCGAACCACGGCCCGATCACCCAGCCCAGCGCAATCACGCCGATCCACGGCAGCACCGGGTAGGAGGTGCGCAGGCGCAGCCCGTCGGTCACGGCGATCCAGTCGCGCTGGTGCAGCACCTTCCACAGCACGGCCAGCGCCCCGTCGCCCTGCACGCGGACGCCATCGAGCAGGTTGTGCCCGGCGATCACCGCCAGCGCCAGCACCGCCAGTGCGCCGCGTGGCAGCCACAACAGCCCGGCCAGCGCGATCATGCTGACGCCGATCGCCCAGATCACCTGCAGGTACATCACGCTGGGCGGGAACTGCAGCGTCCACGCGAAATTGACCACCAGCACCTCCAGCACCACCAGGAACAGGCCGCGCTTGAGCAGGAAGGCCGACGCGGCCCGGCGCCCATCCGGCTTGCCACTGGCGTACAACCACGCCGACAGGCCGGTCAGCAGCACGAACACCGGGGCACACAGATGCGCCAGCAGCCGGCTGACGAACAGCGCCGGCTCGACCTGGTCCACCGCCATCGGGTCGCCGACCTGCTGGTGCATGTAGAAGGTTTCGCGCACGTGGTCGAGCAGCATCAGCACGATGACGGTGCCGCGCAGCTGGTCGATGGAGGTCAGGCGGGAGGTGGGGGAATACGTCACAGCAGCGCCGGTTGCTCGGTGCGATAGGATATAACATAACTAAAGTGGATGGGCCCGGGCTTGAACGTTGCCGAGTCCGGCGTGTCGCAGCGGCGGCGGCACGCGTAGGTCAACAGGGGCCTCGATCAGGTGGTGCAAGGTTGCCGGCCGGCGGCCGGCACTACTGGACTTGCCCGTACATGAACGCTAGCGTGGCAGGGATTTTTTGCCAGCAGGGGCTTCCATGAACAACGACGCTGCGCCACGCCAGCTCACTTTCCGCGCGGTGGTGCTTGCCATCGTGCTGGCGGTGATTCTGTCGGCCGCCAACGCCTACCTCGGTCTGTTCGCAGGCCTGACCATCGCCACCGCGATTCCCGCGGCCGTCATCTCCATGGGCGTGCTGCGCCTGCTCGGCGGTGGCACCATCCTGGAAAACAACATCGTCCAGACCGGTGCTTCGGCCGGTTCGTCGATCGCCGCCGGCGTGATCTTCACCATCCCCGCGCTGGTGATCATGGGGTACTGGCCGGACTTCAAGTACTGGTGGGTGCTGGGCATCGCCGGCCTGGGTGGCCTGCTGGGCGTGCTGTTCTCGGTGCCGCTGCGCCGTTCGATGATCGTCGAAGATCCGCTGCCCTTCCCGGAAGGCAAGGCGGCCGCCGAAGTGCTCAAGGCCGGTGAAAACCCGGGCCCCGGCCTGAAGATCCTGGCCGTGTCGGCGGTGATCGGCGCCTTCGTGAAGCTGGCCGCCGAAAGCGGCCTGCGCCTGATTCCGGATGCCTGGGCCACCTCGGCCTACGTGGGCAGCTCGAAGATCACCGCTTTCATCGGCACCAACCTGTCCCCGGCGCTGCTGGGCGTGGGTTACATCGTCGGCCTGAATGTCGGCATCGTGGTGGTGTCCGGCTCGATCCTGACCTGGCATATCGCCATTCCGCTGTACCAGTCGTTCTTCATGAACACCGATCCGGCGCTGGCGGCCTCGATCGCCACGGCCACCTCCACCGAGGCGGCGTTCGCCATCTGGGGCGCGAAGATGCGTTACCTGGGTGTGGGCGCGATGCTCATCGGCGGCGTCTGGACCCTGATCTCGCTGCGCAAGTCGCTGCTCAATGGCGTCAAGAGTGGCTTTGCCGCGGCCCGCAAGAGCGGTGGCCCGGCGCTGGCGCACACCGAGCGCGACCTGCCGATGAAGTGGATGCTGGTGGCCCTGGTGGTGTTCACCCTGCCGCTGCTGGCGCTGTACCAGGCCATCGTGGGCCAGTGGCACGTCTCGATCCCGATGACGCTCATCATGATCGTGGCCGGCTTCCTGTTCGTCTCGGTGTCGGCCTACCTGGCCGGCCTGATCGGCTCCTCCAACAACCCGGTGTCGGGCATCACCATCTCCACCATCCTGTTCGCCTCGGCGGTGCTGGTGCTGCTGCTCGGTAAGGACGGCCTGACCCCGGTCGGCGTGGGCGGCGCCCCGCTGGGTGCGGTGGCCGCGATCATGATCGGTGCGGTGGTGTGCTGCGCGGCGGCGGTCGGTGGTGACAACCTGCAGGATCTGAAGGCCGGTTACATCGTCGGCGCTACCCCGTGGAAGCAGCAGCTGATGCTGGGCATCGGCGCGTTCTCGTGCGCGCTGATCATGGCGCCGGTACTGAACCTGCTGGCCACCGCCTACGGCATCGGCGTGAAGTCCGAGCTGCATCCCAACGCGCTGGCCGCACCGCAGGCGAACCTGATGGCCTCGGTGGCCAAAGGCCTGTTCGGTGGCGAACTGCCGTGGACCTTCATCGGCATCGGTGCGGTGGTGGGCGCGGCGATCATCGCCTTCGACAGCTGGCTGAAATCGCGCAACGCCCGCTTCCGCGTGCCGGTGCTGGCCGCGGCGATCGGTATCTACCTGCCGCTGGAACTGATGGTGCCGATCTTCCTGGGCGGCCTGATCGCCTACCTGGTGGAGCGTTTCCACAAGATCCGCGGCGACGATGAAGAAGGCCGCGACCGCGTGCACAAGCCGGGCGTGCTGTTCGCCGCCGGCCTGATCACCGGTGAAGCCCTGATGGGTATCGCGATCGCGGTGCCGATCGTGATCAGCAGCCGCGCCGACGTGCTGGCGCTGCCGTTCCACCTGCCGGGCGCGCAGTGGATCGGTCTGGCCGTGCTGTTCCTGGTCGGCTGGTTGATCTACCGCACCGGCAAACGCGCGGTGGGTTCGGTCTAACCAGCGACCCCGGTCTGCGTCACGACAAACCCCGCTCCGGCGGGGTTTGTCGTTTCTGGAGGCGCCCAGGGCACGGCATGACCGATGGCCTTTGCATGGGCCACCCCTCGGCCCTACCATCGGCGTTTTGCCGTTCCGCGGAGACCCCGATGAAACTTCGTTACGCCCTGCTGCCGTTGTGCCTGCTGACCGCGATGCCCTCGCTGGCCGCCACGCGTGGCCTGGATGTGCGCGACATGATCGCGCTGGATCGGGTTTCGGCCCCGCTGCTCACCGCCGACGGCGGCAACGTGGTGTTCGCCAAGCGCGTGGTCGGCGCCGACAGCAAGGCCAGCACCGGCCTGTTCATCCGCAACCTGCGCACCCGCGACGCCGCTCCGCCCAAGCCGCTCACCCCGGCCGGCTGGAACGTCAACTCGGCCGCGCTGTCGGCCGACGGCCAGAGCGTGTACTTCCTGAGCGCCAAGGGCGGCAGCCAGCAGCTGTACGTGCAGCCGGTCAGCGGCGGCACCCCGCGCCAGCTGACCGACTTCCCGGTCGACGTGGACGGCTTCCACATCTCCCCGCAGGGCGACCGCGTGGTGTTCAGCAGCGGCGTGTTCCAGGCCTGTGGTTCGGACCTGGCCTGCACCAGCRAGAAGCTGGACGCGCACAAGGCGCGCAAGAACACCGGCGAAGTGTTCGACAACCTGTTCGTGCGCCATTGGGACACCTGGAACGATGGCCGCCGCAACACCCTGTTCGTGGCCCCGCTGCCGGCCGCCAAGGGCGCGGCGGTGAAGGGCGCCTCGGCGATCAGCGCCACCCTGGATGGCGATGCGCCGTCCAAGCCGTTCGGCGGCAATGACGACTTTGCCTGGGCACCGGACGGCAAGACCGTGGTGGCCTCCATCCGCGTGGCTGGCAAGCAGGAACCGTGGTCGACCAACTTCGACCTGTACCAGCTGGACGTGGAGGGCAAGCAGGCGCCGGTCAACCTGACCGCCGCCAACCCGGCCTGGGATGCCGGCCCGGTGTTCAGCGCCGACGGCAAGACCCTGTACTACCGCGCCATGAAGCGCCCGGGCTTCGAAGCCGACCGCTTCGGCGTGATGGCGCTGGACCTGGCCACCGGCAAGGCCCGCGAAATTGCCCCGACCTGGGACCGCTCGGCCGGCGAGATCGTGCTGAGCGCCGACGGCAGCAGCTTCTACACCGCCGCCGATGACCTGGGCGAGCACCGCCTGTTCAACATCGACATCGCCAGCGGCAAGGCCACGGTCGTCGCCGAGGGCGGCAGCATCGGCTCGCCGGTGATCGCCGGCACCACCCTGGCGTACACGAAGAACAGCCTCAAGAGCGGCGACCAGATCGTGGTGGCCAGCGCCGACGGCAGCAGCCCGCGCGAGATCACCCCGAGCGCGGCGCAGATGCTGCCGGACGTGGCCTTCGGCGACTACGAGCAGTTCCAGTTCAAGGGCTGGAACAACGAAACCGTGCACGGTTACGTGGTCAAGCCGTACAACTACCAGGAAGGCAAAACCTACCCGGTGGCCTTCCTGATCCATGGCGGCCCGCAGGGCAGCTTCGGCAACGGCTGGAGCTACCGCTGGAACCCGCAGACCTATGCGGGCCAGGGCTACGCGGTGGTCATGATCGACTTCCACGGCTCCACCGGCTACGGCCAGGCCTTTACCGACGCGATCAGCCAGCACTGGGGCGACCGCCCGCTGGAAGACCTGCAGAAGGGCTGGGCCGCGGCGCAGAAGCAGTACGCCTTCCTCAATGGCGACAAGGCCTGCGCGCTGGGCGCCAGCTACGGCGGCTTCATGGTCAACTGGATCGCCGGCAACTGGAACGCGCCGTGGAAGTGTCTGGTCAACCATGACGGCGTGTTCGACCAGCGCATGATGGGCTATGCCACCGAAGAGCTGTGGTTCACCGAGTGGGAGCAGGGTGGCACGCCGTACCAGAAGGCGGCCAACTACGAGAAGTTCAACCCGGTCAACCACGTGTCCGACTGGAAGAAGCCGATCCTGATCGTGCACGGCCAGCTCGACTACCGCATTCCGGTGGAGCAGGGCCTGGCCGCGTTCACCGCCGCACAGCGCCAGGGCATCGAGTCCAAATTCCTGTACTTCCCGGACGAGAACCACTGGGTGCTCAAGCCGCAGAACAGCGTGCAGTGGCACGACACCGTCAACGGCTGGTTGAAGCAGCACATCGGCGAATAAACCGGATGGACGCGCCGCCCCATGGGGCGGCGCTTCTTCATTGCACCGGGTCTCGTTGGCCGTGGTATCTGCGGTGATCGGCGGCGGTGTAACCGCTGAACGACGTCGATGTAACCGGCCATCGCCGGCGGTGTAACCGCTCATCGCCGGCGGTGTAACCGCTCATCGTCGGCGGTGTAACCGCTCATCGTCGGCGGTGTAACCGGTCATCGTCGGCGGTGTAACCGGTCATCGTCGGCGGTGTAACCGGTCATCGTCGGCTCTACCGGTGATTGTTTTCCCGAAACGTGTGGAATCGCACGCCCATCCTCCAGGTACTCCACACCCGTGAAAGCTCCCGCCCTGATCCAGAACGACATCGTCGTCTTCGGCCTGATCGCCGCCACCCTCGGCGCCGTGTTCTGGACCGCCTCGCGCGAGCAGGGGCTGTGGAAGCGCTTCTATACGGTCGTGCCAGCGTTGCTGCTGTGCTACCTGATCCCGGGTATCTACAACACCTTCGGGCTGATCGACGGCCAGAACACGCACCTGTACAACCCCATCGCCCGCGACATCCTGCTGCCAGCGGCGCTGGTGCTGCTCACCCTGGCGGTGGACATCAAGGGCATCCTGCGGCTGGGGCCGAAACTGATCGTGATGTACCTGGGCGCGTCCTTCAGCATCATGCTGGGCGCGGTGGTGGCGTTCCAGTTGATGAAGTGGCTGCACCCGGACACCGTGGCCGGCGACACGTGGGCCGGGATGGCGGCGCTGGCCGGCAGCTGGATCGGTGGCGGTGCGAACATGCTGGCGATGCGCGAGGTGTTCGACGTCAACGCCACCACGTTCGGCCAGTTCGCGGTGGTGGACGTGGGCGTGGGCTACGTGTGGATGGCGGCGCTGATTTTCCTGGCCGGGCGGTCGGCGAAAATCGATGCGCGCAGCGGGGCCGATACGTCGGGCATCGACGAACTCAAGCTGCGTATCGAGAAATTCCGCAGCGAGCATGAGCGGGTGGCGAGCCTGACCGACCTGATGCTGATCGTGGCGGTGGCCTTCGGCACGGTGGGGCTGTCGCACGCGATCGCGGGGCCGCTGTCGGCGTGGTTCAAGGGCCATGTGTCGTGGGCCTCGCAGTTCAGCCTGGACGCGCCGTTCGTGTGGGTGGTGGTGATTTCCACCACCTGTGGCCTGGCGCTGAGCTTCACCCGCGCGCGCAATCTCGAAGGCGCGGGTGCCTCCAAGCTGGGCTCGCTGCTGCTGTACTTCCTGATTGCCTGCATCGGGATGCAGATGGATCTGCTGGCGCTGCTGGACCGGCCGTGGCTGTTCCTGCTGGGCATCATCTGGATCGCGGTGCACATCGTGTTGCTGTGGGCATTGGCGCGGGTGCTGAAGGTGCCGTTCTTCTACTTCGCGATTGGTTCGCAATCCAACATCGGCGGGCCGGCGTCTGCGCCTGTCGTTGCGGCGGCGTTCCACCCCTCGCTGGCGCCCGTCGGCGTGCTGCTCGGCACGATGGGCTACGCGACGGGTACGTATCTGGCCTACATCGTGGGTATCACCCTGCGCGCGATGGCGGGGTAGAGCCGACCGTTGGTCGGCTGTCGTGCGCTGTGACGCCACGTCAAGAGCAGCCGACCAACGGTCGGCTCTACGACAGAAGCAACCCGCCTTTGATCAATCAGGCAAGTGCATCTTCCGCATCCTGCTCGAACCGCGCCGAGTGAACACCTTGGCGCCTATACGGTTGGCGCGTCGCCACGCGCCCGGGACTAACCGCACATGCGGATTTACGCAGGAAGAAGGCCGCGTTCGACCAACCACGCTTTGGCATCTTCCGCATCCTGCTCGAACCGCGCCGAGTGAACCCCCTGGCGCCTATACGGTTGGCGCGTCGCCATGCGCCCGGGACTAGCCGCACCTGCGGATTTACGCAGGAAGAAGGCCGCGTTCGAGTAACCACGCTTTGGCATCTTCCGCATCCTGCTCGAACCGCGCCGAGTGAACACCTTGGCGCCTATACGGTTGGCGCGTCGCCACGCGCCCGGGAGTGACCGGGCGTGCGGATTTACGCAGGAAGAAGGCCGCGTTCGACCAGCCACGCTCTGGCATCTTCCGCATCCTGCTCGAACCACGCACGCGTGGACCCCAGCCGATACGTATACCCCCAGGCATCCATGTCCAGCATCAGGCGGTCGCTGCCCACGCCGGGCAGTTGCCCGGCCAGCACGATCTGCAGGTAACAGGTGGCGTCTTCTTCGGGGACCGAATCGGTGGCGTCGGTGTGCACCAACGCGCGTCGCTCCGGTGGCAGCACGATCAGGTGGCAGGCCTCGTGCAGCATCGAGTGCACCGGCGTGTCGTCGCGCACGTACACATCGCTGCCGATGATGCCCGCCTCCGGCTCGCCCCAGTAACTGCCTGGAATCGGCGCGGCGGCGTCTACCCGGTGCAGCCGCAGGTCGTGCGCGGCAAGCAGGGCAACGGCATCGTCAAAGTGGATATCGCCGACGCAGGTAACCTGCACATCGGCGGCGGCAACGTCGGTCGTCATGGCATGCATTCAACCGCCCCTCCCGTCCGGAAGGGGCGACAAGGCTCAGGGCTGCTGCGGGCCTTCCGGCAAGGCGACGGAGATATCGAGCACATCGTGCTCCCCGTCCTTCACCAGATCGACCTTCACCGCATCCGCGTCGATGTTCACGTACTTTTTGATCACTTCCAGCAGCTCACGCTGCAGAAGCGGCAGGTAGTCTGGGCCACCGCGATGGCTGCGCTCCTGCGCAATGATGATCTGCAGGCGGTTCTTCGCCGTTTCGGCCGTCGTCTTCTTCCGGTTCAGGAAATCGAACAGTCCCATGCTTACCCTCCGAACAGCTTGCTGAAGAAGCCTTTCTTCTCCACGGTGGTGAAGCGCATCGGACGCTCTTCGCCAAGAATGCGGCCAACCGCATCTTCATACGCCTGGCCCGCCGCCGATTCGGGGTCCAGGATCACCGGCTCGCCCTTGTTGGACGCATTGAGCACGTCGCCCGACTCGGGCACCACGCCAATGGCCTTCAGGCCCAGCACTTCCTCAACGTCGGTGATGCTCAGCATCTCGCCACTTTCCACCCGGGCCGGGCTGTAGCGCGTGAGCAACAGGAACGCCGGCACGTTCTGGCCCGATTCGGCCTTGTGCGTCTTCGAATCCAGCAGCCCGATGATCCGGTCCGAGTCGCGTACCGACGACACTTCCGGGTTCACCACCACCACCGCACGGTCGGCGTAGTACATCGCCAGGAACGCACCCTTCTCGATACCGGCCGGCGAGTCGCAGATGATGTACTCGAAACCGTCCGCGGCCAGGTCCTTCAGCACCTTGCCCACGCCTTCCTGGGTCAGCGCATCCTTGTCGCGCGTCTGCGAGGCCGCCAGCACGTACAGGTTGTCGAAGCGCTTGTCCTTGATCAGCGATTGCTTGAGCGTCGCTTCGCCGTGCACCACGTTCACGAAGTCGTACACCACCCGGCGCTCGCACCCCATGATCAGATCCAGGTTGCGCAGGCCGACGTCGAAGTCGATCACCGCCACCTTCTTGCCGCGCCGCGCCAGGCCGCATGCCAGGCTGGCGCTGCTGGTGGTCTTGCCCACGCCGCCCTTGCCGGAAGTGACTACGATGATTTCAGCCAAAGGACTTCTCCTGATTCATATGGTTGGGCGCCGGATCAGTCCAGCGCCGCGATCTTGATCTGGTCCTGCTCCAGCCACACCTGCACGGCCTTGCCGCGCAGCGTGTCCGGAACATCGTCCAGTACCTTGTAATGGCCGGCGATTGCGACCAGTTCAGCATGGAATTCACGGCAGAAGATACGTGCCGTGGTGTTGCCTTGGGCACCGGCCAGGGCACGGCCCCGCAGCGTACCGTAGATATGGATGCTGCCATCGGCGATCACCTCGGCCCCGGCGCCCACCGTGGCCATCACCGTCAGGTCGCAGTTCTCTGCGTACAGCTGCTGGCCCGAGCGCACGTTGCTGGTCTGCATGCGGCCCGGCTGGGGTGCCTTGGCCGGGGTGGCCGGCACCGCGGCCGGCGTGGCCGCGCGTGCACGCCGTGCCGGTTCCGGCGCAGGCGCAGGCGGCGGCGGGGCGGCCGGGACCGTGTCCAGCTCGGCGCGTTCGTACTGCGCGCGGAACTTGGCCAGCAACGGCAGCCCCAGCTGCTGGGACAGCAGCTCGGTCTCGGTGGTGCCGTAGGCCAGCGCCACCGGCAGCACGCCGGCACTGCGCAGCCCATCGAGCAGCGCCTTGGCCGTGGCCACGTCGGGGATCTGGCTGAGCCCGCCGAAATCCAGGATCACCGCCGCACGCCCGAACAGCTTCGGCGCACGCGCCACGCGGTCGTGCATCTCGCGGGTGAGGCGTTCCACATCCAGGGTGCGGATGCGCAGGTTGGCAATGCCCACCTGGCCGATCTTCAGTTCACCGGCCTGTTCAAAATCCATGTTCGCCGCCACCTCAGGTCCCCGTCGGCCGGTGCGCACGCAGCGGCTCGCGACGATGGCCCACCCAGGGCACGTCGGGCAGCTGGTCGCCGTAGGTAGCGTGTACCCACTGGTAACTGCACAGGTCCTTGAGCAGCATGCTGGCGCGCACGTCGACGTGGGCCATATTGTTCTGCCCGACCTCGCGGAAGCCGAAGCTGCCATGGAACAGCAGCGCCGCGTCGGCGCCGTGGTCCAGGAACACCTCGCAGGTCATCTGCGGGTAGCGCAGCTCGGCGTAGCTCTGTGCATCGGCATAGAACGCACGGCCGACGCCACCGCCGCGACGGCGGCTGGCGACCACGATGCGGTCGATATAGAAGAATTTGCTGTCCAGCTGCTGCTGGAACCAGGCGAAGTTGCTGCTGTCGTGCTGGCTGTCGCTGCCGAAGCCGATCAAAAAGCCGGCCAGGTTGCCGTCGCGCTCGGCGACGCGGAAATACTCAGCGGTTTCATAGAACAGGCGCAGGCGGGCGGCATCCAGCGGCAGGATGGCCAGGCCGGCGTTGTTGTTCAGGGCCAGGACGGAATCGAGCTCGTGCTCGCGCACGTCGCGGATGACAATCGACATTGTGACTCCGTGGGGTAACGCGGTTGGTCCATCAAGGGACCCTCATCGGATTATTGCACGGGTGGCGGGCCCGGGCGAATCGCCGCCCATGACTTATGTGGGGGTGCAGGGGCGCAGGTTCAGCCTAAGATGCGTCCATGCTGGGATACCTGAGCCAAACCCGAGTACTGCGACTGGCCGGCCTGTTCACCTGGGTCATGGTCGGCCTGCCCGTGGTCTATTCCCAATACGAATCGCTGCTGCGCCACCGTGGCGACGGCCTGGACAGCTGGGCGGTCTGGCTGTTCACCGCCTACCTCACCTTCGGCGCCTGCTACTTCTGGCTGACCCGCGGCCTGCGCGATGGCGGCGGCCATTCGGCCTGGTACGACCGGGTGGTGCTGCTGCTGCTCACCACCTCGGCGCTGGGCGTGAGCTACCTGAGCGGGTCGGGCCTGGGCAGCATCCTGATGATGGTGGCCGCCGGGGTCATCCCGTGGATGCTGCAGGTGCGCGGCGGGGTCCTGTGGCTGTTGCTCAGCCAGCTGGCGGTGCTGCCGGTGTACTACCTGATCCTGCGCATGCCGCTGTTCGAGGCGCTGATGCAGTCGCTGCTGTACGGCGGGTTCTCCATGTTCATCTTCGTGACCAGCCTGGTCGCGCGGCAGCAGACCGACGCCCGTGAAGAACAGCGCCGGCTCAATACGGAACTACGCGCCACCCGCGTGCTGCTGGCCGAGAGCGCCCGGGTCAACGAGCGCACCCGGATCTCGCGGGAACTGCACGACCTGCTGGGCCACCACCTCACCGCGCTCAGCCTGAACCTGGAAGTGGCCGGCCATCTCACCGACGGCCAGGCCCAGGAGCATGTGCACCAGGCCCATACCCTGGCCAAGCTGCTGCTTACCGATGTGCGCGAGGCGGTCAGCCAGATCCGCGACAGTGGCGCCATCGACCTGGCCGCCGCGCTGCGCCCGCTCACCGAACAGGTGCCGTCGCTGACCATCCACCTGGACATCGCCGAACCGCTGAACGTCGAAGACCCCGAGCGCGCCCATGTGCTGCTGCGCTGCACCCAGGAAATCATCACCAACGCGGTGCGCCACGCCAACGCGCGCAACCTGTGGATCCAGGTCCGGCGTGAAAGTGGCGGCGAAGTGGTCATTCAGGCGCATGATGACGGGGTAGGCGCGGACGGCATCGTGGTCGGCAATGGCCTGCGCGGCATGCGTGAACGCTTGTATCAATGTGGCGGTGAGCTGCAGATTGAAACCCGCCGGGGTCAGGGCTTCCGCCTGCGCGCCTCGGTTCCCGGCGCGCCAGTGCTGATGCTGGCCCCCGTTACTTGAGGAGTTCGTTGATGATTCGCGTCTGCCTGGTCGACGACCAAACCCTGGTGCGGCAGGGGATCCGCTCGCTGTTGGCGCTCGACGACGGGATAGAAGTGGTCGCCGAGGCCGCCGACGGCCGCCAGGCGGTCGAGGTGGTCCCGCAGATCCGTCCGGACGTGGTGCTGATGGACATGCGCATGCCGGTGATGTCCGGGCTGGAGGCGCTGCAGATGCTGTCGCGGCTGGGCCAGCTGCCGCCGACCATCATCCTGACCACCTTCGACGACGACCAGCTGGTGCTGGCCGGGCTCAAGGCCGGTGCCAAGGGCTACCTGCTCAAGGATGTCACCCTGGAACAGCTGGTGGGCGCGATCCGCACCGTGGCCGACGGCGGTTCGCTGGTGCAGCCGGCGGTGACCCAGCGGCTGCTGTCCGGGCTGGAGCACATGCGCAATGAGTTCGTCAGCCTGGACCGGCCCGATCCGCTGACCGACCGCGAGACCGAGATCCTGCGGCTGATGGCCAGCGGTTTCTCCAACAAGGAGATCGCCAATTCCCTGGGCGTGGCCGAGGGCACGATCAAGAACCACGTGTCCAACATCCTGTCCAAGCTGGGCGTCCGCGACCGCACCCGCGCGGTATTGAAGGCCTTCGAGCTGCAGCTGGTCTGAGACCGCGCCAGGGCCACCGGCGCGCCGTTGCCGGTGGTCTTTGTGCAATATCCTGAATATGCGCCGGATCCCTTGTGCCACAAGGGCTGCGCGCCGAGAAACGGCCCATTCGGCCGAATCCGGCAAAGAAATATTCCCGAACCGCTACGTGCTGACACGCGCGATACGTTATCGTTCCGCTCCTTGTCTATGCAAAACCGCTGCCGGCATGGAAACCGGTGCGCCAATCCTGATCTACAACACCCGCGAAGCCTGCTAGGATTGGCGCTTCGCTTCAATCAACCCGGCCGTGGGATCGGCCCCGGAGACTTCTGAATGACCCGTATTATCGAGTTCCTGATCGCCTTGGGGATCGTGGCTGGCCTGTTCGTCATCATTGGCGTCTGTCTGCCGGGCGAGCGCCATATTTCCGAAAGCATCGAGACCAACCGCAAGATGACGATCGTGTTCGACACGGTCAACAGCCTGCGCCGCTTCAAGGACTGGAACCCGCTCTTGCTGCGCGATCCCGCCGTTGAACTGAAGCTCTCCGGCCCTGCTGCCGGTGTTGGCGCACGTCTGGATTATTCTTCCAAGGAAAGCTCGTTGGGCCAGGGCAGCTGGGAGATCACCGAGTCGGAGAAGAACAAGCTGGTGTCCATCGCCATCGAGGACCCGACCAAGGGCCACGACAAGAAGACCAGCTTCACCCTGGAGCCGACCGGCAAGGGTGGCCGCAACGTCAAGATCACCCAGGACTACAGCATCAAGTACGGCTTCAACCTGTTTGGCCGTTACGCGGGTCTGTATGTCAGCCGTCACGTCGGTGACGACCTGAAGCTGGGTCTGTCGCGCATGGCCAACATGCTGGCCACCGTGCCGAACATCGACTACCGCACCGCCGAAGCCCCGCTGACCGATCTGGCCATCGTGGACGTCCCGGTTGAAGACCTGCTGGTGGTCACCGCCGGTAACGTCGATCGCGGCCAGGAGACCATCACCAAGTCCATCAAGGACAACCAGGAGTGGATCAAGCGCGTGATGGAGGCCAATGACCTCGAAGCCGCCGGCCCGTTCCGCATCATCACCACCGATTTCGGCGCCGAGAAGTACGCCTTCGACGTGGCCCAGCCGGTCAAGAAGAAGGGTACCCAGGGCGCTGCTGCTGATGCCCTGACCGTCAAGATCGACGCCGGTGCCCCGGTGAAGTACGTGCACGTCGCTCCGCACCGTTCGGCCCACGCGGCCTACACCGGCCACATGGCTGGCCTGGACATCGCCCGCAACGCCCTGCGCGCGTGGTCGGTGACCAACGGCAACGAAGTGATCGATCGTCCGTACGAGTCCTGGAAGGACGGCGTGGACAAGTCGTTCACGCCGGAAGGCACGTACGACATCTACTGGGCCGTCAAGTAAACCGACGGTCACCGGATGTAACGCACGACAAAAAACGCGCCGCTTCCTGCGGCGCGTTTTTTTTTGCTCCGTCCGCGGAGCATTCATCGAAGGATGCCCGCATGCTCAACCTGGAACGACGCGCACGCAAACCCTCCCTGCTGGCCTGCTTCGGCGGCCTGCTGGCCGCCACCGCCGTGGGCCTGTCGGCCTACGCCTCGCATGGCATCGCCGACCCGTTGGCACAGTCGCACGTGACCACCGCCGCGCTGTACGCGTTCGGCCACGGGGTGGCGCTGGCGGTGCTCGGGCCCACCCAGCAGAACAGCCTCGGCAAGCTGGCGCTGTATATGCTGCTGATCGGCACGCTGTTGTTCTCCGGCAGCCTGGTAGCCGGTGCGTTGTGGAAGCTCAGCACGCAGTTGGCGCCGGTCGGCGGCACCGCACTGATGCTGGGCTGGCTGGCGTACGGCCTGAACGCGCTGCGCCGCTGACATGCCACGCTTCACTCGCGGCTTCGACGTAGCGGAGGCACACGCCTGGCTGAGCCGGCGCGACCGCCGGCTGGGCACGTGGATGAAACGGCTGGGTCCCATCGATGCCCAACCGGGCTGGGCCAAGCGCTTCGACCCGGTCGATGCGCTGGCGCGCGCGATCCTGTTCCAGCAGCTCAGCGGCAAGGCCGCCTCGACCATCGTGGGGCGGGTGGAAGTTGCCATTGGCAGCCAGCGCCTGCATGCCGATACGCTGGGCCGCATCGACGACGCCGCGCTGCGCACCTGCGGGGTGTCGGGCAACAAGGCACTGGCGCTGCGCGACCTGGCCCGGCGCGAAGCCGACGGGCAGATCCCCGACCTGCGCCGGATGTCGGTGATGGGGCACGACGCGATCATCGACGCGCTGGTGCCGATCCGCGGCATCGGCCGCTGGACCGTGGAAATGATGCTGATGTTCCGCCTGGGCCGCCCGGACATCCTGCCCATCGACGACCTGGGCATCCGCAAGGGCGCCCAGCGCGTGGACAAGGCCGAGACCCTGCCCACCCCGAAGGAACTGCAGGCGCGCGGCGAGAAGTGGGGCCCGTACCGCACCTACGCCAGCCTGTACCTGTGGCGCATCGCCGATTTCAGCGCGGACGCCAAAGAAGCAACCAACCGCTCGCAGGACTGATCAGTGCGTGGTGTCGGGCTCTGCCCGGCAACGCAAGATCCCGTAGCGCCGGGCTCTGCCGGGCTCTGCCCGGCAATGCCCGGCAATGCCACGCCAGCAAAAAAGCAGCCGGGCAGAGCCCGGCTCTACGCGGTAACGCCAGCCAGAGCAGCCGGGCAGAGCCCGGCGCTACGCGGTAACGCCAGCCCGGCGCAACCGGGCATACGACTCTCAGCCCACCGGGCTCCCATCGCGCCAGCACCAGTGCCAGGGCTCGTACACGATGCCGTGCAGGTTATCCCGCGGGTAGCTCAGCTGGAAGCCGAACCGCCCCGCATTGCCCTGCAGCCACGCAAACGCGGCGGTGTGTTCGAAGCTCTCTTCGGCCGGCGGTTCGCCGGGCGTGCCGATATCCAGCGCGAAACCGCTGTGGTGTTCGCTGTAGCCGGGGGCGGCATTGACCTGGAGGATGTCGGCCACGGCCAGCCCGCGCGCGCGCTTGCGCTCGAAAATACCCAGCTGATAGGCATGGCTGCGGTAACCCGAGATCGCATCCAACGCCACGCCCTCGGCGGCGGCCGCCAGCTGCAGGCGCTGCCAGCCGCGCGCGCCGGACCGGCGCAACCACAGCGGCCGCCGGTAGCGATCGAACCCGGCCAGGTGCAGCTGCGCCGGTTCGGCCTCCAGCGCCAGCCCGGTGGCGGCTTCATAGCCGTCTGCATCGATGTCCAGCTGCGCCAGCCGTTGCTGCAGGCCAGTCAGTGGCAGCAGGGTGCTGTCGGCCACCGCGCTGCGGCGGTGGGCCAGCGCCTGCTGGTCGAGCGCGTCGAGCGCGGCCTCAATCCCGTCCTCACGCATCAGGCGCGGCACCAGGGGCAGCACGCCATGCGCGGTGGCAACGGCCAGGTAGCGGCCATCGCGCTTGCGCCGCAGTACCCAGCGCGCATGGGCCAGCGCACGCGCGTCGGCGTTGCTGCGCGCGCGCAGCAGGCCGCCGGGCCACAGTTCGATGTCGGCGGTGTTGATCAGCAGGGCAGGGGGGCGGCGCATGCGACCAGCTTAGTGCGTGCGCCCGGGCGCGGCCAGCGTCTGCAGGGCAGCGAGCAGCTCGCGGGGTTTCTCAGGGCTGATCACCAGCGCGCTGCCATCACGCAGGGGCAGATACAGCACACGGCTGGCATCGGTGAGCAGGCAGAACGCCTTGCGCCGGTCACGCATGCGGTAGTGTCCGGACAGGAAGCCGGGCATGCCGTAGCCGTTGGTCTTGATCACCGGCTTGAGGCTGCCATGCTCGGCCAGGTCCACCACCCGCGCCTGGTCCAGCTGCAGGGCGTCCACCGCCACCCGCTTGCGATAGAACGTGGACACCACCTCCAGTTCGCGGCCCTGCAGGTGGATGCGGCGGCGGAAGAACGCCGCGCTCAGCACCGCCGTGAGCACCGCCAGGAACGGCAGCGTCAGACCCAGTTCGTGCGGGGTGCGCTGAGCCGACTGCAGCGTGGTGACCACGATCAACGCCGCCACGGCCAGCATGGGCACCCACAGCCACAGCAGGCGCCAGATCGGGGCCGGGGCGACAGCGAAGTCCTTTGCGGCCAGCGCGGGTGCGGTCACCTCAGACCTCCTTCTTGAACATCAGCACCGCCACGCCCATCGGCTGGGTCTGCAGCACGTTCACCAGTTCCCAGCCGAGCTGGCCATGACGGTTGAGTTCGGTCTGCAGGTCATCGGACTTCAACCCGGTCCACGACGGCTTTACTTCGACAGTCAGGTAGCTCCAGCGCTTGCTCATTCCTTGCTCTCCTTGCTCGACTCGGGTTTGGGAAGGCGTCCAGCTTTGCGCAGTGCATCGCGCAGGACGTACTCGATCTGCGCGTTGGCGCTGCGCAGCTCGTCATCGGCCCAGCGCTGCAGGGCCGCGAGAATGTCGGCGTTGATGCGCAGCGGGTAGGCCTTTTTCTCCGACATGGGCGGCTCAGTACAACGAGCCGGCGTTCACCACCGGCTGGGTGCCACGGTCCGAACACAGCACGGTGAGCAGGTTGCTGACCATGTGCGCCTTGCGCTCTTCATCCAGCTGCACCACGCCGTTCTTCTGCAGCTCGGCCAGCGCCATTTCCACCATGCCCACCGCGCCGGCGACGATCCGCGTGCGCGCAGCGATCACCGCGTTGGCCTGCTGGCGCTGCAACATCGCCTGCGCGATTTCCGGTGCGTAGGCCAGGTGGCTGATGCGCGCATCGATCACCTGCACGCCGGCATCGGCCAGGCGCTCGGCCAGTTCGTCCTTGAGGTGCTGGGAGATCTCGGCGGCGTGGCTGCGCAGCGACAGCTGGCCTTCCTCGTGCTGGTCGTAGGGATAGCTGGTGGCCATCGCCCGCAGCGCCGATTCGGACTGGATGTGCACGAAGCTCTCGTAGTCATCCACGTTGTAGACCGCCTCGGAGGCGTCCACCACCTGCCAGACGATCACCGCGGCGATCTCGATCGGGCTGCCGTCCAGCTCGTTGACCTTGAGCTTGCCGCTTTCGAAGTTGCGCACGCGCTGGCTGACCTTCTTCTTGCTGAAGAACGGGTTGTTCCAGCGCAGGCCGTTGTCCTTGACCGTGCCCACGTACTTGCCGAACAGGCTCAGCACCACGGCCTGGTTGGGCTGCACCGTGTACAGGCCGGTCAGGCTGAGCATGGCCACGATCGACAGCGCGACACCGCTGAACATCAGGCCGGGCGACACCGGAACGGTGCGCGCGCCCGCGATGAACAGCCACAGGGACAGCCCCAACAGGACCAGCACCCCGAGCAGGAACGGCAGGCCAGACAGGGAACGGGTGGGCATCTCTTTCATGGCAGGGCGTCCTTGGGTGGTTGCATTAAACGATATCAAATTGATATCAGGTTGCAAGTGCCCCGGTTTCGCCCGCGAGGAAGCCTTAAAATGCGCTCCCACCCTGTTGCCCCGGAATACCGCCATGTCCACGCTCGGCACGCCGTTGTCTCCCTCCGCCACCCGCGTCCTGCTGCTGGGCTCCGGTGAACTGGGCAAGGAGGTCGCCATCGAGCTGCAGCGCCTGGGCGTGGAGGTGATTGCCGCCGACCGCTATGCCGATGCGCCGGCCATGCAGGTGGCGCACCGCTCGCACGTGATCGACATGCTGGATGCGATGGCGCTGCGCGCCCTGATCGCCCTGGAGCAGCCGCACCTGGTGGTGCCGGAAATCGAAGCGATCCACACCGAAACCCTGGTCCAGCTGGAGCAGGAAAGCGGCCTGCGGGTCATCCCCACCGCGCGCGCCGCCCGCCTCACGATGGACCGCGAAGGCATCCGCCGGCTGGCCGCTGAAACCCTGGGCCTGCCCACCTCGCCGTACCGGTTCGTGGATACCGAGGCGGAGTACCGCGCGGCCGTGGCGGCGATTGGCCTGCCGTGCGTGGTCAAGCCGGTGATGTCGTCCTCGGGCAAGGGCCAGAGCACGCTGCGCAGCGAGGCCGACATCGCCCCGGCCTGGGAATACGCGCAGACCGGCGGCCGTGCCGGCGCCGGGCGCTGCATCGTGGAAGGCTTCATCGACTTCGAGTACGAAATCACCCTGCTGACCGTGCGGCACGCGGGCGGGACGTCGTTCTGCGCACCGATCGGGCACTGGCAGAAGGACGGCGACTACCGCGAAAGCTGGCAGCCGCAGCCGATGTCGCCGCGTGCGCTGGCGCGCGCCGAGGAAATCTCGCAGGCGATCACCGACGACCTGGGGGGCTGGGGCCTGTTCGGCGTGGAGCTGTTCGTGAAGGGCGACGAGGTGTGGTTCAGCGAAGTCTCGCCGCGCCCGCATGACACCGGGCTGGTGACGCTGGCATCGCAGGAGCTGAGCGAATTTGCCCTGCATGCACGCGCGATCTTGGGCCTGCCGATCCCGCTGATCCGCCAGAACGGTCCGTCGGCCTCGTGCGCGATGCTGGCCCACGGCGAAGGCGTGCCGTTCTTCAGCAACGTGGCCGAAGCGCTGGTGCAGCCGGATTCGGCGCTGCGCCTGTTCGGCAAGCCGAGCGTGCACGGGCACCGCCGCGTGGGCGTGACCCTGGCGCGCGGCGAAGACATCGATACGGCGCGGAAGATCGCGCGTGAGGCGGCCGAAGCGATCGGGATCGAATTGCGGTGATGGGCCGGGGCGACGATCAACCGTCGTCGCCCACCAACCCCGACGCGACGACCAACGGTCGTCGCCTACCAACCGCGACGCGACGACCAACGGTCGTCGCCTACCAACCGCGACGCGACGACCAACGGTCGTCGCCTACCGCGGGGGTTTGATTACCGGTAGGTACCGACCGTTGGTCGGTATGCTGCGTCGAGTGTCCGGCCAAGGGAGATGCGCCACATGAAACCCTTCACGACGACTGAGATCCTGGCAGATGGCAGGCGCCACTTGTCCGCGCAGTTCGAAGGTCTGGATCGTACTGGGCTGCTTCACGTGCTGAAACATGCGGAGATCAGAACCTGTCGCATTCCGGCGGGGCAGCAGAGAGATCGCGTCTGGTCGGCCTGTTTGGCGTTGGCTTCTGGATATTCGCTGGAGATCACAGCCTCCAGTACGTTGCTCCAGGGATGGGATGAAATCGGCACGATCAACCTTGCCTTGAAACAAGCATTCGTCGATGACGGGGCGCTGATTGAGCTTCCCGGTTTTGCCGGTTTCGTCATTGATCGGGTAACCATCGTTCAGTGGCATGGAGAGGGAGCCATCGCTGATGCCGGCGTGGCGTTCCACGCGTCTGACGGCCACTCATTCAGTGCTGTGTCGATCGACCTGCCGGGCGCATTCCGGATCACAGGTCCGGGCGATCCGGAGTCCGCCGCCTGGCAGTTTCCTGAAAACCAATACGTACCCACTTTCCTCTGAGCAGGCATGCAGGTCGCACAACCGGCCGTCATCCCGCCGGCGCCGAAGCGCCAGCGTCAATCACCCGTTTCCAGCAGGCCCGACAGGCCCGCGTTTCCTTCAACGCACGTCCACCCACACCAGATGGTGGTCACTGCCATCGGCGATCTTCGCGTCCGGGCTTTCGTTGGCCGGCCAGAAAACGCCGCTGCCGATGTAGTTGAAGCCGACCGAGGGCAGGACGTAGTCCAGCCGCATCGTGCCCGACTTCGGGCCGAAATCGCCGGTCGCATGGAACGGTGCGCCCTTGCGGACGATGCCCTTCTCCGCATACGCCAGGCTGGTCTGCTCGGCGCCGACGCTGCGCGGGGTGGGGTAGCGCAGGACTCGGGGGTTTTCGATCAGTTCGACGATCGCGTCGTGGCGGCCATCGCCATCGACCGGGTCGTTGTTGAGGTCGCCAAGGATGACGAAGCGCGCGTCCTGCGCGAGGCCACCACAGTGGCCACGGTCATCGCACAGCCACGAGGTATCGCGGTCCTTGAGGTAGTCCTGCCACAGCCGCAGCTCGTCGTGGTTGCGCGCGGCGTTGCGCTTCTCCGGGCCGTCGAACACCGGCGGGGTGGGGTGCGACACCAGCGCATGCACCACGCCATTGGGCGTGGTCACCGGGACGTCCCAATGCGACTTGGACGACAGCCGCAGCTGCGACCAGACGTGGTCGTTGTAGAAGGATGTGCCGGTGCGCGGGTCGATCGGGCGCAGCGCGCCGGGCATCGTGCTCCACTTCAGCAGCTGGAAGCTGCGCACCTTGGCCTCGGCGATTGGGTAGCGCGACAGCACCAGCATGCCGTACTGGCCCGGGTGCAGTCCGTAGCCCCAGGCGTCGTTGCCACGGGCGCGGCCATCGCCGCCGATCTGGCCATTGTTGTCCAGGTCCAGCCCGCTCTGCACGCCGGTGTTGACCGGGGCCAGGTAGCGGTAGGCGTAGTGCAGCGGCTTGCCGCCGCCGGGCTGGGCGGTTTCCAGGTAGCGCTGCTGGAACAGGTCGGCAGCGCGGTGCGCGTCGTCGTAGTCGAACTCGTTGAGCAGCACCAGGTCCGGGCGGACCTGCTGCAGCACGGCGGCGATCTTGCGGGCGTGCTCGCTGTCGCCTTCCAGCTCGGCGATGAGCCCGCCGGTCTCGTCGCTGTACAGCGAGGTGTTGTAGGTGGCAATCCGCAGTGGCGCGGTGGCGTCTTCCTGCATGGCGGTCTTGGCGGGGGTCTGGGCACAGGCGCTGCACAGCAGGGCCAGGGCAAGGATCAGGGGATAGGCTTTCATGCGCCTATTCTGCACCCAAGCCGGTGTCAGGGATGCGTCAGCCCCGACTTGTAACCAGAAATGTGCTGGACAGGATCCCAGCCGGCCATACGATCCTCCGAGACGGGCTGTCGCTCGAATCGCCCATTCTTCAGGATATAGCGGCGATGCAATTCGGGGGAGGGCGCGCGGGTGTATTCCAGAACATTGCCCGCGCGATCCCGACGCTCTGGGTCGATGTTTGCATAGGCGACAGTCAGTCCCACGTCGTCCAGCGTCGCATCTTCCAGCCAAAGGCTGCTCTCATTTGTCAGGTAGAGCGAGATCTGAGGAACGCAATCCGATACGCGGCCTTCCGTGTTGAACATAACGGCTGATACCGCCACCGCATTGTCTCCCGCGAGGTAGCTTTCGATCATCCGATGCGCGTACAGCACCAGGAAGTTGCCGGTCTTCAGACGAAGGGCGCGTATGGGATGCAGGTCGCCGGGCTTGACCGTCCTGGGCCTGATGCCACCCTCGGCGTCGCGTTCATAGACGTCGAATGTGAAGGGCAGCGACGGCAAGCAGTCCGGCGAAATGTTAACCCGGTGCAGCCGCCGCACATCGACGGCATCAAAGTCTTGGGCGTCGTGCAGAGCGCCTGGACGTGGCGGATAGGCATTGAACATGCGGAATATGCTGACGGTCTCCCGCACCCGCGGCGCCCGTGCATGCGCCTTCAGCGAGGCAAGGCACGCCTTGGTATCGGTCAGGGCCAAGGCCTGCACAGGCGACGGTTCGGCCGCCGGGACGATGGCCGGATCGACGTCGACAGGTTCGGGAATGGCCGCAGGGCTGCCGACCGTGGCTTCGGTGGGCGAAATCGAGGCAGGATCGCCATCATTGCCGCCGCCGCTACCACAACCACTCAACAACAGCAGCGCGGATGCTGCCAGATACGGTACTCGCTGCATGGTGTTAGCCGGTGCGGTAAATGCTGCCCACTTTGCCCAGCCAAGGCGTGTGGGCCAAGGCCGGATGCGACAGCTGCTGCACCTGCAGGTCGTCGCGTTCATGCAGGGCGGCGTCAGCGCCCTTCCCGCGCGTCGTCGAATTCGTGCCAGCGGCGCCCGTCGTAGGCCTCCAGCGGACGGAAGCGGCGCTTGTAATCCATCTTGCGGTGGTCGCGGATCCAGTAGCCCAGGTACAGGTGCGGCAGCTGCTCGCGCCGGGCCCAGGCAATCTGCTGCAGGATCGCGAACGTGCCCAGGCTGCGGTGCGCGTGCTCGGGGTCGAAGAACGTGTACACCGCCGACAGCCCCTGCGGGGTGACATCGGTGACCGCCACGCCCAGCAGATCGCCGCGCTTGCCGGGCTGGCCGGGCGCGCGCAGTTCCATGAAGCGGCCCTGTGCCCATTGCCCGATCAGGAACTGGTCGAACTCGTGCGGGCCGTGCCCGTCCATGCCGCCCTGCGCGTGGCGGTGGGTGAGGTACCGGTGGTACAGCGCGAACTGTTCTTCGGTCTGCTCGGCCGCCACGATCCGCACCTCCAGGTCCGCGTTGCGGGCCAGGCAGCGGCGCTGGCTGCGGTCCGGCGCGAAGCGGGCCACCGGAATGCGCACCGACACGCACGCGTGGCAGTTGGCGCAGTGCGGCCGGTACACCAGGTCGCCGGAGCGCCGGAAACCCCAGCTGAGCGCCATCGGGTACAGCGTGCCCAGCCGCGCATCGTGCGGGTCCAGCACCAGGTCGCGCGCGGCCCGTTCCGGCCAGTAACCACAGGGGTGGTCACCGGTCTGGAACAGTCGCAGCTCGTCGTCGCGGTCGCCATGCATTGCCATGCCCACAGCATAGCGCCGGGGCGTCGCAGGCGGCGCGACTGTCCGCCAGATGAACATGACCGGCACGGCTGTCAACGCCGCCCGCGGCCACGCGTTGTTGTAGGCGTGGGTGCCGATGCACCGCACGCCGATTTCCCCTACCGGAGTGACCCATGCGCAATCGCAAACCCCTTCTGCTGCTGGCCCTGCTGCTGTCCACCGGCGCTGCCGGCCTGGCCATGGCCGCCGACGTTCCGCCGCCGGCCGGTGCGCCGCCGCGCGCCAAGCTGGACACCAATGGCGATGGCGTCATCGACCGTGCCGAAGCCGCCAAGGCGCCGCGTCTGGCCGCGCAGTTCGACACGCTGGACAAGAACAAGGACGGCAAGCTGTCGCGCGACGAACTGCCGCGTTGGCACGGCAAGCGGCATGGCCGCGGCCCGGGTGGCCGTGGCGAGATGATGGCCAAGCTGGACACCAACAAGGACGGCCGCATCAGCCGCGAGGAAGCCAAGGCCGATCCGCGCCTGGTCGCGCGCTTCGATCAGATGGACGTTAACAAGGACGGCTACCTGGACAAGGCCGACCGCGAGCTGGGCCGGAAGCAGCACCGCGATGCGTGGTTCGCCGCCGCCGACACCAACAAGGACGGGCAGCTGAGCAAGGCCGAGTTCGATGCGGCCAAGGGCCCGATGGGGGGGCCGCGTGGCGGCCACCGCGATGGCAAGCCGCCGCTGCCGCCGAAGGCACCGGCGGCCAAGTAAGCCCCCGCCGTACTACGCACGGGCGCCGGTCATCGACCGGCGCCCGTTTTTCGTTCAGAGCCGCCCGGTGCGCACCAGGCTGTAGAGCACCAGTGCGGCCACGCCCAGGGTGACCAGCACGATCGCCCAGCGGCCATACATCAGCTGATAGGCCCAGCTTGGCCCGTTGCGGCCGTGGCGCGCCGCATCGCGCGCCAGCATGGGCGCCATCACCTTCTGCAGCGGGTACAGGCACTGGTAGTTGACCGCGGCCATGCCAAGCGCCATCGCCGACAGCAGCATCCAGACCGGTGCTTCCAGCACGCTCAGCATCAACACCGACAGGCACATCACCATCGCGGTGACGCTGCTGAGCACCACGAACCGGCGGATCTGTTCGCGTTCGTCGGACGATTCGGCATACGACAGCAGGTAGCGCCCGCCGAGATAGCTGCCCAGCATGCCGCCGACCAGGCCGCCAATGGCCGCCCCCAGGCTCAACATCTCGCCCGGAGCCGCATTCTGGCTGAACGCCGCGCTGAGCGAGCCCAGGGCCGTGCCGCCGGAGACCGTGGCCCCGCCCAGGCCGAGCTTGCCGGTGCCCAGCCCGGTGCCGAGCAGGATCGCGGCACTGGCGGTGCCGGGCGCGGCGATCATCAGCGCCGAGGCCAGGGTGGTGGCGAACGCGGCGCTGGGAGCGCTGCTGCGCGCGAAATCGCCGAAACGGCGCAGCATCTCTTCGCGCACGCTGGCACGGGCGCGCGACAGGCGCTTGCGCACGGCGGCATCGCTGAGTCCCAGCAGGTCGGCCACCTGCTGCGAACGCTGGCCCTCGCGGTAGTACAGCAGCAGGGTTTCGCGGGCGTCTTCGGGCAGGGCGGAAATGATCTCTTCGGCCGCCAGTTCCTCTTCCACCCGCTGCAGGCGCTCGGGTGCGGTTGGGCCGGGGTCGGCGGCCATGCTGATCGCGATCTCGGCCGCTTCGCCGGACAGCGGGCGGCCGCGGTTGGCGCGCAGCCAGTCGCGGGCGAGGTTGCGGGTGATCTGGCGCAGCCACGGCAGGAAACTGGACGGATTGCTCAGCTGGTTGAGCTGCTGCCAGGCCTTGATGAAGGCCTCCTGCGCGATGTCCTCGCTGGCCTGCACGTCGCGGGTGATCGCCAGGGCGATCGCGGTGACGGTGTTCTGGCAGGCCAGCACGATACGCCCGTACGACTGGGTGCAGCCGGAGGCGGCCGCGGGCAGTTCGCGTTCCAGGGTGGCGGTCAGCAGGGGCGTCATGGCGGCGATTCCGGAGGTGATCCGAGTATGACGATGGCCGCGAAAGAATGTGACGGGGTAGGGGCCGGTTGCCTGTGACCGGTAGTGCCGGCCGCTGGCCGGCTCTGCGTGGAGCCGGCCAGCGGCAGGCAGCCGGGCAGAGCCCGGCTCTACGGGGATCGGGCTGTACGGGCAGCCGGGCAGAGCCCGGCTCTACGGGGCAGCCGGGCAGCGCCCGGCGTTGCCGGTTACTTCGCCGGCTGGATCCGCACCCGCACTTCCTCTTCTTCCGGGGGCGCGGGCTGGGCCGGAGCCGGTGCTGCGGCCGGGGCCTGCTGTACCGCAGGAGCCGGGGCTACCGGCGGGGCGCTGCGGTGGCGCATCACCACCACCATCGCCACGGCGGCAATCACCAGCAGCAGGCCGATGCGGATGCGCCAGGCCCAGTTGCGGCGCGGGGCGACCTCGCCCACCTGGTCGCGGAAGGCAAACTGGGCGGTGGGGTGGTCGCGTCGCGTGGTTTCCAGCAGGCGCGCGTCGCGCAGGATCTCGCGCGCGCGCGGCTGGTCATTGGCATGCACCACCCAGAGCGTGGGATGGGTGGTGGCCTTGCTGGTATCCAGATAGCTGAACTGGCTGCCGCGCTTGCTGTGGTACGAGCGGCCGTTGGTGATGCGCACCTCGATGCCGGCATCGCGCAGCAGCTTGGCCACGCCTTCCACGGTTTCCACGCGCTGGCTGTTGAAAATCTGTCTCATGTCAGTCCTTGGCCGGAACGGCGGCCGCCGCGGCGCTGTCGGGTACCACGCGGATCAGGCCTTCCTGCGCGGTGCTCGCCACCAGCAGGCCATCGCGGGTGAAGAACTGGCCACGGGCCAGTCCGCGTGAATCCTGCGCGCTGGGGCTGTCCAGCGAGTACAGCAGCCAGTCGTCGGCCCGGAACGGGCGGTGGAACCAGATCGCGTGGTCGAGCGAGGCCATCTGTACGTGCGGCTGGTAGTAGCTGATGCCGTGCGGGAAGGTCGCCGTGCCCAGCAGGTGGAAGTCCGAGGCATAGGCCAGCAGCGCCTGGTGCAGCTCCGGCGCATCGCCCACTTTTTCATTCAGGCGCAGCCAGACCTGGTGGTAGGGCGGGCGCTTGGGCGGGTTGAGTTCGTCGCGCGGGTACACGTGGCGGAACTCGAACGGGCCGCCGCGCGACAGCCAGCGCTGCACCTTGATCGGCAGGCGTTCGAGCACCTCCGGCGGCAGCGGGCGGTTGGGTTCGATGTCTTCCGGCTGCGGCACTTCGGGCATCTTGTGCTGGTGCTCGGCGCCCTGTTCGGCCTGCTGGAAAGAGGCCGCGCAGAAGAAGATCACCTTGCCGTGCTGGATCGCAGTCACCCGGCGCACCGAAAAACTGCCGCCGTCGCGGGTGCGGTCCACGTCATAGACGATGGGGTGGTCGATGTTGCCCGCGCGCAGGAAGTAGGCATGCAGCGAATGCACGTGGCGACCGTTGTCCACGGTGGCCTGCGCGGCCGACAGCGCCTGGCCCAGCACCTGGCCGCCAAACACGTACTTGGTCCCGATGTCGCGGCTCTGGCCGCGGAACAGGTTGTCTTCCAGGCGCTCGAGCGTGAGCAGATCGATCAGCTCGGAGACGACGGGTTCGTGCGTGTCGGACAAGGGAAGCAACCTGCAGGGGGCAAGCCCGAATTATAAGGTAGTGCCGGGCTTCAGGCCTTGCCGAGTCTGGCCGCCAGCTGCTGCAGTGCCTGCTGGGCGTCCGGGGCGTACCAGGCCTCGACGAAGCGGTCGAGCTGGATCAGGTCGGCGTGCAGGGCTTCGTGCAGGTCGGCGCGGGCGATGGCGCGGGTCAGCAGCATCGGCTGGCGGGGCAGCTTGAGCAGGCGCTGCAGCCACGCCACCGCGCGCGGCACCACCTGGGCGGCGTCGGCCAGTTCGTCCACCAGCCCGATCTCCAGCGCACGCTCGGCCGGCACCATCTCTCCGCCCACCAGCAGCTGGGTGGCGCGGTGATGGCCGACCACGCGGCGCATCAGGCGCTGGATGCCTTCGGGGGCCACCAGCCCCACCTGCACCTCGTTCAGGCCGATCACGGTTGGCTGGGCCGGGTCCGGGCTGCGCGCCAGGATCCGGTAATCGCAGCACAGCGCCAGCACGCAGCCGCCGGCCGGCGCATGTCCGGTCAGCGCGGCCACCACCGGTACCCGGCATTCGGCCAGGGTGCGCACCGCGCCGAAGAAAGCCTGCCAGCTGTCGAGCAGCTTGTGCCTGTCCTCGCCATGGCCGAGCAGGTGCGGCACGTCCATGCCGGCGCTGAAGATGCGTTCGCTGCCCGACAGCACGATGCCGTGCGCGTCATCGGCCATGGCCTGGTTGATCGCGTGGATCAGGTGGCGGCACAGCTCGGTGTCCAGCGCGTTGACCGGCGGCCGCGCCAGCCGCAGTTCGCGGATGGGGCCATGGTTGATCACCTCGATAAGCGTCGTCATGCTGCGATCTCGTTGCGGACGGGAAACTGAGGCGATGATAACCAAACCATTCGTGTGCGTATTGTTGGGTCTGTGTGCGCTCGCAACATCGGCCGCTGCCGCCGAGCCGGCGTGCGTGTCGGTGCGCGAGGGCTGGGTACGGCTGCCGCCGGGGCCGATGCCGATGGCGGCCGGCTACGGCAAGATCCGGAACGACTGCCGCAGCGCGGTGGTGGTGGTCGGCGCCGGCAGCAAGGCGTTCGGGGAGGTGTCGTTGCATGAAACGACGCTGGTGCAGGGCATCAGCCGCATGCGCGAGGTGGAGCGGTTGCCGATTGCGGCCGGCGCCACGGTCGAACTCAAACCCGGTGCCCTGCATCTGATGCTGATGCAGCCCGAGGTGACCCTGAAGGAGGGCGCCGCGTTGCCGCTGCGGCTCAGCCTTGAAGATGGGCGCAAGGTGGATGGCGTGTTGCAGGTCCGCAAGGCGGTGCCGTGAGGCGTTCAGCGGCTGCCGTTCACGACCACGGCGCGGTCTGTCACGACCAGTCGAACGTGAACAACACCGTCCGGCTGCGCGGCTCGTAGAACATCAGGATCGCGTCGGCGCCGCTGGCGCACCAGTTGTAGGACGCCACATCGGCGACGTGGAAGAACGGCTCGCCGCCGCGCGTGATGCGGATGCCGTCGTCGGGAAGGTGTGCGCTGTCGTTGCGGAAGTGCAGGGTGCCGCGCTGGGTGGTGCCGGCCAGGTCTTCGATCCGGAATGCCGACGGGATCGTACTGTAGTCGGTCCAGTTGCCGTGCCAGAACGGGCCGCCCAGGTTGTCCAGGTAGGCCTGCTGCTGCGGTTCTTCGTCTTCGTCATCGACGTCCACGCCGCTGACCAGCATGCCGTGCTGCTGGAAATACGCACGGGCTGCGGCATGGCTGTCCTGCATTTCCGCGGCGTGCTCACGCAGGTCCTCATCGACTGGCAGCGCATCGCTGTTCTGCGGCGCGCGCTGGAAATAGCCTTCATTGCCGAGGAAGCGCAGCCGGTTGTCGGCCTGCAGCTCGAAGGCCAGCCAGTTGCTGCTGGCGAATGCGTTGTGGTGCGCTTCGGTACCATCACCCAGGCAGCCTTCGTACGGCTCGATCGGGCACAGCAGCGTGACCACGCTGCCGGCCAGTTCCGGCCGCAGCAGGCCCAGGTCGATCGCAATCAACGGCAGCAGGTGGTCGGCCAGCCAGGGCTGGTCGGGCGCGAACAGCTGGCGGGAAACCCCGTACCCCCGGGCGTATTTACCTGGTTGCCGGCCAGCGGCCGGCACTACCCCTCAGGTGGACGCGGTGCGGATCGCGTCGGGCAGCGGTGCGCTCTTGCCGGTCTGCGTGTCCATCCAGACCACCACCACGTTGCCGTCCGAGTACAGCTTGGCGTCGTCGTTCTGGTCCACGATGCGATGGCCGATAGTCACGCTGCTGTTGCCCAGCCGCTCGACGAACAGTTCCACCACGATGTCGTTGGGCCACACGATCGGCAGGCGGTAATTGACGTTGGTGGCCGCCACCACCGGGGCGATGCGGTCGGTCATCGACACGCCGTCCACGCCCAGCATCCAGCGCACGCGCGCCTCTTCCAGGTAGGAGATGTACTTGGCGTTGTTGACGTGGCCCATGCTGTCCATGTCGCGCCAGCGCACGCTGATCGGTACGCGGGCCAGGATCTTGTGTTCGCTGCTCATCAGGCGTCCTTCTTCTTCTTGTTCTTGCTGGTGGTGCTGGTCTTGCTGGCCTTGCCGGTGCTCTTGGCCGCGGCCGCCTTCTTGGCCGGCTTCTCCGGCTTGACCTTGCGGGGCGGGCGCGCATCAGGCTTGTTGGCCGTCGCGGCCGGCTGCTGCGGGCGGGCGCTGATCGAAGGCAGCATCTTGGCCAGGAACTGGCCGGTGTACGAGGTCGGGCAGGCCGCCACGTCTTCCGGCGTACCGGTGACCAGGATGGTGCCACCGCGATGGCCACCTTCCGGACCCAGATCGACAATCCAGTCGGCGGTCTTGATCACGTCCAGGTTGTGCTCGATCACCACCACCGTGTTGCCTTCGTCGCGCAGCTTGTGCAGCACGCCGAGCAGCGCTTCGATGTCGTGGAAATGCAGGCCGGTGGTCGGCTCATCCAGGATGTACAGCGTGCGGCCGGTATCGCGCCGCGACAGTTCCTTGGACAGCTTCACGCGCTGCGCTTCACCACCGGACAGCGTGGTCGCGCTCTGGCCCAGCTTGATGTAGCTCAGGCCCACGTCGACCAGCGTTTCCAGCTTGCGCGCGATGCTCGGCACCGGCTCGAACAGCTTCAGCGCATCTTCGACGGTCATCTGCAGCACGTCGTTGATGTTGAAGCCCTTGTACAGGATCTCCAGCGTTTCGCGGTTGTAGCGCTTGCCATGGCACACGTCGCAGGGCACGTACACGTCCGGCAGGAAGTGCATTTCCACCTTGATCAGGCCATCGCCCTGGCACGCTTCGCAGCGGCCACCGCGCACGTTGAAGCTGAAACGCCCCGGCGAATAGCCGCGCGCACGCGCTTCGGGCACCTGTGCGTACAGCTCGCGCAGCGGCGTGAACAGACCGGTGTACGTAGCCGGGTTCGAGCGCGGGGTGCGGCCGATCGGCGACTGGTCGATGTCCACCACCTTGTCGAACAGGTCCAGCCCGTCCACTTCCTTGTACGGCGCGATCGGGTGCGAGGCCCCGTTGATCTCGTTGGCGGCCAGCGAGAACAGGGTGTCGTTGATCAGGGTCGACTTGCCCGAGCCGGACACGCCGGTGATGCAGGTCAGCAGGCCCGACGGAATGTCCAGGTCCACGCCCTTGAGATTGTTGCCGCTGGCACCGCGCAGGTGCAGCGTCATCTTCGGGTTGGGCTTGTGCCGGCGCGCCGGAATCTCGATGGCGCGCTTGCCCGACAGGTACTGACCGGTCAGCGAACGCGGCGCATCCAGGATGTCCTGCAGGGTGCCCTGGCCGACGATCTCGCCGCCATGCACGCCCGCGCCCGGACCGATGTCCAGCACGTAGTCGGCCAGGCGGATCGCGTCTTCGTCGTGCTCGACCACGATCACCGTGTTGCCCAGGTCACGCAGGCGGGTGAGGGTGCCGAGCAGGCGTTCGTTGTCGCGCTGGTGCAGGCCGATCGACGGCTCATCCAGCACGTACATCACCCCGACCAGGCCGGCGCCGATCTGGCTGGCCAGGCGGRTGCGCTGGGCTTCGCCACCGGACAGGGTGTCGGCCTTGCGCTCCAGGGTGAGGTAATCCAGGCCCACGTCGACGAGGAAGCCGAGGCGCTCGCCGATCTCCTTGACGATCTTGCCGGCAATCTCGCCGCGCCAGCCGGGCAGGGTCATGCCGCTGAAGAACTTCAGCGCTTCATCGATCGGCAGCACCACCAGTTCCGGCAGTGCGCGGTCGGCCACGAACACGTTGCGCGCGGCCTTGTTCAAGCGCTGGCCCTGGCATTCGGGGCAGTTGCGCTCGCTGATGTACTTGGCCAGTTCTTCGCGCACCGCCGCCGATTCGGTTTCCTTGTAGCGGCGTTCCAGGTTCGGAATGATGCCCTCGAAGCGGTGCTTGCGCTGGGTACGGCCACCGGCTTCGGTGAAGTAGGTGAAGGTGATGGTCTCTTCGCCGCTGCCGTACAGCACCGCCTGGCGCACGTCCTCAGGCAGGGTCTGCCAGGCCGCATCGACATCGAACTTGTAGTGCTTGGCCAGCGAGGCGATCAGCTGGAAGTAGTACGCGTTGCGGCGGTCCCAGCCGCGCACGGCACCGGCCGACAGCGACAGCTCCGGGTGCACCACCACGCGCGAAGGGTCGAAGAACTCGGCCATGCCCAGCCCGTCGCAGCCCGGGCAGGCGCCGACCGGCGAGTTGAACGAGAACAGGCGCGGTTCCAGCTCCGGCAGCGAGTAGTCGCAGACCGGGCAGCTGTACTTGGACGAGAACAGGTGGGCCGGCGCGTCTTCGACGTCCAGCGACTGCACCGAGACCATGCCGTCGCCCAGCTTCAGCGCGGTTTCAAAGCTCTCGGCCAGGCGCTGCTTGATGTCCTCGCGCGGGCGGAAGCGGTCGATCACCGCCTCGATGGTGTGCTTCTGACGCAGCGCCAGCGGCGGCACCGCATCGATTTCATGCAGGATGCCGTCCACGCGCACGCGCACGAAACCCTGCGCGCGCAGCTGGTCGAACACCTGGGCGTGCTCGCCCTTGCGCTCGCGGATCACCGGGGCCAGCAGCATGTAGCGCTGCTCGGCATCCAGGCTGAGCACGTGGTCGACCATCTGGCTGACCGTCTGGGCTTCCAGCGGGTAGCCGTGGTCGGGGCAGCGCGGGCTGCCGACGCGGGCGTACAGCAGGCGCAGGTAGTCGTAGATCTCGGTGATGGTGCCCACGGTGGACCGCGGGTTGTGCGAGGTCGACTTCTGCTCGATCGAGATCGCCGGGGACAGGCCCTCGATGTGGTCCAGGTCCGGCTTTTCCATCACGCTGAGGAACTGGCGGGCATAGGCCGACAGCGACTCCACGTAACGACGCTGGCCTTCCGCGTAGATGGTGTCGAACGCCAACGAGGACTTGCCCGAGCCGGACAGGCCGGTGATGACAATGAGCTTGTCGCGGGGCAGGTCGAGATCGATGTTCTTGAGATTGTGCGTCCGCGCGCCGCGGATGCGGATGAAATCCATCGCCATGGGGGATCCGTTGTGGGGCTCTGGCCCGGAGGGCCGGCAAGCGGGTGGGGCAAGCGGAGACGGCAATCGGTCAGCCTACCGAGCTTGGGATTTGGGGGCAATCGCGCACATTGCCAGCCCCGGGTCTCACCGCCTGAGACCTGCCGGGGCGTTACCTGAACAGGATTCAGCCCCAGACAGGGCAAGGCGGGGGGTGACTTGACCCGACCCACCACCAGTCATTAAAATCCCGCTTCTGTCTGCCCTCGATGGCAGCAGTCCATAGACCACAATAACTACAGAGGAAGTCTGGTCATGTACGCAGTACTGGTAACCGGCGGTAAGCAATACCGCGTGGCGCAGGGCGAAACGCTCCGCGTCGAAAAACTCGAAGTCGAAGTCGGCAACGAGATCACGTTCGACACCATCCTGATGCTGGGTGACAGCGATGGCATCAAGCTGGGCGACGCTCTGAGCGGCGCTTCGGTCACTGCCAAGGTCGTGTCCCAGGGTCGTGCTGACAAGGTCCGGATCATCAAGTTCCGTCGCCGTAAGCACCACATGAAGCGCCAGGGTCACCGTCAGTACTACACCGAAATCGAGATCACCGGCATTGCCGGTGGCAGCAAGTAATAAGGAGAACCAGTCATGGCACATAAAAAAGGCGTAGGCTCTTCGCGCAACGGTCGCGACTCCAACCCGAAGTACCTCGGCGTCAAGATCTTCGGTGGCCAGGCCATCGATGCCGGCAACATCATCGTGCGTCAGCGCGGCACCCAGTTCCACCCGGGTAGCGGCGTTGGCCTCGGCCGTGACCACACCCTGTTCGCGCTCGTCGACGGCAAGGTGGAGTTCTCGGTCAAGGGCCCGAAGAAGCGTCGTACCGTCAGCGTTGTCGCCGAAGCCTGATCTTCGCGATACGCAGGCGCCCACGCCTAGCGCGTGGGGCCGCTGACGAAAGCCCCGCTTCGGCGGGGTTTTTGTTTTTTGTTTTTGTTCGAACATGGGCGGGGATCCTTCCCGCCACCGTCCACGGATCGTACCGGGGACGTTAGACTCTGCGGTCGGGTGCATCCGCTGCCCGCCGCCTCCAGTTGGCATCCAGAATCATGAAACTTGTAGACGAAGCAGAAATCCAGGTCACCGCCGGCAATGGCGGCAACGGCTGCGTCGGTTTCCGTCGCGAGAAGTTCATTCCGCTGGGCGGCCCGGACGGTGGCGATGGTGGCAATGGCGGCAACGTCTGGATCCGCGCCGACGCCAACCTGAACACCCTGGTCGACTTCCGCCACGAGCGCATCTTCAAGGCGCAGCGCGGTGAGAACGGCATGGGCCGCCAGGCCTACGGCAAGGGCGGCGAAGACCTGGTCATCACCGTGCCGGTCGGCACCGTGGTCATGAACGTGGCCACCGATGAAATCATTGGCGACCTGACCCAGCACGACGACCGCCTGCTGGTGGCCAAGGGCGGCCGCGGCGGCCTGGGCAACATGCATTTCAAGAGCTCCACCAACCGTTCGCCGCGCCAGGCGCTGCCGGGCGAAGAGGGTGAAGAACGCCTGCTCAAGCTGGAGCTGAAGCTGCTGGCCGACGTGGGCCTGCTGGGCTTCCCCAATGCCGGCAAGAGCACCCTGATCCGCGCGGTGTCCGCCGCCACCCCGAAGGTGGCTGATTACCCGTTCACCACGCTGTACCCGAACCTGGGCGTGGTGCGCGTTGAAAATTACCGCAGCTTCGTCATCGCCGACATTCCCGGCCTGATCGAAGGTGCTGCCGACGGTGCCGGCCTGGGCGCGCAGTTCCTGCGTCACCTGCAGCGCACCCGCCTGCTGCTGCACCTGGTGGACATCTCCCCGATGGAAGGTGGCGTGGACGGTGTCTCGCCGATCGAGCAGGTCCGTGCGATCGAGCGCGAGCTGGAAAAGCACGATCCGGAGCTGCTGGACAAGCCGCGTTGGCTGGTGCTGAACAAGGCCGACCTGATGTTCGAGGACGAGGCCAAGGCCGCCGCCGAGAAGATCGTCGCCGAGCTGGGCTGGACCCAGCCGTGGTACCTGGTCTCGGCGCTGGGCCGTGAAGGCACCTGGCCGATCATGACCAACATCATGGCCTTCTTCGATCGCCAGAAGGAAGACGAGGCGCAAGCGCGCGATGCGTACTGAGCGCCTCCGCGCGCCCCTGAAAAACCCGGCTGCGGCCGGGTTTTTCTGTGGTGCGCCGGCGCCGCGTTTGAATGGCCTCGTAGAGCCGGGCTCTGCCCGGCTGGCGTCCGACGTTCACGATATCGCCGCCAAGGGCAGCCGGGCAGAGCCCGGCTCTACGACGCGGCTTGCTCATGATGTCGCCGCCAAGGGCGCTACGGTTCTGCGGGCAACAAAAAACCCGGCCGGGGCCGGGTCTTTTTCTGCGGTTGGGTCGAAGCCACGCGGGGCGTGGCTCTACGACACCCGCAGCGCCGTATCAGGCGGCCTTGATGGCCTTGATGCGCGCGGTCAGGCGGCTCTTGTGGCGAGCAGCCTTGTTCTTGTGGATCAGACCACGCGAGCTGAAACGGTCGAGGATCGGCTGGGCAACAGCAAAGGCTGCCTCGGCGCCGGCGGCGTCATTGGCATCCAGAGCCTTGATCACCTTCTTGACAGCGGTGCGCAGCATCGAACGCTGAGCCGTATTGCGCGCGTTGCGCACGACGGTCTGCTTGGCGCGCTTCTTGGCGGACTTGATATTGGCCACAGTGGTGGTTTCCTGAAAAATCGGTGTAATGGGAACAGCAAGCTGGAAAGTATGATGGCTCGAAAAATGTACGTCAAGTCAATTGTCAAGAGGGAACACGGGTGAGTTCACCAAGGATGTTGCGGGGTCTGCTGTCTTTCAGCAGCATGACCATGATTTCGCGGGTGTTGGGGCTGGTTCGCGACCAGGTCATCACCACCACGTTCGGCACCAATGCGGTGACCGACGCCTTCTGGGTGGCCTTCCGGGTGCCCAACTTCCTGCGCCGGTTGTTCGCGGAGGGCTCCTTCGCCACCGCCTTCGTGCCGGTGTTCACGGAAGTGAAGGAAACCCGCCCCCATGCCGAACTGCGCGAGCTGATGTCGCGGGTGGCCGGCACCCTGGGCGGCGTGTTGATGCTGGTGACCGCGCTGGCGCTGATCTTCGCGCCGCAGCTGGCGACCCTGTTCTCCAGCGGCGTGGACACCGACCCGGCCAAGCATGGCCTGCTGGTCGACCTGTTCCGGCTGACCTTCCCGTTCCTGCTGTTCGTGTCGCTGACCGCGCTCGCCGGCGGCGCCCTGAACAGCTTCCAGCGCTTTGCGATGCCGGCGCTGACCCCGGTCATCCTCAACCTGTGCATGATCGCCGGCGCGGTGTGGCTGGCGCCCCGGCTGGGCGGCACCCCGGAGAAGCAGATCCTGGCCCTGGGCTGGGCCGTGCTGGCGGCGGGTCTGCTGCAGCTGTTGTTCCAGCTGCCCTCGCTGAAGGGCATCAATCTGCTGACCCTGCCGCGCTGGGGCTGGCGGCATCCGGGCGTGCGCAAGGTGCTCACCCTGATGGTGCCGACCCTGTTCGGCTCCTCGGTGGCCCAGATCAACCTGCTGCTGGATACCGTGATCGCGGCCAAGCTGACCGACGGCTCGCAGTCCTGGCTGTCGCTGGCCGACCGCTTCCTGGAGCTGCCGCTGGGCGTGTTCGGCGTCGCGCTGGGCACGGTGATCCTGCCGGCGCTGGCCCGCCACCACGTCAGCACCGACAAAGCCGGCTTCTCCAGCGCCCTGGACTGGGGCCTGCGCACGACCCTGCTGATCTCGGTGCCGGCCATGCTGGGCCTGGTGCTGCTGGCCGAGCCGCTGATCGCCACGCTGTTCCAGTACAAGGAATTCACCGCCTTCGACACCCGCATGACCGCGCTGTCGGTGTACGGCCTGAGCTTCGGTCTGCCGGCGTTCGCGCTGCTCAAGGTGGTGCTGCCGGCGTTCTACGCGCGCCAGGACACCCGCACCCCGGTCCGGGCCGGTATCGTCGCGCTGGTGGCCAACATGGTCTTCAACTTCATCCTGCTGGCCGTGCTGTACCAGGTGATGGTGCCGGATGAACTGAAGTCGCAGGGCGTGTGGGTCGCGCTGGGCAAGCAGCCGGGCCTGCATCTGGCGCTGGGCATCGCCAGCGCGCTGTCCAGTTACCTGAACCTCGGCCTGCTCTGGTACTGGCTCGGCAAGACCGATGTGTACCAGCGCAAGCCCGGCTGGGGCGGCTATGTGACGCGTTTGGCCCTGGCCTGCGTGGCCATGGTGGCGGTGCTGCTGGGCCTGCTGCACGGGATGTCCGGCTTCACCGAGATGGACAAGTGGCACCGGATGGGCAACCTCGCGCTGCTGGTCGGCGGCGGTGGCCTGACCTACCTGGTGGCCCTGGTGGCGATGGGGTTCCGCCCGCGGCACCTGCGCGAGCATTGATCCGTGGACACCCCGGCTATACTTCATGGCTATCCCTTGCACTCTATCGGCCCTGGTGGGCCGGATTCCCAGTTGATGAGCAGGTTGTTCAGAAGCATTGAAGGCGGGCAGCTGTTCCCGCACGGAAGCGTGGTCTGCATCGGCGCATTCGACGGCCTGCACCTCGGCCATCGTGCGTTGGTGCGGCATGCGGTGGCGCGTGCGCGCGCGTTGGGCGTGGCCGCCGTGGCGGTCGCGTTCGAACCGTTGCCGCGCGAGTACTTCGCCCAGGGCGAGCCGCCGCCGCGGCTGACCCTGGGCCGCGACAAAGTGGCCATGCTCAACGAACTGGGTGTGGATGCGGTGGGCCTGCTGCGCTTCGATGCGCGCATGGCCGCCATGCAGCCCGAAGACTTCGTCCAGCAGCTGCTGGTGCAGCGCCTGAGTGCGCGTGAAGTCTGGATCGGCCCGGAGTTCTGCTTCGGCAACCGCCGTCGCGGCGACCTGGCGCTGCTGCAGGCCATGGGCGCGGAGCAGGGCTTTACGGCGGGCGAAATCGACCCGGTGGACCTGCACGGCGAGCGCATTTCCAGCACCCGCATCCGCCAGCTGCTGCGCGAGGGCAACTTCACCCACGCCAACGATCTGCTCGGCCGCCCGTACTCGATCGGCGGCCGGGTGGTGCGCGGGCGCCAGCTCGGCCGTACGCTGGGCTTCCCGACGGCGAACCTGCGCTTCCCCAAGACCCCGGCGCTGTCGGGCATCTACGCCACCTGGGTGCACGGCGTGTTCGACCAGCCGTGGCCGTCGGTGTCCAGCTTCGGCACCCGGCCCACCGTAGATGGCGTGGAGCCGCTGCTGGAAGCCCACCTGTTCGATTTCCAGGGCGACCTGTACGGTCGTCATATTGAAGTGGAATTCGTCGCCAAGCTGCGCGACGAAGAGAAGTTCCAAGATCTGGCTGCGTTGACCGACCAGATGCACCGTGACGCCGAACAGGCGCGTCACATCCTTTCCGAACACAGATTGCGAGCCACTGCGTGAGCCAGGACTACAAAGCCACCCTTCATCTGCCGGCAACCGAATTCCCGATGCGCGGCGACCTGCCCAAGCGCGAGCCGGGCATTCTGTCGCGCTGGGAAGACGAGGGCCTGTACGCCCGCCTGCGCGAGAACGCGCAGGGTCGCCCGCTGTTCGTGCTGCACGACGGCCCGCCCTACGCCAACGGCCAGATCCACCTGGGCCATGCGGTCAACAAGATCCTCAAGGACATCATCGTCAAGTCGCGCTACCTGGCCGGCTTCGATGCGCCCTACGTGCCGGGCTGGGATTGCCACGGCCTGCCGATCGAGATCGCGGTCGAGAAGAAGTGGGGCAAGGTCGGGGTCAAGCTGGATGCCGAGCAGTTCCGCCAGAAGTGCCGCGAGTTCGCCGAAGAGCAGATCGAGCTGCAGCGCCGCGACTTCAAGCGCCTGGGCGTGATCGGCGATTGGGACAACCCGTACAAGACGCTGAGCTTCGATTTCGAGGCCAACGAAATCCGCGCGCTGTCCAAGGTGTTCGCCAATGGCCACATCGTGCGCGGCGCCAAGCCGGTGCATTGGTGCTTCGACTGCGGCTCGGCCCTGGCGGAAGCGGAAATCGAATACCAGGACAAGACCTCGCCGGCAATCGACGTGGCGTACACCGCGCGTGATGGCGCGCAGCTGGCCGCGCGCTTCGGCGCGACCGTGCCGGCCGATGTCGAGGTGGCCGTGCCGATCTGGACGACCACCCCGTGGACGCTGCCGGCCTCGCTGGCGGTGTCCCTCGGGGCGGAGATCGAGTACGTGCTGGCCGAAGGCCCGGCCCACAACGGCAAGCGCCGTTGGCTGGTGCTGGCGGCCGCGCTGGCCGAGCGTTCGCTGCAGCGCTACGGCGTCGATGGCCTGGTCGTGCACGGCCACGCCACCGGTGCGGCGCTGGAAAACCTGCTGCTGGCCCACCCGTTCTATCCCACCCGCGACATCCCGCTGCTCAACGGCGAGCACGTCTCGGCCGAAGACGGTACCGGTGCGGTGCACACCGCTCCGGGCCATGGCCAGGAAGATTTCGTGGTCAGCCAGCAGTACGGGCTGATGGAGAAGTACAACGCAGGCCAGATCAACCCGGTCGACGGCCGCGGCGTGTACCTGTCTTCGACGCCGCCGGCCGGCGATGTCGAGCTGGCCGGTGTGCACCTGTGGAAGGCGCAGCCGCTGATCGTGGACGTGCTGCGCGCCTCCGGTGCGCTGCTGGCCTACGTCGAGATCGTGCACAGCTACCCGCACTGCTGGCGTCACAAGACCCCGGTGGTGTTCCGCGCCACCCCGCAGTGGTTCATCTCGATGGACAAGGCCAACCTGCGCAGCGATGCGATGGCCGCCATCGACAACGTCGGCTGGTTCCCGAGCTGGGGCAAGGCGCGCATCGGCGGCATGGTCGAAGGGCGCCCGGACTGGTGCATCAGCCGCCAGCGCACTTGGGGCGTGCCGATCGCGATGTTCACCCACCGCGAAACCGGCGAGCCGCACCCGCGCACCGTTGAACTGATGCAGCAGGTGGCCGACCGTGTGGAGCAGGGCGGCATCGACGTCTGGTATTCGCTGGACAGCGCCGAGCTGCTCGGTGACGAAGCCGCGCAGTACGAGAAGGTCACCGACATCCTGGATGTGTGGTTCGATTCCGGCGTGACCCACGAAGGCGTGCTGCTGGCGCGTGGCTTCGGCAAGCCGGCCGACCTGTACCTGGAAGGCTCGGACCAGCACCGCGGCTGGTTCCAGTCCTCGCTGCTGACCGGCGTGGCCATCGACAAGCATGCGCCGTACAAGCAGTGCCTCACCCATGGCTTCACCGTGGATGAGAAGGGCCGCAAGATGTCCAAGTCGCTGGGCAACGGCATCGAGCCGCAGGACATCATGAAAACGCTGGGTGCGGACATCCTGCGCCTGTGGATCGCCTCGGCCGACTACAGCAATGAAATGTCGCTGTCGCAGGAGATCCTCAAGCGCAATGCCGACGCCTACCGGCGCCTGCGCAACACCGCGCGCTTCCTGCTGGGCAACCTGGACGGCTTCGATCCGGCCCAGCACCTGGTGGCGCCGGCCGACATGGTCGCGCTGGACCGCTGGATCGTGCATCGCGCCTTCGAGGTGCAGGAAAAGATCAAGGCCGCCTACACCAGCTACACCATGGCCGAGATCGTGCAGCTGCTGCTGAACTTCTGCAGCGTCGACCTGGGGTCGCTGTACCTGGACGTGACCAAGGACCGGCTGTACACCATGCCGGTGGACTCGCGCGGCCGCCGTTCGGCGCAGAGCGCGATGTACCACATCGCCGAAGCGTTCACCCGCTGGATCGCCCCGATCCTGAGCTTCACCGCCGACGAGCTGTGGGGCTACCTGCCGGGCGCGCGCAAGGACAACGTGCTGTTTGCCACCTGGTATGAAGGTCTGGCGCCGCTGCCGGCCGACGCGCCGCTCACCGCCGCCGATTTCGACCAGCTGCTGGCCCTGCGCGAGCAGGTGTCCAAGGTGCTCGAGCCGATGCGTGCCAACGGTGCCATCGGTGCGGCGCTGGAAGCGGAGATCACCGTGGCCGCCGACGCGGACACCGCCGCCCGCTGGCAGCCGCTGGCTGACGAACTGCGCTTCCTGCTGATCAGTGGCGATGTGCAGGTGCGCCCGGCGATCACCGATGAGGTGTTTGTCAGCGCGCAGCCGACTGAAAAAACCAAGTGCGTGCGCTGTTGGCATTACCGTGCCGATGTAGGCACGGTGGCGGCCCATCCGGAACTGTGCGGTCGCTGCGTGACCAACATCGACGGTGCCGGCGAAGATCGGCGGTGGTTCTGATGAGCACCGTCCGTCCGCGTCCCAATGCGTTGGTGTGGTTGCTGCTGTCGGTGGCGATCATCGGCCTGGACCAGTGGAGCAAGGCCTGGGTGCTGTCCAGCCTGCCCGAGTACCAGCCGGTGGTGGTCATCGAGGGCTTCTGGAACTGGTTCCGCACCTATAACACCGGTGCGGCGTTCAGCTTCCTGAGCGATGCCGGTGGCTGGCAGCTGTGGTTCTTCACCGCGCTGGCGGTGGGCATCAGCGGCCTGATGGCGTTCTGGCTCTCGCGCACCGCCCGTGCCCACTGGCGCAGCGCAGTGCCTTACGCGCTGGTCATCGGCGGGGCGATCGGCAACGTGATCGACCGGCTGATGCACGGCCACGTGGTGGACTTCATCCAGTGGCATATCGGCGACCATTACTGGCCCTCGTTCAACATCGCCGACGCGGCGATCGTGGTCGGGGCGGTCGGGATCGCTGTGTTTGGCCTGTTCGACGGCAAGTCCGAGAAAAAAGCGGGATAATTCCCTCCTGTTTCCTGCAATCAACCGGCCGCGTGCCGGCCGGAGTATCTGACCGATGGACGTGTTGCTCGCCAATCCGCGTGGTTTCTGTGCCGGTGTCGATCGTGCGATCGAGATCGTCAAGCGCGCGATCGAGACCCTTGGGGCGCCGATCTACGTGCGCCACGAGGTCGTGCACAACCGTTTCGTGGTGGATGACCTGAAGGCGCGCGGCGCGATCTTCGTCGAGGAACTCGACGAAGTGCCCGACGACAACACGGTCATCTTCAGCGCACACGGCGTCTCCCAGGCCGTGCGCCAGGAAGCCGAGCGCCGTGGCCTGAAAGTGTTCGATGCCACCTGCCCGCTGGTCACCAAGGTACATCTGGAAGTGGCCCGCCACTGCCGGGCCGGCCGCGACGTGGTGCTGATCGGCCACGCCGGCCACCCGGAAGTGGAAGGCACCATGGGCCAGTGGAACCGCGAGCGCGGCACCGGCCGCATCTACCTGGTGGAAGACGTCGAAGACGTGGCCACGCTGGAGATCGAGCAGCCGGAGAACTTCGCCTACACCACCCAGACCACGCTCTCGGTGGATGACACGCGCGGCATCATCGAGGCCATGCGTGCGCGCTTCCCGGCCATGCAGGGGCCGAAGAACGACGACATCTGCTACGCCACCCAGAACCGCCAGGACGCCGTGCGCGACCTGGCCCAGCGCTGCGACCTGGTGCTGGTGGTGGGCTCGCCCAACAGCTCCAACTCCAACCGTCTCAGTGAACTGGCGCGCCGTGAGGGCGTGGAGTCGTACCTGATCGACGGCGCCCACGAGATCGATCCGGCCTGGGTGGTGGGCAAGAAGCACATCGGCCTGACCGCCGGCGCATCGGCACCGCAGGTGCTGGTGGACGGCGTGATCGCACGCTTGAAGGAGCTGGGTGCCACGGGCATCGGCGAACTCGACGGCGAACCGGAATCGATGGTGTTCGCGCTGCCCAAGGAACTGCGGCTGCGGTTGATCAGCTGATGCGGCGCAGCCACGCATGGCGTGGCTCTACCCACGCGCGACGCCCGTGCTTTGCGTAGTCTGGCCGCTGCCCCACGCATGACCTTTGGCCATGGGGCAGGGCAGTGACGAGGGCTAGGATCGGCTCTATCACCGCCGGAGCGTTGCCGATGAACATGCGTACCACCGTCCTGTCCGTGCTGCTGGCACTCACCGCCACCGGCGTACAGGCGCAGACGCCGCCCCCGCAGGATGTTGCCTGGCCGGGTGTGCTGCGCATCGAGGTGGACGCACGCGACATCGGCCGGCGCATCTTCAAGGTCAAGGCGACCATTCCGGCCAAGCCTGGCCCGCTCACCCTGCTGTATCCGCAGTGGCTGCCCGGTGCGCATTCGCCCAGTGGCCCGATCGACAAGGTGGCCGGGCTGGTGGTCACCGCCAACGGCAAGCCGCTGCAATGGACGCGCGATCAGTACGACGTGTACGCCTTCAAGGTGGACGTGCCCGACGGTGCCAGCGAGGTGGTGGCCGAGTTCAAGTTCCTGTCCTCGCAGGGCGGCAGCCAGGGCCGGGTGGTGATGACCCCGGAAATGCTCAACCTGCAGTGGAACGCCAACTCGCTGTACCCGGCCGGCGTGATCACCCGCAACCTGCAGGCGCAGGCCAGCGTGACCCTGCCCAAGGGCTGGAACTACGCCACCGCGCTGGAAACCGAGCGCCGCGACGGCGACACCGTGGTATTCAAGCCCATAAGCTACGACCACCTGGTCGATTCGCCGCTGTTCGCCGGCCGCTACTACCAGCAGTTCGATCTGGATCCCGGTGCCAAGGTGCCGGTGCGCCTGAACGTGTTTGCCGACGATGCCAAATCGCTGGTCGCCAAGCCCGAACAGCTGCAGGCGCACCGCGCGCTGGTGCAGCAGATCTACAAGCTGTACGGCGCACGCCACTTCGATCATTACGACTTCCTGCTGGCGCTGACCAGCAAGCTTGGCGGCATCGGCCTGGAGCACCAGCGCTCCAGCGAGAACAGCGCCGAACCGGGCTATTTCACCGAGTGGGACAAGAACTGGCTGGGCCGCGACCTGCTGCCGCACGAGTTCAACCACTCCTGGAATGGCAAGTACCGGCGCGGTGCGGATCTGTCCACGCCCAACTTCAACGTGCCGATGGGCGACAGCCTGCTGTGGCTGTATGAAGGCCAGACCCAGTTCTGGGGCCAGGTGCTGGCCGCGCGCTCGGGCTTGTGGAGCGTGCAGCAGACCCGCGAAACCCTGGCCAACGTGGCGGCCACCTACGATCGCGGCCGACCGGGCCTGGCGTGGCGCGCGCTGCAGGACACCACCAACGATCCCACCATCGCCCAGCGTCGCGCGCTGGCGTTCCGCAATTACCAGCTGAGCGAGGACTACTACTCCGGTGGCCAGATGGTGTGGCTGGAAGTGGAAGGCAAGCTGCGCGCGCTGACCGGCAACAAGCGCAGCCTCGACGATTTCGCCAGGGCGTTCTTCGGCGTGAACGATGGCGACTGGAACGTCCATCCGTATACCTTCGAAGACGTGGTGCGCACCTTGAATGGGATCGCGCCGTTTGACTGGGCCAGCTTCCTGCGCGAGCGCCTGGACGGGCACGGATCGCTGACCGGTGGGTTGGAAGCGGCCGGCTGGAAACTGGTCTACACCGATACCCCGAGCGATGCGGTCAAGGCGCAGGAAACCCGCGCCGCCGGCATCAACCTGACCTACTCGCTGGGCGTCAGCGTGGCCAACAGCGGCGCGCTGACCGACGTGCTGTGGGACAGCCCGGCGTTCAATGCCGGCCTGGCGCCGGGCATGACGGTACTGGCCGTCAACGGCCGCGTGTTCAAGGGCGACGTACTGAAGGACGCGGTGACCGCCGCCAAGACCGACAAGGCGCCGATCACCCTGCTGGTGCGCAGTTTCGACCGCATTGACACGGTGAGCCTGGACTACCACGGTGGCCTGCTGTACCCGTCGCTGCAGCGCATCGCCGGCAAGCCTGATCGCTTGGCCGAGCTGTGGAAAGCCCGATGACCTCGCGCGGCCGCGATCTACTCATCGTGGCCGTGGCCATCGCGGCCATCGTCGGCGCGGGCCTGGATGGCGATGGACGTTGGTTGCACTGGCTGGCCAAACCACTGGCCACCTTGTTGATCGCTTCGATCGCATGGCAGGCCGTTGCCTCATCAATGTCACCGGCACCCGGCTACCGCCGTGCGGTGCTGGCCGGCATGGGCCTTTCCTGCCTCGGCGACATCGCCCTGATGCTGCCGATGGACGCCTTCGTACCGGGCCTGGTTGCGTTCCTGCTGGCGCATGTCTGCTACATCGTCGCCTTCCGCGCCGGCATCCACGCCGGGCGCGGACTGGGCGTGGCGGCCGTGCTGCTCGGCGCATTCGCCGCGGGCAACCTCATCGCATTGTGGCCGCACCTGCCGGCCGACATGCGCGTGCCCGTCCTGGCCTACGTGGTGGTGCTGGCGGTCATGGCGATCCTCGCGTTGGCGCGGCACTGGCGCGCGCCGGCACCGCAGGGCATCGACCGGCGCAGCACGGCGTGGGCGGCGGGCGGCGCGGTGTTGTTCGTGGCCAGCGATTGCCTGCTGGCCTGGGACCGTTTCGGCGGTGGGTTGCCGATGGCCAGCCTGCTGGTGCTGAGTACGTACTACGCCGCGCAATACGGCATTGCGCGATCGGTACCGGGCGCCCACGGCACGCGCGGAAGTTGATTGCCGCTGCGCCGCAGCTCAGTCTGCGGCGCCCACATCCTGTGCACTGACGCACGTACGTCGCGGCGGACACAGCCGGTCCAGCAGCGCCAGGGTTACGCCGTTGCTCCAGCCGAAGCCATCCTGCAGCGGGTACTCGCCGCCACCGCCGCCGCCGGCCGAGCCATCCACCACGTACTTCTCCACCAACTTGCCTTCGCTGTCGTACACGGCCTGCACGGTGTGCAGGAAGCGCGTGCCGATGCGACGCGCCAGCGTGTTCTCGCCATAGCGTTGCAGCCCATCCACCGCGACCCATTGCAGTGGCGCCCAGCCGTTGGGGGCGTCCCACTGCTGCCCGGTACGCACGGTGGTAGTGAGCAGGCCGCCCTGGCGCAGCAACTGCGCATCCACCGCCGCTGCGGTCTGCCGGGCCTGCGCGCGGGTGGCCACCTGCAGCCAGAGCGGAAACAGCGCCGCTGCAGTGAGGGCAGGGCGGGTTTGACCGCGCTCGATATCGCGATCTACATACCAGCCTTGGGTAGCGTCCCAGAGCAGCGTATTGATCGCCTTCTGGCGCGCCTGCGCCCGCTGCTCGTAATCGCTTGCCGCAGCGCGGTCGCCGGCCGCTTTACTGGCACGGGCCACGGTTTTTTCCAGATGGAACAGCAGGCTGTTCAAGTCCACCGGCACGATGGCGGTGATGTGGATGCTGCCCAGGGCGGCCGGGTCGGCCAACCAGCGGGAGCTGAAATCCCAGCCCGATTCCGCCCCCGCGCGCAGGTCGCGATACACCTGCGATGGCGCGCGCTGTGGCGCCTGCGCGGCGGTGGCCAGATCGTCGGTCCACGATTCTGTGCGCGGTACCGCACGCGCATCCCAGTAGCGGTTGAGCAGTTGGCCGTCGGCCAGGCGCACCACGCGCTCGCTGGCCGCACCCGGTTGCAGGCCGTCGGCACCACGCATCCAGAACGCATGCTCGGTACGCAGTTGGTGCAGATAGCGGCGGTAGGCGTCATCACCTTCGTGGGTGGCCAGCAGCTCCACCATGAGGCTGAAGAAGGGCGGCTGCGAGCGGCTCAGGTAGTAGCTGCGGTTGCCGTTGGGGATGTGCCCGTACTGGTCCAGCTGCCAGGCGAAGTTGTCGACCATGTCGCGCACCTGCTGCCAGCGCCCACTGGACGCCAGCCCCAGCATCGTGAAGTAGCTGTCCCAGTAATAGACCTCGCGGAAACGCCCGCCCGGGACCACGTAGGGCTTGGGCAGCGGCAGCAGCGAGCCGTGCGGGTCGACGGTGCCGGTGGTGCGGGTCAGTACCGGCCACAGGCCGTCGATGTGGGCCCGCAGGCTTTCGCCGGACGGGGGCACGTAGGCGGCCGTATCGCCGGGCACCGTGAACTGGGCGGCGACGAAGGCAGGCAGGCTGTAGCCCGGCTGCGTCTGGGCCTGCTGCCAGTGATCAAGCAGCGCACGGGCGTCCTGGCGCGGGATAGCGTCGGCGAAGGTCTTCTGGTCCTTGAACAGGTGAGCACCCTGGACCTGCTGGAACAGCGGCTGCCACTGCTGGTCGGGTGGCTGTGGCGCTTGGCGGGCGGGTTCGGCGGCGGCGCCGCCGGTGCAGAGCAGGGCGGCCAGCATGAGGCCGGTCAGGCGGGAACAGGCGGGCATCGGGGGCTTCCAAGCGGGACAGGGCCACTGTAGGCGGCCTTGCGTCAACGCCTGGTGGGGTGGGGCGTGCGTGCGTGCCCCTTGGTGGCGGGCCGGGGCGGTGCCAATTGACCGCTTGGGGGCCTCCACCGTAGAATTGCCTGCTCAGCCGGAATAGCTCAGTTGGTAGAGCGGCGCATTCGTAATGCGTAGGTCGTAGGTTCGATTCCTATTTCCGGCACCAGTTGTACGAAAAGCCCCGGCCTTGGTCGGGGCTTTTTGTTTGTGGGCCGACGTCGCGTCCCCACTGGCCGGGCCACACATTCGCGGTGTTGCCGTGCCCAGTGAGATCAGAGCAAGGTTAACGTCCCCTTCCGCTGTCGATCCCGGACAGCTGGATGGGATCACCTGCTGGCTTCGGTCGACCTTGGCGTCACGGTTGCGCTGGACCCCAAGCGAGGCCCCGGCAGGATCCTGTATGCCATTCCGCACGCCTTGTTCCCGTGCTATCAATGCAGCGCCTTGCTGTCGGGCTCTTTAAGGGATTTGAAGGGCGCGCCGGTGCAGGGGCCGGACTGCAGGTGGTGTATCGCCGCGCTTGTAAGAACTGAGGGGCAACATGCTTGGAGGCCGCGCATTGAATGGCCTGATCAACGGGGTTAAGGATTGAAACAATACTGACGGTGCTTCGAAATGGGGGCGTCTCATGTTCGTCAAACAACTGTTGACCGTAGCCGTACTGGTGATGCTTGCCACATCGTGCAGAAGCCACGTCGCCGCTGATCAAGGCGAGACGGCGCTGCGTGGCGTCATGACGGTGTACGTGGGTGGGCACGGGTTGGGGTCGGTACAAACCCTGTCGGGCGAGTGCGTTGATCTCGCTTTACCCAAGAACGTCCTGCGCAGACCCGGTGCCTGGGATGGAAAGGCCGTGGTACTCACCGGGACCATGGATTCTCGGCCGCGGTCTCTGAATTTTCTGTGGTACGACATCAGGGACAGACGAATAGAAGGCGGTGGATGTTCCGACGACGTCCTGTATGTTCAGACGATCGAGACGCTGCGATGAAAGGTGGGCCATCTACATCCGGGCATCGGAATCAGAATTCGCAGGTATTCACTTTCACTCATGCGCGCGAGGTTACGGCTATAGCGCCTGTCACCCGATGCCGCAGCAAGTCATGAGAATTCTTCTTCCACTTCGTGCTCTTGGTGAAGGAGTGATTGCTCGGCTCGTGCTGCCATCGTCTTTTTATTTTGGCCAACGTCGTTGGGGGCATCTGAGTGCAAAATTGCAGGTGGCGAGGGGATAGGTCTTCCAAGGCATCGGGGTATTGCCAGGGAGCTCCTCAACTTCCAGCCTTCGCGGCAAGATCCGTAGAGGGGCAAGTAAGAGCACACGCTTAGCTGTCGAGCAAGTTGAGCTGGGAATGCACGCCTGCGATGGTCAGTTCCTAAAGGATGCTGGCCCGCACGAGTCAGCCGGATCAGAGGCGCAGCGCGACTGATCGCATACCTTTTGTTGTGCGCGCAAAGCGGAGCGGCGTTCATCCAGCGCCTCGCTTCCTGCGAAGCTTCACCCGTTCTATATCGTCAATGACAGGTACAGCGACGGCGCGCAGGTAGCAGAAACGATGCTCCCTGCCGGCGTTTCTCCCCTCCATAAGGTTGATCAGGGCGATCAGCGCCCGCCACCCTCGGCGCCAAGCAACCTGCAACTGGCCGTGCACGCGCTGCCCTTCAGTGGGGCAAGCAATGCATCGCGCGTGGTGCGGTCGATGTGTCCGTCGGCATCGGGGCGTGCGAGCATCTGCTGCACGGCGTCGAGCGCTGCGGCTTTGGTAGCGGGCGGCATCGCGGCGGCGGCCTCGCCAAGAATCGGCAGGGCATCGGTCGCCGTGCGATCACGGGAGGCGGGGTTCAAGTCGGAGAGCGTGGCGCCCAGCAGGATCGCGGCGATGTTCGTGGGCAGGGTGTCGGCCATCGCACGCATCCCGTCGAGTTCGGTTGGCTCGGTCTGGGCCGTTGCTCGATCAAGGATCGCCCGGCTTTGCATGTCCAGCTGTCGTGCCGTGCATGCCATGCCCATGATGGCACTCCGGTCGACTGCCACCGACATGCGCGCGAGGTTCCCGCTGGGATCGTCAGAGGCCTGGGCCATCTGGACCAGATGTACGGCACCCTGTGCAGCCGCGCCGCACACCGCGCGTAGCGCCGGCAGGCTGTCCAGCCCGGCTGTCCCGGCAGGCACCAGCGCAGGGTCCGCGATGACCATCTGAAGGGCCAGGCCGGTAATCAGCGCATTGCGGTCAGGAGGGGTATCGGGCGAGGCTGCATCGGCAAGCGCCTTCAGGGCACCCAGCCTGCGCAATTGAAGCTGGCCGGGACTCTCGGTCGCGGGCGGGTCGGCCGCCAGAGCGGAGGCAGACAGGGTGACCAAGGCGGCCACCATGCACAGACGGCGTACGAGCGGGCAGACAACATCCATGTTGCGTCCTTTTGGGGCGGAGCCGTGCGGCCCGGCTGCTGCCGAGTGTAGCGCTACTCCCGGGGCATGCAACACAGGCCGACGCGCCGCCGGGGCGGGGCGCTTCAACGGTCGGCTAGGCCGCCACCGGGTCTGCCATCTGCACCCGGTTGCGTCCGGCCGTCTTCGCCTGGTAAAGCGCCTCATCCGCACGCGCCACCAGGTCCTCCAGCAGCGTCGCATCGCAGCCCGGCAGCGCTTCGCCCACCGCACCGCCCACGCTCACCGACACCGCAATGCGGGTGCCGCCCACGGTGATCGGCTCGGCGGCAATCGCATGGCGCAGGCGCTCGGCGGCGGCCGGAACTTCGTCAATGACCGGTGCCGACAGCAATGCAATGAACTCCTCACCGCCGAACCGCGCGAACAGGTCGCGGTCGCGCAGCGCGTCCCGGCAGCGCCGGGCTACGATCTTGAGCACTTCATCGCCCACCGGGTGGCCGTGCGTGTCGTTGATCGCCTTGAAGTGATCCACGTCGACCATGAGCACCGCCACCGAATGTCCGCTGGCTTCGCGGGCGGCGATGATCTGCGCGGAGCGCTCCTCGAAATGACGTCGGTTGGGAACGCCGGTCAACGGGTCCGACGACGCCAGGCGGCGCAGTTCGGCGGCCATCAGCAGGTCGGCGGTGACGTCGGTGAACAGCCAGATGCGGCCGTGCTCGCCATTGCCGCGCACCGGGTGGGTGTCCACTTCGAAGGTGCGTTCGCCGAACGTCCAGTTCAACGTCGCGGCGAAGTTGACGTTGCCCATCTGCGCGGCATAGGCCTGTTCCAGCTCGGCGTGGTTGTCGCTGCGCAGGCGCAAGGCTCGCATCGGGCCAGTCAGGTCGGCGGCGCGGTGGTTGCCTGCGGCACAGCCCAGCAGTGCGGCAGCATGTTCGTTGATCACCGCACCCACGCCATCGCCGTCGATCAGCACGATGCCGGCCGGCACGCTTTCCACCAGATCGATGAACTGATTGTGCGCAATGAGCTGGCGGGTGGCCTCCCGTCGCGCGGAGAGAAGTCCGGCCACGCTGCTGGACAGCAACGGCAGCTGGGCCGTGATCCCCTCGGCAGGCGCCTGCTGTTTCCAGAGCAGCAACAGGCCACTGTGCGGGCTGTCGGCCGACGGGGCCGGCACGTAAAGCAGGTGGGTGGGGGCACTCTGCAGGGCATGCAGGATGGCCGTCGGCAGGCGGAAGCCGGCCGCGTCTACGGGCTCCCCCTGCCAGGCGCGCTCGAGAATGCCGCTGCGCGCCAGGTTGAACCCGGACAACGGCAACGCGGGCGATGCGGTCGACCACGTCGAACGGCCCTGCGCATCCAGTTCAACGGCCAGGGCCAGGTCTGCGTGGGTGGTGAGCCGGGCGAAGCTGCACAGCGCCGCAAGTGCCTCGCTGCTGGGCGCGTTCAAGCCGCTGCCCCCATCAATCGCCGTTCCAGGATGCGTGTCACTTCGTCGGCGGCGGTCATATGCGGCAGGTGCCCCGACGCATCGATGATATCCAGCGTTGCCCCGTCGATGGTATCGGCCAGCCACTGGGCCACCTCGACCGGAACCGCCATGTCCACCGCGGTCTGGATCACGTGCACCGGCATGGACAACTGCGGCACCAGCGTGCGCATGTCCGAGGTGAAAATGGTGCGCGAGGTGTTGAGCGCAATGTCCGGCTGCATCTGGAACAGGGTGCGCGAGAAGTCCGCGAGCACGCGGTTGTCCTCGACACCCACCACCATCGGCGCGAACCCCGCCACCCAGGCCTGGTAATTGGCCTGCATGCTTTCGAACAGGTCGTCCAGGTCCTGCGGCTTGAAGCCGCCGGTGTAGCCGTCATCGTCGAGGTAGCGCGGCGAAGCGCCGATGGTCACGACGCGTTCGAACAGCGCCGGGCGTGCAACCGCGGCGGCCGCGCCGATCATGCCGCTCATCGAGTGCCCGACATACGTAAAGCGGTGCAGGTCGAGCTCGTCGACGATATCGAGCAGATCGTCGGCATAGCCGAACATCGCGCCATGGCGGTCGAAATCGTAGGTGTCCGCACCGTTGGGACCACAACCGGCGAGATCGAACGAGATCACGTCGAACCGTTGGTCGAACCAGGGCCGCAATGCAGTCCACGCCGTCTGGTCGGTACCGAAGCCGTGGGAAAGGATGACGACGTCGTTGCCCTGACCGCTGCGGCGGCCGTTGAAGCGCTCAAAACTGCCCAAGTACGTTTACCCACGGCGTTTCCCAAGGGGCGAATACTAGGGCAGGTGGGCAGCCGGGTCCATGGTGGGGGCCGGCACCTGCCGCGTGTTTCCGCTTGTCATCCCGGAGCGGTATGGTGGTGCAGGAATTCCCGGAGAGCCCGTCATGCGAACTGCCGTCTTCAGCGCCCGGCCCTACGACCGCCGCTTCCTCGAAGAGGCCACCCAGCGTGCCGATGCGGCCCGGCCGGTGGAGTTCCTTTACTTCGATGCCACCTTGGACGTGCATACCGCGGCGCTGGCGCAGGACTGCGAGGCGGTCTGCGTGTTCGTCAACGACCGTCTCGACGCGCCGGTGCTGCAGGCCCTCCACGCCCTGGGTGTGCGCGCGATCCTGCTGCGCTGCGCCGGCTTCAACAACGTGGACCTGGCCATGGCCGGGCAGCTGGGCTTCTTCGTGGCCCGGGTGCCGGCGTATTCGCCCGAGGCGGTCGCCGAGCACGCCCTGGCGCTGGTCATGACCCTCAACCGGCACACCCACCGCGCCTACAACCGGGTGCGCGAGGGCAACTTCATGCTCGACGGGCTGCTCGGGCGCACCCTCTACGGCACGATGGTGGGCATCGTAGGCACCGGCAAGATCGGCCTGGCCACGGGCCGCATCTTCAAGGGCATGGGCTGCACCGTGCTCGGCCACGATCCGTACCCGTCGTCCGCGTTCGATGCGATCGGCACGTACGTCGCGCTTGAAGATCTGCTGGCGCGCGCGGACATCGTGTCACTGCATTGCCCGCTGACCCCGGACACCCACCACCTGATCAACGCCGCCTCGCTGGCGCGGATGAAGCCCGGGGCGATGCTGGTCAACACCTCGCGTGGTGGGCTGGTCGATACCCACGCGGTGATCGGCGCGCTCAAGGCGCGGCACCTGGGGCACCTGGCCATCGACGTGTACGAGCAGGAAAGCGCGCTGTTCTTCCAGGACCGCTCCGGGGAAATCATCGATGACGATGCCTTCCAGCGCCTGATGACCTTCCCCAATGTGCTGGTCACCGGCCACCAGGGCTTCTTCACGGTGGAGGCGCTGCAGGAAATCTCCGAAATCACCCTGCGCAACCTGGGGGATTTCGCCGCTGGCCGGCCGTGTGCCAACGCGGTGCCGCTGCCCTGATCCACGCGTGATGCTGTTCCCCGTCCTTTTCCAGCGCAGGGCCTGACCATGTGGCATCAGAACTACGATCCGCTCGGCAATGCGAACCTCTCTGCGCTGCTGGCCGCGCTGCCGGTGCTGGTGTTCCTGCTGGCGCTCACCGTGCTTCGCCTCAAGGGCCTCACCGCGGCGCTGCTGGCGGTGCTGGTGTCGGCCCTGGTGTCGTCGCTGGTGTTCGGCATGCCGCTGGACACCCTGCTGGGGGCGGCGCTGCTCGGCATTGCCAACGGCGTATTCCCGATCAGCTTCATCGTGCTGATGGCGGTCTGGCTGTACAAGCTGGCCATCCGCAGCGGCAAGTTCGAGGTGATCCGCGGCAGCATCGCGACCATTTCCGAGGATCAGCGCATCCAGGTGCTGCTGATCGCCTTCTGCTTTGGTGGCTTCCTCGAAGGCGCCGCCGGTTTCGGCGTGCCGATCGCGATCTGCGCCGCGCTGCTGGTTGAACTCGGCTTCCGCCCGTTGAAGGCGGCGATGCTGTGCCTGGTCGCCAACGGCGCGGCCGGTGCCTACGGTGCGATCGGCATTCCGGTGCTGGTGGGCGCGCAGCAGGGTGGGGTGGGGCTGGGCGAGATGTCGCAGATGCTGATCCCGTTGGTTCAGCTCTGCGCGCTGCTGCTGCCGGCGGTGCTGGTGCTGCTGCTGGACGGCTGGCGCGGGGTGCGCGAGACCTGGCCGGTGCTGCTGGTGGTCGGTGGCGTGTTCAGTGGCAGCCAGACGCTTGTGCTGTACCTGCTGGGGCCGGAACTGGTGGACATCATCGGCCCGCTGGCCGCGATGGGCAGCCTGGCCGCCTTCATGCAGGTCTGGCGCCCGCGGCGCATCTACCGCGAGACGCAGGCGCCGCCGGTGTCCAGCCAGCGCTGGACGCTGCGGCAGGTGCTGCTGGCCTGGTCGCCGTTCTACATTCTTACCGCCACCATCCTGGTCTGGAGCCTGCCCGCGTTCAAGGCGTTGTTCGCCGCCGATGGCGCGCTCGGGTCCACGGTGCTGCACCTGCCGGTCAGCCTGCTCCACCAGCGCGTGCAGGAACTGCCGCCGCTGGTGGCCGCCGCGCACACGCTGCCCGCGGTCTGGACCGTGGGCTGGCTCAACGCCTCGGGCACCGCGATCCTGATCGCCGCGCTGCTCACGGTGGTGCTGTCGCCGAAGCTGGGCCTGCGCGCGGCGGGCGAGGAGCTGGCCCAGTCCGGCCGGGAGATGTGGAAGCCGCTGGCCACTGTGGCGTTGGTGATGGCGGTGGCCTACATCACCAATTACTCGGGGGCCTCGTCCACGATCGGGCTGGCGCTGGCCCAGGCCGGCGGGGTGTTCCCGGCGCTGGCGCCGGTGATCGGCTGGACGGGCGTGTTCATCACCGGCTCGGTGGTCAACAGCAACACCCTGTTCGCCCACCTGCAGGCGGTCACTGCTGCGCAGATCGGGGTCAGCCCGGCGCTGCTGGTGGCCGCCAACACCGCCGGCGGGGTGATGGCCAAGCTGGTGTCGCCGCAGTCGATCGCCATTGCGGCCGCGGCGGTGAAGCTGGTGGGTCAGGAATCGGCGATCATGCGCACCACCCTGGCGGTGAGCCTGGCGCTGCTCGGCTATGTCTGCCTGTGCACGCTGCTGCTGTCGTGGCTGCTCGGCTGACGGGAAGGGCATTCATGTCTATACATGAACGTGTTGGCGTGCTGAATCGGGCGTATTGCGCGCACTGCGACAACGTGTCGCAGCCAAAACGGGGCTTTCCTGCGCTGGATCATTGTCAATGCCTTTCTTAAATGATGCATGACGGCCTAAAATTAGAGGGCTGACATGATCGTCCCCTGTGCCTGTCCCCCTGGACCGGCACAACCGGCCTTTGGCCGGGACGGGGCGCGCTTGAGCTGGCATTCCCTACGCAATTGGATCGACCGATGATTCCGTTGAAACCCCTTGGACGCTATTTGCGTCCGGGCCTGCTGTTCGCGTTGTCCGTGTTCCTGACGGGCTGCAACTCGGCCATCCTCAACCCCAAGGGCCAGATCGGCCACGATGAGAAGACGCTGCTGATCACGGCTACCGTGCTGATGCTGCTGGTCGTCGTGCCGGTCATCATCATGACCCTGACCTTCGCCTGGAAGTACCGCGCGACCAACACCAAGGCCCGTTATGAGCCGAAGTGGTCGCACTCCACCGCGATCGAAGTGGTGGTGTGGTCGATCCCGTGCATGATCGTGCTGGTGCTGGCCGTGCTGACCTGGCGTTCCTCGCACGCGCTGGACCCGTACCGTCCGCTGGAGTCGGACAAGAAGCCGGTGGTGATCGAAGCCATCTCGCTCGACTGGAAGTGGCTGTTCATCTATCCGGAAGAGAAGATCGCCACGGTCAACGAGATCACGTTCCCGGTCGATACCCCGCTGAACTTCAAGATCACGTCCGATTCGGTGATGAATGCCTTCTTCATCCCGCACCTGGGCAGCATGATCTACTCGATGACGGCCATGGAGACCAAACTCCACCTGATCGCCAACGAGACCGGTGAGTTCCCGGGCATGTCCTCGCACTACAGCGGCGCGGGCTTCAGCAAGATGCATTTCAGCGCCCATTCGGTGACGGATGCGCAGTACCAGCAGTGGCTGGCCAAGGTCCGCGCCGACACGGCGACCCTGGACAAGACCGCGTTCGATGCGCTGGTGGCCGAAAAGAACCACGACTGGCACCCGGTGACGTACTTCGGTACCGCCGAAGCCGGCCTGTTCGACTGGGTCATCGCCAAGCACATGGGCGACAACCAGCACTACGGCATGAAGCACGACCACAACGCGATGGGCCATGACGGCGCCGCAGGCGAAAGCCACGCCGGCCACGACATGCCTGCCGCTGCAGGTCCTGCCCCGGCGGACGTGCACGCCGACGACACGCACGCGGCGCACGCCGCGGGTGCTGACGCCGGGCACGCCGAACACACTGCAGACGAGCATGCCGCCGCCGGTCACACCGGCCACGCAGGCTCGGGAGAATAAGCATGAATCTGTTGGGTAAACTGACATTTGCCGACATCCCGCACGATCCGATCATCATCACCACGTTGATCGGTGCTGGTATCGGTGGCCTGCTGGTGCTGGCCCTGATCACCAAGTTCAAGCTGTGGGGCTATCTCTGGAAAGAGTGGTTCACCTCGGTGGACCACAAGAAGATCGGCGTGATGTACCTGGTCATCGCCTTCGTCATGCTGCTGCGCGGCTTCGCCGACGCGATCATGATGCGCGTGCAGCAGGCCATGGCCGCCGGCGGTAACGAAGGCATCCTGCCCCCGCATCACTACGACCAGATCTTCACCGCCCACGGCGTGATCATGATCTTCTTCGTGGCGATGCCGCTGATCACCGGCCTGATGAACGTTGTCGTGCCGCTGCAGATCGGCGCACGCGACGTGGCCTTCCCGTTCGTCAACTCGCTCAGCTTCTGGCTGTTCGTGGCGGGCGCGGGCCTGGTGATGATCTCGCTGGGCGTCGGTGAGTTCGCGCAGACCGGTTGGCTGGCCTTCCCGCCGTTGTCGGGCAAGGAATACAGTCCAGGGGTAGGTGTCGACTACTACATCTGGGGCCTGCAGGTAGCAGGCCTGGGTACCACGCTGAGCGGCATCAACTTCTTCATCACCATCTTGAAGATGCGTACCCCGGGCATGAAGCTGATGCACATGCCGGTGTTCACCTGGACCGCGCTGGTCACCAACGTACTGATCATCGCCGCCTTCCCGGTGCTGACCGTCACCCTGGTGCTGTTGACCCTGGACCGTTACCTGGGCACGCACTTCTTCACCAATGACGGTGGCGGCAACGCCATGCTGTACATCAACCTGATCTGGATCTGGGGTCACCCGGAAGTCTATATCCTGGTGCTGCCGGCCTTCGGCGTGTTCTCCGAGGTCATCGCCACGTTCTCGCGCAAGGCGCTGTTCGGCTACAAGGGCATGGTCTACGCCACCGCCTGCATCGGCGTTCTGTCGTTCATCGTGTGGCTGCACCACTTCTTCACCATGGGCTCGGGTGCCAACGTCAATGCCTTCTTCGGCATAACGACGATGATCATCTCCATCCCCACCGGCGTGAAGATCTTCAACTGGCTGTTCACCATGTTCCGCGGTCGCGTGCAGTTCACCACGCCCGTGCTGTGGACCATCGGCTTCATGGTCACCTTCACCATCGGCGGCATGACCGGCGTGATGCTGGCGATCCCGGCCATCGACTTCGTGCTGCACAACAGCCTGTTCCTGATCGCCCACTTCCACAACGTCATCATCGGCGGCGTGGTGTTCGGCATGTTTGCCGGCATCACCTACTGGTGGCCGAAGATGTTCGGCTTCCGCCTCAATGAAACCTGGGGCAAGCGCGCGTTCTGGTGCTGGTTCATCGGCTTCTACGTGGCCTTCATGCCGCTGTATATCCTGGGCTTCATGGGCATGACCCGCCGCATGCAGAGCTACCCGAACCCGGAATACCAGCCGCTGCTGGTGATTGCGATGTTCGGTGCGTTCATCATCGGCGCCGGCATCCTGTGCCAGGTGATCCAGATCGCCGTGTCGATCCGCGACCGCAAGAAGACCGCCGACCTGACCGGCGACCCGTGGGACGCACGTACGCTGGAGTGGGAAACCTCTTCGCCGCCGTCGTTCTACAACTTCGGCTCGCTGCCGCGCGTCACCGAACTGGACGAGTTCTGGGAGCGCAAGCAGCGTGGTGAAGCGTGGGAGCGCCCGGCCAAGTACACCGACATCCACATGCCGCGCAACACCGGCACGGGCGTGGTGATCGGTGCCTTCAGCCTGGTCCTGGGCTTTGCGATGATCTGGCACATCTGGTGGCTGGCCATCGTCGGCATCGTCGGCATGATCGGTACCTTCATCTGGCGCACCTTCGACAAGGACACGGACTACTACGTGCCCGCCGCCGAAGTGGAGCGCATCGAAAATGAGCACCGTCGCCACCTGGTGGCGCAGGGCCTGGTGAAAGCGGAGCTGAAGGCATGAGCAGCACTACCTCCAACGCCATGAACCATGGGCACGCCGCGCACGCGGCGGCCCACGGCCATGATGATCACGAGCACCACGACACCGGCGGCAATACCGTCTTCGGTTTCTGGGTGTACCTGATGAGCGACTGCCTCATCTTCGCCAGCCTGTTTGCCACCTACATCGTGTTGTCCGGTGGCACCAACGGTGGCCCGGGCCCGAAGGATCTGTTCGACCTGACCTTCGTTGCCTGGGAAACCACGCTGCTGCTGGTCTCTTCGCTGACCTTCGGCCTGGGCATGATTGCCCTGCACAAGCACAAGGTGGGCCAGATGTACCTCTGGCTGGGCCTGACCTGGCTGTTGGGCTTCGGCTTCATGGTCATGGAAGTGTGGGAGTTCAACCACCTCATCCATGAGGGCTTCGGTCCTGACCACAGCGCGTTCCTGTCGGCGTTCTTCGCGCTGGTGGGCACCCACGGCCTGCACGTCAGTGCCGGTCTGCTGTGGCTGCTGATCATGTTCATCCAGATCAAGCAGAACGGCCTGACCCCGACCAACAAGACCCGCATGGCGTGCCTGAGCCTGTTCTGGCACTTCCTGGACCTGATCTGGATCGGCGTGTTCTCCGTCGTCTACCTGAAGGGAGCGCTGTAATGTCCGCACACGACAACCACGCACACGACCATGGTGCCGGCGGCGAAAGCCACGGCAGCGTCAAGTCGTACCTGGTCGGCTTCGCGCTGGCCGCGATCCTGACGATCATCCCGTTCTGGCTGGTGATGCACGGCAACCTGCCGACCTTCACCACCGGCGTGATCATCGTGATCGCCGCGGTGCTGCAGATCCTGGTGCACCTGGTGTTCTTCCTGCACTTGAACCGCTCGTCGGAGCAGCGCTGGAACGTCAGCGCGGCGGCCTTCACCGTGGTGGTGATCGGCATCATCGTCGCCGGCTCGCTGTGGGTCATGCACAACATGAACGTGCACATGATGCACTGACGTCCTCGCGACGTTGCTGCATGCAGAAAGGCCGCCTTCGGGCGGCCTTTCTGCGTCCGGCACCCGCCGAGGTGGGGGCGGTTCCCAAACGACCGCCGATATCCGTTCCGCGCCCGGCGAACGCATGACAACCATCGAGGCCGCGCACGCGCACACGCCCGCGCGGCAACAGCAGCGGCAGAGCCCGCGCCGTTTAACGGTCATGTCGCCACCGCGCGTTGCACCGTTACCGGCAGTCGACCAAGGTTCGACCCTACCGGCAACCTGGCACCCGCCAAGGTAGGGTCGGTTCCCAAACGACTGCCAATATCCCATCCACACCCGGCGAACGCATGACAATCATCGCGGCCACGCACGGCAAAGGCAGAGCCGGCGTCGTTCAATGGTCATGTCGCCACCGCACGTTGCACCGGTATCGGCAGTCGACCAAGGTTCGACCCTACCGGAAATCTGGCACCCGCCGAGGTAGGGTCGGTTCCCAAACGACCGCCGATATCCCGTCCACACCCGACGAACGCATGACAATCATCGCGGCCACGCACGGTCACCGCAGAGCCGGCATCGTTCAATCGCAGGGCAGGGCCTGCGCCGTTCGACGGTCATGTCGCCACCGCACGTTGCACCGTTACCGGCAGTCGCCCAAAGGTTCGACCCCACAGGCGAACGCGGTGCGCGCGGCCTCCTACGCCGCCTGTGCCAAACGAAGGAACGCGTCGGCGGCCACCGGCCGGCCCAGGTGGTACCCCTGCAGCAGGTCGCAACCGAGATCGCTCAGGTACTGGCGCTGGCCGTCGGTCTCCACGCCTTCGGCGACGATCTGCAGCTGCAGCGAACGCCCCAGCGCGATGATCGAGGACACGATCGCGGCGTCTTCGGCGTTGTCTTCCAGGTCGCGCACGAACGCGCGGTCGATCTTCAGTTCGGTGGCCGGCATGCGCTTGAGGTAGAGCAGGCTGGAATAGCCCGTGCCGAAATCGTCGATGGAGATGTTCACGCCCATGTCGGTCAGGCCGTGCAGGATCTGCAGGCTGGCTTCCACGTCCTTCATGGCCGTGGTTTCGGTGACTTCCAGGGTCAGGTGGCGCGGATCCAGGGCGTGCTTTTCCAGCGTACGCCGCACCGTCTCCAGCAGGGAGCTCGAGGCGAACTGCAGCGGCGAGAGGTTCACGGCCATCGACCAGTCCGGGTAACCGGCATCGTGCCACTGCCGCAGCTGCGCGCAGGCCCGGTCCAGCACCCAGTCGCCCAGCGGCAGGATCAACCCGCTGCGCTCGGCCACGGGAATGAAGTTGTCCGGACTGAGCAGGCCCAGCTCCGGGTGCTGCCAGCGCACCAGGGCTTCGGCGCCGATCAGGGCCTGGCCATTGGCCGGGAACTTGGGCTGGTAGTGAAGTACCAGTTCGTCGCGCTGGATGGCGCGGCGCAGTTCCTGCAGCAGCTTGAGCTGGCGGTTGGCGCTGACATGCATCGATTCGGTAAAGAACGTATAGCCGTTCCGGCCCGAATCCTTGGTGTGGTACATCGCCGCGTCGGCGTGCGCCATCAGCGCCCGCTCGTCGGTGGCGTCGGCCGGGTACAGCGCGATGCCCAGGCTGGCGGTGACCTGCAGTTCCAGCGCGTCGATGAGGAACGGCTCGGCCACGCAGGCGATGATCCGTTCGGCAACCACGGCGGCATCTTCGGGATCGTCGACCTGGAACACGATCACGAACTCATCCCCGCCCAGCCGCGCGAAGGTGTCGTGACTGCGCAGCAATGCACTCACGCGCTCGCTCATCTGGATCAGCAGCTTGTCGCCGAGCTGGTGGCCGTAGGCATCGTTGATGGCCTTGAAGCCGTCCAGGTCGCAGAACATCACCGCAAAGCTGAACTGCCGCCGCTGCGCCTTTTCGATGGCCTGTTCGATGCGATCCTGCAACAGCATGCGGTTGGGCAGCTGGGTCAGGGGGTCGTGCAGGGCGGCCTGCAGCAGCTTCTCGTTGGCGTGGGCCAGTGAATCGGCCAGCAGGCCGGTGCGGGTGCGCATCTGGCGGTCGAACACCGAGGCCAGCAGGGCAATGCCGAGCGTGGCCAGCGTGGTGACGATGACCAGCACCGCCAGCCACTTGCTGTCCAGCCCGGCGTCCATCACCGCGCCGCAGATGCTGCCGGCGGGGAAGTTCGCCGCCGCCATGCCGGTGTAATGCATGCCCACGATGGCCAGGCCCATCACCACCGAGGCCATGCCACGCAGCAGCAGTGCACGGCGCTGTTCCAGCCGCAGCCGGAAGGCGATCCAGAGGGCTGCACCGGCCGCAACCACGGCAATCAGCAGCGACAGCGTGAACCAGAACGGGTCGTACTCAATGCCCGGCTGCATCTGCAGTGCGGCCATGCCCAGGTAATGCATGGCCGCGATGCCCAGGCCCATCAGTACCGCGCCGGCGCACAGCCGCGTCCACGGCAGTGCCGGGCGCGAGACCAGCCACAGCGCGTAGGCCGAGGCGCCCACCGATACCGCCAGCGAGAACAGGGTGATGCCCAGGTCGTAGCCCACCGGGATCGGCAGGTGGAAGGCCAGCATGCCGATGAAGTGCATCGACCAGATGCCCAGCCCCATCGCGGCGGCGCCACCGGCCAGCCACCAGCGGGCCACGCGCCCCTGGGTGCTGGCCAGCCGGCCGGCCATGTCCAGCGCGGTGTACGAGGCGAGGATGGCGACCAGCAGCGAGAACACGACAAGACTCTGGCTGTAGGTGCCGGTCATGGAAAAGCCTGGAAAAGAATGGAAGGGGCAGTCGCCCGCTGTGGTATCGGCATCGCCGGGCGGATCTTTAGCGATGGGGATCGGGCGGCGTCTCGGTTGCTGCGACGCGGCTCGGCTATCCTGCCCGACAACCGATGAAGTGGAAGTGGACATGGCCAAGCGACTCACCGCGTACGTCTGCAGTGAATGTGGCGCCGAATACAGCAAGTGGCAGGGCCAGTGCAGTGAGTGCGGGGTCTGGAACGTGCTGACCGAGATCACCCTGGAAAGCGCCACCCCCGCCAGCAAGGCCTCGCCGGCGTCGCGCCGCTCGGGCTGGGCCGGCAAGGTCGACGCGCCCAGGATCATGGCGCTCAAGGACGTGCAGCAGACCGAACACCTGCGGGTGAGTACCTGCATCGGCGAGTTTGATCGCGTGCTGGGCGGTGGCCTGGTCGAGGGCGCGGTGATCCTGGTCGGAGGTGACCCGGGCATCGGCAAGTCCACGCTGCTGCTGCAGGCGGTGGCGAAGATGGCCGCCACCCTGCCGGTGCTGTACATCACCGGCGAGGAATCGCTGTCGCAGGTCGCCGGCCGTGCGGTGCGGCTGGACCTGCCGCTGGACAACGTCAACGCACTGGCCGAAACCCAGGTGGAAGCCATCCTGCAGCACGCCAGCGTGGCCCGGCCGAAGCTGATCGTGGCCGACTCCATCCAGACCCTGTGGACCGAATCGCTGACCGCCGCACCCGGCTCGGTCAGCCAGGTCCGCGAGAGCGCCGCGCGACTGGTGCGCTTCGCCAAGGAAACCGGCACCGCCGTGTTCCTGGTCGGCCACGTCACCAAGGAAGGCGGCATCGCCGGGCCGCGCGTGCTCGAGCACATGGTCGATGCGGTGCTGTATTTCGAAGGCGAGAGCGGCAGCCGCTTCCGCCTGCTGCGCGCGTTCAAGAACCGCTTCGGGGCGGTCAACGAACTGGGCGTGTTCGCGATGGGCGAGAAGGGGCTGAAAGAAGTCTCCAACCCGTCGGCGATCTTCCTGTCCGGCGGCAGCACCCAGCAGCCGGGCAGCTGCGTGATGGTCACCCGCGAGGGCACCCGGCCACTGCTGGTGGAGGTGCAGGCGTTGGTGGATACCTCGCCGTTGTCCAACCCGCGCCGCGTCGCGGTAGGGCTGGAGCAGAACCGGCTGGCGATGCTGCTGGCGGTACTGCACCGCCACGGCGGTGTGCTCACCGGCGACCAGGACGTGTTCGTGAACGTGGTGGGCGGCATCCGGGTGCAGGAAACCGCGGTGGATCTGCCGGTGCTGCTGGCGGTCCTGTCCTCGCTGCAAGACCGGCCGCTGGCCGAGAAGACCATTGCCTTTGGCGAGGTCGGCCTGTCCGGCGAGATCCGCCCGGTGCCCAACGGCGAAGATCGCCTGCGCGAAGCGGCCACCCATGGGTTCAAGCGCGCGATCGTGCCCAAGGCCAACGCGCCCAAGACCGGCAGCGTGAAGGGCATGGAGGTGATCGCGGTGGAGCGGCTGTCCGAGGCAATTGAGGCGATCTGAACGCGGTGTTTCCGAGGCGCCCGCCGCGCAGGCAATGCGCGGCCGGGCTGTGCTAGTTTTCCTCCCCTGAAATCCTCGTTCCAGCGCGTATCCCGGCCAGGGTGCGCCCGCCAGAGAAAACGATTCCATGCAAGAGACTCCCCTGGATGTACAGGGCGCCAGCGAGATCCGTCGCGCGGGTGTCGACCTCAACGGATTGATGACTGTCCTTGGCAAGCATCTGTATTCCACCCCGGTGGTGGCACTGCGCGAACTGGTGCAGAACGCGCACGATTCGCTGGTGCGACGGCGCCTGGAACAGGCCGACTGGCAGGAGCCGGGCCGGATCGAGGTACATGGCGATGCGGTCAACGGCATCGTGCGCATCATCGATACCGGCGCCGGGCTGACCCAGCAGGAAATCCACGATTACCTGGCCACGGTTGGCGTGGGCTATACCCGTGGCCTGCGCCAGGCCGGCGAGGACGACGAAGGCCTGATCGGCATGTTCGGGCTGGGCTTCCTGTCCGCGTTCGTGCTGGCGCGCCGGGTGACCGTGCGAACCACCTCCTACCAGCAGCCGATGCTGGGCCACTGCTATGTTTCCAGCAACGCCGAGCAGTACACGGTGTCCCCGATGCCGGCGCGCGCGGTCGGCACCGAAGTGGTGCTGGAACTGCATGGCAGTTACGTGCACCTGGCGCAGGAGCAGAACCTGCGCGATATCCTCGGCCGCTATTGCGCGCTGCTGGGCGAGCCGATCCACATCGGCCAGGATGCGCGTGCGATCAACCCCGAGCCGCCGCCGTGGCGTCCGCAGGCCGGCGTGGTCATGCACCCGCTGCAGGCGCAGCGCCGCGGCCTGGAGTTCGCCGCGCACTTCGAGCGCAGCTTCGAGCCGATCGCCTGCATGCCGCTGCGCGCCGATGGCGGCAGCGATGCGGTGGGCCTGCTCTGGGTACAGGACGGCGCCACCTACGGCACCAGCGACAACCGCAATCTCTCGGTGTTCGTGCGCGGCATGCTGCTCGACGACGACGCACGCGACCTGCTGCCGCCCTGGGCCGGTTTCATCGGTGGTGTCATCGAATCCAGCCGGTTGACGCCTACCGCCAGCCGCGAGGACCTGCAGCGCGATGAAACCTACAGCGCCGTCCAGCATGCATTGGGCGAGGCGCTCATCGATGGGCTGGTGGAGATCGCACGGCAGCAGCCGGAGGCCTGGCGACGCATCCTGGTGCGGCATAACGAAGCGCTGCTGGGGGCCTCGCTGTGCGATGAGCGCCTGTTCCAATTGCTGCTCGAACACGTGCGCGTGCCAAGCTCGCAGGGCGACATCAAGGCAAGCGAACTGCCGTCGCGCGGTGCGGTCCACGTGATCCTGGACAGCGGCGGCGGTTTCGAGGAAATGCTGTTCCGCGCCATGGGCGTGCCGGTGGCGCATGGCAACCGTTACGCGGTGGTGCCGTTCCTGCGCCGCTGGACCCAGGCCAAGGGCATGCGCCTGGTGGAGCTGGGCACCGAACACGGCAACCGGGCGCTGTTCCGCACCGATACGCTGCCCGAGGCGGACATGGAGTGGCTGCAGACCCACCTGGGCGACGGTGAGCAATTGTTGCCGGCGCATTTCAGCCCGGCCGAGCTGCCGGTGGTGGTGGTGCCCGACCGCGAAGCCGAGCTGAAACGCCGCCTGGAAGACGACGAAAACGACAAGCGTGTATCAATGGCCGCGCTGCGGCTGGCGCGCCAGTTCACCGCCCGGATCGTCGCGCGCGCACCCTCGCGCCTGTACCTCAACCTGGACAACCAAGCCGTGCAGGCGTTGCTGGCGGCGATGCGCGCCGGCAACCCGCAGGCCGCGTCCGCCGCACGCCTGCTGCGCTCGCTGAAGGTGATCGTCAGCGCGCAGGGGCGCGCCCAGGACGGCGGCGCGGCCAGCAACGACCTCAACCGCGCGTTCGGCGACATCGCCGATGCCCTGCAGCAGATGCTGCAGGCGCGCTGATATTCCCTTTCTTCATCATTACGCACGGTAGGACGACACGACCGCATGGATATCTGGAACTGGGTGGAAAAACTGCAGGACGATCTTGGCGAAGCCGGGCAGGCGCAGAGCGCACAACTGCTGACGCGCTTGACCGACGAAGTCTGCGAACTGCGCCTGGACCGTGTGGATGCCCTGCTGCCCGAAGCGCGTGCGTTGGGTAAAACGCTGGGCAATCCGTGGCTGGACGTGTTCGTCGGCCATTGGGACATGCGCAACCGCGTCGGCAACCGCCTGGAAGGCGAGTCGGCGCTGGGTGACGCCGTGGCGCTGTTCGAGCGCGCGCACCGTGCCGACACGGTGGAGTGCCCGCAGTCGATCTGCGTAACCCAGGACCTGGCGGCCTGTTACGGCAACATCGACGGCCCCGGCTGGGTGCCCGAGCGCATCGAGGTCTGCGAGGAAACGCTGGCGCGGATCGATCCGAGCTGGGCATGCTTCCAGTGCCTGAGCTGCGAGAAGGCCGATGCGTTGCTGGACGACGGCAACAGCCAGGGCGCCCTGGATTACCTGGACGTGCAGGCCGGCACCGTGCTGGCGCATGGCGGCAAGGTGTACGACAGCTTCCCGGAAATGCGCATCAAGATCCTGCTCGCCAGCGGCCGCGCGGCCGAGGCGCTGGTATTGATCGACGCGCGCCAGGCCGAGGTGGATGCCGAGGGCGACTACGAGCCGGCAAACTGCACCATCCCGCGCAAACTGTCGCGTGCATGGGCGCTGGCGCAGCTGGGGCGCGATGAAGAAGCGCTGGAATCGCTGGTGCCATGGAACCAGTTGTCGCCGAACTACCGCCGCATGTGGGCGCATACGGTGGCGCTGCTGGTGCGCAACGCACCCGAGCGCAACAGCTGGGACCTGGGCCGCCGGCTCAGCGCGACCCTGGCGCATTACGCAGCGGTCGGCGCGCATCGCTTCGTGATCGAGATTGCCGGACTGTGCGTGGACATGGCGCTGCAGCGTGGCGCGGTGTGGACCGCACGGCGCCACTTGGCGCTGGCCCGGGAGCACCTGGGCAGCCTGCGCCAGGACCGCGGTGCCAGCGAGGCCGTGGCCGCGATGGCTGCGCGCCTCGATGCCGCCCCCGGCGCGGCGGCGTTGCCGGTGCCCGCCGAGGGCCTGCTGGACTGGCTGGTCGAACAGGGCGAGCAGGGCGACGGGCGCGACCCCGAACGCGAGGCGCAGTGGTTGCTGCAGGGCGTGGAGCAGCGCCCCGACGACGCGGCGATGCTGGATGTCGCCGCCTCGGCGCTGAATGCCTGCGGCGCCGAGGATGACGCGATTGCGTTGCTGTGGGCGTTCGTCGAGCGCCACGGACATGAAGATGCCCCCCCGGCGTACTCCTTGATGGGCCTGCTGGTGCAGCGTGGCGACCAGGCCGGGCTGGATCGCCTGGCGCAGCATTACCAGGCGCGGGTGCCGGTGTTCGCACTGTGGTGCCAGGCGCAGATGGCGCACAAGCTCTCCGACTGGCCCGCGCTGGAGCAGGCGAGCAGCGCGCTGCTGGCACTTTCGCCGCAGTCGCATGGCGCCCGCAACCTGCTGGCGATGGCCCTGATGGCCCTGCAGCGCTTCCAGGACGCGGCCGCGCAGTACCGTCACCTCACCGAGGTACTGGAAGAGCCGCGCAGCGCGCACTGGGACCACATGACCGCCGCCAGTGCCGCCGGCGACTGGGCCGCCGTGCGTGGTTCGGCAGCGGCCATCGGCATGGAACTGGAAAGCACCGAGGGCCCGGTCGAGGAATCCTTCGGCTGGGTGATCATCCGCTGCGCGGACGGCGGCGAGCCGATCGAATACTATGCGCGCCGCACCGGCCCGGTCACCGCGCGCATTGTCGAGAACGCGCCGGCCAACCGCCGCCAGCGCGTGAATGACTGGGTGGTGTTCGACGCCGAGCTGGTCCATCCGGCACCGGAGGACGAGCAGGAGCGCGAGCGCTTCATGCCCACCTACGCCGAAGTCCACCTGCTTCAGCGCGGTGGCTATGCAGGCAGCTGGCTGGTGGATGGCGTGCACCCCGGTGAAGACGCGTGGACCGCATTCTCCGAGGCCGTGGAGGCCCGGGGCTGGAAGCTGTGGACGCACAGCCCGGACGATTACCAGCTCACCGATGCCCAGGGCGACGATGCGCCGCTGCCGGGCGTGCTGTTCACCCTGGCGCAGCCGCTGGAACAGCCGCCGCTGGACCTGCACCGGTTCCTGCTCGAGGCCACCGCGCACTGGCCGCACCGGCTGTGCTGGCTGCGCCTGGCCGAGGCCTGTGGCCAGGACGAGCAGCGTCATGTGGACGTGATCGAGCGCTACGGTCTGTAAGAGCCAGGCCGGGTGCGCCACTGGGGCGCCCGGCCCATTCACAGGGAAGGGAACGGGATATGCGGACACGTGGTTGGAAAATGTGCGGTGGCATGGTGCTGATGGCGCTGTGCGTGCCGGTGGTACAGGCCGCGCCGGCCTGTAGCGATCCGGTGGCAGTGGGGCAGGCCTTCCTGAAGGCCAGTGCGGACGATTTCCTCGCCACCTCCCCGAGCGTGCTCACCCCCGGTTTCGCCCAGCTGCTGGCGGCCGAACGCGAATGTCAGCGGGTGGAGGAGGGCATCTGCCGGTTCGACAGCGATCCGTGGCTGGATGGGCAGGACGGTGAGATCGATGCGCCGCCGGTGTTCACGGCCACGCCGTCGACGCAGGCCACGCGCGTCACCGTGGAAGCGCGCTACCGGGTGTGGAAGGCCGCGCGGTTGACCCGCCTGACGCTGGCGCGCGCCGACGATGGCTGCTGGCGGGTGGATGACATGATCACCGACAGCGGGCAATCGCAACGCGCCTTGTTGTCGGCGCCCATGTAAACCATTGCCCGGGTCCCGCCCGGCAATGGGAACACCCGTAGTGCCGGGCTCTGCCCGGCAGCCCTGGATCAGCAGCCGGGCGTAGTGCCGGGCTCTGCCCGGCAACCTTGGATCACGCAGCCGGGCAGAGCCCGGCTCTACCAGACGGCAGCCGGGCAGAGCCCGGCTCTACCTGGAATGGCCGAACACCAGTTCGATCACGAACTGGCTGCCGAAGAACGCCAGCAGCAGCAGCGCCATCGCGGTGAGGGTCCAGTGCACGGCCTTGGCGCCGCGCCAGCCGTACCGGCGGCGGCCGATCAGCAGCGTGCCGAACACGATCCACGACAGCACGCTGAGCACGGTCTTGTGCACCAGCTTCTGGGCCAGCAGGTCATCGACGAACAGCACGCCGGTGACCAGGGTCAGGGTGAGCAGCGCGAAGCCGACCGTGATCACCCGGAACAGCAGGGCTTCCAGGTCGGCCAGCGGCGGCAGGGCCCGCAGCCAGGGGCGGAAATCGCGGCGGCGCAGCGCACGTTCCTGCAGCCACAGCATGATCGCCAGCAGCGCGGCCACGCTCAGGGTGGCGTAGGCCAGCAGCGCCATCCACGCGTGCGTGGCCAACTGCCAGCCCAGCGGCTTGCTCGGCTCGTGCCCATACCCGTGGTAGATGCACAGCACCGCTGCGGCCATCGGGAAGACCAGTACGCCCAGCGCGGCCATGCGCCCGCGCGCGGCCACCAGCGAGGTCAGCCAGGCCATGCCCAGGCCCACCAGCGACAGCGCGGCGAAGAAGTGCATGTCCGGGCCGCCGGTGGTGCGCATCGCCACCAGCACGTGGTAGCCGCCGTGCAGCAGCATGGCCGGCAGCGCCGGCCACAGCCAGGCGGGTGAGCGGATCGCGTCATCGCGGCTGACGGCGCGCACCAGCAGGGCGGTGGCGGTCAGGTACAGCAGGGTCGCGATGAGAACGATTGTCATCGTGGCAGTTTCGCATACCCCCGGGGTGCTGGCGATGCCTGCGGCCACGGGGCGCAGGTGCGGTCCGGGGTGCTTGGTGGACCCGCTATACTGTGCGTCTCTCTGTCTTTCGTTCTGAACAGGTTGCCTCCATGTTCGAGTCCCTGACCCAGCGCCTCTCCGGCACCATCGAGCGGCTGCGTGGCCGCGGTCGCCTCACCGAGGAAAACATCCGCGAGGCCACCCGTGAAGTGCGCATCGCGCTGCTCGAAGCCGACGTCGCCCTGCCGGTCGTGCAGGCGCTGGTCGAGCGCATCAAGGTGCGCGCCGTCGGCCAGGAAGTACTCAAGTCGCTGACCCCCGGCCAGGCGCTGATCAAGGTCGTGCGCGACGAGCTGACCACGGTCATGGGCTCGGCAGCGTCGGACCTCAACCTCAACGTGCCGGCCCCGGCGATCATCCTGATGGCCGGCCTGCAGGGTGCGGGCAAGACCACCACGGTGGCCAAGCTTGCCAAGCACCTGAAGGAAAAGCGCAAGAAGAAGGTGATGGTGGTGTCGGCCGACGTCTACCGTCCCGCCGCGATCGAGCAGCTCAAGACCCTGGCCGACCAGGTGGGCGTGCTGTTCTTTGCCTCCAGTGCCGACCAGAAGCCCGAAGCGATCGTGCGCGCGGCCATCGATGACGCACGCAAGTCGTTCGCCGATGTGCTGATCGTCGATACCGCCGGCCGCCTGGCCATCGACGAGGCCATGATGGCCGAGATCAAGGCGCTGCACGCGGCGGTCAACCCGGCTGAAACCCTGTTCGTGGTCGACGCCATGACCGGCCAGGACGCGGCCAACACCGCCAAGGCCTTCGGCGAAGCGCTGCCGCTGACCGGCGTGGTGCTGACCAAGACCGACGGTGACGCCCGCGGCGGTGCCGCGCTGAGTGTGCGCTACATCACCGGCAAGCCGATCAAGTTCGTCGGCGTCAGTGAAAAGCCCGACGGCCTGGACGTGTTCCACCCCGACCGTATCGCCAGCCGCATCCTGGACATGGGCGACGTGCTGTCGCTGGTGGAGCAGGTCGAGCAGCAGGTCGACAAGGACAAGGCCCAGAAGCTGGCCGAGAAGGTCGCCAAGGGCAAGAAGTTCGATCTGAACGACATGCGCGACCAGCTCGAACAGATGCAGAACATGGGCGGCATCGGCGGCCTGATGGACAAGCTGCCGGGCCTGGGCAACATTCCCGAGCACCTCAAGCAGCAGGTCAGCCAGGGCAAGGAAGTGCCGCGCATGATCGCCATCATCAACTCGATGACCAAGAAGGAACGCCGCAACCCGGGCCTGCTCAACGGCTCGCGCCGTGCCCGCATCGCGCGCGGTTCCGGCCTGACCCCGGCCGACGTCAACAAGCTCATGAAGCAGTTCCAGCAGATGGAAAAGATGATGAGCAAGATGGCCGGTGGCGGCATGAAGGGCATGATGCGCAGCATGAAGGGCATGATGGGGGCCATGGGTGGCCGCGGCGGCCTGCCGTTCCGCTGAGCACCCTGTGCGCGGAAGGCCTGCGGGCCCCACGCGCCTCTGCTTCAACGTAATGTCCGCATGCGTCATCGGCCTGCGCGGTTGCCTCTTGCCAGCGTCTTGGCCGGGTGATTGACTAGCCCGCTGTTGAACCTCTCAAAGGAATGCCCGTGAACAAGTCGATCGTGGTGGTGGCGCTGGTCCTGGCGCTGGCCGCCTGCAAGGACGACACGTCGGTGTCGCAGAAGGCAGGCAGTGCCATCAGCGGCACCGCCGCCGATTTCGTCGCCGGCCTGGGCGAGGGCGTGGATAGGCGCATGAGCGTGAGGCTGCAGACCGACCCCGGTCTGGCCACGCGCGGCCTGACCGTGACCCAGGGCAAGAGCCGTGGCATGGGCTCCAAGGACGCGGCGGTGTACGTGGTGGCCGACAAGCCGTTCAAGGGCAAGCTGGTGGCACGCGCGCTGGATGCCGATGGCACCGAGATCGGTCGGGCCGTGGTCGAAGAGGAATTCGCCGCCGACGACGCGCGCTATGTGACCTTCACCTTCAACGAAGAAATGGACAGCCAGCTGGTCCGCACCTACGCGGTGTCGGCGCGCTGAATCCTGCCGGCGTGCATGCCGGGCAGGGCGGTGCGGCGTATGCTGGCCGGGTCTGACCCTACAGGTGTGCCGCGCGTGAGTCTTTCGCCGATCCTCGAACGCGCCGACAGTTTCTGTCGGCGTTTTGCCTTGCAGGCCCCGATCCTGCTCGCCCCGATGGCCGGCGCCTGCCCGGTGCCGCTGTCGGCCGCGCTGGCCACCGCCGGCAGCATGGGCGCGATGGGGGCGGTGTTGTCCCAGCCGCAGGACATCGTGGCGTGGATGGACGATTTCCGCGCGCAGTCCAACGGCCCGGCCCAGGTCAATGTATGGGTACCCGACGCGCCGCCGCAGCGCGATGCGCAGGCCGAGGCCGCCACGCGCGCATTCCTGGCGCAGTGGGGGCCGGAGGTGCCGGCCAGTGCCGCCGATGCCGGCCCGGCCGATTTCAATGCGCAGTTCGATGCGCTGATCGCCGCGCGTCCGGCGGTGGCCTCGACCATCATGGGAGTGTTGAACGCCGGCCAGGTGCAGCGTCTGAAGGACGCCGGCATCGCCTGGTTCGCCTGCGCCACCACCTTGTCCGAAGCATTGGCCGCGCAGGCCGCCGGTGCCGATGCCGTGGTCGCGCAGGGCTTTGAAGCGGGCGGCCATCGCGGCGCCTTCGAGCCGGACGCGGCCGAGCGCCAGCTGGTGGGGCTGTTCGCGCTGCTGCCGCGGCTGGCCGACAACCTGCAGGTGCCGGTGATCGCCGCCGGTGCCATTGCCGATGGGCGCGGCGTTGCCGCCGCATTGCTGCTCGGTGCCAGTGCGGTACAGGTGGGCACCGCCTTCCTGCGCACCCCCGAATGCGCGATCGACCCGGCCTGGTCGGAGGCGCTGGCCGCGGCCGAGCCGGAAGACACCTGGCCGACGCGGGCGTTCAGTGGCCGCCTCGGTCGCGGGCTGGCCACCGCCTACGTGCGTGCCGCTGCCGGTCCTGACGCGCCGCCGCCGCGGCCGTATCCGGTGCAGCGTGGGCTCAGTGCGCCGATGCGCGCGCAGGCCAACCGCGAGCACCGCATCGACGCCATGCAGGCCTGGGCCGGGCAATCGGCCTGGATGGCACCGGCGCGCCCGGCCACCGAGGTGCTGCAGCAAATGTGGTCCGACGCACGGGCGCTGCTGGGATGACCCTGTACTGCAACGGCCACCACGCCAGCGTCGATGACCTTGCCGGCGCCTTGACCAACTACGGCCACTTCACCTCGCTGCAAGTGCGCGGTGGCGCGGTACAGGGCCTGGACCTGCACCTGCAGCGCTTGCAGGAGGGCACCGAGGCCTTGTTCGGCACCGTACTGGATGCGGCGCAGGTACAGGCCTGGATGCAGCACGCGCTGCACGCCGAAGAAATGCGCGATGCCGCGTTGCGGGTGACGGTGTTCTCGCGTGCGTTCGATTTCCGCCAGCCGCTGCGCCCGGTCGCGGTGGATGTGCTGGTGGCCGTCGCCCCGCCGGTGTCGATGCCGGCCACGGCGCGGCGCGTGCGTTCGGCGGTGTACCAGCGCGAGCTGCCGCACCTCAAGCATGTAGGCACCTTCGCGCTGTTCGAACAGCGTCGACAGGCGTTGCAGGACGGGTTCGATGATGCGGTGTTCGTCACCGACGACGGGCAGGTGAGCGAGGGCAGTACCTGGAACATCGCCTTCCTGCACGACGACCAGGTGGTGTGGCCGCAGGCGCCGGCCCTGCGCGGTACCCACGAGCGGCTGCTGCAGGCCGGGTTCGCAGCGGCGCAGCAGCAGGTGCGCCCGGTGGCGCTGGCCGAGCTGGACCGGTTCAGTGGGGCCATCGCCTGCAATTCGGCCGGGGTCTGGCCGATAGAAGCCATCGACGGGGTGGCCTTCACCCGGTCCGAGATGTTCTGCCAATGGGCCCGGGGCAGCCTGGAGGCCGCGCCCTGGCAGCCGCTGGGGGTCATCACCGGCGCCGGTTAGCGCGCTATTCAGCTTGGCCGGTCTTCACAGGCTTGGAATGGCGGCAGGCCGCCGCTATAATCGCCGGCTTACCGCGCCATCCTGGCGACTGGGCAATTGAGGAAACAACACCATGGTCAAGATTCGACTGACCCGCGGCGGCGCCAAGAAGCGTCCCTTCTACCACATCATCGTGACCGACTCGCGCAGCGCCCGTGATGGCCGCAACATCGAGCGCGTCGGTTACTACAACCCGGTGGCCCAGGGTGCGGAATCCCGCATCGTGCTGGACCTGCCGCTGGTCGACAAGTGGGTTGCCAACGGCGCCCAGATGACCGACAAGGTTCGCAACCTGTACAAGGAAGCGACCAAGGCCCAGGCCTCGGCGGCCTGATCCTGAAGGGCCGCGCCTGCCGCGGCCCATTCGGTCTATTCAGATGAAAGATACCGAGCGCCGGATCCTGCTGGGCAGGATTGTCGGCGCTTTTGGTGTGCGAGGCGAGATCAAGCTCGAGTCCTGGACCGAGCCGCGTACCGCCATTTTCAACTATCAGCCCTGGATCCTGCGTACGCCCGCCGGCCAGGAGAGCACCCTGACCGGGGCACGCGGACGTCAGTCCGGCAAGCATCTGGTCGCGGTGTTTCCGGGCATCACCGACCGCGATGTGGTCGAGTCGATGTACGGAACCGAAGTCTATGTATCGCGCAGCGCACTGCCGCCGCCGAAGGCCGACGAGTATTACTGGGTCGACCTCGAAGGCTTGCAGGTGCGTACCGTTGACGGCGTCGAACTGGGGCGGGCTTCGCACCTGTTCTCGACCGGCTCCAACGATGTGCTGGTGGTGCAGGGCGACCGTGAGCGGATGATTCCGTTCGTGCAGCCCGAATTCGTTGTCTCGGTGGATTTCGAGACCAACCTGATCGTGGTCGACTGGGACCCGGAGTTCTGATCCGGTGAGAATCGACGTCATCACGTTGTTCCCCGAGTTCATGGCACAGTCGGCCGCGCTGGGCGTGGTCGGCCGTGCCGCCGAGCGCGGCCTGCTCGACCTGCATGGCTGGAATCCGCGTGACTATGCCGAAGGCAACTACCGCCGGGTGGACGACCGTCCGTTCGGCGGCGGCCCCGGCATGGTCATGCTGATCGAGCCGCTGCGCGCCTGCCTGGCCGCGGCCAAGGCGGCCGATCCGGCGCCTGCGCCGGTGATCTACCTCAGCCCGCAGGGTGCGCCGCTGACCCAGGCCAAGGTTCGCGAGCTGGCCGCGTTGCCGCGCATGATCCTGCTGTGCGGGCGGTATGAAGGCATCGATGAGCGGTTCCTCGATGCGGAAGTCAGCGAGGAAATCTCGATCGGCGATTACGTCCTGTCCGGCGGTGAGCTGGGTGCGGCGGTGATCGTCGATGCCGTCACCCGGTTGCAGGAGGGCGCCCTGGGCGATGCCGAATCGGCCGCGCAGGACAGTTTCGAAGGCCCGCAGGGGCTGCTGGACTGCCCACACTTCAGCCACCCGGCCCAGCATGAATGGGGCACTGTCCCGGATGTGCTGCGTTCGGGCAACCATGCCGCCATCGCCCGCTGGCGCCGCCAGCAGTCGCTGCTGCGGACCGCAACCCGGCGGCCGGACCTGCTTGACGAGGCCCAGCTGTCCAAGGCCGACCGGATTCTGCTCGCGCAGGCCCGGCAGGCCCTTGCCGACGACCCTTCCCCCTAGCGCGGGGCGGGAATCTTCGGTTATCATTGGCGATTCCCATCAGGCCGTTGCGCCCGATGGTGGAAACCCTACAAAAAACGTGCAGCACAGTCCGGTGACTGCATGAGCCCACGTTGTCGAACGACACGACCACCCGAACACTATCGGTGCACCCATGAGCAAGCTGAACAAAACCATCCTTGCGGATTTCGAATCCGCCCAGATCACCCGCGAGCTGCCGAAGTTCAGCCAGGGTGACACCGTCGTCGTCAACGTGAAGGTCAAGGAAGGCAACCGTGAGCGCGTCCAGGCTTACGAAGGCGTCGTGATCGGCACCAAGAACGCCGGCCTGAACTCCGCTTTCACCGTCCGCAAGATCTCGCACGGCTACGGCGTCGAGCGCGTGTTCCAGACCCACAGCGCCATCATCGACTCGGTCGAAGTGAAGCGTCGTGGTAAGGTCCGCGCCGGTAAGCTTTACTACCTGCGTGGCCTGGAAGGCAAGGCTGCCCGCATCAAGGAAGATCTGGCTGCCGCTGCGCAGGCCAAGCAGGCCCGCCTGGCTGCTGCCAAGGCTGCCCAGTAATACCGCGCCGACAACCCCGGTTGTCGCGCAACGAACGGCCACCTTCGGGTGGCCGTTTGCGTTTGTGGCGCAGGCCAACGGCGTGGGCATGATCCGCAGGTGTCCGTTGGAGTTGCCCTACCGGCCACGCACCGATTACGGTAACCCCCCACGCTCAAGTCAGGACGACGATGCCCCATTACCCCGCCAAAGTCCGCACCGCGCTGCAGCTCATGCACGACGCCGGTGTTCCGCAGGCGCTGCGCGCGCCGCCGTTGCACCGCCTGCTGTGGCGGTTGGGCATTGCGGTGTCGCCACCGCTGCTGGCCGGGTTCGCCGCCAACGCGCTGTCGATGGGCGTGTTCTTCGGCGTGACCTGGGGCGTGTTGATGCTGCCGCTGTTCGGCGTGCTGGTGCCGCTGAAGACGTGGGGGATCGTGGGCAGCGCCGGCTTGGCCGGCGTGATGTTCGGCGTGATCATGGGGCTGATCATGCGCGCCCAGCAGCAGCGCTACCGGCTGCCGGCGTGGCGCAGCCTGCCGGATGGGCGCGCCGCTTAACCGGTGCGGTGTGGCACCGGTTGCGGGGCGGCCGTGGGCGGCGCGTCCGGGTTGAGGTCGGCCACCGGTGAGGGTGGCATGGCCGGCACTTCGGCTGGGGCCGCCAGTTCTTCGCGATGGGTCGGCAGCATGTGCGCCTTGCGCCAGCCACCCCAGCGGTAATACGCCAGCGACAGCAGCATCGCGCAGAACGAGCTGACCGGGAAACTCCACCAGACCGCGTCGGCGCCCCAGCTGTCCTGCAGCAGTTCGGCGAACGGCACACGGATGCCCCACAGCGAAACGGCCAGGATCAGCAGCGGCGGAATCACCGCGCCGGTGGAGCGCACCACACCGGAGATCACGAAGTTCACGCCGAAGAACAGGAACGACCACACCGCGATGTGGTTGAGGTGACGGGCCACCTCCAGCGACTGGCTGGCCTCGGGCAGGAACAGCGCCAGCGTGTAGCGGTCCAGCAGGATCAGCGGCAGGATCAGCACGCCGGTGAGCAGGAAGTTGTACAGCACGCCACTGCGCGCGGTGCCCCGCACGCGATCCCAGTTGCCGGCGCCCACGTTCTGCGCCGCCATCGACGAGCAGGCCGCGCCGATCGCCATCGCCGGCATCTGCACGTAGGTCCACAGTTGCAGCGATGCGCCGTAGGCAGCGGCCGTGTCGGTGCCGTAGCCGTTGACCATGCTCATCATCAGGATCATCGACAGCGAGATCAGCACCATCTGCAGGCCCATCGGCACGCCCTTGACCACCAGTGCACGCAGGATGGTGGGGTCGATGCGGAACATGGCCATGTCCTTGCGGCCCAGCCACAGCACGTGACGCTTGTTGCGCATGTACCAGAGCAGGCCGATCAACGACAGCGTCTGTGCGATCAGCGTGGCCCAGGCCGCGCCGGCGATGCCCAGCTGCGGGAACGGACCGATGCCGAAAATCAGCAGCGGGTTGAAGCCGATGTCCAGCACCACCGACAGCAGCAGGAAGCGGAACGGTGTGCGCGAATCGCCGACACCGCGCAGTGCCGAGCTCAGGAACGCGAAGGCATACAGCGTAGGCATCGCCAGGAAGATGATGCGCAGGTAGGCCTCGGCCAGCGGCAGCGATTCGGCCGGGGTGCCCATCGCGGCCAGCAGCGGGTGCGACAGCCACCAGCCAGCAATGGCGATCACCACCGACAGCCCGATGAAGAAGGTGGCACTGGTGCCCATCACCCGGCGTGCCTGGGGAATATCGCGCGCACCCATGGCCTGGCCGATCAGGATGGTGGCGGCCATGCCGATGCCGAACACCGAACCGATCAGGAAAAACATGATGTTGTTGGCGTTGGCCGTGGCCGTCAGCGCCGCTTCGCCGAGGAACCGCCCCACCCAGATCGCATTTACCGACCCGTTCAATGACTGGGCGATGTTGCCGGCCAGGATCGGCAGCGCGAACAGGAACAGATTGCGCCCGATAGGGCCGGTGGTCAGGTCAAGCGGCGCCTTGGCCATGTGCGGTGGAGATCGGGCTCGGGGAGAGGCACACTAGCATCAAGCCCGTCAGGGAGATATCGCGATGCCGATGTTCAACCGCAGCAGGGGCTGGCGCGCCGCGCTGGCTGACCGGTTCATGCCCGCGCTGGCGCTGCTCTTGATTGCCGCGGTGCTGCCCGCATGTTCTTCGGGTATGGACCGCCTCGGCGATGCGCAGGTGCGGCCCATGGACCGACCGGAATGCCAGGTCGGCAGCGAGCGCCGGGATCTCGATGCGGGTGTGCCCGTGCTGATCGGTGGCACCGGCTGCCGCGGCAATCCGGCGGCGGCGCAACCCTTGAACCGACGACCGGCAGAGCCGGGGAGCTGAACAACCCGCATGATCGAAGCAACGCCGTTGGCCGCCGTGCGGCTGGACGTGTGGCTGTGGGCCGCACGCTTCTTCAAGACCCGCAGCCTGGCCAAGCAGGCCGTGGAGACGGGCAAAGTGGACGTGGCCGGGCAACGCCCCAAATCCTCGCGCGCGGTGCGCGTGGGCGAGCAGCTGCAGATCAGCCGGGGCGACGACGTCTACGAGGTGCAGGTGCGTGGCCTGAGCGAGCTGCGCGGGCCGGCCCCGGTGGCGCAGCAGCTGTACGAGGAAAGCGAGGCGTCGCGCGCGCGACGGGCCGAGGCGCATGCCCAACGCCAGGCGGCGCGCAATGGTTACCTGCCGCCGGAGCATCGCCCTGACAAACGCGCGCGTCGCTTGATTCGGGCGCTTGGGGATATCGATTCGCTCTAGTGGTTTCGTGGCTTCCACGCATTGTGACTATTGATGCCGGAAACAGGGCCTTAGTCACGGTGTGGTCCATGGGCATGCGTCAGGCTGCCGCTTCGCTCAAGGAGGTGCGCCCATGCGCCCGCTGTCGATTCGCCTTTGCTGCATGCTGCTGTGCCTGTTCGCTTTCAGCGCGCAGGCCGCCGTCAACACTTTCTGGAGCCAGCCGCAGAGGGGCGGCAACAGCTTCAACGAACAGCCACCGGACCGCGCCTATTTCGATGCGCTACGTGCCACCGGCGCCACCTGGGTACGGCTGACACCGGACAAGTGGCGTTCGGCCGGCGGCCGCGATTTCCTGATGGGCAATGCCGATCGCTACCAGGGCTTGGTGCAGGCCGACGTCGCCACCCTGCGCCGGGTGCTCGACGATGCCGATGCCGCTGGCATCAAGGTGGTGCTGGTGCCGTTGTCGCTGCCGCTGCTGCGCTGGAAGCAGAAGAACGGCGGGGTGGTAGACCAGCGCCTCTGGCAGTCGTTCGACAATCACCGGCCGGCGCAGGCGTTCTGGCGCGACCTGGCGCGCGCACTGCACGGGCACCCGGCGCTGGTGGCCTACAACCTGATCAACGAGCCCGCCCCGGAGTACGGCACCCCGCTGCGCGAGCATGCCGACCCGGCCGCGATGCGCGCGTGGTATGCCACGGTGAAGGACGGGCCGCGTGATCTGCCGCGCTTCTACACCGGCTTGATCGCGGCGGTGCGCGAGGTCGATGCCGACATGCCGTTGATGCTGGACCCGGGCTGGTATGCCGCGGCCGACGCGCTGGCGTACTGGCCCGCGCCGCTGAAAGATCCCCATCTGCTGTACAGCGTGCACATGTACGAGCCATACGCGGCCACTAGCGCCCCCAACCAGAAGCGCGCCACGCCGTATCGGTATCCGGCCGTGGTGCCGTTCGGCCCGGGCAAGACGCAGTGGGATGCCAAGCGCGTGGCCAGCTACCTGCAGCAGCCCCTGGCGTGGGCCGACGAGCATGGCGTGGCGCGCAACCAGATGGTGGTCGGCGAGTTCGGCTGCATGCGCCGCTGGCCGGATTGCCCGGCCTATCTGGAGGATGTCCTGCGCGTGCTCGAGGCGCAGAAGGTGCACTGGGCGTTCTACGCTTTCCGCGAGGACGCGTGGGATGGCATGGACTACGAACTGGGCGACGGCGCACTGCCGTGGACGTACTGGCGTGACGTGGAAGCGGGGAAGGTGCCCACGCCGACGCGCACCGACAGCCCGCAGTTCGCGCCGATCCTCAAGCGTCTGCGCGCTGCCGACCGCTGATACCCGCATGCGGCAGCCGACGGTGGCATTGCATGTCGCCTGACGCTGGAAGGGACCGACCCGCAGGTCGGTCCCCCTGGATCACTCAAGCGTGCAGGTCGTAGCGATCCAGTTCCATCACCCGCGTCCAGGCGGCAACGAAATCCTGGACCAGTTTCTTCTCGCCGTCGGCACTGGCATACACCTCGGCCAGGGCACGCAGCACCGAGTTGGAGCCGAACACGAGGTCGGCCCGGCTGCCGGTCCAGCGCTTGGCGCCGCTGCTTTCATAGCCACCGCCAGCGGCCTTCCACTGCGTGCGCATGTCCAGCAGGTTCACGAAGAAATCGTTGCTCAACGTGCCCGGGCGATCGGTCAGTACGCCCTGCGCATTGCCATCAACGTTGGCACCCAGCACGCGCAGCCCGCCGACCAGCGCGGTCAGCTCCGGCGCGGTCAGCGTGAGCAGCTGCGCCTTGTCGATCAGCAGCACCTCGGCGGGCACGCTGTAACGGCCCTTGAGGTAATTGCGGAAGCCGTCGGCATACGGTTCCAGCACCGCGAACGATTCCACGTCGGTCTGTTCCTGGCTGGCATCGGTGCGGCCGGGCGTGAACGGCACGCTGATGTCGTGGCCACCGGCCTTTGCCGCCTGTTCAACACCCACGCCGCCGGCCAGCACGATCAGGTCGGCCAGCGACACCTGCTTGCTGCCGCTGCCGTTGAAGCCCGACTGGATTTTCTCCAGCGCGGCCAGCACCTTGGCCAGCTGCTGCGGCTGGTTCACCGCCCAGTCTTTCTGYGGGGCCAGGCGGATGCGCGCGCCGTTGGCACCGCCGCGCTTGTCCGAGCCGCGGAAGGTCGACGCCGACGCCCACGCGGTGGACACCAGCTCGGCCACGCTCAACCCGGCGCTGGCGATCTGCTGCTTCAAGCCGGCGATGTCCTGGGCGTCGATCAACGGCCGGGTCGCTTCGGGCACCGGGTCCTGCCAGATGAATTCCTCGGCCGGGATCTCCGGGCCGAGGTAGCGCGAGCGCGGCCCCATGTCGCGATGGGTGAGCTTGAACCAGGCGCGTGCGAAGGCGTCAGCGAAGGCCTGCGGCTCGGCCAGGAAGCGGCGCGAGATCTTCTCGTACGCCGGGTCCACGCGCAGCGACAGGTCGGTGGTGAGCATGGTCGGGCGATGCTTCTTCGACGGGTCGTGCGCGTCGGGAATGATCGCCTCGCTGTCCTTGGCTACCCACTGATGGGCACCGGCCGGGCTCTTGGTCAGTTCCCACTCGTGGCCGAACAGGATCTCGAAGAAGTCATGACTCCACTGCGCCGGCGTGCGCGTCCAGGTCACTTCCAGGCCGCTGGTGATGGTGTCGCCGCCCTTGCCGGTGCCGAATCTGTTGGCCCAGCCGAGCCCCTGGCTCTCCAGCCCCGCCGCTTCCGGTTCCACATCAACGTTGTCGGCCGGGCCGGCGCCGTGGGTCTTGCCGAAGCTGTGCCCGCCGGCGATCAGGGCAACGGTTTCCTCGTCGTCCATGGCCATGCGGCCGAACGTGTCACGGATGTCGAAGGCGGCCTTGAGCGGATCCGGGTTGCCGTCCGGGCCTTCCGGGTTCACGTAGATCAGGCCCATCTGCACGGCCGCCAGCGGGTTCTCCAGATCGCGCGAGTGCACGTCGCCGTCGGCGTCGTCATCGGACACCAGCACGCCGTGGTCTTCCTGCACGCCCTCGGAGCCATGCGCATAGCGCACGTCGCCGCCAAGCCAGGTGGTTTCGCGGCCCCAGTACACGTCCTGGTCCGGCTCCCAGGTATCGGGGCGGCCGCCGGCAAAGCCCAGCGTCTTGAAGCCCATCGATTCCAGCGCGACGTTGCCGGTGAGGATCAGCAGGTCGGCCCAGGAAATGGCCTGGCCGTACTTCTGCTTGATCGGCCACAGCAGGCGGCGTGCCTTGTCCAGGCTGACGTTGTCCGGCCAGCTGTTGAGCGGCGCGAAGCGCTGTTGGCCACGGCCACCGCCGCCACGCCCGTCGCCGATGCGGTAGGTGCCGGCGCTGTGCCAGGCCATGCGCACGAACAGGCCGCCGTAATGGCCGAAGTCGGCCGGCCACCACTCCTGCGAATCGGTCATCAGCGCGGTGAGGTCGGCCTTGAGCGCGGCGTAGTCCAGCCCCTTGAACGCGGTGGCGTAGTCGAAGCCGTCATCGAGCGGGGTGGAGCGGTTGGAATGCTGGTTGAGCAGGTCCACGCGCAGCTGCTTGGGCCACCAGTCGCGGTTGGTGGTGGCATCGCCGACGAGGGCGTGGTTGAACGGGCACTTGGCTTCGCTTTTCATGGGTCGCTACCTGTGTACTTGCGAATGTGGGCACCTGCCGCGGTTGGGCAGGGCAATCGGAAAGAGCGCTTCGCTCAGGGCGAGGAGCATCCGGCACGGTCGACGGGCATGGATTGGACGCGCGTGCGCGATGGGGTCAATCGATGCATCCGAGGATCTCCTGCGGGAATGCCTCTACGTTAAGCACGTTCAGGCATTCGGTAAATTCGAACGAATCAACCAAAGCGATAGGGTGGGTCTATAGAAAGGCGTGCCAGGTAGTGCCGGCCGCTGGCCGGCTCCCCGCACAACATGGTTCGACCGTACATCAACGCTTGCCGAGCAACCCGCCCCCCAGCTTGAGCAGGTCGCCAATACCCAGCTGACCATCGCCGTCCTGGTCCAGCACCGAGGTGAGCACACCACCACTGCTGGCCGCTTCCGCTTCCTGGCCCAGCGCCTGGCTGAGCTGGCCGGCGTTGCCGCCGTTGGCGAAGCGCTGCGCCAGATAGGACATGACGATCGGGGCAAGGATGGCCAGCAGCTGGCTGGTCTTGCTGCTATCCAGTCCGGTGGCCTGGCTCAGGCCCTGCGCGGCACGGTCGCTGTTGCCGCCAAACACATGGCCGAGGATGCCGGCCCCGTTGGTGGCGTTGCCACCGCCGCCGCCCAGCACGCTGCCGAGCAGACCGCCCAGATCGAAGCCACCCCCGGCGGCCGGCGCGTGATCGCGCTGTAGTGCGCCCAGCAGGGCGTCGGCGCCTTGCGGTTGCTGGGCGTTGCGGCCCATCGCGCCGAGCAGCAGCGGCAGCGCCGCGCCGACGGCGCTGCTGGCCTGGGCGGGTTCGATGCCCAACTGCTGGGACACCTGCTGCAGGCCTTGGCCCTGCTGCAGTTGTTGGAAGAGGGAGGCAGCAAGCGATGCGTTGTTCACGACGGACTCCAGGCAGGTGGCGGACCGCCCGAGCATACCGCCGGATTTACTACGGCAATGCGAAGGGCCCACCCGACCAACGGTCGGGTGCTACCGGGGGAAGAGGCCACCCGACCAACGGTCGGGTGCTACCGGTGTGGCGCCACCCGACCACCCGTCGGGTGCCACCGGGTGGGGGATGCCGAACATCACCCGGTAGGGCACGACCGTTGGTCGTGCTGCGGTGGGTGTGCGTGGAGCCGGCGACGGTCACCCGACCAACGGTCGGGTGCTACCGGGGGAAGGGGTCACTCGACCAACCGTCGGGTGCCACCGGATGGGGGATGCCGAACATCACCCGGTAGGGCACGACCGTTGGTCGTGCCGGGCGCCGGTCAGACCAGCGCCTTCAACCGGTACAGCGCTTCCAGCGCCTGCTTGGGGGTGAGCTCGTCGGGGTCGATCGCGGCCAGCGCGTCCTGCGCGGCGGTGCTGGGCGCGTTGAACAGGCCGAACTGCTGCGGTGCATCCAGGGCTTGCGGGGTGACCGTGGCGACGTGGCTTTCCCCGCCACGCTGCTCCAGTTCGGCCAGGCGCCGGCGGGCCTGGGCCACCGTGGATTTCGGCAGTCCGGCCAGCGCGGCCACCTGCAGCCCGAAGCTGCGGTTGGCCGGGCCGTCCTTCACCGCGTGCATGAACACCAGCGCGTCGCCATGCTCCACCGCATCCAGGTGCACGTTGGCGATACCGCTGGTGCCGCCTTCGTGCTGCTCGTCGGCCAGTGCGGTCAACTCGAAGTAATGAGTGGCAAACAGCGTGTAGCAGCGGTTCTGGTACGCCAGGTGGCGCGCCACCGCATCGGCCAGGGCCAGGCCATCGTAGGTCGACGTGCCGCGCCCGATCTCGTCCATCAGCACCAGCGAGTGGGCGCTGGCGTGGTGCAGGATGTAGCTGGTTTCGGCCATTTCCACCATGAACGTCGACTGCCCGCGCGCGAGGTCGTCGCCGGCGCCGATGCGGGTCAGGATACGGTCGATCGGCCCGATCACCGCGCGGCTGGCCGGCACGAAGCTGCCGATGTGGGCCAGCAGCACGATCAGCGCGTTCTGGCGCATGTAGGTGGATTTACCGCCCATGTTCGGGCCGGTGATCACCAGCATGCGGCGGTCCGGGTGCAGGTCCAGGTCGTTGGGTTCGAACGGCTGCTCGCGCACCGCTTCCACCACCGGGTGGCGGCCACGTTCGATGCGCAGGCACGGCGCGGTCTCCAGTTCCGGGCGGGCCCAGTCCAGCGCCTGGGCGCGCTCGGCGAAACCGGCCAGCACATCCAGCTCGCTCAAGGCACCGGCGCACTGCTTGAGCGGCTCCAACTGCCCGCCCAGCGTGTCCAGCAACTGCTCGTACAACACCTTCTCGCGCGACAGCGACCGCTCGCGCGCGGACAGCACCTTGTCCTCGAACGACTTCAGCTCTTCGGTGATGTAGCGCTCGGCATTGGTCAGGGTCTGGCGGCGGGTGTAATGCACCGGCGCCTTGTCGCTCTGGCCCTTGCTGATTTCAATGTAATAGCCGTGCACGCGGTTGTAGCCGACCTTCAGCGTGGCGATGCCGCTGCTGATGCGCTCGCGCTGCTCCAGGTCGATCAGGAACTGGTCGGCATGGGTGGACAGGCGGCGCAGTTCGTCCAGCTCGGCATCGAAGCCTTCGGCGATCACGCCGCCATCGCTCAGCTTCATCGGTGGCGTCGGCGCGATCGCACTGGCCAGCAGATGCGCGCATTCGTCGTGCTCACCCAGCGCTGCATGCAGCGCCACCAGGCGCGGCGAATCCAGCGGCGCCAGCACCGCACGGACGTCGGGCAGCAGGCCCAGGCCATCGCGCAGCGTGGAGAAATCGCGCGGGCGCGCCGAACGCAGCGCCACACGGGTGAGGATGCGCTCCAGATCGCCCAGCGCACGGAAAGCATCGCGGATGTCGCCCTCGGCACCGCGGTCGATCAGCGTCGCCACCGCATCGTGGCGGTGCACCAGCACGTCGCGCAGCCGCAGCGGGCGGTGCAGCCAACGCCGCAGCAGGCGCCCGCCCATTGGCGTCACCGTGGTGTCGAGCACGCCGAGCAGGGTGTTGCGGGTATCGCCGTCTACCCGCGTGTCCAGCTCCAGGTGACGGCGCGTCGCCGCGTTCATCGCAATGGCCTCGCTGGCCGTTTCGGTGGCGATCGCGGTCAGGTGGGGCAGGCGCTGCTTCTGGGTCTCTTCGACATAGCCCAGCAGCGCGCCGGCCGCGGCGGTGGCGCGCGGCTTGTCGTCGATGCCGAAGCCGGTCAGGTCGTGCAGCTTGAAGAACGCCAGCAGCTGGCGGCGGCCGCTGTCGGCATCGAACAGCCACGGCGCGCGGCGGCGGATGCCGTTGCGGTGCTTCAGGAATTCCGGCCAGTTTTCTTCATCGGGCACCAGCAGCTCGGCCGGCTCCAGCCGGGCCAGCTCGGCTTCCAGCGCGTCTTCCGAATCCACCTCGTTGACCAGGAAGCGGCCACCAGCCAGGTCGGCCCAGGCCAGGCCATAGCCGTGCTTGCCGCGCGACAGCGCCATCAGCAGGGTGTCGCGGCGCTCGTCCAGCAGCGCTTCGTCGGTGACCGTGCCGGGGGTCACGATGCGCACCACCTTGCGTTCCACCAGGCCCTTGGCCAGGGCCGGGTCGCCGATCTGCTCGCAGATCGCCACCGATTCGCCCAAGGCCACCAGCCGGGCCAGGTAGCCTTCATAGGCATGCACCGGCACGCCGGCCATCGGGATCGGCGCGCCGCCGGAGCTGCCGCGCTGGGTAAGGGTGATGTCCAGCAGGCGCGCGGCCTTGCGCGCGTCGTCGTAGAACAGCTCGTAGAAATCGCCCATGCGGAAGAACAGCAGCAGGTCCGGGTACTCGGACTTTGCGGCGAAGAACTGCTTCATGAGAGGGGTGTGTTCGGGCTGCTTTTCGGTCACGCGGGGTCCATCAACGTCGGGGGCGGGCCGGAAGGCCACCAGAACGACCATTGTAGGGGAGGGGGCGGGGAGGGCGAAGCGCGGGCGGGCTGCCGGGTGCAGAACACACTCGGCCCGGGACAGCGGGCGCTACGGATCAGTCCGTGGTCAGCCGCACGTTGGGATGCGCGGCGAAGATCGCCATGATGATGTCGAAGTAGGTCTGGCCGGTGCCGCGTTCCAGCGCATCCAGCTGGGCATCGATGGCGTCGGTGTTGAAAGTGCCTGGCTGCGACCGTTTGCCCTGCAGCCAGGCCCGGGTTGCCGCACCACCAAGGGCCGCGCGGCTGTGCGCGATCTCCTTCCAGTGCACACTGCCGGCTGCCTGCCCGGCCAGTGCGCCGTAGCCGCCGTACAGCAGGTCGTCCAGCGCATCCAGGCTGGGCCCGAGCTGCCAGTCCTCGTTGGCCATGAACACGCGGTTGATCTCGGCATAGAAGCTGGCGATGTCGTGTATCGCGCTGCCGTCGATAAGCAGCGAGAGGGATCTCATCGCGCTACCCACGGGCTGGCAGAAAAAGTTGGTTGTCCAGTGCGGCGCATGGAGGTCCACCACGGCGTGGGTGAGAGGGTCACGCCGGATCATACCGGCGCGTTGGACACGCCTGCGTCGACGCAGCGCCGCATCGCCCGCAAGTGTCCGCCGCCTGAACACGATCACGACATTGACGTGGCCTCGACATGTTTTCACTGCCGGTTGCAGCCAACGGGCGCAGGCTGACCCCATGTCCTGCGAATGAGGAGACGAACATGAAGACGATTCAACGTGTGATGTGCATGGGCGCCCTGATTGCTGCCTCGTTCGGCGCGGCCGCGCAGACCTATGGTCCGAAGGACGAAGGCCGCCGCTTCAACGACGGCAGCAAGGTGGTCTGTAAGAACGTGGAAGTGCAGCGCAACGCGAAGGACCCCAATCGTATCGCCGGTACCGCCACCGGTGCGGTGGTGGGTGGCCTGCTGGGCAACCAGGTGGGCGGTGGCAACGGAAAGAAGCTGGCGACCGTGGCCGGCGCTGTCGCGGGTGGCGCTGCAGGCCGCAACATCCAGGGGCGCAGCCAGCAGAAGAACGGTGACCGCGTGGTCGAACGCCGCTGCGAGCGCCAGTACCGCTGATTCTGCGCCCCCTGTAGCGATGACACGATGCCGGCCCCATGGGGCCGGCATTTTCGTATCTGGTTCGGTTGCAACGCACGTGCGCCAACGCGAGCACCGCATCTCAACTGGCTACACCTCGGTCGCCGTAGGGTTTACGCCAGGGGCGTGCGCCCGCGCGCGCCCAGCCGCCACACGGCAAGCGCACTGTAGAGCACCAGCAACGCGGCCAGCGTCCACAACTCGTGGCTGACCTCGCCCAGGCGGGCATCCATCTGGTTCAGGCGCACCATCAGATTGATGCCGGTGGTGGTGGGCAGCAGGTGGGCCAGGGCGACCAGCGCTGGCGGCGAGGTAACCGCCGGCCAGGACAGATTGGCCAGGAAGAACAGCGGGATCGAGCAGGCGATGACCACCTGGAAGGCGCGTTCGCGGGTGGCGAAGAAGCTGCCGACGAACAGGCCGAACGCCACCGTGGCGGCAATGAACAACGTCCCGCCCAGTAGTTGCCCGAGCGGATTTCCGCCGCGCGGGTAGTCCTGCACCCACGCGGTGAAGCCAGCGTAGTAGAGCAGGCCCAGCAGGCCGATGATGCCGAAGCCAAGCGCCATGCCGGCCAGGGTGGGCAGGTCGAAGCGCAGGCGTCGACCGAGTGCCAGACGCCGCGTCCCCAGCAGCACCCCAATGCCCATCAACAGCGTCTGGTGCACGATCAGTTCGGCCACACCGGGCACGATGGCGCTGCCGTAGCCTTCCAGCGTGTTGAACAGCGGGCGCTGCACCAGGGTGATCGGCGGTGGCTGCGGGGCGCCCATGAAGGCGGCCTGCGAAACCGCTGTTTCGCGCGCGAACGCGGTCAGTGCATCAGCCACGCCGCCCAATACCCAGCTGGCGCGGCCGAGGTAGGCACCGTTCCCCATCAACACCAGATGACCGGCACCGCCGCGCAGGATGTCGCGCTCCAGCTGGGCGGGAATCAGCAGGATGCCTTCGGCCTCGCCGCGCTCGAGCGCGTGGCGGGCCTGGTCGAGGGTGGCGGGTTGGGCAACGATGCGCACGGTGCGCAACGCGTCCACGCGCCGCAGCAGTTCGCGGCTGGTGGCGCTCTGGTCGTGGTCGACCACCACGATGGGCAGGTTGCTGGCCACCTGGTGGCGGTACGCGGCCGGGTAGAAGAACGAGTACAGCACCACCGCGCCAATCATCAACACCACCGCATAGCGGTCGGTCAGCACCGCACGCAGGGTCTGGCGCAGGCTGGTGGTGAAGCGGCTCATGCGGCCGCTCCGTTGGAGGCCACCGGCGTGGGCAGGGCGCGCGCTGCGACGATCAGGCGCCAGCCGCCGATGCCGCCGGCCACCAGCACCATCAGCAGCAGCGTAGCCAACGGCCACAGCGAGACCGTCCACGGCGCGCCGACAAATTGCTGCTGGGTCTGCAGCTTGACGTAGGCGGTGAGCGGCAGCAGCAGGTTCCAGACGCGGGTGAACAGCGGCGCATCCACCACGGGGAAGGTGGCCCCGGAGAATGCCAGCGCGGTGCCGATGCTCAAGCCGATGGCCGACAGCGCGGTGCCCATGTCACGGGTGAGTCCCACAAACAGCAGTGCCACCGCCGCGCATGCGAGGTAGAACAGCGGCTGGCCCAGCATCAGCAACAGCAGGCTGCCGGCGATGCCGTCGCCGCGCAGCAGCGCCAGGTACAGCACGCCGAGCGCGCCATACACCGAGAACAGTGCGACATAGGGGCAGATCTTGCCGACGATGGCCGCCCAGGGCGTGCTGCCCAGCCAAGGGCGCAACTGGCCGTCGCGCACCTCGCGGCCCAGGCTGGCGGCCACCGCCAGCGCCAGGCCCAGCGACAACACCGCCGGGAACAACAGCGGCAGCAGGAACAGTTCGTAGCTGCGCGCCGGGTTGTGCAGGATGTCCGACTGCACCGCGATGGGCGGCGCGCGCAGTTTGGCCGGGCCGACCTGTTTGCCAATGCCGCCGCTCAGCAGGCGCGCGTTCCACGCACCGACCGCTTCCACGATATCGCGCACCGCCGACTGCCCGGTGGTGAGGTAGGTGGCGTTGTAGTAGGCGAACACGGTGCCCTGGCTGCCACGCAGCGCCTGGCGGGTGGCATCGCGGGGGACCAGCACCACGGCAAAGACCTCCAGCCGCCGCAGCTCGGCCTGCGCATCGGCCAGGCTGGCCGGTTGGCTGGCCACGGCGATGCCCGGGCTGGCATCCAGCATGCGCGCCAGCAGACGGCTCTCGGCACTGTGGTCGAGGTCGACAATGGCAATGGGGATGTCGCGCATCACCGATGCGGCAAACAACCAGGCCATCACCGCCAGCATCAGCAGCGGCAACAGTGTCACCAGCAGCAGGTCGGCGCGGTCGCTACGCAGGTGCTGGAGCTCGCGTTGGAAGGCGGCGCCGAAGCCCGCCCGCCGCGACCGGTTCATCCCTGCGGCCACGCGAACAGCACGCTCATGCCAGGGCGGAAGCCCTCCACGCGCGCCACCGGGCGCAGCCGGATCTCGAAACTGCGCACGTCGTAGCCGGACGACTGCCGGGTAGCGCGCCAGGTGGCGTAATCGCCGGCCGGGTTGATGAAGTACACCTCGAACTCGACATCGCGATCCAGCGCGGGGACCTGACCGCGCAGCCGGTTGCCGATCTTCAGGCCGCGCATCTGCGATTCGCGCAGGTTCACCGATACCCACATGCGGTCGATGTCGACCAGGGTGAACACCGGGTAGCCCGCCGGGACCAGTTCGCCCACATCGGCCATGCGCTTGTTGATCTCGCCGGCCAGCGGCGCGCGGCCGTTGACCTCCTCGCGCGCGGCATCCACTTCGGCCACCGCCCCGCGTGCCTGGCGGACCTGGCCCTGTGCGGCGCGCTTGTCCTGCTCGCGCGCACCGGCCAGCGCCTGGTCGTACTGCGCACGGGCGGCATTGGACAGCTCGCGCGAACTGCGTGCCTGGGCCAGCGCTTCGTCGCGCTTCTGCCGGGTCATCACGCCTTCGTTGAACAGGTTCTGCACGCGCTGGTAGGTGGCATCGGCCAGCGTTGCACCGGCTTCAGCGCGTTTCCAGTTGGCCTGCGCCGCGCGGATGTCTTCGCTGCGCGCGCCGGCATCGGCCTTGTCGGCCACGGCGCTGGCAGCGTCCAGCGCGCCTTGCGCCTGTTCTTCCTTGGCGGCCACTTCCGGGCTGTCCAGCACGAACAGCACCTGGCCGGCCTTGACCCGGTCGCCTTCGCGCACCTTCAGTTCGGCCAGGCGTGCGGTGATCTTGGCGGCCACGTTGACGGTGTCGGCGTCGGCCATGCCCTGCAGCTGTTCGGCCGGGCTGCGCCAGGCCAGCCACAGGCCGACCACCACCACGATCGCCAGCACCAGCGCGAGGGCAATACCGAGTTTGCGCTTGTTCGGCGGCGGCGCATCGGCAGGCGCCTGCAATGTGTCATTCATGCACGATCACCTCGTCGGCCTGGCGGCGGAATTCGTCATAACGGTCCATCTGTCCACTGATCTCCAGCAGTTGTGCCAGCGCCACGTCGTACTGGTACGCCGCCTGTGCGCGTTCCACCTGTGCACCGCCCAGCCCCAGCCGCGCATCGATCACGTCCAGCGAGGTGGCCTGGCCTTCGCGGAAGGCCAACTCCTGCAGGCGCAGGTTCTCGCGGTTCTGTTCGATGCTGCTGTCCAGCAGCAGAAACTGCTGGCGTGCGGTATCCAGTTCGTACCAGGCCTTGCGCACGCCCAGGGTGACCTGGTTTTCCGCTTCGCGCAGGCCGGCCTCGGCCTGCTCCTGCTGCGCGCGCGCCGCACTGATCTGCGCCGGGCGTGAACTGGGGGACAGGAAGGTGTACTTCACGCCGATGCCGAACGCCCAGTCCGGGTCGGTCAGCATTTCGTCGCGGCGCAGGAAGTCGTACTGGCCAAACAGGTACACGGTGGGCTTGAGCTTGGCCTGCTGTACGCGTACGCCTTGCTCGGCCTGGGCCACCAGGGCGCGCAGCCGCGCGATCTGCGGCTGCCGGGTCTGCGCTTCGCGTTCGAAGGTGGGCAGCGCGCCGATCGGCGTGCGATGCACGAACAACGGCGACAGCGGGCGCACTTCGCCCCCGCTGCGCAGCAGGGTGGCCAGCGCGGCCTTCAGGGTCTGCAGGTCGTTGAGCGACTTCTGGTAGTCGCGCTCGGCCTTGTCGCGGGCCACGTTGGCCTGCAGGCGCTGGGCACGGGTGGCGAAGCCTTCGCGCTCCAGCTTCAGTGCATCGTCGAGGTGGCGCTGCAGCCCGTCGCGCACGTCACGGCGCACGTCCACGGCCTGCTCGGCCAGGCGCTGCCCGAAGTAGGCCTGGGCCAGCTGCACGCTCAACGACTGGCGCTGCGATTCGCGTTCGGCGCTGGCCTGCGCGGTGGCGCCGGCGGCGGCCTGCTGCGCGGCCGGGATCAGGCCGCCGGTGTACAGCGGCAGCACCGCGGTGACGACCGGACGGGTGCGCCAGTCGCGTTCGGTGAACTGCAACGGCGACTCGATGCCGAACGCCTCGGCCACCGGCGCCAGCGAGCCCAAGGGCAGGGTCAGCGTCTTCTGGAACTGCAGGCGGCGCACTTCACCGGTGATCTCCGGCAGGCGCAGCAGACGGGTGGCGTCCTGCAGGTCCTGCTTGTTGCGCACCGAGGCATCGGCGGCGGCCAGCGCGTCGGACACCTGTTCCAGGCGCTGCTGCGACTGCTGCCAGTCCAGCGCCGGAACGGCCGCCTCGCCGATGGGCGACTGGGCCATGGCCGCGCCGCTGCACAGGAGCAGGGCCGTGCAGTGAAGTCCTTTCTTTGCGCGCGCAAGCGCCGTGTGCCGGCTCACGAATGGGCATTCCGTATGTAAAGCATTCGGTAAAGTATGGTGCGCGCGGCGTGAAGCCCGGGTCTTCACACCGCGCCTTGGCGGCGTCGGCACGTCCGACGCCGGCGATGCCGTTTGTATGCGGATGGACGTTTTCGATTGGGTGGGGCGGACGGTGCCGAAATGGTGCGACCACCAACGGTGGTCGCCTACCGGGCATTCACGGTCGCCTACCGGGACATTCACGATGGGGTGGGGGCGGGCCGTGGCTCGACCCACACCGGGTAGGTACCGACCGTTGGTCGGTACGCCCCTCGCCACTCAACGCGTCGGCGGATTCCCGGCGATGGTGCGCGCGCCGGTGATGATCATGCGCAGCATCTGCGACAGCTGCTCGATCAGTTCGGCGTCCTTTTCCTGCGGCTGGTCCACCGCGGTGGCCCCCATGGCGAACACCAGCCGGGTGATCGCCTTGGACGCCAGCGCCGGTTCGTGCAGCACCGCGCCGCCATCGGCGGCGGCCAGCCGGATCAGGTCGACCCGCAGTTCGTCTTCGAAGTAGTTCAGTTCGCGGTCCACCGCCTGCTTGAACGCGTCCGAGCCGGCGCTGCCTTCGCGCAGCAGCACGTGCAGCAGCTTGTGGTCGGCGCGCAGCTGCTCGAAGAAGGTCTCCACCGACAGCCGGATCACGCTGCGCTCGGACGACGCCGCGCGCTGGCGCGCCTCGCCGATGATCGTGCGCAGTGAACGCCCGGACAGATCGATCAGCGCCACGGTCAGTTCGTCCATGTCGCGGAACTGGCGGTAGAACGAATTCGGGGCGATGCCGGCCTCGCGGGCCACTTCGCGCAGGCTCAGCGTAGAAACACTGCGGTGCGGGCCGATCAGGGCCAGCGCGGCGGCCAGCAGGTCGTCGCGCGAGATCGAGGCTTTGCGCGCCGGATGGGCATCGTCGGCAGCGGACAGGGGCAGGTCTGGGGAGGTCATCGGGGGCAGGGCGGTCAAGTCCCTGAATCATAGCCCGTCCGGTCAATATACAAGTGTATACACGCCTGTATGTGCGTGCGTATAGTGATCCCATGAGCGCTCATCCCCGCCCCCCGATCCGCCGCCGCAACCCGATCTCGCCCCGTCATTGGGTGTCCGAGGAGCTGTTCGACTTCTGGGCCGGGCGCCTGCACCCGTTGTGGACCCTTCGCCGGGCGCGGGCGCGGCTGGTGGCGCGCGAGCAGGCCAGCGCCGATGCGGTCACCCTGGTGCTGCGCCCGAACCGGCATTTCCGTGGGATGCAGCCGGGCCAGCACGTCACCCTTGGGGTGGACGTGGATGGCCGTCGCCTGTCGCGCAGCTACAGCCCCACGCGGCTGGCCGATGGCACCCTGGCGATCACCGTCAAGGCGATCGAGGGTGGCAAGGTCAGCCAGCACCTGGCCCATCACGCGGTGATCGGCGAGGCGTTCGAACTGGGCCAGGCCTTCGGCGAGATGACCGTGGACCCGCGCCAGGCCCAGCGCCTGCTGCTGTTGGCCGCCGGCAGCGGGATCACCCCGATGCGTGCGCTGCTGCGCCAGCTGGATGCCGCCGGCATGCCCGGCACGGTGGACCTGGTGTACTGGGCTCGCCGCCGCGAGGAACTGTGCTTTGCCGACGAACTGGCGGCACTGGCCGCGCGTCACCCGAACCTGCGCGTGCACCTGGCACTGACCCGCGACCCGCACGCCGCGTCGCCGCGCGTGGATGCCTACGCCTTCGATGCACTGGGCGACCTCCGTGCGGCCCAGGTGCTGGTGTGCGGCCCGGGTGGCTTCGTTGATGCCGCCCGCGCACGTTTGCAGGGCACCGTGGCCGCGCTGCAGTTCGAAGCGTTCACCCCGCCGCTGCTGCCCGACGCGGAAACCGGCACGGTGCAGGTCGAACTGCGCCGCAGTGGCCGCACCCTGACCCTCCCGCGCGGCACCTCGCTGCTGCAGGCGCTGGAAGCCGAAGGCCTGCGCCCGGCCAGCGGCTGCCGCATGGGCATCTGCAATACCTGCGTGTGCGGCAAGGCGTCCGGTGTCACCCGGCACACCCTGACCGGCGACTACGCCGATGAACCGGCCACGCAAGTGAAGCTGTGCGTCAACAGCGCCAGCACCGACCTGATCCTGGAGCTCTGAGCATGTCTTCCGTGCACAACCGCGTGCTGTCGCCTACCGAACTGGATGCGTTCGGCAATGAACTCGATGCGCTGCGTGCGCGCCAGCTGGCCACGCTGGGGGCCGCCGACGCGCGTTACATCCGCCGCGTGGTGGCCGGCGTGCGCTGGACCGGCGTGGCCGGCCGCGCGCTGCTGTTCCTCGGTGCCTTCGTGCACAGCGTGCTGATCCCGGCGTGGATCGCCGGCGTGGTGCTGCTGGCGCTGTCCAAGATCCTGGAAAACATGGAGCTGGCGCACAACGTCATCCACGGCCAGTACGACTGGATGGGCGACCCGCAGCTGCAGGGCAGCACCTACGAATGGGACATCGTGGGCACCGCCGACAACTGGCGCAAGACCCACAATTTCCGTCACCACACCTACACCAACGTGCGCGGGCTGGACGATGACATCGGCTATGGCCTGCTGCRCATCTTCCCCGAACAGCGTTGGCGCCCGTTCTACCTGACCCAGCCGGTGGTGGCGGTGGTGTTCGCACTGCTGTTCGAATGGGGCATCGCCATCCAGGACCTGCGCCTGGGCCGCTGGTTCGCCGGCAAGATCACCTTCCGCCAGCTGCTGGCGCAGGCGCGCCCGGTGGGCCGCAAGATGGGCAAGCAGATGTTCAAGGACTACCTGCTGTTCCCCGCGCTGGCCGGCCCGTTCTTCCTGCCGGTGCTGCTGGGCAACGTGGTGGCCAACCTGATCCGCAACGTGTGGACCTACGTGATCATCTTCTGCGGCCACTTCACCGCCGACGCCGAGACCTTCCCCAAGGAATGCGTGCGCGACGAAAGCCGTGGCCACTGGTACCTGCGCCAGCTGCGCGGCTCGTCCAACCTGACCGGTGGCAAGCTGATGAATGTCATGTCGGGTAACCTCAGCCACCAGATCGAACACCACTTCTTCCCGGACATCCCGGCCAACCGCTATGCGGCCATCGCGGTGGACGTGAAGGCGATCTGCGCCCGCTACGGCCAGCACTACAACACCGGCTCGTTGCCGAAGCAGTTCGGCCAGGTGATGTGGCGCATCGTGCGGCATGCCTTCCCGAGCCGGCCGGTGCGCGCCAAGGCCGCTGCCGTCACCGCTCAGCCACTGCCGCAGCAGGGCTGAGCCGGGACGCCGGGGCTCAGTCCTCCAGCCCCATCGTCCCCTCGGCCAGCGGCACCCGGCTGCCGTCGAGCAGGCCGCGGCTGAGCACCCCGTCCTCGATGAACAGCAGTTCGCCGTTCTCGCCATTCTTGATGCTGCTGTCGATGGCGATGATGCGGTCGCCGTGGAAACTGCTCACGTGCGGCATCGAAGTGTGCCCGACCACGATGCGCTTGAGGTCCAGCTGGGTGAGCAGCGCATCGACCTGGGCGGTGTCCAGTTGCCCGTCGAAGTAGCCGCGGTACCAGATCGGGCTGGTCTTGCCGTCGAACAGGCGCGCCGTGTCCGGCGCTGCCTTGACCTGATCGCGCGGTAGACCCACGGCGGCCTGGTAGGTGGCGTTGGTGGCGTCCATGCCGCGCACCAGGTCCAGGTTCTCCGGTGCGATGCCACCGTGCAGGAACAACGTGTCGCCGATCTTCAGCATGACCGGGCGGGTGCGCAGCCATTGCCCGATCACCGACTCCGGCCCGTACAGGGCTGGGTAGCTGCGGCCCAGCAGCTGCGCGCTCCGGAGGTACTTCGGGTTCACGTAGCGCAGGTCGTCGTAGAGCACCATCGTTTCATGGTTGCCCAGCACGAAGTGCACCGCGCCGCCGGCCGCGCGTGCCTGTTGCTGCAGGCTGTACAGCAGCCAGAACGCCTCGGTCACCTGCGGGCCGCGGTCGAACACGTCCCCGGCCACCACCAGGGTGGCACCGCCCAGCGACCACTGGTCGTGCGCGTCGATCACGTGGTGGGCGCGCAGCAGCCCTACCAGCAGGTCGTACTGGCCATGGATGTCCGACACCGCGACGATGCGGGGCGTGGCCGGATACTGCGCCACCTCGGCGGTGCGCGGCGGCAACACGGTCACCGGATGCGGGTAGCCACACTCGGGCAGCACCGGGGTGGTGTCACCGCGGGCGTTCAGCGTACGGCGCACGATGTGGTCGTTGCAGATCCACTCGGCCTCGTGGCCCTTGGCGGTGACGAACACGTACGGGCCGTCTGCATCGACGTGCTCGGCCGGTGCGGCCACCTCGCGCGCGCTGGTGGTGAAGGTGGCCAGCAACAGCAGGCAGGGAAACAGCGCGTGCATCGCGCGCAGGGAACGGCAGGCAGGCATCGGCGACGTCCAGGCAGAAAAAGGCGTGCGCAGGCACACCGGGTGATCCTACTCGGCGGCGCATGCGGTGGGCATGCGCCGTTGGTACCGGTGGATGTGCAGGAACAGGCGGTTGGCGGGTGACTCAGCCGCGCTGCAGGGCCTGGCGGCCGGGCGCCTCCGGCAACGTATCGTCGGCCAGCACCACGCAGTTGCGGCCGCGCTTCTTGGCCTGGTACATCGCTGCATCGGCGCGCGCCATCAAGCGCTCATAGTCCGGGTGGCCGTCGTGCGCCGCCACGCCGATGCTGGCGGTCAATGCCAGTGCGGTGCCATCGGCCAGCTGCGCCGGGGTCTGTGCGATCTGCCGGCGCAGGTTCTCGGCGATCACCTCGGCCTGCGCCGCGGTGGCCGCCACCAGCACCACCACGAACTCCTCGCCGCCATAGCGGAACAGGTAATCGCTGCCACGCGTCAGCTGCCCGAGCAGCGCGGCCACGTGCTGCAGGGCGCGGTCGCCGCCGTCGTGGCCGTGCGCATCGTTGATCGCCTTGAAGTGGTCCAGGTCCAGCAGCAGTACCGAGAACGGGGTGCTGGCGGAGGTGGCCAGTTCGATCTCACGGCGCAGCACCGTGGGCAGGAAGCGCCGGTTGAGCAGGTTGGTCAAGGCATCGCTGCCTGCGTCCAGTTCGCCGATCCGCTCGAACAGCATGCCCATCAGGGTGCGGATGCGCGCCAGCTGCTCGCGGATGCCCTGCAGCGCACCGAAGCGTGCGGCCACATCGGCATGGGCCAGCGCGGCGTGCAGCTGCGCGTCCACCTGGGCCACCAGTGCGCCCACCTGCGCGGTCTCGCTGCTTTCGCCGAAACTGGGAATGCCCTTGTGGGTGAACCACAGGCCGAAGTCGGAGTGCGCCAGGTCGACGGTATCGGCGTCGGTGGCCTGGCTGGCGATGGCGTACAGCAGCGCGTTTTCCCAATCCAGCAGCAGGGCCCTTTGGCGTTCGCGTTCGGTGCTGACGTTCTGCACCAGCGAAAACAGCCGGTACGCCGCATCGGTGCGCGAGGAGCGCTCGCGTGCATGCGTGTACGCCAGGGTCATGCCTTCCAGGGCGATGTCCACCGAGGCACTCAGGCAACTGATGGCGTCGAACGCCACGTGGCTGTTCGGTGCCTGGGCGACGATCCGCTCGAACAGGCGTTGCTTGAGCACGCGCATACCGCGAGTGACCAGGTCCACCGGGATGCCGACGCGCGCATGCACGTCGCCGATCACACGCTGCGCGGCCACCAGTGCCGCGACGCTGGCGGGCGTGGCCGTCAACAGCTGGGTCAGCCAGCGCTGCATGGCCGGCTTCAGCCGCAGCCGCACCTGGTCGTGGGACAGGAAGCGGCTGGCGCGCGGGTCCTCCAGCAGTACGTCATAGAAGTGATGGGCCAGGTCAGGCGGCGAGTGGGCTGCCAGATCGGCCAGCAGTGCAGCCGCTTCTGGGCGGGTGGCCTGCAGCGTCTGCTGCCATGCATCGGCCAGGGGCCGGCTGGCCTCATCCAGGTTTGGAACGATATCCACGATGGTTGCTCTTCCCGCCACACAGGCCGTCGAAGGTTAACGGCCGCGCGTGGCTGTAATGAAGTTACAGAATGAACGCGAGCCCAAGTGTAATAGTCTCCGCCGCATTGCCTGCTTACTCTGCGCGCATTGCAACGGAGACACCTTCATGGGTCACGATCACGATCACCTGCCCAGCGAAATCCGCCACGAAAAACCCTTGTGGTGGGCGCTGGGCCTGACCACCACCTTCCTGCTGGTGGAAGTGGCCGGCGCGTTCTGGACCAACAGCCTGGCGCTGCTGTCCGACGCGGCGCACATGGCCACCGATACGCTGGCGTTGATGATCGCGCTGGTGGCGGTGCGGCTCAGCCGCCGCCCGCCGGATGCCAAGCGCACCTATGGCTACGCGCGGCTGGAAGCGCTGGGCGCGATGTTCAACGGCGGCATGCTGTTCTTGGTGGCCGGCTACATCCTCTGGGAAGCCATCGAACGGTTCCGCCAGCCGCAGGAGATCGCCTCCACCGGCATGCTGGTGATCGCCGCGTTTGGTCTGGTCATCAACCTGATCTCGATGCGCCTGCTGCGCGCGGGCAGCGGCGAAAGCCTCAACGTGAAGGGCGCCTACCTGGAAGTCTGGGCCGACATGCTCGGGTCGGTCGCGGTGATCATCGGCGCGCTGCTGATCCGCTGGACCGGCTGGAAGCCGATCGATCCGATCCTGGCGGTGCTGATCGGTCTGTGGGTGCTGCCGCGCACGTGGGTGCTGATGCGCGAGGCCATCAACGTGCTGCTTGAGGGCGTGCCCAAGGGCACCGACATCGCGGCCGTGCGCGCGGCGTTGTGCGCGCAGGAGGGCGTGGTCGACGTGCACGACCTGCACGTATGGGCGCTGGCATCCAGCACACCGGCATTGACCGCGCACGTGGTGATGGCCGACGGCGTGGAGGCCGATGCGCTGCGACGCGCGCTGACCACCACGCTGCATGACCGGTTCGAGATCGAGCATGTCACCCTGCAGATCGAAGCGGAGCATTGCGGCGACAGTTGCAGCGTGGGCAGCGCCAAGGCGGGCGATGCGCATGCCGGCCATGACCATGGCGACCACGCCCATGCCCATGCCGACCACGCGCACGCCGCCACCGACAGCCGCCGCACCGGCACCGATGCGCAGGGCCACCACGGCCATCCACATCCCTGAACCGGCCCGCCCGGCTGCCGGGTGCGGGGCAGGGCAGGCTTGCCGCTACAATGCGGGTCTGCCTTGCCATCTGTCGGAGATACTGCAGTGACCCGGAAACTCGTACTGTTGCGCCACGGCCAGAGCCAGTGGAACCTGGACAACCGCTTCACCGGTTGGGTGGACGTGGAACTCACCGAACAGGGCCGCCGCGAGGCTGCCGCCGCCGGCCGCCTGATGCGCGAAGAAGGGCTGCAGTTCGATGTGGCGCATACCTCGGTGCTCAAGCGCGCCATCCACACCCTGCAGGGTGCATTGGCCGAGCTGGACCAGGACTGGCTGCCGGTGAGCAAGAGCTGGCGCTTGAACGAACGCCATTACGGCGGGCTGCAGGGCCTGGACAAGGCCGAGACCGCGGCCAAGCACGGCGAGGACCAGGTCAAGATCTGGCGCCGTTCCTACGACATCCCGCCGCCGGCGATGGACATCGAGGACCCGGGCCACCCGATCCACGACCGCCGCTACGCCGGCCTGGACCGCAACGCGCTGCCGGGCACCGAGTCGCTGGCCACCACCCTGGACCGCGTGCTGCCGTACTGGTTCGATGCGATCGCCCCGCAGCTGAAGGACGGCAAGACGGTGCTGGTGACCGCGCACGGCAATTCGCTGCGCGCGCTGTACAAGTACCTCAACAACGTCTCGCAGGAAGCCATCCTGGAGCTCAACATCCCGACCGGCATTCCGTTACTGTTCGAACTCAACGACGACCTGACGGTGCAGTCGTTCCGCTACCTGGGCGACCCGGAAGCCGCCCGCAAGGCCGCCGAAGCGGTGGCCAACCAGGGCAAGGCGAAATAACAACGAAAGGCCGGCGCAAGCCGGCCTTTTCTTTTCCCCCGCGCGTAGAGCCACCCCATGGGTGGCTGCACGCAATGCACGGTTCACGCAGCCACCCATGGGGTGGCTCTACCGGCGCGCGATGGTGTGACCTTTGGCCGGTCCCTCGCCGCCGCTCCCGCGCTACGCTGCCTGATTGCCCGCCCGCCGGGTAATGCATCCATCTGTAGCCGGAGAGACGAATGAAGTTTTCCAAGCTGGTCCCGCTGGGCCTGACCGTTGCCATCGCCGCGTCGCTGGCGTCCTGCGGCAAGACCGATACCGCGCCTGCCGCCACCGCCGATGCGGCCACGCCGGCGTTTGATCAGTCGCAGATCAAGACCGCGCTGATCTCGCTCAACAGCGCCGACCTGGACCCATCGATCGCCGCCTGCACGGACCTCAACGGCTTCGTCAACAGCAAGTGGCTCACCGCCAACCCGGTGCCCAACGACCAGACCACCTGGGGCAGCTTCGAGATCCTGCGCGAGCGTTCGCTGGAAGTGCAGCACGCGCTGGTCCAGCAGGCCGCCGCCAGCACGCCCAAGGCCGGTTCGGTGGAAGCCAAGATCGGTGACATCTGGAGCACCGGCTCGGACGAGGCCAAGATCGAAGCGGCCGGCATCACCCCGCTGCAGCCGCAGCTGGACAAGATCGCCGCGCTGAACGACACCGCTGCCATCACCCAGTACCTGCGCGACAGCCAGGCGCAGGGGCAGGGCGTGCTGTTCTCGCTGTCGGCCAATGCCGACTACAAGGATTCGGCCAACGTCATCGCCTACGTGGGCCAGGGCGGGCTGGGCCTGCCGGAGAAGGGCTACTACGTCGATGATGCGCAGGCCAAGATCCGCGACGCGTACGTGGCTTACATCGCGCAGGCGCTGACCCTGTCCGGCGTGGATGCCGCGCAGGCCAAGACCGAGGCCAAGGCCGTGCTGGACTTCGAAACACGCCTGGCCAAGGCCTCGCTGTCGCGCATCGAACTGCGCGATCCGGCCAAGCGCTACAACCCGGTCAGCGCCGCCGAAGCCGACAAGCTGACCCCGAACTTCAGCTGGACCGCGCTGTTTGACACCCTGAAGGTGCCGGCCGCGCAGAAGTTCTCGCTGGCCCAGCCGGGTTTCTTCACCGAAGTGGACAAGATGCTCACCGACGTGCCGGCCAGCACCTGGCAGGCCTACCTGCGCTTCCACACCATCGATGATGCGTCGCCGTACCTGAGCAGCGCGTTTGAGAAGGCCAACTTCGACTTCTACAGCACCACCCTGCGTGGCCAGAAGGAAATGCAGCCGCGCTGGAAGCGGGTGCTGGAATCGGTCAATGGCGCGATCGGCGAAGGCCTCGGCCAGCTGTACGTCAACGCGGTGTTCCCGGCCGACTCCAAGGTGCAGATGCAGCACCTGGTGGAGAACCTCTCGGTGGCGCTGAAGGCGCGCCTGGAGAAGCTGGAGTGGATGGGCGAGGACACCCGCAAGAAGGCGCTGGAAAAGTGGGCCAGCTTCACCCCGAAGATCGGCTACCCGGACAAGTGGCGCGACTGGTCGGGCTATGAAACCAACGCCGACAGCTACCTGGGCAACATGCAGGCCGCGCGCGCGTTCAACTACCGCTACATGCTGAACAAGATCGGCAAGCCGGTGGACAAGACCGAGTGGGGCATGACCCCGCAGACCGTCAACGCCTACTACAACGCCACCAAGAACGAGATCGTGTTCCCGGCGGCCATCCTGCAGGCGCCGTTCTTCGATGCCAAGGCGGATCCGGCGTTGAACTACGGCGGCATCGGCGCGGTGATCGGCCATGAAATGATGCACGGCTACGATGACTCGGGCAGCCAGTTCGCGGCCAACGGCAACTTCGACAACTGGTGGACCGACAGCGACCGCAAGGCCTTCACCGGCCGTACCGACCAGCTGGTGGCGCAGTTCGACGGCTATGAATCGCTGCCGGGCGTGAACGTGAAGGGCAAGCTGACCCTGGGCGAGAACATCGGCGACCTGGGTGGCCTGACCGTGGCCTATGACGCGCTGCAGATGGCGTTGAAGGAAGACCCGAAGGCCAACGTGGCCGTGGACGGCCACAGCCAGGACCAGCGCTTCTTCATGAACTGGGCCACCGTGTGGCGCCGCAACTTCAACGAAGGCGAGCTGCGCGTGCGTCTGAACACCGACCCGCACGCCCCGGCCAACTTCCGCGCCAACGGTGCCCCGTCGAACATGCCGGCCTATGCCAAGGCGTTCGAGTGCAAGGCGGGCGATGCGATGGTGCGTGCCGACGACAAGCGTGTTGTGATCTGGTGATCGCACGCGGTTGAGTGAAACAAAGAACCCGGCGCAAGCCGGGTTTTTTGTTGCAGCGTCGATGCGCGCGGTTGGCCATGCCCGGCGATCCCCGCGCGTCGCCGTGGCACGCGGAGGTAGGGTTGGATCCCAATCAACCGCCGTGAGCGGGTCAACACGCTTTGGCGCATGGACCTTGAATGGGAAAGCGCCTTCACCGTTCACAGGTCATGCGTTCGTCGCGCGTTGAATGATGGTCTGCGGTCGATCGGGATCCGACCCTACCTCGATCGGGCGGGCGCTCGGTGACGCGCGGCATTGGAACGGCGTTCGAGGGTGTTCTCCGCCCGCGTTGCCGTGGCACACGGAGGTAGGGTTGGATCCCAATCAACTGCCACGAGTGGGTCAACACGCTTTGGCGCATGGACCTTGAACGGGAAAGCGCCTTCACCGTTCACAGGTCATGCGTTCGTCGCGCGTTGAATGATGGTCTGCGGTCGATCGGGATCCGACCCTACCTCGGTCGGGCAGTCGCTCGGTGACGCGCGGCATGGGAACGGCGTTCGAGGGTGTTCTCCGCGCGCGTCGCCGTGGCACGCGGAGGTAGGGTTGGATCCCAATCAACTGCCGTGAGCGCGTCAACGTGCTTTGGCGCATGGACCTTGAACGGGAAAGCGCCTTCACCGTTCATGGGTCACGCGTTCGTCGCGCGTTGAATGATGGTCTGCGGTCGATTGGGATCCGACCCTACCTCGGTCGGGCAGGCGCTCGGTGACGCGCGGCATTGGAACGGAGATCGAGAGTGTTCTCCGCCCGCGTTGCCGTGGCACGCGGAGGTAGGGTTGGATCCCAATCAACCGCCGTGAGCGGGTCAACACGCTTTGGCGCATGGACCTTGAACGGGAAAGCGCCTTCACCGTTCTCAGGTCATGCGTTCGTCGCGTGTTGAATGGTGGCGTGCGGTCGATTGGGATCCGACCCTACCACTGTGGGGCAGGACCGCTTCTATACGTTGGGCTCATGGACCTTGCGTTCGGGCTTTACGCCAGCGCCGGTTCGCGCCGCAGCAGGTCCTGGAAGGCACCCAGCAGGTAGGCGTCGATCATGCCATCGGACGCGTCGTCCAGGATGCGCATGACCCGGCCGCGCTCCATGGCGCCGCGGTAGGGGCGGTCGCTGGTCATCGCGTCCCAGGCGTCGACGAGGGTGAGGATGCGCGCGCCCAGCGGAATGCTCTCGCCGCGCAGGCCGTCGGGATAACCGCTGCCGTCGAAGGCTTCGTGATGGGCGCGGATCAGGCGGGCCACGTCGGCGGCGTCGGCGCGCCCGGTGGCCAGGAAAATGCGTTCGCCGTGTTCGGGGTGTTGGCGCATGATCGCCTGCTCGGCGTGGTCATGCCGCCCGGGGTTGAGCAGGACGTCGTCGGGAATGCCGATCTTGCCGATGTCATGGAAGCAGGCGGCCAGTTCGATCTGGTCGCACTGGGCAGGGGCCAGGCTGCAATGCCGGGCCAGCGAGCGGGCCAGCAGGCCGACGCGGTCGCAGTGGTGGCGGGTGTAGGCATCGCGCAGCTGCAGCGACACCGACAGCGCGTCGATGGAGCAGGCCAATGCGGCGGGGGTGTCGTGTGGGGAGTGATCGGTCACGGGGAAATACTGCCACGCTCCCGGTCGCCGAAGCGACCGGGAACGGCGGAATCAATGCCTCTGCAGCTGGATGCCGTGCTTCTTGGCGTACGCATCCTGCGCCGCGTCCAGGGCCTGCATTTCCGTATCGATACGGTTGCCGACGGTCTGCAGCTTCTCGGCCAGCGGCATCACCTGTTCCTTGGTCTTGTCGGCCGGCAGCGCGGCCATTTCCACCAGGATGCCGAACATTTCCTCGGCGCTCTGCACGTAGGCGCGCAGCTTCTGGTGCACGTCCTTGGCATCCTCGTCCGGCGGCATCTGGTCGATGCGGGTCAGGTACTGCTGCATCTCGGTACGGGCGCGTTCCAGGCCGGGCTTGAGCGTGTCCAGGCCCTCACCGGTGGCCAGCGCCTTCTGCAGCGGCTCGCTCTTGTTGCCGACGGTCCACTCCTGCACGGTGCTGGCAGCGCCGTTCCAGAAGGCGACGTTCTCGGTGAGGTATTCGCTGGCGCTCATGCCACTGCCACTGCCACCGCAGGCGCTCAACAGGCCGAGGCTGGCAGCCAGCAGCAGGGTACGGAATCGTTTCAAAGCAACTCTCCTTGTCGCGGGCAGAGAACAGGGAAAAAACCCTCCGGCCCGCAGAAGCGGAGGGTCACAGGGGAAACGGGGATCAGCGGGGCGACAGGGTCAACAACAGGGCCTTGGCCGCGCTGAAACGGTCTTCGGGCAACGGCAACGGGTGCTTGATGCGCAGTTTGTCCGGGCCGTCCATCGTGTACAGCTTGGGCTGCTTCTGGATCATCTGGATGACCGCCATCGGATCGATGGCCGGCTTGGCCTCGAACACGATGCGCCCGCCATTTTCGCCCAGTTCCAGCTTGCGCACGCCCAGCACGTTGGCCTGCAGCTTGAGTTCGGCGATGGCGAACAGATGCTTGGCGGGGTCGGGCAGCAGGCCGAAGCGATCGATCATCTCCACCTGCAGCTCGCGCAGTTCATCGGTGTCGCGCGCGCTGCTGATGCGCTTGTACAGGGTCAGGCGGGTATGGACGTCGGGCAGGTAGTCGTCGGGGATCAGCGCCGGCACATGCAGTTCGACCTCGGCACCGCGCACTTCCTCGCCGGCATCCAGGTCGGGCAGCTTGCCCAGGCGGATGCTACGCACTGCCCGTTCCAGCAGTTCGGTGTACAGGCTGAAGCCCACCTCGGCCATCTGGCCGCTCTGGTCTTCGCCGAGCAGTTCGCCGGCACCGCGGATTTCCAGGTCATGGGTGGCCAGGGTGAAGCCGGCGCCCAGTTCGTCCATCGACGCGATCGCATCCAGGCGCTTCTGCGCGTCGGGGGTCATCGCGCGCTTGTCCGGCACCACCAGGTAGGCATAGGCGCGGTGGTGCGAGCGACCCACGCGGCCGCGCAGCTGGTGCAGCTGGGCCAGGCCGAAGCGGTCGGCGCGGTTGATGATGATGGTGTTGGCGTTGGGGATGTCGATGCCCGATTCGATGATCGTGGTCGACAGCAGCACGTTGTAGCGCTGCTTCTGGAAGTCCAGCATCACCCGTTCCAGCTCGCGCTCGGGCATCTGCCCGTGGGCGATGCCGATGCGGGCCTCGGGCACCAGCTCGGCCAGGTCACGCTGCATGCGGCCGATGCTTTCCACGTCGTTGTGCAGGAAGTACAGCTGGCCACCACGGGCCAGCTCACGCTGGAACGCTTCGCGCAGCAGCGCGTTGTCCCAGGCGGTGATGAAGGTCTGCACCGCCAGCCGGTTCGGCGGCGGGGTGGCGATGATCGACAGGTCGCGCAGCCCGGCCATGGCCATGTTCAAGGTGCGCGGAATCGGCGTGGCGGTGAGGGTGAGCAGGTGCACGTTGGCGCGCATCGCCTTCAGCGCTTCCTTCTGGCGCACGCCGAAACGCTGCTCCTCGTCCACCACCACCAGGCCCAGGTCCTTGAACTTCACGTCCGGCTGCAGCAGGCGGTGGGTACCGATGATGACGTCGATGGTGCCGGCGGCGACCTTCTCCAACTCGGCCTTGATTTCCTTGGTGGTCTTGAAGCGCGACAGCACTTCCACCCGCAGCGGCCAGTCGGCGAAGCGGTCGCGGAAGTTGCGGTAGTGCTGCTCGGCCAGCAGCGTGGTCGGCACCAGCACGGCCACCTGCTTGCCGGCGCTGGCGGCGGCGAACGCGGCGCGCACGGCCACTTCGGTCTTGCCGAAGCCGACGTCGCCGCATACCACGCGGTCCATCGGCTGGCTGCTGGCCAGGTCGCGCAGGGTGGCGTCGATGGCGGCCAGCTGGTCGGGGGTTTCCTCGAACGGGAACCCGGCCGCGAACGGCTCGTACATCGAGCGGTCCACGTGCAGCGCCAGCCCGGCGCGGGCGCGCCGGCGCGCCTGGATTTCCAGCAGTTCGGCGGCCACGTCGCGGACCTTTTCGGCCGCACGGCGTTTGGCCTTGCTCCACTGCTCGCCGCCCAGCGAATGCAGCGGCGCGGTTTCGGCCGATGCGCCGGAGTAGCGGCTGATCAGGTGCAGCTGCGCCACCGGCACGTACAGGCGGTCGCCCTTGGCGTATTCGATCTCCAGGAATTCGCCCGGCATGCCGCCGGCGTCGAGCACGATCAGGCCGCGGTAGCGCCCCACACCGTGGTCTTCATGGACGATCGGCGCACCTTCAGTGAGTTCGCCGAGGTCGCGGATGATCGCTTCCGGCTCGCGTCCCACGCGGCGGCTGCGGCGGGTGGTGCCGGCACGCTCGGGGAACAACTGGCGCTCGGTCAGCACCGCGATCTGCGGCGTGTCCAGCGCGAAACCGTCTTCCAACGGCGCCACGGTGATCGCAAAGCGGTTGCTGGCGTCGGCCAGGAACGCCGGCAGGTCGACCACCACCGGCGGCTTCAGCTCGGCTGCCTGCAGCACTTCCAGCAGCGCTTCGCGGCGCCCCGGCGAATCGGCGGCGATCAGCACCCGGCCGGGGTAGTGGCCAATGAACGACTTCAGTGCTTCGCCAGCCGGCGCATCGCGCGCGGCCACCGGCAGCGGCGGCAACGGCTGGTCGCCCAGCGGCTGCGCGTCGTCGATGYGCGCGTGGTCGGCATTCCAGATCTCGATGCGGGGCAGGGCATTGAGCGTGCTATTGAGTGTTTCCGGGCTGAGGTACAGCTCCTGCGGCGCCAGCAACGGGCGCTCGACGTCGTGGCGGCGCTGCTCGTAGCGGTTGCCGGTCTGCGCCCAAAAGGCCGCGGCCGCTTCGCCCACGCCGGCGCCGACCACTGGCAGCACGTTCGGCTGCAGGTAGTCCAGCAGGGTGGCGGTCTGGTCGAAGAACAGCGGCAGGTAATACTCCACGCCCGCCGGGGCCAGCCCGGCCTTGAGATCCTGGTACAGCGCGCTGCGCCGGGTATCCACGTCGAAGCGTTCGCGCAGGGTCGCCAGCACCCGCGACACGGCCAGGTCGTCCAGCGGCACTTCGCGGCCGGGCAGCATGCGAACCGCATCCACCTTGTCCAGCGAGCGCTGGCTTTCCGGGTCGAAGGCGCGGATCGAATCGATGTCCTCGTCCAGCAGCTCGATGCGCAACGGCGTCTGTGCGCCCATCGGGAACACGTCGAGCAGCCCGCCGCGTACGGCGAAATCGCCCGGGTCCATCACCTGCGGCACGTTGCGGTAGGCCGCCGCTTCCAGGCGTCGCTTCTCCGCATCCAGGTCCAGACGCTGGCCGACCTTCAGGTCGAAGCTGCCACCGATGATGTACTTGCGCGGGGCCAGCCGCTGCAGCAGGGTCTGCACCGGCACCACCACGATGCCACGGGTAAGCGTGGGCAGCTGGTGCAGCGCGGCCAAGCGCTGGGAAATGATGTCCGGGTGCGGGCTGAAGGCGTCGTAGGGCAGGGTTTCCCAATCCGGGAACGCGACCACCGGCAGCGCGGACGCGCTGCCCAGCAGGGTGCGCAGATCCGATTCGATCTGGTTGGCCCCGTGGTTGTCGCGTGCGATGACCAGCAGCGGCCCGTCATGGACCTCCGCGGCACGGGCGACGTACCAGGCCAACGCCGTGGCCGAAGCGGGAGCGCGCCACCAGGCGCGGAGCTGGCCGGAACGGGGCAGCGGCGGAGCGGGATAGGAGGGACGTGACATGAACCGTCGATTTTAGCAGACGCCGAAGTCACGGCCATGTCAGCCCGGCTCGTCGCCGCTCGGCCCGCCCCGCTCACCGTTGCGTGTCGGGTGGCAAAGCCCCGGTAGGTGCCGGCCGTTKGCCGGCACGGCCTCAAAAGGTAGGTACCGGCCGTTGGCCGGTACACGTACAAAACGCGTAGGTGCCGGCCGTTGGCCGGCACGCGCACAAAAAAGGTAGGTGCCGGCCGTTGGCCGGCACGCCGTCAGCTGTCGAGCTCCAGCACCATGCGCACCAACCCGGGCGTGCCCTGCGGGTGCGGCACCGGCTTGAAGCCCAGCGAAGCAGCCAGCTGCTTCATCGGCTCGTTCTCTTCGGCCACATCGCCGTACAGGCGGTCCAGGTACTTGCCGCGTGCCCACTTGACCAGCTTGCGCATCAGCTGCCGGCCCAGTCCCTGGCCCACCAGGAAGCGGCTGACCAGGATGGCGTACTCGGCTTCGCGGGTGCCCTGGATGATCGAAGCCCGTGCCACCGCGCCAACCACGGCTTCACCGGCGGGCAGCGACTCGGCCGCCACCAGGGTGATTTCGCTCTTCGGATTGGGGTGGGTCAGGCGCTGGGTGGTTTCCGGCGACAGCTCGGTCACCGATTGCAGGAAGCGGTCGCGGATCTCTTCAGGCCCGAACAGGCTGAAGGCCGCATGCAGCGGCGCCCCGTCTTCGGGGCGGATCGGGCGGATCAGCAGCTCGTGGCCACTGGGTGCCTTGAAAATCTCGTGCCAGGGCGGCATGCGGTTACGGGTAGCCATACCGGTGATTCCTAGGTGGTCTTTGGATTCTCGCATCCCGGGGCGCCGGTTCCGTGAACGGAACGCTCACGCCGTTCAGGGGCGCGCAAGGACGCTCATTCGGCCTGCTTGAGCCACTGCAGCCGGGTGCTGGCGCCGGCCTCGCCCAGGAACTGCTTCAGCGCCGGCATGGCCGGGGCCAGCACCTGGTCGAACTGCCAGGGCGGGTTGAGCAGCAGCATGCCGCTGCCATTGAGCCGCAGCGGCGAGTCGTCCGGTCGGATCAGCAGTTCGGCGGTCAGCACCGACTTCACCGGCAAGGCACAGGCCTTGCGCAGGAAATGCAGGATGGTGCGGCGCTGCTTGATCGGGAACCAGATCGCGAAGGTGGCCTGCGGCCAGCGGCCAAGGATCTCGCTCACCGAGGCCAGGATGGCCTGGTACTCGGCGTCCTGGCCCTCGTACGGCGGGTCGATCAGGACCAGCCCGCGGCCGATCTTCACGCCGTTGGCCTTGGGCGGCAGCAGGGCACGGTTCTGCGCGTAGCCGTCGGCGTGGTAAACGCCGACCCGGCTGTCGTGGGCGAACAGCGCCTTCAGCGAGGCGGCTTCGTCGTCCTGCACCTCGCAGACCGCCATGCGGTCCTGCTCGCGCAGGGCGCGCGCGGTCAGCAGCGGCGAGCCGGGGTAGCTGATCATGGCGCCGACCGGGTTGTCGGCCTGGACGGCCTTCAGGTAGCGCTCGACCACCGCCGGCAGCGTGGGCTGGGCCATCAGCCGCATCACCCCGTCCTCGGCCTCCAGGGTCTTGCGGCTTTCCTCGCTGGCCAGCAGGTAGCGGCCAGCGCCGCCGTGGGTGTCCAGCACGAAGAACGGGCTGTCCTTGCGCTTGAAGGTGTCGAGCAGGGCAAGCTGCACGATGTGCTTGAGCACATCGGCATGGTTGCCGGCATGGAAGGCGTGGCGGTAATTCATCGGCGCAGTGTACGGGGCGGCGGGCCCAGCGGCTATGCTGCGCGCATGAACCGCCCCCTGCACAACGTCCTGGTCGTCGAAGACGAAACCGCCATCGCCGACACCGTCCTGTATGCCCTGCGCAGCGAAGGCTACGGCGCCCAGCACTGCCTGCTGGGCGGTGGCGCGCTGGAGGCCCTGCGCCAGCAGGCCTTCGACGTGGTGGTGCTGGATGTAGGCTTGCCGGACATGAGCGGGTTTGAAGTGTGCCGCAGCCTGCGCACCTTCAGTGAGGTGCCGGTGATCTTCCTGACCGCGCGCAACGACGAGTTCGACCGCGTGCTGGGCCTGGAGCTGGGCGCGGACGACTACATGGCCAAGCCTTTCTCGCCGCGCGAACTGGTGGCCCGGGTGCGTGCGCGGCTGCGCCGCAGCAGCAGCGCCCCGGCCGAGCAGGCCGGCTGGCAGCAGCACGGCCGCTTTGCGATCGACCGCGAGGGCCGTCGCATCCGCTTCGCCGAGCAACCGCTGGAGCTGACCCGCTACGAGTACGCGTTGATGGCCGCGCTGCTGCAGCGCCCGGGGTCCATCCTCAGCCGCGCCCAGCTGATGGACCGTGGCTGGGACACCGACGCCGACAGCGCCGACCGCACCGTGGATACCCACGTCAAGACGCTGCGGGCCAAGCTGCGTGCCGCAGGGGCCGACCCCGACCCGATCCGCACCCATCGCGGGCTCGGCTACGCGCTGGAGGTCTGAGCCATGCGGCTGGGCCTGAAGCTGTTCCTGGGGTTCTTCCTGATCGTGGGCATCGCCGCGTTCTTCGTGATGCGCATCTTCGTCAACGAGGTCAAGCCGGGCGTGCGCCAGGCGATGGAGTCGACCCTGGTCGACGCCGCCAACGTACTGGCCGAGATGGCCGCCGCCGACCTCAAGGCCGGGCGCATCCGCAACGGTGCGTTCGTGGCCAACCTGGCCCGCGCGCAGCGCCGCGACCCCAAGGCGATGGTGTGGCGTTTTCCCAAGCGCACGCTGGATTACCGGGTGACCATCACCGACGCCAAGGGCATCGTGGTGTACGACTCCACCGGGCAGGGCATTGGCCGCGACAACTCGCGCTGGAACGATGTCTACCGCACCCTGCGCGGCGAATACGGCGCCCGCTCCAGCCCGGAAACCCCCGGCGACGACACCCATTCGGTGATGCACGTGGCCGCGCCGATCCATGACCCGGCCGATGCCACGCGCCTGATCGGCGTGCTCAGCCTGGCCCAGCCCAACCGCAGCATCGACCCGTTCATTGCCGCCAGCCAGCGCGCCATCATGCGGCGGGGCGCGTGGTTGATCGGGTTGTCGGCGCTGATCGGGCTGTTGATGACGGCGTGGTTGATGCATGGCGTGAACCGGCTCAACCGCTACGCCAAGGCGGTCAGCGCCGGCGAACCGGTGCCGCCGCCGAAGCCGCGCCGCGATGAGATCGGCGACCTGGGCCAGGCGCTGGAGACCATGCGCCGTAAGCTGGAGGGCAAGGCGTACGTCGAGCAGTACGTGCAGTCGTTGACGCATGAAATGAAGAGCCCGCTGGCCGCGATCCGCGGGGCGGCCGAGCTGCTGCAGGAACCGTTGCCCGATGCCGACCGCGTGCATTTCGCGCGCAGCATCCAGGGCCAGGAACAGCGCCTCACCGAAACCATCGACAAGCTGCTGGCGCTGGCCGAAGTGGAACAGCACGGCTGGCTGCAGAAGCGCGAACGCATCGCGCTCGCCCCGTTGCTGCAGGCCGCCGCCAGCGCGGTGGCGATGCGCGCGCAGGCGGCCGCGGTGGCGATCGACGTGGAGGTCCCCGATGGCCTGGTCATCCAGGGCGACGGTTATTTGTTGCGGCAAGCCTTGAACAACCTGCTGGAGAACGCGCTGGCGTTTTCCAGTGCCGACAGCCGGCTGCAGCTGAGCGCCGCGCGCGAGGGCGACGGTGTGGTGCTGCGCGTAGCCGACCGTGGCAGCGGCGTGCCCGACTACGCGCTGGACCGCGTGTTCGAGCGCTTCTATTCGCTGGCGCGCCCGGCCACCGGCCTGCGCAGCTCCGGGCTGGGGCTGTCGTTCGTGCAGGAAGTGGCACGCCTGCATGGTGGGCGGGTGCAGCTGCGCAACCGCGAAGGCGGCGGTGCATTGGCCTCGCTGTGGTTGCCAGAGCGCGACCCGGGCGCGCCGATCCGGCGCTGAGCCCAGGCGCCGCGGGCACTTCACACAGACTTCAAACTCAGCACAAACCCCGCACACCACCGCGCCCGAAGCTGGCCCCCTCCCAACCGAGGACGGGCCATGAAATCCCTGAAGATGCTGTTGCGGTTCGCCATTGTCGGCGGGCTGATCCTGTTGCTGCTGATCCCGTTGATGATGATCAAGGGCGTGATCAAAGAGCGCGAGGCGTACCGCGATGAAGCCTACCTGCGCGTGTCGCAGAGCCGCGCAGGCGCGCAGACCCTCACCGGCCCGGTGCGCGTGGTGCCGTGGACCGATACCCGCGAGGTCGAGGTGGTCGACGCGGCCGGCAACATGAAGAAGGAAATCCAGACCGAGCACAGCTACTGGCTGCAGATGCCGGCCACGCTGCGGGTGGACGGGCAGATGCAGCCCGACGAACGCCGGGTCGGCCTGTTCCGGGTGCCGGTATACAGCTGGAAGGCCAAGATCACCGCCGAGTTCGCCGACGATGATTATCCGATCAAGGCCGGGCGCGTGTATGGCACCCCGTACCTGGCCGTCGGCATCGCCGACCTGCGTGGCCTGGTCGGCTCGCCCACGCTGCAGGTGGATGGGCAGGCGTTGACGCTGCAGCCGGGCATCGGCGAGGTGAACGGACTTGGCAAGGGCCTGCACGTGCCGCTGCGCGACTTCGACGACAGCATCGGCGGCATGCTCAAGGGCAGCCGCCTGCAGCTGGACATGGTGCTCGACGGCACCCGTTCGCTGGCGGTGGTGCCGGTGGGCGACGACAGCCGCATCGCGATCCGCTCGCCGTGGCCGCACCCGCTGTTCGGCGGCAGCTTCCTGCCCAACCAGCGCACCGTCACCGACACCGGGTTCGATGCCCAGTGGGCCGTCTCCTCGCTGGCCTCCGAAGCACAGCGCCAGCTGCGCGACAGCAAGGACCTGGACCCGGAAACGGTCAGCGTGGAACTGGTCAACCCGGTGGACATCTACACCCAGGCCGATCGGGCCAGCAAGTACGGCATCCTCTTCATCCTGCTCACCTTCGTCGGCTTCATCCTGTTCGAGCTGATCAAGCGCCTGCGCATCCATCCGCTGCAGTACCTGATGGTGGGCCTGGCGCTGGCGATCTTCTTCCTGCTGCTGCTCAGCCTGTCCGAGCACATTCCGTTCTGGCTGGCCTATCTGGTGTCGGCGGTGGCCTGCATCGGGGTGCAGGCGGTGTATCTGTCGGGGGTGTTGAAGAGCTGGACGCGCGGCCTGGGCTTCGCCGGCATGCTCACCGTGCTGTACGGCGCGCTGTACGGCCTGTTGATCTCGGAGAACAACGCGCTGCTGATGGGCTCGCTGCTGCTGTTCGGCGTGCTGGCCAGTGCCATGTGGATCACCCGCCGGATCGACTGGTACGAAGTCGGCGCGAGCCTGAAGTAAGGAGAGGCACATGAGCTGGCGCAACGGGTTGCGGCAACGCGCGTGGCAGGGCATTCCGGAACTGCTGGAAGTGGACGCGCTGCTGCAGGCCAGCAGCGTGCTGGCGGCCTTGCCGGGGGCGCGCATCGCCCCCGGCCTGGTGCGCTTCAAGCTGGCGGCGCGCACCTGCGAAGGGGTGCAGCGGCAAGGCCTGGACTGGCTGTCCGGCGCACGCCAGGGCCGCGGTGCCCTGGCCGGAAAGGTGCCGCGCTACCGGCCATGGAAGGCCGGCAACGCGGCGCTGGCCGAGATCGGCATCGCCGGGCTGCCCATGGACTGGCCGGCGCACGCGGCGGTGTATGGCTGCAGCAGCGTCGACCGCCGGCACTGGCTGTTGCTGGTGCCCGGCAGCGCACAACTGTGGCTGGGCTGGACCGGCTGAGCAGCGTCAGCCGGGCACACTTCATGCGTGCGCACATGACCGATGGGACGGGGGCCAGGCGCTCGCGCTGGCTAGACTTGATGGCTTGACGAGCAGTGCCGAAGGGCCGGGGTGGGGCGTGTTGAAGTGGAGCGGGCTGAAATGGGGCGTGCTGGCTGTAGCGCTGGCGATGGGTGGCAATGCAATGGCGCAGCAGCGCGAAACGGTGGACCTGGAGATGGTGGGCAAGATCCGCCAGCAGGCCTTCCACCAGTCCCAGGTGATGGACACCTTCAGCTACCTCACCGAGCGCATCGGGCCGCGCCTGACCAACTCGCCGGCGATGGGACGCGCCAATGCCTGGACCCGCGGCCGGTTCAACGACTGGAAGCTGGACAACGTCCACGACGAAGCCTTCGATGCCTTCGGCCGTGGCTGGGAATTCACCTCGGCCAGCGTGGAGATGCTGGGCGATCGCGTGCAGCCACTGCATGCGCTGCCCAAGGCCTGGACGCCGGGTACCCAGGGCCCGGTCGAGGGCGAGCTGGTGCAGGTGGACATCAAGAAGCCCGACGACATCGAGAAGTACCGCGGCAAACTGCGCGGGAAGATCCTGTTGCTGGGCGAGGCGCGCGAGTACAAGCGGGGCACCGACGCGGATTCGCACCGGCATGACGCGACCTCGCTGGAGGGCCTGCAGGAATTCACCCTGCCCAAGGACAAGGACGTGGCGGCCGACCGCGCCAAGCGGGTCAAGGAGTACCAGGAGAAGCAGGCGCTGGCGGCCAAGGTCAACGCCTTCTTTGTCGACGAAGGCGCACTGGCCTCGATCAGCATCAGCGGCTGGGACAACGGCATCATCCGTGTTGCCGGCGGTGGCTCGCGCAAGGCGGGTGAATCGGTCGGCATTCCCGAGCTGGCGATGATCGCCGAGCATTTCAATCCGCTGGTGCGTGCGCTGGAGGCCAAGCAGACCGTGCGCCTGCGCGTGGATGTCGCGGCGCGCTTCACTGACCAGACCGACCAGCCGGGCTACAACACGCTGGCCGAGATCCGCGGCAGCAGCCGGCCCGATGAAGTGGTGATGATCGGCGCGCACCTGGATTCGTGGCACAGCGGCACCGGCGCCGCCGACAACGCCGCCGGCGTGGCGGTGATGATGGAGGCCATGCGTATCCTCAAGGCAGCTGGCGCCAAGCCGAAGCGCACCATCCGGGTGGCCCTGTGGAGTGGTGAAGAACAAGGGCTGATCGGCTCGCAGGCCTATGTGGCCAAGCACTTCGGTGGCTTCCCCGAGCCTGCCGATGCGGCGCAGAAGGCGCTTCCGGCCTCCTTGCGCGAACCGACCGGTGCCCTGCAGAAGACCCGCGATTACAGCAAGTTCCAGGTCTATTTCAACATGGACAATGGTTCGGGCCGCTTCCGCGGCATCTACGCGCAGGAGAACATGGCGGCCGTGCCGATCTTCGAGGCCTGGCTGGCCCCCTTCCATGACGTGGGTGCCACCACCGTGGCCACCCGCAACACCGGCAGCACCGACCACATCAGCTTCGACCGCATCGGCCTGCCGGGCTTCCAGTTCATCCAGGACCGGCTGGACTACTTCACCAACGTCCACCACAGCCACCTCGATACCTGGGACCACGCCGAACCGGAAGACCTGAAGCAGGCCGCCGCCATCGTGGCGTCCTTCGCCTACCACGCGGCCATGCGCGAGCAGTCCTTCCCGCGCAAGCCCGCGCCGCAGCCGCAGCCGTAAGGAGGCCGGACGGAGGGGGCGCCCGCCGCCTCCGTGCCCTCCCGGGGGTAATGGTAAAATCGGGGGATTCCCGTTCCCCGAGCCTTCCATGACCTGCCGCACCCGCTTCGCCCCCAGTCCCACCGGCTACCTGCACATCGGTGGCGCCCGCACCGCGCTGTACTGCTGGCTGGAGGCCCGTCACCGTGGCGGCGAATTCGTGCTGCGCATCGAAGACACCGACCGCGAGCGCAGCACCCAGGGCGCGATCGACGCGATCCTGGAGGCAATGGACTGGCTGGGCCTGGGCTACGACGAAGGTCCGATCTACCAGACCCAGCGCGTGGCACGGTACCTGGAAGTGGCCGAGCAGCTGGTCGCCGACGGCAAGGCCTACTACGCCTACGAGACCAGGGAAGAGCTGGACGCGATGCGTGAGGCCGCCATGGCCAAGCAGGAAAAGCCGCGCTACAACGGCGCCGCGCGCGACCTGGGCCTGCCGTACAAGGACGACCCCAACCGCGTCATCCGCTTCAAGAATCCGCTCGAGGGCACGGTGGTGTTCGACGACCTGATCAAGGGCCGCATCGAGATCGCCAACAGCGAGCTGGACGACATGGTCATCTTCCGCCCGGACGGCTTCCCCACCTACAACTTCGCGGTGGTGGTGGACGACTGGGACATGCGCATCAGCGAAGTGATCCGCGGCGATGACCACATCAACAACACCCCGCGCCAGATCAACCTGTACGAAGGCATCGGCGCGCCCGTGCCGAAGTTCGGCCACATGCCGATGATCCTGGACGAGCAGGGCGCCAAGCTGTCCAAGCGCACCGGCGCGGCCGACGTGATGCAGTACAAGGACGCCGGTTACCTGCCCGACGCGCTGCTGAGCTACCTGGCCCGGCTGGGCTGGTCGCACGGTGACCAGGAACTGTTCAGCCGCCAGGAGCTGATCGACCTGTTCGACGTGACCAACTGCAATTCCAAGGCCGCGCGCCTGGACATGGCCAAGCTGGGCTGGGTCAACCAGCACTTCCTGAAGACCGAAACGCCCGACAGCATCGCCCCGCACCTGGTCTACCAGCTGAACAAGCTGGGCCTGGATCTGAACGCCGGTCCGGCGCCGGCCGACGTGGTGGTGGCACTGCGCGACCGCGTGCAGACCCTGAAGGAAATGGCCGAGAAGGCGGTGGTCTGGTACCAGCCGCTGACCGAGTACGACGAGGCGGCCGTGGCCAAGCACTTCAAGCCGGGCGCGGAACTGCCGCTGGGCAAGGCCCGCGAGCTGTTGGCGGGGGTTTCCGACTGGACCGCCGAGGGCGTGTCGGTGGCGCTGCATGAGGTAGCCACGGCGCTGGAGATCGGCATGGGCAAGGTGGCCCAGCCGCTGCGCGTGGCCATCACCGGCACCCAGGTCAGCCCGGACATTTCACAGACGGTGTTCCTGGCCGGGCGTGAAGAGGCCTTGAAACGCATCGACGTCGCACTCACTAAAGTACCGACGGCCTGACCACAGGAGACCGCGCATGCCTGCCAAAACCGCTTGTACCGCCCCGCACCACCACGTCCACGACGCATCCGACTTCGTGAAGGTGGTGGAACGCGTGTGCTCGGAACGCGGGCTGCGCCTCACGCCGATCCGCGCCAACGTGCTGCGGCTCATCGCCGAGGCCGGCAAGCCGGTCAAGGCCTACGAACTGCTGGAGTGGGTGCGCAACGGCAAGGGCGTCGGTGCCGACGCCCCGCCCACGGTGTACCGCGCGCTGGATTTCCTGATGGCCAACGGTTTCGTGCACAAGCTCGAATCGGTCAACGCGTTCGTGGCCTGCCACCATCCCAGCAGCGCGCAGCATTCGGTGCCGTTCCTGATCTGCAACAGCTGCCACAGTGCGGTGGAACTGGAAGACAAGGAAATCGTGAGCCAGCTGGAAAAGCGCGCCAAGGAGCTGGGCTTCCAGCCGCAGGCGCAGACCCTGGAAGTGCACGGCCTCTGCGCGCGCTGCGCCGGGTAGGTACCGACCGCTGGTCCGGCGAATGTCCCCCGGCGTCGGCCTGCGGCCGCCMCCTCCTCCTTTATTTCGCCTCCAAGGGCATGGGGGCCCAGCGCCCGACCCACCGACAGCGCTAGAAAAGCCTGGCGTTGCCTGCTTACCGGAAGCCGAGCCCCGTAGCGGCCGGTAGGCTCCTGGGCAAAATAAAGGAGGAGGCCGCCCCGCGGCCGGGGGACATTTGCACCAGGGGCCTACCGGCTGCTACGGGGCCCTCACGCTCGCGACCGGCCCGATCGAAGACGCCAGCCGATCCAAACGGCGCCTGCTGCATACCCCGGCACCCGCCCTTGCAACAAGACGCTCCCCTCGATGGGAGAAGAGCCTGCTTTGCGCTATGTCCCGGATCGATCATCCCCTTGGTAGAACCACGCCATGCGTGGCTGTCCCGGCGATCAGGTGGCCCTGCTGCGTGCCTTCGCGATCTCACGCCGGTTCCGGGCATCCGGGGCTGCGTAGGTCGCATCCAGGCGGCGTTTGAGACTATTCAGGACCACCCGGCGGGCGGATACGAGATCGGGGTCTGCCACGACCAGTGCATCAACCCAGCCAAGCGATGCGGCCAAGGGAGCGCCGCGCAGGGCGTAAAGCGAGACGGCCTTGAGGTGCGTAACAGAGGTCGCACCCCATGCCTGCATGGCCGTCTCGTACAGCGCATGCTGAAGCGTCGCATCGATCGGCACACTGTCGTCGAAGGAAAGCTGCAGGTTCAACGCACCCAGCGCCCTCCACGGCGCTGCGGCCGCGTCGCTCGCCCGCCAGTCGGCACGTTCGCAGTAGGCAAGCAGTTCGGCGACGGCGTCGCGCGTGCGCACCGCTTCAAGCACGCCGATTGCGAAGGCGGCCATCGCCGGATCGGCCAGCAGGGGGCGCAGTCCGGCAACGCCGTCGCGCGCGTACGCCGCGCAGGCGGTCGCCCATCGCGCGAACGGCACCACGCGACGGCCATCGGGCAGCAGACCGTCCTCCAACCAGCCATGCAGGGCGCACAGACGCTCGATTTCGTCGGCGCCCGCAGCACCATGTTCGAGGGCGAAGGCAATCAAGTGCTCCACCTCCAGCGCACCACCGTAAGCCGCCGGCGCGCTGCCCTTGGCCGCCTTCTGCGCCAATGCGTTGAACTTCATCGGCGCTCCGCCGCCGCGGTATCGCTGCCGTCTGCCGCCGTATCCACCTTTACCACCACCGACATGCCCGGGCGCAGCCGCTTGGCCAGCGGCTGGTCCGGGTCGATGGAAATGCGGATCGGCAGGCGTTGCACCACCTTGGTGAAGTTGCCGCTGGCGTTGTCCGGGCGCAGCACGCTGAACTCCGAGCCGGTGGCCGGGGCGATCTGCTCGATGTGCCCGTGCAGCTTTTCACCGTCGAAGGCATCCACCTTGAACGAGGCGGGCTGGCCGATGCGCATTTTCCAGGTCTGGCCTTCCTTGAAGTTGGCCACCACCCACAGCGTATCGGGCACCAGGAACAGCAGCTGCGAGCCGGCCGTGACGTACTGGCCCAGGCGCACCGAGGCTTCGCTGATCTGGCCGTCGCGCGGGGCGTGGATGACCGTGTTGGCCAGGTCGATCCGGGCCAGTTCCAGCTGCGCCTGCGCGGTTTCCACGCGGGCTTCCAGACTCTTGCGTGCCACCTGGGTGGAGGTCAGCGTTTCCTCGGCGATGCGGATCTGCGCCTGCGACTGCAGCACGGCCGCCTGTGCCGACTGCGCCCCGGTGCGCAGCTTGTCGCGGTCGCTGAGCGCTACCAGCTGCTGCGCGGTGAGGGCTTCATAGCGCTTGAGCTCCGTGCGTGAGCGAGCCAGCTCCGATTGGCCGGCAACAAGGTTGGCCTGCGCGGCACCGATCTGCGCGCGGTTCTGCGCCTGGGCCTGGTCGGAGTTGGCCAGCGCGGCCTTGGCACTGTCCAGGTCGGCCTGGGCCTGCGCCACTTTTTCCTTGTAGATGCGGTCATCGACGCGCACCAGTGGGTCGCCCTGTTTGACGTGCTGGAAATCCTTGACCAGCACCTCGGTGACATAGCCGTTGACCTGCGGCGCCAGCACGGTGATCTGGCCGCGCACGTAGGCGTTGTCGGTACTTACCCGGGTGCTGTCGAACGGCCACAACGACCACGCGCGCAGGATCAGCGCGATGCCCAGCAGCGCGATCACGATCATGATCACTACGCTGCGGGTGCTCGGCTTGAGGTACTTGGGCGCGCTCGGCGGCGGCACCGCACCCGCCGCGGCCGCACTGCTGACGGGGGCGGCATCGGTCGGCGGGGCCGGGTTGACGTTCTCGGGTGCGCTGTCGTCGCGGGGGGGGGGCGTGGGCATGGGGGGACTCATCGTGGCGGGGCGGGCAACGGCGCCGCGACTGAAGGGGAAGAGGGCGCGGGGTGGCGCTTGCGCCACTGCTTGAGGACGGCGGTACGCACCGACAGCAGCAGCAACCAACCCAGGAAGCCCAGCGCGACCGTGCCGCTGAGCCGGAACACATCATTGAAGGCGCGCACGTTGGCTTCGCGGCGGGCGGTCAGCGCCAACTGCGCCGTGCCCTGCGCACTGCGCTGCACCGGGTCGGTGATCAATCCGGCGTAGAGCTGCTGTTGTTGTTTCAGGCGCTGCGCGACCACGCCGTCGGCCGGGTCAAGCTGGCTGACCAGTGCGCTGGAATACAGCTGCTCGCGGTGCAGCTGGTAGGTGCCCAGCACCGCCGAGCCGGCCAACCCGCCCAGGGTCTGGGTGATCGACAGGGTGACCAGGAAGGTGATCATGTGGTCCACGCCCTGCTTCAAGGCCTGGGTGATGCCGAGCATGATCAACGGTCCCATGAACATGCCGGCGCCCACCGAGGCCAGGAACTGGCTGGCGTAGAAATCGTGCGGGCGGTCCAGGCTGGTGCGGCTCTGGTCGAGCAGGGCCGCGCTGCCCAGCAGCAGAATGGCCATCAGCAGCTGGGCGATGATGCGCTTGGGGCCGAAGGTGAGCGAGGCGGCCGCGATGCCGGTGACCACACCGGCCAGGATCACCCCGAACAACGGGCGCATCTGGTCCGGCCCCATGCCCAGCTGACGCATCAACCCGACCACGCCGTACGACTGTTCGGTGGTGAGAAAGCGGATCAGGAACGCGCCGACGATGAAGTGCAGCACCGGCAGGCTGGCCAGCCAGCGCGTCTGCAGCAGCGGGTTGCGCCGGTAGTGCTCGAGGATGAAGCCGGCGGTGGCCAACGTGATGGAGGCCACCAGCGCCCAGCCCAGCCACGGCGTATCCAGCCACCAGCGGACATAGCCCTGGGCCAGCACCACCACCAGCAGGCCCACTGCCGGGGCGAGCAGGGCGAAGGTGAGGAAGTCCAACGGCTCGAATGCCTTGATCTGCACGCCCGGCGGCAGCTTCAACACCACCACCGCAGCGAAGGCGCACAGGGCCAGCCCGGCCTCGAACAGGTACAGGTTGTGCCACTGGCCGGTGTCCACCAGCCCCGGCGACACCAGCCAGGCGATCGGCACGGCCAGCTGCGAGATGCCCACGCCGATCACCAGCAGGTTGCCGGTGTATTTGCGCGGCAGCGACTGCAGCATGTACAGCGTGCCCAAGGTGCTGCAGGCGGCGCCGGCAAACCCGCTGGCCGCGCGGGTCAGCACGGTGGTTTCATAGCTGCCCACGAACAGGTGCAGCACCGCCAGCGCCGCATACAGGCCCAGGCCGATTTCGGCGAACAGGCGAATGCCGTACTGCTGGCGGAACTTGAAGGCGAGCAGGTTGGCGGTGACATTGACCATCGCATAGGCGGCCACCAGCCAGCTGCCCTGCGCCGGGGTCAAGCCGAGCTGGCCCTGCATGAACGGCAGGTTGGCGGTGACCAGCGCATTGCCCAGCCCGCCGGTGATGCCCACCAGCAGCGCCACGGCGGCATAGGCCACGCGCCGGTGCCAGGGATGCCACGGCATCGACGCCGAGCCGGGCAGCGTCGGCTTTTCGTGGTCTTCCCAGTCCGGGATCGGTTTGAGGTACTGCGCCATCAGCCCTCCGCGTCGACGGGTCCCCGCAGTCCGGTACGCAGCAACTGCAGGGCGCGCGCCACCAGCTTGGCCCGCTCTTCGCGGGACTTGCCACGCAGCGCGGCTCCCAGCATGCCTGAGATCAGTGAAATGTCCGTCACCTGCAGGTCCGCACGGCACAGACCGGCGGCGATCGCGCGCTGGATCGGTGCTTCCAGCAGGCCCCAGATGGTGTGCCGCGCGGCCTTGATGGCCGGGTCATCGGGGTCTACCGCGCGCCAGTAGTCCGACAACGCCGGCGACTGCACGATGCGGGCGGCCATGCCTTCGAGCACTTCGAACAAGGCATCATCGCGCTCGCCCAGGCTCTGTACCTGGCGGTTGATGCGGGCCACCGTGCGCTGCAGCAGCGCCTCCACCAGCGCGGTGCGGTCGGGGAAATTGCGGTACAGGGTGGCGCGGCCGACCTGCGCGCGTTCGACCACCAGGTCGAGCGGGGCAGTGACGCCATGCTGCCCGAACACCGCGTCGGCGGCATCCAGGATGAGGGCGCGGCGGGCAGCCGCATCGGCACGTTGGGAGGTCATGCTGCATTTTCGGACGAATGTGTCCGCGATTAAAGCACTCCCGACGTTATGCGGTGTTGACACTCCCAGGGGAACGATTACGCACGCCCCTCAGCGTGTCGCGTTTACCCCATGGCAGCTGTAGCGCGCTTCGCGGATCGGCAGGTTGACCAGGGCGGCGATGGCGGCCAGCGCGATGTCGGCGTACCACATCCACAGGTAGTTGCCCGAGTGGGCCAATGCCACGCCTCCCAGCCACGCGCCGAAGAAGCCGCCGAGCTGGTGCGAGAGCAGGGTCAAGCCGAACAGGGTGCCGAGGTAGCGCGGCCCGAACAGCTTGCCGACCAGGCCGGCGGTGGGCGGGACGGTGGCCAGCCAGGTGAAGCCGAGCGCGGCGGAGAACACGTAGAAGGTGGTCGGGGTGGGCGGGGCGACCAGGTACACGCCGATCATCACCGCGCGGCTGGCGTACATCCAGAACAGCAGGTACTTCATGCGGTAGCGCTGGCCGAGCGCGCCGACGATGAGGCTGCCGGCGATGTTGAACAGGCCGATCAGCGCGATCGAGGTGGAGGCGACGGTGGGCGACAGCCCGCACAGGGCGATTTCGCCGGGCAGGTGGGTGACCAGGAAGGCGATGTGCAGGCCGCAGGTGAAGAAGCCCAGGTGCAGGCACCAGTAGCTGCGGTCGCGCACGGCCAGGCGCAGTTGTGCGCGCAGGCCGCCGTCGTCTGCGGCGCTGGCGTCGGCGGCATGATCGCCGGCACGGCGGCGCAGGGGCCAGGCCAGGGGGAGCGAGAGCAGGGTGATGGCGGCCATGGTGAACATGGCGCGGGCCCAGCCGGCGCTGGTGATGATCCATTGCACGGGGGGGGCGAACACGAACTGGCCCAGCGAGCCGCCCGCGTTGATGAGGCCAGCGGCGAAGGAGCGTTTTTCAGCGGGCAGGCGGTGCGCGGTGGCGCCGATCAGTACGGAGAAACTGCCGGCGCCGGCACCGGCGGCCATGAGCAGGCCGAGGCTGACGCTGAGGCCGAGCGGGCTGGTGAGGTAGGGGGCGAGCAGGAGGCCGATGGCGAGCAGGACGCCACCGAACAGCAGTACGGGGAGCGCGCCGCGCTGGTCGGCCACGGCGCCGAAGACGGGTTGTACGGCGCCCCAGACGAACTGGCCGATGGCGAGGGCGAAGCTGATTTCAACAATGCTGACGCCGGTGCTGCGGTGGATGGGGTCGAGGTAGAGGCCGCTGGTCTGGCGCACGCCCATGGTGACCATGAGGATGGCGGAGGCGGCGACGAGCAGGCCCCAGTGCATGGTCGGGGCACGCGGGTGGGCGGGCTGGGCGGTCATGCGGGGGCTCCGGGCGCGAGGGCGTGGTCGAGCTGGTCGAGGAGGGCGTTGAGGTGGGTGGTGGGGAGGGTGCCGAAGGCGCGTTCGACGTGTGCCTGGGCGCGCTGCCAGAGGGGTCGGGCGCGGCGCAGGACGGCTTTGCCGGCGGGGGTGATGGCGATGAGGCGTTGGCGGGCGTCGTGACCGCGTTGTTCCTGGAGCCAGCCGGCGAGGAGGAGCGGTTTGAGGTTGCGGGTGAGGGTGGTGCGGTCCATGCCGAGGGCGTCGGCGAGTTCGCCTAGCTGGCGGGGCGCGGGGGCGCGGCGAAGGATGGAGTAGGCGTTGAGGCTGAGTCCGGCCGGCGCCAGGTGGCTGTCATAGATTTGCGAGAGCTGGCGCGAGGCGCGGCGCAGGCGGAAGCAGGTGCATGGGCTGGCGGTGGTGGGGTCCATTAGGGCGCGCCGGGTGGTCTGGCTGGATCATACGTGTATATGCACGTAAAAGGTCAAGTGCCAGGGCCGGAGCTGGAGCCGGAGCCAGAGCTGGAGCCGGAGCCGGAGCCGGAGCGGTTTGGCGGTGGCCTGTGGTTGGCGTGTATGGGCGGCGGGTACGCGGTTCCAGGACACGCCGTGAACCCATCCCTGGGGGCTCGTGGGCGCCATCCATGGCGCCCAACGGTCCTGGAACCGCGTACCCGCCACCCATCTCACAGACCACGCGCGTGCTGGCAAACAGCTGGGCATTGCGGCTTTTGTTTGCTGCGACGCTCGCATTCGTTATCGGAGCGGTTGTTGCTTTAGAAATTGCTTTCGCAGTTGCGATGGCAGTTGATCTTGTTGTTGATCTTGTTGTTGTTGTTGTTGTTGTTGTTGTTGTTGCTTTAGCGCTTTCGATTGCTCTTGTTTTTTTGGGCCACCGTAAAACTGTCGAGGGTTGGGGTCTGTGGGTTCACGGGACCCTGAGCGCCATGGATGGCGCGACGGAGCCTACAAGGGTGAGGGCGCATTGCTTGCGAGGCACTGCCTCGCATGCGTCCGAACGCACAGCCGCCAGCGGCTGGGCCGGGCCGCGGAGCGGGACTTGCGGCGTGTCCCGTGAATCCACAGACCCCCACCCACCCAGGTAGACAGTGGAACAACGAGCTTTCTGCTTCGAAAAAAAAGGGGGCCTTTCGGCCCCCTCAGGGTGATCAAACGACCCCAGTCGCAAAGCGTGTTTTAGAAGAAGGCGCGGATACCGAAGGCGACGCCGCGGCCCGGCAGTGGGGAGTAGTCGCGCAACAGCGAGGTGTGCGGGCGCACTTCCTGGTTGGTCAGGTTGTTGCCGTCCAGGAAAACCTCGTAACTGTTGCTGTCGTTGCGGTCCCAACGGTAGGCCAGGTGCGCGTCCACCAGCGTGTAGCCATTGCTCGTATCCTCGTTCTGCGCCACGTCCTTCTGGCTGCTGTAACGCACTGCGCCCACCGATGCGCGCCAGCCGTCACGCGACCAGCGCAGGTCCGCGCCCACCCGGCCCGGCGCGATCCGCGGCAGGTAACCGGTGTTGGCCAGCTCCACGGTGTAGTTGTGGTTGTGATCGCCGTGCGGCACGGCGATGTCCACGTTGCGGCTGCCGCTGCCATCCAGCTCCGCCTTCACGTAATCGCCGAACACCCGCAGATCCCAATCACCCGCGTTGCCCTCGAACAGGTGGAACAGCGCTTCCGCTTCGGCACCCTTGAAGGTGGCGTCCTGCTGCGTCCACAGGCGGACCGGCAGGGATTCGACCACCCCGGTGTCGGCCAGGTAGATGAAGTCCTTGAACTTGGTCTGGTAGATCGACGCGGAGAAGTCGACGCGGTCGCTATGGGTATGGATGCCCAGTTCGACGCGCTGGCCGCGTTCGGTCTTCAGGTTCGCATCGCCGATTTCCAGCGAGCGGGTGGCGATGTGCGCGCCGGCGGCGTAGAGCTCTTCGTTGGTCGGGGCGCGCTCGGAGCTGTCGATGCCGAAGCGCAGATCGACGGCGTCGTTGAGGGTCCAGATGCCGGCCGCGGAGAGATTGGTGGCGTCGAACTTGCGCGCGCGGTAATCGCCGGTCGGGTCCAGCTTCACCTGGTCATGGCGGCCGCCCAGTTCCAGCTTGAACGCGCCGAACTGCTTTTCCTGCAGCACGAACAGGCCGATGTTCTTCGTGCCCGTGTCCGGCACGAACGCTTCCTCGCCCTTCGCGCCGAAGTCGCTGTTGCCGAACTGCAGGCCGAACGCGCCGTCCCAGCCGCCGATCTGTTCCTGCACCGCTTCCAGGCGGCCTTCGATGCCACGGTTGGTGAAGCGCGTGGCCGGCGTGCCGGCTTCCAGTTCGGTGTGCTCGTAGTCGGTGTAGGCCGTACGCAGGCTGATGTTCTTCAGGAACGAGGTCGGCTGGTAGATGCCGCCCTTGGCTTCGAAGCGGTTCTGCACCATGTCGATGCGGACGTCATGCTCGTCGCCTTCTTCCTCGTCGCCATGGTCGTGATCGTGGTCATGATCATGGTCGTCGTCGGCATGCACGTGCGCGCCGTTGGGAATGCCGTAGTTGGTGCGGTAGGTGCTGGCGGACACACCGAAGTAGCCGTCATCGCCCAGCCAGGTGGCACCGACGCCGCCGGCGCGGGTGCGGATCGAACTGTTGTCCAGACGACCGCGGCGCGGTTCGTCGGTGTCGCCTTCGGCGTGGTCGTGGCCGCTGTGGTCTTCCAGGCCGTCGATCACCGCGTAGCCGGGAATGCGGTAGTCATCGCCGTTGCGGACCAGGCCGTCGACATGCAGCACGACGTTGCCGCTGACACCGTCCAGGCGGAACATGCCGCTGCGCTCATCATTGACCGAATTGCCGCGCAGTTCGGCGCGACCACTCAGCGGACGGTCCGGCAGTTCGCGGGCGATGCGGCCGTCGACCACGTTGACCGCGCCGCCGATCGCGCCACTGCCGAACAGCAGCGTGGCCGGACCCTTCAGCACTTCGATCTGGTCAGCCAGGAACGGCTCGATGCTGGTCGCATGGTCGGCGCTCACCGTGGAGGCATCCATGTTGCCCATGCCGTTGGACAGCACCGCCACGCGCGGGCCTTCCTGGCCGCGGATGATCGGGCGGCCGACGCCGGGGCCGAAGAACGTGCTCTGCACGCCGGGCAGCTTGGCTACGGTGTCACCGAGGGTGCCAGCCTTCTGCTCATCCAGGCGCTCACCGGCCAGCACGTCGACCGGGCGGGCCAGCGATTCGGCATCACCCTGCAGCGGCGAGGCGGTGACCTTCACGGTGGACAGCTCGGTCAGGTGGCCGTCGCGGTGGTTGCCGGGGGCGTCCGCGGCCATGGCCAGCGACGGCAGCAGGGCGGCGGCAAGCGCCAGGGACAGGGCGTGGGGGGTGAGCAGGAGGGAGCTGGAGCGCATAGGGCAAGGGCCTTCGGTCAATTGTTACAATATATCAATGGTGGGGCGCGCGAATCCCGTAACGGGACGGGGGAGGGCAAGTCAGGGGGAGGCAGGGGTGCGCGTCAGGATTGATGTTATATTATTCCATAACGCTTCGCCGACCCTGCTGGAAGTCATGCCCCTGTTCGCTCGTGTTCGCCATTTGCTGGATCGTTTCGGTGCCACCGGCTCGTTGCTGTGCGCCGTGCATTGCGCTGTGCTGCCGGTGCTGCTGGCGGCTGCGCCGTCGTTGGGGCTGTCGGTCTGGATGGGCGACGGCGTGGAGCTGGCCCTGGTGAGCTTTGTCACCCTGCTGGGCCTGTTCAGCCTGGTCTGGGGCTGGCGCCGGCACGGCGCGCTGCGCGCGCTGGCCTTTCTGATCCCGGGCCTGACCGCGCTGTGGGCGGGGTTGCTGTATGACCCGCTGCACCACTCGGCGGTGCCGCATGCGGTGGTGATGACCCTGGGCGGCGTGCTGGTCGGCGTGGCCCATCTGGTCAACCTGCGCCTGAACCACGGCCACGTCCATGACGCCAGCTGTGCTCATTGAGAGCGCGCATGGTAGGCTTCCAGATCGTGCGCGGGGGCGCCTGAGAGGGCGGCCCCGCCGAACCCGTGTCAGTGCGGGGTAATCAGAATCAGGTTTCAGACTAAGGAGTTGACGACATGGGTAAGGGTGACCGCAAGACCGCCAAGGGCAAGCGTTTCAACGCCAGCTACGGCAATTCGCGCTCGCACGTGGTGAGCAAGGTGGCCGTGGGCGCAGCTGCGCCGGTCGCCAAGAAGACCGTTGCCAAGGCACCGGCCAAGAAGGCCGTGGCCAAGAAGGCTGTCGCCAAGGCCGGTTGATCCCGCCTGGCGGGTCGAAGAAAACGCGGCGCTTGCGCCGCGTTTTTTTTATGCGTCACGCACAGGCCGCGCGGCGCGCGCGGCAGGCAGATCAGCGCAGCGCCGGCAGCAGCCGCTCGGCATCGCCATCATTGGGGGCCGCTGGAATGCCCAGCAGGCGCGCCAGCAGCGGGTACACGTCGACGTTGTCGAAGCCTGCGATGGTCTGGCCCTGGTTGAACGACGGACCGCGTGCGATGAACACCGCGCGCATCGAGGGCAGGGCGTTGTCGTACCCGTGCGAACCGCGGGTGCCGGGGGGGCGCTTGGCTACGCTGGCGCGGCTGAGCGCGTTCCAGCCCTCGTGCATCTGGCACACGATCGGCGGAATGCGCGGGTTGGACCCGTAGTGCCAGCGCGCCGGCAGCGTCTGCCGGGTCCAGCAGTCGTATTGCGCGTGTGCACCCAGCAGCACCTTTTCGGCTTCGCGGCGCTTGCCCGGCAAGGGCGCGAACCCCACCGACTGCCCCATCGACACATCCGTGGCAATCGTCGGGTCGACCATGTCTTCGATGGCGATGGTCTGGCCGTCGGGCACGCTGGCCATGCCGTGGTCGGACACCACGATCACGTTGGTGCTGTTCTCCAGCCCGCGCGATTGCAGGCCGTCCAGCAGCCGACCAATGGCCTGGTCGACCTCGCCGATCGCGGCGGCATACTCCGGTGAATCCGGGCCATGGTCGTGGCCGGCGTGGTCAACCTGCTCCATGTACAGCGTGACCAGCCGCGGCGCATCGCCATCGGTCTGGCCGACCCAGCCCAGCACCTGGTCTACCCGGTCGGGCAACGGCACGCTGGCATCGTAGGTTCGCCACTGACTGGGGCGGATGCCCTGGATGGCGGCTTCGCTGCCGGGCCAGGACCACGTCGCGGTGCGCACACCGGCTTTCTCCGCGCCCACCCAGATCGGCTCGCCGCCCCACCAGCGTGCATCGGTCACCGCTTCACGCTTGCTCAGGCGGAAGCTGCCCAGTGCGTCCTCGTGCATGCTGTTGTGGATGATGCCGTGATGGTCCGGACGCAGCCCGGTGACGATGGTGTAGTGGTTGGGGAAGGTCAGGGACGGATAGGACGGCGTCATCCAGCGTGCACGCACGCCCCCGTCGACAAGGCGCGACAGGTTGGGGGTGATGCCGCGGTCGAGCATGTCCGCGCGCAGGCCGTCGATGGACACCAGTAGCAACTTCGGCGTGGTGGCGGGCGCGGCAACCGGCGCGCGGCCGGCCGTCGCGGAGTCGAAAGGAACGCTGGCACAGCTGGTCAACGCGAGGGTGGCGGCAAGCGCCAACGAAAGGCGGACGGAAGTCATCCGGCCATGATAGTCCGGCGGGGTGACGCGGCGAAGACAACCGATGGCAGGGTCAGCCCAGGTGCGCCGTGTGCATCACCTGCGCGATCAGGCGAACAGCGCGCCGGTGTGCGCTTCCAGCTGCAGCAGCGCGGCCTTGGTCGGCAGTCCGCCGCCGAAGCCGGTGAGTGCGCCGCTGCTGCCGATCACGCGGTGGCAGGGCAGCACGATCGGCAACGGATTGCGGCCGTTGGCGGCACCGACCGCGCGGCTGGCCGTCGGGTGGCCGATGTGGCGGGCCAGCTCCACGTAGCTCCAGGTCTGGCCGAACGGAATGTCGGCCAGCGCCTTCCACACGCGCAGCTGGAAGGGCGTGCCATGCGGGGCCAGCGGCAAGGCGAAGCGCTGGCGTTCGCCCTGCAGGTACTGCAGCAGTTGCGTACGCGCATCGCGCAGTGCATCGGCGTCGTGCTGCCACTGCGCGCGGCCCTTGGCGTCGTAGCGGTTGTTCTCGAACAGGATGTGGTGGATGCCCTGGGCGTCACCGGCCACGGTCAATGCGCCGATGGGGCTGTCGAAGGTGTCGTAGAACAGGGTCATGGGGTCGCTCCGGAAGTGGGGGTGGACAGGTGCCAGAGGTGCAGCACCGCATAGGCGCGCCACGGTCGCCAGGCCTGCGAGCGCGCTTCGGTGGCGCGTTCGCTCAGGCGGGTCGGGCCGCCAAGCACCTGCTGCAGCACCAGGTCGCCGGCGGGGAATGCATCGGGAAGCGCCAGTGCGCGCAGTGCCATGTAATGCGCGGTCCACGGCCCGATTCCGGGCAAGGCCACGCAGCGTTCGACGAAACTCTCCAGGCGTTGGCCGGCACTGAAATCCAGGCGGCCTTCGGCCACCGCCAGGGCCACGGCGCGCACGGTGGCGGCGCGGGTTTTCGGCAGCCCGATGCTCTCCAACGGCGCCTCGGCCAGTGCCTGCGGGGTGGGGAACTGGCGGTCCAGTCCGGCCGGCATGCCCGCCAGGTCCTGTCCGAACCGATCCACCACGCGGCGCGCCAGGGTCGTGGCGGCGGCCACGCTGACCTGCTGGCCGAGCACTGCGCGCACCGCCACTTCGAAACCATCCCAGCCACCGGGCACGCGCAGCCCCGGGCGCAGCGCGATGCCGCGCGCGAGCAGCGGGTCCTGCGCCAGGGTGGCGTGCACGATGCGCAGGTCCGCATCGAGGTCGAAGATGCGACGCACCCGGCGCACGATTCCGGGAATGGCACGCGGGTCGATCTGGCCGAGCTGCAGGCGCAGTTCGGCGCGTTTGGGGTCGGCGGTAACGCGCAGCACGCTGGGCCGTTCGGGCGGGCCGATGACGCGCTGATAGCTGTCCGCCTCGATGCATTCGATGCCGGGAATGGAGCGGCGGCGCAGGAACGCCAGCATCGCGGCGAAATCCAGCGGCGGCCGGTAGCCCAGGCGCAGGGTCAGCGCGCCGTCATCAAGCGCGCCGCGCTGGCGGCGGATCGCGGTGGGCGGCATGCCGCAGCCGTCCACGAAGGCGGCGTTGAAGCGGCGCAGGCTGTTGTAGCCGGCGGCCATGGCCACGTCGGTGACCGGCAGCGCGGTTTCAGTCAGCAGCTGCTTGGCCAGCAACAGGCGGCGGGTGGCATGGATCTGCGCCGGCGCCGCACCCAGGCGTGCCACGAACAGGCGCTGCAGCTGGCGCGCGCTCAGTCCCAGCCGGGTGGCCAGCGCGGGTACGGCGGCGTCCTGCAGGTAGCCATCGTGGATCAGGGCCAAGGCGCGCTGCAGCGTTTCGTTGCTGAGGGCGTCCTGGGCCTCCGGCGCCAGTTCCGGGCGGCAGCGCAGGCAGGGGCGGAACCCGGCCGCCGCGGCCGCCGCAGCGGTGGGGTAGTAGTCCACGTTGCGCGGCTTCGGCGGGGGCGCCGGGCACACGGGCCGGCAGTAGATGCCGGTGCTGCGCACGGCGGTGAAGAACACCCCGTCAAAGCGCGCATCGCGGGCAAGGCGGGCGCTTTCGCAGGCGGCGTAGTCCAGGGGCAGGGCGGTGTCCATGGGGGCCAGTCTATGCCCGGCCGCGGCGCTCGGCTCGCCATTTTCGGACAGCAATGCGACGGTCGGTCGCGCTGGTTCAGGGCAGGTTCCCGCGCAGACGGTCGCGCACACTAGACTGTGTGTTCACGCGCCGCTGCGCGCGCTCCTTCGTACGGATACCGGGTCGTTCATGTTGCTCAAGTCGTGGTGGTTGCCCCTGTTGTGCCTCGGTCTGGCCGGTTGCAGCCAGCTGGAGAATCCCGGCAACGTCACTGCCGCCGACAAGGCGGTGCGTGCACAGACCGCCGATGGCGACCACATGGTGTCGTTCAACGCCGCCGATGCGCCGGCACCGGCCCCGTTGCCGCCCAAGCGCGGCGACCAGGGCTGGGGCGAGGCGACGCTGGAGAACGGCAAGGCGTGGGTGAGCTGCGACACCGATTACGCCGGCGAAGGCGGCGATGGCATCGCGCTGGAAACGCTGGACCGCGCCAGCATCGACGCCGCGCTGGCACCGTGCGTGGAGCGCGGGCTGGTGCGCGTGCGCTACGTGGGCAAGATCAACCCCGGCTTCTCCGAGCTGGTGGCGCGGTTGGCGATGGTGGCCGACGCGCAACGCATCTCCAAGCGCGTGCTCGATCTGGATTCCAGCGGTGGCCAGGTGGAAGCGGCCATCGTGGCCGGCGACCGCATCGGCGAATCCAACTGGACCATCTGGATCCGTGAAGGCTCGGTCTGCCACAGCGCCTGCGTGTTCGTGCTGGCCGCCGGCGACAACCGCCTGGTGGCCGGCAAGGTCGGCATCCATCGGATGATGCGGATCAGTTCCAAGGCAACGTCGCGGGCCGAACTCAACCGCGAGCTCCATGAGGTCTACGACAACGTCAAGGACTACCTGCAGCGCAACGGCGTGGCGGTGGGCGTGGCCGACCTGATGATGACCGTGCCCAACCGCAGCCTGCGCCTGCTGACCAGCGACGAGCTGCGCCAGTTCGGGCTGGATGGCACCAACGCGGTGCAGGACGACCTGGAGCGGATCAAGCAGATGCGCAAATGCGGCGATGATTTCGTGCGCCGCAAAGATGCGTTCCTGATCGCCTTCGATCAGACCTGCAAGCGCGAAGGCACCGAACTGGAGACCGTCAACAGCTGCGGGCAGACGCTCAAGCAGCGCTACGGTTTCCCCGATGCCACCTGCCCGGACGAGAGCCCGCTGTCGGAGATCGACGTGTCCACGCTGCTGCCGTCCAGCGTTGCGCCCGGCCATGACGCGCCGGCCGAGCGCACCGCCAGCGACGTCGGCCAGCCACTGCCGGAAACCGCCGAGCGCAACTGACGAACCACTCACGGGGTTCCCGTAGACTGGCCTGGATCCTTCCAGCCAACGGTGTCCTGATGCGTGTTCCGCTGCTGCTGTCTTCGTTCCTGCTTGCTGCTGTTGCCCAGGCCCAGACCCCGCCGCCGGCCACGCCCGCGCCGGCCCCTGCGCGCCCGGCGCCGGCGGCCGCACCCGCTGCACGTCCGGCCCTGACCCCGGCGCAGCAGGCGCAGGTGCACAAGCAGGATGCGGAAATGAGTGCAGCCGCATTGCAGGTGGCGCAGCTGGTGGACACCAACCGCGCTGCCGAGGCATGGAAAGGCGCCTCGGCCGTGGCGAAGAAGTCGGTCACCGAACAGGCCTTCGTGAGCCAGCTCAACGCCGACCGCAAGCGCCTTGGCGCGTTGGCGGCGCGTGGCCAGCCGGTGGTGACCCGGGTCAAGTACGCCGCCGGCGCAACCGTGCCCGAAGGGCTGTACATCAACGTCAGCTTCCCCACCCGGTTTGCCAATAGCGCCCAGCCGGTACGCGAGCTGGTGTCGTTCCGGCTGGACGACGACCGGGTCTGGCGCCTGGCCGGTTACAGCGTGCGCGCCGCTACCCCCTGATCGACCCCGTCATTGCCTGAGGAGTGCAGCATGAGTATCGAGATCCAGATGCTGGTGTGGTCGATGGTGCTGGGCATCGTGCACCTGTTTGCCGCCTCCACCGCGGTCACCCGCGAGCGCGGGCTGCAGTGGAATGCGTCGGCCCGCGATGGGCAGAACCCGCCGGTGCGGCCGCTGACCGGTCGCCTGCAGCGTGCGCAGTCCAATTTCATGGAGACCTTCCCGTTCTTCGCGGCGGCGATCCTGGCGGTGGTGCTGACCCAGCGTCAGGACGGGCTGACCGCGCTGGCCGCGCAGCTCTATTTCTGGGCACGGGTGGTGTATCTGCCGCTGTACGCAGCCGGCGTGCCGTACGTGCGCAGCCTGGTGTGGCTGGCCTCGCTGGTGGGCATCGTGCTGTTGCTGTGGGCGTTGCTGTAACGGGCCAGTGAACGGCGGCTGCGGCCGCTGATCCAGATCAAGGCGCGGCCCGCGCGATCAGCGCTAAGCTGGCATGGACCAGTCACCGCAGGATCGGACATGTCGGACCAACCCCCCCAGGAGCAGTGCATGCCGGAGCAGCCGGTGGACGTGGTGGTGGTGGGCGCCGGCCCGGCCGGGCTGTGTTTCGCCCGCGCGCTGGCCGGCAGCGGCCTGCAGGTGGCGCTGGTGGAACAGCAGCCGCGCGCGGCACTGGCGGAGGCCGCCTTCGATGGCCGCGAGATTGCGCTGACCCACGCTTCGCGGCAGATCCTGGAGACGCTTGGCATCTGGCAGCGGCTGGACCCGGCCGAGATCTCCCCGCTGCGCGACGCCAAGGTGATGGACGGCAGCTCGCCGTTCGCCCTGACCTTTGCCGCCACCCAGCGCGATACGCAGGATCTGGGCTGGCTGGTACCCAACCATCTGATCCGCCGCGCCGCCTGGGCCAGCGTGCAGGACCAGCCGGGCCTGCAGATCCTGGATGAAACGCGCGTGGCCGGCATCGTGCCGGGGGCAGGGCGCAGCGTGGTCACCCTGGCCGATGGTCGCCGCCTGGCCGCGCGCCTGGTGGTGGCCGCCGACAGCCGCTTCTCCAGTACCCGGCGCATGCTTGGGATCGGGGCGCGCATGCGCGACTTCGGCAAGTCGATGCTGGTCTGCCGGATGCGGATCGAGGTGCCGCACCAGCACACCGCGTGGGAGTGGTTCGGGTACGGCCGCACGATGGCGCTGCTGCCGCTCAATGGCGACCAGGCGTCGGCGGTGATCACCCTGCCGCCGCGCCAGATCGAGGCCTTGATGGCGCAGGACCCGGCCCGCTTCGGGCACAGCATCAGTGGCTTGTTCGAGCAGCGGCTGGGGGCGATGGTGCCCAGCGCGGCCCCGGTGGCCTATCCGCTGGTGGGGGTGTATGCCCATGCGTTCGTGGGCGATCGCTGCGCGTTGATCGGCGATGCGGCCGTGGGCATGCACCCGGTCACCGCGCATGGGTTCAACCTGGGCCTGGCCGGCGCGCACCGGCTGGCCAGCGTGCTGAACGAGGCGGCGGCCCGCGGCGGCGACATCGGCGCCCCGGCCGGGTTGGCCCGCTTTGAACGCGGCCACCGGCTGGCCTCGCGCCCGCTGTACGAGGCCACCAATGCCATTGCCACGCTGTACACCGATGACCGCCTGCCCGCGCGGATGCTGCGCCGGGCCGGGTTGCGCCTGGCGCACGGGGTGGCCCCGTTCCGCCAGCTGATCGCCGCCCACCTGACCCAGCGCGACGCGCGGGTCTGAGGTGGGTCAGGGGGCGTCGCTGTCGGCCAGCACGTTGATGGTGGTGTCGCCGAACTGCACCACCTGGCCGCCGCGGATCTTGCAGGCCTTGCGCAGCTCGACCTCGCCGTCGACCAGGACCTGGCCGTCGCCGATCACGGTCTTGGCCTCGCCGCCGCTGGTGACCAGGTCGGCCAGCTTGAGCAGCTGCTTGAGCTCGACGTAGTCGCGGTCCAGTTCAAATTCGAGGGTCTGCATGGAACGGGTATCCTGGGAAAGGGCGCGGACGTGGGACCGGGCCGGGAAAGGGCGCGTATTGTGCGCCAGCAGGCGGCAGAACGGCATCCATGCGGAAATCTGTACGCGTTGTTCAGGAACGATGGAGTATCATCGCGGCCTGAGCGAGTGAATTCTCCTCCGACCGAGCAGCGCTAGGGCACGCGATAAGAAAGGGCGCCCAAAGCGCGGACCATCCCCTTTTTTATCTCACTGCCTCCTCAACGGCAGTGCTTTGGAGTTCCCCATGTCCCAAGAAACCTCCGCGCCGCTGCTGTTCGCAGACCTCGGCCTGTCCGACGCTGTGATGCAGGCCGTCGCCACCGTCGGCTACGAAACCCCGTCGCCCATCCAGGCTGCCACGATCCCGGCGATGCTGGAAGGCCGCGACGTGCTCGGCCAGGCCCAGACCGGTACCGGCAAGACCGCCGCCTTCGCGCTGCCGGTGCTGTCCAACCTCGATTTCAACCAGACCAAGCCGCAGGTGCTGGTGCTGGCGCCCACCCGCGAACTGGCCATCCAGGTCGCCGAGGCGTTCCAGACCTATTCGTCGGGCATCCCCGGCTTCCGCGTGCTGCCGGTGTACGGCGGCCAGCCCTACGGCCAGCAGCTGCAGGCCCTGCGCCGTGGCGTGCACGTCATCGTCGGCACCCCGGGCCGCGTGATCGATCACCTCGAGCGCGGCACCCTGGACCTGTCCGAGCTGAAGACGCTGGTGCTGGACGAAGCCGATGAAATGCTGCGCATGGGCTTCATCGACGACGTCGAAGCCGTGCTGAAGAAGCTGCCGGAGACGCGCCAGGTCGCCCTGTTCTCGGCCACCATGCCGTCGCAGATCCGCCGCATCGCGCAGACCTACCTGAAGAACCCGGCCGAAGTGACCATCGTCAGCAAGACGACCACCTCGGCCAACATCCGCCAGCGTTACTGGTGGGTGAGCGGCATGCACAAGCTGGACGCGCTGACCCGCATCCTGGAAGTGGAACCGTTCGACGCGATGATCATCTTCTCGCGTACCAAGGCGGCCACCGAAGAGCTGGCCGAGAAGCTGCAGGCCCGTGGCCTGGCCGCGGCCGCCATCAACGGCGACATGCAGCAGGCCCAGCGCGAGCGCACCATCGGCATGCTGAAGGAAGGCAAGCTCGACATCCTGGTGGCCACCGACGTGGCCGCCCGCGGCCTGGACGTGGAGCGCATCAGCCACGTGCTGAACTACGACATCCCGTACGACACCGAAAGCTACGTGCACCGCATCGGTCGTACCGGTCGTGCCGGCCGCACCGGTGACGCGATCCTGTTCGCCACCCCGCGTGAAAAGGGCATGCTGCGTGCCATCGAGCGCGCCACCCGCCAGCCCATCGAAGAGATGCAGCTGCCGAGCGTGGACGCGGTCAACGACACCCGCATCACCAAGTTCATGAGCCGCATCAGCGATGTACTCGATGCCGGCGGCACCGAGTTCTACCGCGACCTGCTGCAGCGCCTGGAAGGCGAGAAGAACGTGCCGGCCATCGAGATCGCCGCCGCGCTGGCCAAGCTGCTGCAGGGCGATTCGCCGTTCCTGCTGACCCCGCCGGTCCGTGGTGCCCGTGAAGAGCGTGCCCCGCACCAGCGCAACGACCGCAGCAATGACCGTGGCGAGCGTCCGGCCCGTTTCGAGCCGCGCTTCGAGCGTGGCCCGCGCCGTGAAGACGACCGTGGCCCGCGTCCGCCGCGTCCGGAAGGCGACTTCGGCAACAGCGACGGCGGCTTCGAACGCGCCCCGCGCCGTGACATCGCCCCGCGCGGTGCCGCCGAGCCGGGCATGGAAACCTTCCGCATCGAAGTGGGCCATGTGCACGGCGTCAAGCCGGGCAACATCGTCGGCGCGATCGCCAATGAAGCCGGGCTGGAAAGCCGCTTCATCGGCCGCATCGACATTCATGACGACTTCTCGGTGCTGGACCTGCCGGCCGAAATGCCGCAGGACCTGCTGACCCACCTGAAGAAGGTGTGGGTCTCGGGCCAGCAGCTTCAGATGCGCAAGGTCGAGCCGGGTGAAGACCTGACCCCGTCGGCGCGCCCGGCGTTCAAGCCGAAGTTCGGTGGCAAGCCGCGTGGTCCGGGTGGTCCGGGCGGCCATCGTGGTCCGGGCGGCCCGGGCGGCAACGATCGCCCGCCGCGCCGTGACGGCTTCAAGCCGCGCGGTCCGCGCAACGGCTGATCGCCCACGCGATCCAGACAACGCCAGCCTTCGGGCTGGCGTTGTCGTTTCCGGGGGGCGGAAATGCCGCAACGCGCCGCCGGCCGGTTTCGCACCGTTTCAACATCTCCCGATCTAGCCTGACCGTTGATGGGCTCGATACACCACCCACTCCACGGCTCCGGGGGGATCCGCGATGCTGGCAACTGGCAGGGATGTTGGTGCAACGGCAGTACCGTACCTCACGCGGGGATTGACCCTGCGCTTCGTCCTGCTGACCGGCATGGCGATCGGCCTGGTGGGCATTTCGGCGTTGATCCAGGAGCTGCAGGCCGCGTCCACCGCGTGGATCGTCGGGCAGAGCCATTGGTCACGCAGCCAGCAGCAGGCCAGCTTCGCGCTCAACCGCTATATCACCCACGGTCGGCCGCGTGACCTGGCCGAGGCGCGCCAGGCGCTGACCGTGCCGTTGGGCGACCTGGACGCGCGGCGTGCGCTGGAGCAGGACGACGCCGACCTGGCCCGGGCCCGGCGCGGGTTCCTGGCTGGCGGCAACGCGCCCGGTGACATCAACCGCCTGATCCTGTCGTTCCGCTACCTGGGCCACCTGGGCTATTTCAAGGATGCGGTGCGGCTGTGGCGACAGACCGACGTCCCCCTGCTGCAATTGGCCGGGCTGGTCGGCGCGGGACAGGCGCTGCATGCCCGCGGCGAGGTCGAGCCGGTCACCCAGGCGATGCTGCTGGACCAGTTGCAGGCCCTGGATCGTGACCTGCAGGCCCGTGCCAAGGCCTTTTCGATGTCGCTGCAGCGCACGGCCTCGATCGTGCGCATCACCACCTTGCTGGTGGGCGGATTGTCGGTGCTGTTGATCACCCTCGTGGCCGTGATGCTGTCGCGACGGGTGCGGCACGACCTGCTGGAACAGGAAAGCCGCTTCCGTGCGGCCTTCTACCAGGCCACGGTGGGCATGCTCAAGTTCGACCAGGCCGGTGGCGTCATGGAGGTCAACCAGGCCATGGCCGACATCCTGGGCTACTCGCGCGAGGCGCTGCTCGGGCTGTCCATGCAGGACCTGGTGGCCGAGGGCGAACTGGTGCTCGACGACGCCGGCCAGATCGACTGGAGTCGCCAGCTGCGCCCGGCCGAGCTGCGCTTCCGGCGCGCCGATGGCGGGCTGATGTGGGGGCGCTGGAGCGGCACGCTGGTGCGCACGGCCGGCCGCGAGGTGTCGGTGTTCGCCATCGTGGAAGACGTCTCACAGAACCATGCGCTGGCCCGCGAAGTGGAACACCACGCCAGCCACGATCCGTTGACCGGGCTGATCAACCGGCGCGAGATCGAACGCCTGCTGGAGCAGGCCCTGATCGACGTGCGCAACCATGGCGGCGTGCACAGCCTGTGCTACATCGACCTGGACTATTTCAAGCTGGTCAACGACGGGTTGGGCCACGCCGCGGGCGACCAGTTGCTGCGCAACTTCGCCGACTACCTGGTGGGGTCGGTGCGCGAGGGTGACTGGGTAGGGCGGCTGGGCGGCGACGAGTTCGCGCTGTTCCTGGCCAATGCGGCCCAGGACGAGGCCAAGCAGGTGCTGCAGCGGATCGTGCGTTCGCTGGGCCAGGCCAACTTCCAGCACGGCGACGGCAGCCTGCGGGTGAGCTGCAGCATCGGCGTGGTGGAGGTCACCCGCGAGGCGGTGGACGTCAACTGGCTGATGAGTGCGGCCGACAGTGCCTGCTATGCCGCCAAGGAAGCCGGGCGCAACCGCGTGCATTGCTACAACGAAAGCCGCATGGCGCTGGACGAGCGCCGGCAGGAAGCCGAACGCCTGGCGCGGGTGACCAGTGCCATCGCCGAGAACCGCATGCTGCTGTATGCGCAGCGCATCGAGCGCGTTGGCGATCCGGGCTTCCTGCACTACGAAGTGCTGGTGCGCATGCGCAACCCCGACGGCCTGCTGCAGGCCCCCGGTGAGTTCATGCCGGCCGTGGAGCGCTATGGCATGGGCATGGCACTGGACCGGCACGTGCTGGGGCTGCTGTTCCGCCACCTGCAGGTGTGCCCGGCGCACGTGCAGCGGCTGGGCCTGTGCAACGTCAACGTGTCGGCGCAGTCCATCGCCGAGCCCAGCTTCCTGGCCTTCGTCTGCGACCTGCTCGAGCGCAACCGCGGGCTGGCGCGCAAGCTCTGCTTCGAGGTCACCGAAACCGCCGCGATCAGCAGCCTGGCCCAGGCACGCAGCTTCATCGAAGCGGTCAAGGCGCGCGGTTGCCAGGTAGCGCTGGATGACTTCGGCTCGGGGCTGTCCTCGTTTGGCTACCTGCGCCAGCTGCCGGCGGACATGCTCAAGATCGACGGCGTATTCGTGCGCGACATGGATATCGATCCGGTCAGCCGCGCCGCGGTCCGCGCGATCACCGAGATCGGCCGCGAGCTGCACATGACCGTGATTGCCGAATGGGTGGAATCGACCGAGGTCGCCGAACAGCTGCAGGTGCTGGGGGTGGACGGGCTGCAGGGGTATGCGATCGAGCGTCCGATGGCGCTGGAGCGGATGACCCAGCCGGCGCTGTGGCCGGGGCGCAGTGCGTTGCCATCGGAAGGGCGGCCGGGCCTGCCATGAGACCAATGGCCCGCCGGGCCCGCGGCGACGTGCCGCGTGAAAGCGCCAGGTTCGGGCGATAATCCCCGCCAGGGGCGACACGCGACCTGCGTGGCGGCATCGAGGGTGGGGCACGGTGTGAGGGGATGGCGCGGCAGGTGGATGGAATGGGGCGCAGTGCAGCTACTGCTGGCCCTGCTGTTGCTGCCCGCCTGGGCGGCCGCCGACACCGTGCTCGCCGCCACCAGCCGGGTAGGCACCGACGTGCTGCTGCTGGGCGCCGCTACCGCCGAACGCACGCCCCAGCGCGCCTGCACTGCCGAAGTGCTGGCCCGCCACCAGCAGGTGCTGCACGTGCCCGCGCCCGCGGGCGGCTGGTCCGGTGAGCCGCAGGCGGTGGACGTGTTCGGGGTGCTGGCCGGCGAAGTGCGCATCAGCCACGGCGACCGCCAGATCTGCGGCAGCATGCATGACGCGCGCACCCGCGATTCCCGCTTCCGGGCCGGGGTGGGCATGGTGGTGGTGCCCACTGCCGGCGATCACGAACCGATCGTGGTGTCGTGGGCCGCGCCGATCAAACCCCGCTGGATTCCCACCGTGCAGCTGGGCGCGCCCAGCCCGGTGCAGCAGGACGACACCGCCCGGCTGCTGGTGCGCGCGGCCTGCGTGGCGGTGGCCATTGCCTTGGCGCTGTCGGCGCTGATGGGCTATGTGACCACCAAGGACCGCTCGTTCCTGATCTACGTGGCCATCTGCCTGTTGCTGGTGCTGTGGCAGGCCGTGCTGGGCGGGTTGAGCGGGTATCCCGAGCCGTGGTTGCCGGTCGAGAACCGGGCCTCGTGGTGGCTGGTGTCGTTGAGTGCCCTTACCGAGGCGGTGCTGCTGCCCGTGTTGTGGCGCCTGTGTGGCGGCGACCGTCGCTGGCCGCGTTCGCGGCCGGCCCAGCATGTGCTGATGTGGGGCTTGTTCGCGCTGGGGCTGGGCGTGCCCTGGATGCGCTTTGCGATGTTGCCGGGTGTGGCCGCCGGACTGGAAGCGGTGTTCGTACTGGGCTGCCTGGGCTGCCTGGCCGCCGGCAGCTGGGGCGTGCTGCACCGCGACCGCTACGCGCTGGCCGGGCTGAGCGCACTGGCGCCCTGGTGGATCATGATCATCGCCGATGCGCTGCACGCGCAGTGGCTGGTGGCCTACCGGATCGAGTCGCTGCAGCTGGCCGTCACCTGGTTCCTGATGATGGCCGCCTACGCGCTCAACCTGCGCCTGGGCCGGCTGCGCCAGCAACGCGACGAACTGCGCCAGCTGGCCGATACCGATGCCCTGACCGGCCTGCCGAACCGACGCGCCGGCCTGCGCAAGCTGGCGCAGTACCTGGAACGCGCCGTCCAGGACGAACAGCCGCTGGCGATCGGGTTCCTGGACATCGACCTGTTCAAGGACATCAACGACCAGTTCGGCCATGCCGTGGGCGACCAGGTGCTGGTGGCGGTGGCGCGCCAGCTGCGCGATTCGGTGCGCAACCACGACGATGTGATCCGCATGGGCGGTGAGGAGTTCCTGGTGCTGCTGCCGGGCGCCAGCCGTGCCAGCGCCTTCGCCCGCCTGGAAACCGTGCGCCAGCAGGTGCAGGCGGTGACCCGGGTGCTGGCCGTGCCGGGGCTGGAGGTGTCGGGCAGCATCGGCCTGGCCGTGCTGCGCGGCGACGGCGACGACGACGACCTGGCCTCGCTGCTGCGCCGTGCCGACCACGCCATGTACTGCGCCAAGCGGGCCGGTCGCAACCAGGTATTCGACGCCGACCAGGCTGCCCCGGCCGACGCGCCCCTGCATGTGTGAACAGCCGGTGCCCTGCACGGCCCGGGTTTGCCGGATAATGGGCCGATGACAATCCGACTCAACAAACACATCGCCGAAACCGGCTTCTGTTCCCGGCGTGAAGCCGACCGCCTGATCGGCGAACGCCGCGTCACCGTCAACGGCCACCCGGCCGGCACCGGTGCGGTGGTTGGCGAGGGTGACGTGGTGCTGGTCGACGGCCAGCCGCTGCGCGCCCGTGAAGCGAAGAAGGCCGGTGGCCGCAAACATGTCTATATCGCGCTGAACAAGCCGGTCGGCATCACCTGCACCACCGAAAGCACGGTCAAGGGCAACATCGTCGAGTTCGTCGGCCACGAGCAGCGGATCTTCCCGATCGGCCGCCTGGACAAGGATTCCGAAGGCCTGATCCTGCTGACCAGCAACGGCAACATCGTCAACCAGATCCTGCGTGCCGAGAACGGCCACCAGAAGGAATACATGGTGGCGGTCAACAAGCCGGTCACCGACGAGTTCCTGCGTGGCATGGCCCGCGGCGTTCGTATCCACGATGAAACCACGCTGCCGTGCCGCACCAGCAAGCTGGCCAAGTTCGGCTTCCGGATCACCCTGCAGCAGGGCCTGAACCGGCAGATCCGCCTGATGGCCGCCGCCTTCGGCTTCCGCGTCACCCAGCTGCGCCGGGTGCGCATCGACAACATCAAGCTGGGCGCGCTCAAGCCGGGCCAGTGGCGCAACCTGACCGACGCCGAGCTCAAGGGCCTGCTGCCCAAACAGCTGGAATGGTAAGGACGCGCATCACGCGATGAGCCGGCCGTCCGGCTAGACTGCGCAGGCACAACCAGCCCGCCTGCCTGCCGCCGATGATCAAGCCGTCCCTGCCGGACAACGAAGAGCAGCGCCTGCTGGCGCTGCAGCGCTACCAGATCCTGGATACCGCCAAAGAGCGATCCTTCGAGGATCTGGTCACCATTGCCACGGCATTGTGCGGCACCCACATGGGGGCGGTGACCCTGATCGACCGCGACCGGCAGTGGTTCAAGGCGCGCCAGGCGCTGGATGCCACCGAAACCTCGCGCGACATCTCCTTCTGCGGCCATGCGATCCTGCAGCCCGACCAGGTCATGGTGGTGGAAGACGCGCAACAGGACCCGCGTTTCTTCGACAACCCGGTGGTGGTCAACGACCCGCATATCCGCTTCTACGCAGGCGCGCCGCTGCTCAGTTTCGATGGCCTGCCGCTGGGCACGCTGTGCGTGTTCGACGCCAACCCGGGACACCTGCGGCCCGACCAGGCCCAGGCGCTGGCGGCGTTGTCGCGCCAGGTCTCGCTGGTGATGGAGCTGCGCCGCTACGCCTACGAGATCCAGCAGCACATGCGTGACCGGGCCTGGTACGAACAGCGCCTGTCCGAATACAACGCCCTGCTCGAACAGCAGAATGCCGACCTGGCCGAGCAGAGCCGCACCGATCCACTGACCGGGCTGCCCAACCGGCGGGCGATGAGCCTGGCGCTGGAAGCGGCGGTCACCGATGCGGACGGACAGCCGCGGCAGACCGCCGTGGCGCTGCTGGACATCGACCATTTCAAGAACGTCAACGACCTGTACGGCCACGCCACCGGCGACCACGTGCTGGCCGAACTGTCGCGCCTGCTGCGCGCGCATTTCGCCGGGCAGGGCCTGGCCGCGCGCTACGGGGGCGAAGAGTTCGTGGTGCTGATGCCCGACACCCCGCTGGGTACCGCCGAGCTGCAGTGCGACTTCCTGCGCATGGCCGTGGCCGACCTGCCGCTGGGCATTCCGTTGACGATCAGCATCGGGGTGGCCGCGCATCGCCATGGCGATGGCGTGGACCAGACGCTGGCGCGTGCCGACGCGGCGCTGTACCGGGCCAAGCATGAAGGCCGCAACCGGGTGGTGCGCGCAGACTAGGCGCGTCGCACCGCCTGCGAACGCGCTGGCGCAGACTGCCAGGCCTTCCTCGCCGAGCCCTGCGCATGCTGCAGACCCTTGCCATTGCCAACTACCGCTCCCTGCACCAGCTGGTGGTGCCGATGGAGCGCCTGAACCTGGTCACAGGCGACAATGGCAGCGGCAAGTCCAGCCTGTACCGCGCGCTGCGGCTGTTGGCGGAGACCGCGCAGGGCGGCGTGGCCGCGGCCCTGGCCCGCGAGGGCGGGCTGGGCTCGGCGCTGTGGGCCGGCCCCGAGCAGATCGACCGGCGCATGCGCCAGGGCGAGATCCCGGTGCAGGGCACGGCGCGCACGCAGCCGGTGTCGCTGCGGCTGGGCTTCGCCGCCGAGACGTTCGGCTATGCCATCGACCTTGGGCTGCCCGTGCCCAGCCAGTCGATGTTCGATCTGGAACCGCAGATCAAGTCCGAATGCATCTGGGCCGGGCCGTTCCTGCGCAGCAGCACGCTGCTGGTGGAGCGCCGTGGTGCGCGCGTGCGGCGCCGCAGCGGCCACGGTTGGGAAGGGCTGGACGAACCGCTGTCGGCCTTCGACAGCTTTTTCACCCAGCTGGCCGACCCCCAGCGCATGCCGGAAGTGATGCAGCTGCGCGAGTACATCCGGCGTTGGCGCTTCCACGATCATTTCCGCACCGACAGCGGCGCGCCGGCACGGCAGCCCACGCTGGCGATCCGCACCCCGGTACTCAGCCACGACGGCCACGACCTGGCGGCCGCCTGGCAGACCATCCTGGAAATCGGCGACGCGCCTGCGCTGGTGCGTGCGGTGGACGATGCCTTTCCGGGCGCACAGGTGCACATCGACGCACACGAAGGACGCCTGGCGCTCAAGTTTCTACAGCCAGGTCTGCTGCGGCCCTTGGCGGCAACGGAACTGTCCGACGGCACGCTGCGTTACCTGCTGCTGGTCGCCGCGTTGCATACGCCGCGACCGCCACCGCTGATGGTGCTCAACGAACCGGAAACCAGCCTGCACCCGGACCTGCTGCCCGCGCTGGCGCGGCTGATCATCGCGACAAGTGTACGCAGCCAGCTGTGGGTGGTGTCGCACGCCAGCCGGCTGATCGCCGCCCTGCAGGAAGCACCGGCCTGCCATACCATCGGGCTGCACAAGCCGTTCAGCCGAACCGAGGTGATGGGGCAGGGGTTGCTGGACGCACCCGCCTGGCACTGGCCGGCGCGCTAGGTGGCTGCCGCCGGTCGGCACGCTGCGACGTTCAATCGACGACGTTGTGCGCCTCGGCCGTGCCCAGGATCTCCGGGTGTTGCACGCGCTTGCGCCGGTTCAACAACGGATGCAGGAACACCGCGCCAACGATGATGGCCACGCCGACGTAGAACACCGGGGTCAGTTCACGCTGCTCGCTGAGCAGCACCATCGCCAGCAGGATCGCGTACACCGGCTCCAGGTTGGTCACCAGCTGCGAGGTGTAGGCACTGATGTGGCGCAGCGCGACCAGGGCCAGCGCAAACGGCAGCAGGGTGCAGACCCCGGCCAGCACCAGCAGCAGCACGCCGTCGTGCAGGCTGGGCACCACCCACAACGGGCTGGCCAGCGGCGGCAGCAGGAACGGCAGCAGCGGTGCCAGCACGGTCAGGGTAACGGTGCCGGCACCCAGTTCCAGCGCCGTCACCGTGAGCGGGTCGGCGTGGCTTACCAGGCGCTTGTTAAGCGACCCGAACACCGCCACCAGCAGCGCCGACAGCGCCCCGATAAAGACCCCCAGGCGCATGCCATGCGGCACGCCACCCACCACCAGCGCCACGCCCGGCAGCACGGCGATGCCGAAGGCCAGTTCGCGCAGCTGGAACGGCCGCTTGGCCACCCACGGTTCGATCACCGCGGTGAACACCGGGGCCAGTGCGATGCAGGTGGCGGCCACCGATGCGTTGGCCAGCTTCACCGCGCCATAGAAGGTCAGCCAGTGCAGCGCGACCAGCGCGCCGACCCCGCAGTAGCCGGCAAACAGCGCCGGCGACAGCTGGCGCAGGCCGCGCCAGACCCGCGGCAGCACGGCCAGCATCGCCACCACCAGCAGCATCCGCCACCACACCAGTGGCAACGCGGGCAGGGTGATCAGCTTGCCGAGGATGGCGGTAATGCCCCACAGCAGCACACAGAAATGGATTTGCAGCAGCGCGCGGCGGGTATCGGTCATCGGCATCGCGATATTGTGCGGCAAGCCGCGGCCGACCGCGACAACGGCGCGGCAGCTGTCATGGCATCCTGCGCACATGCAGACCTCTGCCGACTCCCCGCGTGCGCCCGCTGCCGCGCCTGCCGTGCCCTCTGCCAAGGTGCGCGCCTGGGCCGGCCTGACCGCCGTCGTTGCGGTCGCCTCGATCACACTCCAGTACGCGGTGCTGCTGGCCTCGGTGGGGGCCACCGCCGGCAGCGGCCAGGCACTGCTGCGGCTGCTGGGCTACTTCACCATTCTCAGCAACATCGGCGTGGCTGCCGTCTGTCTGGCGCGCCTGCGGGGACGCACCGACGGCATGGCCGCCCCGGCACCCAGCGCCGCGGTGGCGGTGTATATCGGCATCACCGGCCTGGTCTACGTGCTGGTGCTGCGCACGCTGTGGCATCCGCAGGGCCTGCACTGGTGGGCCGACACCGGCCTGCACTACGTGGTGCCCGTGCTGTACCTGCTGGGCTGGCTGGCCGGCCCGCATGGCCAACTGCGCTGGCGCCAGCTGGGCGGCGTGCTGCTGTTCCCGGCGCTCTACCTGGGCTGGGCGCTGCTGGTGGGGCGGTGGAGCGGGCAGTACCCATATCCGTTCCTGGATCTGGCGGCGCTGGGTGCGGTGGGCGTGGCACGCAACGCGGCGGTAGTGGGGCTGGCCTTCGTGGCCCTGGCCGCGCTGCTGTGGCGGATCGACATGCGGATGGGCGCGCGATCAAGCACCGTGCGGTAGGTATCGACCGTTGGTCGATACGGGTATGACGCAGGCCGCAACGGCAGCCGACCAACGGTCGGCTCTACGTGGCGCCTACGCGCGCCAACTGGTCGCGCAACGCCATCGCCGCGCCGGGATTGCGCTGCTTGGCCGCACCAATGAACAGCATGTACACCTCGCGCGGGCCCGACGTCGGCGCTTCGGCGGCCACATGCGGCAGGTCCGGATTGTCCTCGCCGCGGGCCCAGCGCATCGCACGCAGGCACCACTGTTCCAACGCGCGCTCCGGGTAGCCCGCGCGCAGGTTCGCGCGCGCATGCATCAGCCGCGCGTACACGAAGTCCGCGGTGGGGTCGGCAAAGCTGGGGTAGTCGTTGGAGCCGCTGAACACCAGCGCGACGTTGTGCGTGCGCGCCACCGCCACCAGTTCCGCGCTCCACGCGGCCGGGTTGCGCACCTCCAGCGCGTGCTGCAACGCGCGCCCGTCGGCCTCGCGCGGCAGTTGCGCCAGGAACCGGTCGAACTCCTGCGCGCCCGCCGGATGGGTGTCGCCGAACTGCCACACCAGCGGTCCGAGCCGATCGCCGAGCGCCACGATGCCATCGATGAAGGCCTCCGCACGCGTGGCTACCGTCGTCAGGTCATGGGTCTGGGTGATGGTGCGGGGGGCCTTGGCCGAAAAACGGAACCCGGGCGGCGTCTGCTCGCGCCACTGGGTGTAGATGGCCGGCTTCTGTGCCCGGTAGAAGGTGCTGTTGATCTCGATGCAGCCCAGCGCCCGGCTCGCGTGCGCCAGCTCTTCGCGTTGCGCCAGGCCGGCCGGATAGAACGTTCCGCCGCGCCAACCTGGAAACACCCAGCCGCCGATGCCGGTACGGATGCGTCCTGCCGCCGTCATGCGTCGCCCGCGTGGGCACGCCACGGGTCGTAGCTGCCGAACCACCACAGGTAGCCTTCCAGGTCGCGGCACGCGTAGCCGCGGCCGCCATAGGCCTGGTCGGCGATGTCCATCACCACCTGCGCGCCGGCGGCCACGGCGCGCGCGTAGTGCGCATCCGGGTCGGCCACGATCACGCAGGCACTCTGGGTCTGGCGGCCGTCCACCTCGTCGGGGTGCACGCTGTAGCGCCCCCACTCGCTGGCGTTGTCGACCGAGCCGAGCATGATCATGCCGTGGCCGTACACCAGCTGCGCGTGGTGCACGACCTCGCCATCGGCATACACCGCCTGCGGCTCGAAGCCGAACGCGCGCTGCAGCCAGGCAATGGCGGCGTGCGCATCGCGATAGCGCAGGCAGGGAATGACGGTGGATACGGTGTCGGCAGGCGCGGTCATACAGGGCTCCGGGGCGGTCCGCCTTCTGGCACAGGCGAGCCTGAGCGCCCCCGCGTTACCATCGTGCGAAACCCGGCCCAAGGCGCGCCTGCGCGCCTCAACGCCCCCGCGACACGCAACTGGAGACACTGCTTGAACACATCCTGGATCGGAGGCGTTGTGCTGCTGGCATGCGCACCTTTGGCATCGGCGGCGGTGCCGACCGAACTGCAGCGGCTGGACGCCACGGTCGAGCGTGCGCGCAGCACATTCGACGTACCCGGCATCGCGGTGGCAGTGGTCAAGGATGGCCAGGTGGTGTTCGAGCGCGGCTACGGCGTGCGCGAGCTGGGCAAGCCGGCACCGGTGCAGGCCGATACCCTGTTCGCCATCGCCTCCAATACCAAGGCCTTCACCGCCACCGCGCTGAACCTGCTGGCCGAGCAGGGCAAGCTGAAGATGGACGACCGGGTGATCGACCACCTGCCCGGGTTCCGCATGTCCGACGCCTACGTCACCGGCGAAATGCGCATCCGCGACCTGCTCTCGCACCGCAGCGGGCTCAGCCTGGGCGCGGGCGATCTGCTGTTCTGGCCAACCACGACGTACAGCAACCAGGAAGTGGTTGCGCGCCTGGCCAAGGTGCCGCTGAAGGCCGGTTTCCGTGACCGCTACGCCTACGACAACATCCTGTATGCGGTGGCCCAGCAGGTGATCGAGCAGGTATCGGGGCAGTCCTACGCCGATTTCCTGCAGCAGCACATTTTCACCCCGGTTGGCATGGCCGGCACCCGCTACAACGCCGACCACCTGCAGCCGGGCGACAACGCCGCCATTGGCCATGCCAAGTACGACTTCAAGGCGCTGCGCACGGTGGCGCCGCTGACCTGGTCCAACAACGCCGGTGCGGGCGGCATCTATTCCAGCGTGCATGACATGGCGCGCTGGATGAACGTGCAGCTGGCCCACGGCACGCTGGAAAACGGCACCGCGTTGTTCAGCGCCAAGAGCCAGCAGGGCATGTGGCAGATGATCACCCCCCAGGTGGTGCCCGAGCCGAGCGTGCCGCAGCTGGCGGCCGCGCGCCCGAACTTCGCCGGCTATGGCGAAGGCTGGAGCCTGAGCGACTACCGCGGCCAGAAACTGGTCTGGCATACCGGCGGCTGGCCGGGCATGGTGTCGCGGGTGACGCTGGTGCCCGAACAGAAGCTGGGCATCGTGGTGCTGACCAACCAGGAAGTGGGCGCGGCCTTCAACGCCATCACCATGGACGTGCTGGACGCCTACCTGAGTGCACCGCAGACCGACTGGGTGGCGGCCTATGCCGCGGCCGTGGCCAAGGCGCAGGACAAGGCCGATGAAGGCTGGGCCACCCACCAGGCCGCACGCGACGCGAAATCCACGCCCTCGTTGCCGCTCGCAAACTACGCTGGCGGCTATCGTGACGCGTGGTATGGCGACGTCTTCGTCGAGCAGAGCGCCGGCAAACTGCGCCTGCGCTTCGGCAAGACCGCGCAGCTGGTGGGCAAACTGGAGCACTGGCAGCACGACACCTTCATCGTGCGCTGGGACGACCGCTCGCTCAACGCTGATGCCTTCGTTACCTTCAGCCTGGACCCGGATGGCAAGGTCCGCGATGTGCGCATGCAGGCCGTCTCGTCGTTGACCGATTTCAGCTTCGATTTCCAGGATCTGCTGCTGGTGCCGATCAAGGCCGACGCCAAGGGCTGAACCGCACGCGCGGCGTGAGCTGCAGGTAAAGGCATGCAGCAGGCCGCGGTGGGATAATCGCGGCCTGCTTTGCTTCGGGGTAATGGAATGTTCCGCTGGTTCGAGTCGCTGATTCCGGTTTTTCCGCCCATCGACGGGCGCATGCCACCGCGCAAGGTCGTGCCGTTCTACATCCACTACCTGCGCCCGGTGTGGCCGGTGCTGCTGGCCACGCTGATTGCCGGGCTGCTGCTGGCGCTGGTGGAAGTGGCGATGTTCGACTTCCTCGGCCGCATCGTGGACATGGTGGCCGAACAACCCGGTGCCGGGTTCTTCCAGCGCCACGCCAACGAGCTGCTGTGGATGGTGGTCATCACCGTGCTGCTGCGCCCGGTGCTGGTGGGCCTGCACAACCTGCTGGTCAACCAGGCCATCGTGCCGGGGCTGAGCAACCGCTCGCGCTGGCTGATGCACAACTACGTGGTGCGGCAGAGCCTGAGCTTCTTCCAGAACGATTTCGCCGGCAGCATGGCCAACCGGGTGATGCAGACCGGTACCTCGCTGCGCGAATCGGCCGTGCAGATGGTCGATTCGCTCTGGTACATCGTGGTGTACACCGGCACGGCGCTGTACCTGTTCGCGCAGGCCGACTGGCGGCTGATGATTCCGCTGCTGCTGTGGATGGCCGCCTACGTGGTGATCATGTGGTACTTCGTGCCGCGTGCGAAGGAGCGCGCCTGGATCGCCTCCGAAGCGCGTTCCAAGGCGATGGGCCGGATCGTGGACGGCTACACCAACATTCCCACGTTGAAGCTGTTCGCCCACGGCGGGCGCGAGCAGGCGTATGTGGCCGAGGCGATCGATGAGCTGGCGGCCAAGCACCGCCGGCAGACCCGGGTGACCACCGGCATGGACCTGACCATCGCCATCGTCAACGGCTTCCTGATCGCCGGCACCTGCGGCCTGGCGCTGTGGCTGTGGAATGGCGGGCACATCAGCGTGGGCGCCATCACCCTGGCAACCGGGCTGGTGATCCGCATCCACAACATGTCCGGCTGGATCATGTGGACCATCAACGGGATCTTCGAGGACATCGGCACGGTGCAGGACGGCATCACCACCATTTCCCAGCCGTTGACCGTGCAGGACCGCGACGATGCGACCGCGCTGCAGGTGACGCAGGGCGGGGTGCATTTCGACCACATCCACTTCCACTACGGCAAGACCGGCGGGGTGATCGCCGGGCTCAACCTGGACGTGAAGCCGGGCGAGAAGATCGGCCTGGTCGGGCCGTCGGGTGCGGGCAAGTCCACGTTGGTGAATGTACTGCTGCGTCTGTACGACCTGGAAAGCGGGCAGATCCGCATCGACGGCCAGGACATCGCCAGCGTCACCCAGGAAAGCCTGCGCCGGCAGATCGGCGTGGTGACCCAGGACACCTCGCTGCTGCATCGTTCGATCCGCGACAACCTGCTGTACGGCCGCCCCGACGCCACAGACGCGCAGTTGCGCGCGGCCGTGGCCAAGGCGCGTGCGGAGGCGTTCATCGACACCCTGCGTGATGGCGAAGGCCGCCAGGGCTACGACGCGCACGTGGGCGAGCGCGGGGTGAAGCTGTCCGGTGGCCAGCGCCAGCGCATCGCAATCGCACGCGTGCTGCTCAAGGACGCGCCGATCCTGGTGCTGGACGAGGCGACCTCGGCGCTGGACTCGGAAGTGGAAGCGGCCATCCAGGACAATCTGGACGAGCTGATGGCGGGCAAGACGGTGATTGCCATCGCGCACCGTCTGTCGACCATCGCGCGCATGGACCGGCTGGTGGTGATGGACCAGGGCCGCATCGTGGAAACCGGCACGCACGCTGAGTTGATCGCGGCCGGCGGCCTGTACGCGCGGTTGTGGGCGTTCTACCCGGCTGCTCCTGCTGTTGCGTGGCGCCGGCAGCCGGGTAGAACCCGGCTCTACGAAACCCCCACAAAAAAACGGCCCGGTTCGCACCGGGCCGTTGCCTGTCTGACGAGGAACCAGGCGGGTTTACTCGATCGGCTGGTCCAGCATCAGCTGGCGCGCGAAGCGCACCGGCGGGGCGCCGTAGGACAGCATCTGGTCGTGGTAGGCCTTCAGGTTGAACTTCGCGCCCTGCTTGTCCTGCACGGCCTTGCGGGTGTCGAAGTGTTCCTGCGCACCGACGAAGTAGGTCGGCAGCTGGGCCGAGGTCAGCTGCGCGCGCACCCACTTGCCCGACGCTTCGCTTTCCTGCTGGAAGGCATCGTGGGTCATCAGCTGCATCGCCTGCTCACGCGTCCAGTTGTCCACGTGCACGCCCTGGTCCAGGATCGCGTTGGAAATGGTGCGCAGGTAGAACTTCAGCTGCACCAGGTGGAACAGTGGATCGTTGTCCAGGTAACCCTGCTCCTGCATCATCCGCTCGGTGTACACCGCCCAGCCTTCGGCGAACAGGCCCGAACGCAGCACCGCGCGCAGCGTGGAGGGGAACTTGCCCGAATGCCAGCCTTCCAGGTAATGGCCCGGCGTGCCTTCGTGGATGCTCAGCAGGTGGATCATGCGGCTGTTGTATTCGCGCAGGAACGAGTCGACCTGCTTGTCGGTCCAGTCGTCGGGAATCGGCGAAACCGCGTAGAAGGTCTTCAGGTTCTTGTCCAGCGGGCCCGGCGAATCGCAGTAGGCCACGGCCACGCCGCGCTGGAACTCCGGCATCAGGATGATGTCCACCGGCGAATCGGGCAGGGTCATCAGGTCATGCTTGCGCACGAACTCGGTGGACTGCGCCAGCGCGGCCTTGGCATCGTCGACCACCTTGTCGCGGGCCGGTTTGTCGGCGTAGGCCAGCTCCAGCGCCGCTTCGATCGCGGCCTGCTGCTGTTCATCGCTCGGGTTGGCCGGCAGTGCCGGGGCACCGGGCTTGTCCTTGAGCACGGTCTGCGCGATGCCGTACATGTCCTGGCGCACGCGCTTGAGTTCGGCGCGCGCGCGCTCACCGATCTCGGCGCGCGACAGCGAGGAGTTCAAGGCGAACTTCAGCTTCTGGTCGTACAGCTCCGCACCGATGCGGAAGTCGCCCTTGGCATTCGGCACCAGGGTCTTGTCCAGCCAGGTCTGCTGCTCTTCAACAGCCTTCTTCAAGCCATCGATGGCCGCCTGCAGGCGCTTGCCGTCTTCGGCCGGCAGCTCGCCGATGTGCGGGGTAATGAAGGTATCGACGATGCTGAGGATGCCGCGGTTCTGCTTGGCCACGGTCTCGGCGTGGATCTTCGGCACGCGGGCCGGGTCCAGGTTTTCGCGGGCCTGGGCAAAGATCTGCGGCAACTTCTCCATGCGCGCGGTGGCCGACTTCAGGCGCTCGGGCAGCGGTGCGAACTCGCGTGCCATCAGGCCGTAGATCGCGCTGCCGGCTACGCCGTTGTAGATCTGCGGATCCCACTTGGACGACTGCAGCACCTCGGCGCTCCAGATTTCCGACTGCAGCTGGTTGCGCAGGATCGCCGCGTCCACCTGGTTCTCGCGCGAGAGCTTGCTGACGTCGATGCGGTCCAGGTCGGCGACAAGGCCCTTGTAGGCCGTCAACATCTTCTGCTGGCCGGCGGCGCTCAGGTCGTCGATCTCCGCATCGTAGCGGTGGTCGCCGATCTGGGTGGCGCTGATCGGCGACAACTGCATCCAGGTATCCAGCGCGCGCTTGGACAGGTCGGCGAAGGCGGCGTCCACGGCGGCGTCGCCGGCGGATGCAGCGGCGGCCGGCGTACCGGGGGCGGCGGTCGGGGCGTCGGCCTGCTGGCAGCCGCCGAGGGCGGCGATCAGGGCGAGGGCGAGAAGATGCTGGCGCATCGGCGATCCTGTGCTGTGGTCAATCGCCGAGCATAGGCCCCCGCGCCCGGCCGCGCCCGTGCCATTGGATTACCATGGCCCTTTCCCAGCCGGAGGGTGCGCCATGCAGTACGAAGGGAGCTGCCATTGCGGGCAGATCGCGTTCGTGGTCGAGGCGGCCGAGCCGATCACCGAGGCCCTGGACTGCAACTGTTCGCTGTGCCGTCGCCGCGGTGGCCTGCTGTGGTTCGGCCCGCGCGAAGCGCTGCGGCTGACCACCGATCCGGCCGACGTGGCCACCTACCAGTTCAACCAGCACCACCTGGAACACCACCATTGCCGCACCTGTGGCACCGCCCCGTTCAGCGAGGGCGTGGACCCCCGCAGTGGAAGCAAAATGGTGGCGGTGAACGTACGTTGCCTGCCCGGGGTGGACCTGGACGGGCTTACGATCAATCGCTTCGACGGAGCAAGCAAATAAATGAAACGGACGATGTGGCACCCCAAGGGTGCATGGGCAGGGATGCTGGTGCTCGGGCTGGCCGGCTGTGCGGCCCAGAATCACGGCGAAGCGGCCGCCGACGCGGGCGCCGGTGCACTGGCATCGCCGGAAGGGGCGATGCTGGCCTACGAACACGATCTRGACATCACCCTGGACGCGGCCGGCATCGCCCCGCGCGTGAAGCAGATCGCCGAGGCGTGCCAGTCCGCGCGGTTCGGTGACTGCGCGGTCCTGCAGGTGGGCCAGCAGGGCGGCGAATACCCCAGCGGTTCGGTCAAGGTGCGGATCGCGCCCAAGGGGGTTGAGCCACTGATCGGGCTGGCCGGGCAGGGCGGTGAGGTGGCCTCGCGCAACACCCATGCCGAAGACCTCGCCCAGCAGGTGGCCGACACCGCGCTGACCAAGGCGCGCCTGCAGAAGGAACACGAGCGGCTGCTGGCCTACCAGGACAGCAAGGACATCAAGCTGGCCGACCTGCTCACCATCACCCAGCGCCTCTCGGAGATCGAGGCCGGGGTGGAGCAGGCCAACAAGGAGGCGGCCCAGCAGCACCGCCGTATCGACACGCAGCTGGTGACGATGCAGTTCCACACCCCGTCCGGGCAGCGCAGCCGCAGCCAGATCGGCGAAGCATTGAGCGAGTCCGGCGCCGTGCTGACCACCAGTGTGGCCTTCCTGATCCGCGCGCTGTCGGCGTTGCTGCCGTGGGCGGTGGTGGCCTGGGTGTTTGCCTGGATCGGCAGCATGCTGTGGCGCCGCCGCAAGCGCCGCCTGGCCGCACGGGCCAGCTGACGCGGCAAGGCGCGGTGCCGGTCAAGGCCGGCACCGCGCAGCGATCAGCCTTCGTCGTGCTCGTATTCCACGAACACATCCAGCTCCAACGCCAGTTCCTGCACCGCATCGCGCACGCGCTGGGCGGCGAGCGCATTGCCCACCTCCACTTCCAGCTCGTGGATGCCCGGGCCGATGTCGTCGGACAGGCCGGCCGAACTGGAATCGTCATCGTCCATGTGCGGCATCAGGTCGTCGGTTTCCTCGACATGCTCGATGCCTTCGATGCTCTGCAGCAGGTCGGTGATGGCACGCGCGTCGTCATCGCTGCCGGTAATTCTGAGTCGCAACAGGGCCATGGAACACGCCTTGGGGGAAAGGAACTCCAGCCTAGCCAGCGCGTGGACAAGGCCGGGTGAGGATGGGCGCTACCGCGCACCGGACAGTGCGGTAGCGCCCAGCAGTTCATCCGGCAGCGCCGGTATCGGCGTGCGCTCATCCAGCGCTTCGCGTTTGAGCCAGTCCATGAAGGCCACTGCGGTCGGGCTGAGCGGGCGGTGTTCGGCATGCACCACGTAATAGGCATAGCGCGCCTTCAGGGCCGGGCCCGGCAACCGCACCAGTTCATAGCGTTGCAGATACGGCTGGGCGATGTGCTTGCGCGCCAGCACCGCGCCGATGCCATAGACGGCCGCGCGCATCGCGTCGGTGCTGTCGCTGAACGAATGCACCGAGGGCAGTTCCAGGCCGCGCACCCCGGCGGCGCGGAACCAGTCGCGCCAGCCCTGCGGTGACATGTCGCTGATCAGGGGTAACGCCGCGATCTGCGCCGGTTCGCGCAGGGCCGCCACGCCGGCCAACGCGGGCGACGCGACCGGGCACAGCGCGTCGTCCATCAGGTGATGCGCGCGCAGGCCGGGCCATTGCCCCAGCCCGTAGCGGATGCCCAGCTCCGGACCGGCCTCGTCGAAACGCACCAGCTCGGTACTGGTCTGCAGTTCGATGCGCACCTGCGGGTATTGGGCGGTGAAGCGGGCCAACCGGGGCACCAGCCAGCAGTACGACAGCGAACGGATGGTGGTCACCCGCAGCGGCACGATGTCGGCCTGGGGATGCAAGTTGCCGGCCACCGCATTGAGATCGCTCAACGCCGCGGCGGCGGCATCGGCCAGCTGGCGGCCCTCGGCGGTCAACCGCACCCCGCGCGCGTGGCGCTGGAACAGGACCGTGCCCAGCACTACTTCCAGCTTGCGCACGTGGTGGCTGACCGCACTGGCGGTCAGGTGCAGCTCTTCGGCGGCATGGGCGAAATTCTGGTGGCGCGCGGCGACCGCGAAGACCCCCAGCGCGGGCAGCAAGGCAGGGCGCAGGATCATGGGCGAGACCCAAATGAGATTTGTGGCTTGCCCGGATACTACGCGCTTGTAGGCCCGTTCCGGTAGGCGGATGCTGTGTCCCTGTCCCTTGGAGCCGCCCCCATGTTGCCGTCCGCGACCGCCATTCAGCCACGCATCTGCCTGTTGTCCGGGGTGCGGCCATGAGCGGCGCACCGCTGGCCAGCGCCGTGGTCGAACGCGACTGGCGTACCCCGCTGGAGCTGACCGTGTTGGGCGCGATCTGGGGCTGCTCGTTCCTGTTCATGCGCGTGGCGGTGCCCAGCTTCGGCCCCTATGCGCTGGTGGAGGTGCGGCTGCTGCTGGGCGCGCTCGTGCTGCTGCCGTTCCTGTGGCAAGCCCGCGCGCAGTTCCCGGCGCGGCGCTGGCTGTGGCTGGCGCCCATCGGCGTGATCAACTCCGCGATCCCGTTCGTGCTGTTCGCCTGGGCCGCGCAACACGCCCCGGCTGCGATCGGGGCGATCTGCAATGCCATGACCGTGCTGTTCGCCGCGCTGATTGCCTTCCTGTTCTTCGGCGAGAAGATCGGCATGCGCCGCGCCATCGCGCTGCTGGTCGGCTTTGCCGGCGTGGTGGTGCTGGCCACCGCCAAGGTGTCCGGGCTGAGCATCGGCGCGGCGGTGATCGCCGGCGCATTGGCCGCGCTGTTGTACGGCCTGGGGGTGAACCTGGTGAAGCGGCACATGACCGGCTTGCCGCCGGCCGCATCCGCGGGGGCCACCCTCGGGTGCGCTGCCATCGCGCTGCTGCCGATGGCGCTTACCCACTGGCCCGCCGGCCCGATCCCGACCGTGTCCTGGGCCTGCGCCATTGCCCTGGGCGTGGTGTGTACCGGCCTGGCGTTCCTGATGTTCTACCGCCTCATCGCCCGCATCGGCCCGGCCCGCGCCTCGACCGTCACCTACCTGGTCCCGATGTTCGGCGCGCTGTTTGCGTGGTTGTTCCTGGGCGAAGCGGTGACCGGGGCGATGGTGGTTGCCGGTGCGTTGATCCTGGGCAGCGTGGCCGCGTCGCAGAAGCGGTAGGTTGTGCGGTGGCGGCGAGGGGCAGCCGACCAACGGTCGGCTCTACCCGACCGCGCGCGCAGACAATCAAAACGCCAACGCGTGTGCCCTTATCGCACCGGCACCGCGATGTTGCACAGGTCGATGTGCCCCGCCGGGCGCTTGTAGAAATCATCCACCCGGTTGCGGCGTGCCTCCACCACATCGGCGAACGTCTTCGACTCGGTGCGCAGCACCTCCAGCTTCGGCCGTTGCGCCGCCGGCACATCGCTGGCGCGCTGGATCGACTGGATTGCCGTGCGCTGCGCGGCGTCGGCATAGAAGCCCATCGGCGCCGGACCACGCGGCAGCGCACTCAGCAGCTCCATGCCCTGCAGCACCCGTCCCACCACCGTGATGTTGCGGTCCAGCTGGCGCGGCGACTGCCCCGTCACCACGTACAGCTCCGCCCCGATGCTGCTGTCTTCCTCGTTGCTGCGGCCTGCACCCAGCGCGCCGTAACAATGCGCCAGCCAGGTCTTCCCGTCCTGCCGGTCCTGGCCCACCGGGAAGCCATCGACGAAGCCCGTCTGGTCGGCCCAGCCGTCACGGTCGGGCAGCATGCTCACCTTCAACCCCTTGCTGTCGCGCTGGAACTCCGCCGGGAGCGTGCGCTTGGCACTGCCCAGGGGCTTGGCCTTGGCCGCATCGTCGGCATCGGCGTCGCCGAACTGCACCACGAAGTTGTCCTGCGCCCGGTAGATGCTCTCGCCATCCCAGAAATGTTCGTGCGCCAGCGTCTGGATGTTGGCCACGTGCTGGGGCGCGAACGCCGGGGCCAGCTCGATCGTGACGCGCCCGGCCGGCAGGTTCATGTACAGCACGTTGGCCGGATCCGGCGTGCGCCAATCGCTGGCCGGGGAGGCATCCAGAATCTGCTGGGGGCTGCGGTAAGGCGTGGCCGCGCTGGCGGTGGTGGGCAGCGCGCAGGCAAGGGCGAGGGCAAGCAGGGCAGTGCGGCAAGGCGACATGGCGAACCCGTTCAGGACGTGTCTGCCGATTGTGCGCGAAGCGCGGCCGCTGCGACCAGCGGCGGCGTGGCGTCCAACCGGCACGGTGACTAAGGGCACATTCGCTATACCGGACTTCACACTAGTGTTGACTCCACGCTAGTTGGAGAACGCGATGAGCGACCACGATGCCTACCTCAAGAAGTTCCAGAAGGAGCTCAGCTCCGGCACGGTCTCGCTGGCCTTGCTTGCGGTGCTGGCCAAGGCCGGCGAGCCGCTGTACGGCTACCTGATCGCCAAGGAGCTGGAGCGGGTCGGCGAAGGCGTGCTGAGCGGCAAGCAGAGCGCGCTGTACCCGGTGCTGCGCAACCTGGAAGGGGCCGGGTTGCTGGAAAGCCATGTTGAACCGTCGATGGCCGGTCCGCCGCGACGCTACTACCGCATCAATGACACGGGCCGTGAGGTGCTCCGGCAATGGACCGCCGCGTGGCGCGCTACCCGTGATTCCGTCGATTCCGTCCTGGAAGGGGTAATTGAATGAACATCGCGTCCGTGGCCGGTCGGGCCTTGCCGACCACCATTCCCGAGTACCTGGCGCAGCTGCGCGCCGCCCTGCATGACGCCGACCCGGCGATGGTGCAGGACGCGTTGTACGACGCTGAGGAGTACCTGCGTTCCGAACTGGCGGCGCAACCCGGCCGCAGCGAGGCCGAGGTGATCGCCGACGTCGCCAGCAGCTACGGCGCGCCGGAAGAAGTGGCCGACATCTACCGCGAAACCGAAATTACCGTGAACCGCGCGCTGCGGACGCCCAGCGCGGGTGCCGCGCCGCTGCGCCGGGCCGTGGTGGCCACTGGCACGGTGGGTGGGGCTGCGGCTGCGGCAAGCATCGGCACGCCGCCGCCTGCCACGCCCAAGCCGCGTTCGGCGCTGGCCCGGTTCTTCGGCGTGGCGCTGGAGGCACGCACCTATGGGGCGCTGTTCTACATGCTGCTGTCGCTGGCCACCGGCACGTTCTTCTTTACCTGGGTGGTGACCGGGCTGTCGCTGTCGTTGGGGTTGATGGTGCTGATCATCGGCATTCCGATCACCGTGCTGTTCTTCGGTTCGGTCCGCGGCCTGTCGCTGCTGGAAGGGCGGCTGGTGGAAGCGCTGCTGGGCGAGCGCATGCCGCGCAGGCCGACCTATTCCGACCGCAGCCGCAGCTGGCTGCAGCGGGTGGGCGACATGTTCACCGATGGCCGCACCTGGCTGACGCTGCTGTACTTCGTGCTGATGCTGCCGCTGGGCATCGTGTACTTCACCATCGCGGTGACCTTGCTGTCGATCTCGCTGAGCTTCATCTGGGCGCCGGTGGCGGCGTTGTTCACCGGTGAGATACCGGGCATCTACATCGAAGGCGAGCAGATGCTGTCGATGTGGGCTACGCCGCTGCTGGCGGTGGCCGGGGTGCTGCTGCTGTTCGTCACCCTGCACCTGGCACGCGGCATCGGCCGCCTGCACGGGATGATGGCCAAGCACCTGCTGGTGCGGCTGTAACTTCGATGGTCGGTGGGGTGGCGAAGTCCGCCGCACCGGGGCGCGGAACGGGGCCGTGACGACCAACGGTCGTCACCTACCCGGTGGCGGCGCCGAACGACGGGCGCCATCGAACGCATTTCCCCGGTAGGTACCGACCGTTGGTCGGTACCCGCGCGATCACCCCGCCTTGCGCCGCAACGGGGTGACGTTGCTGGTGATCTTGGCGGCCTTCTTCGGCTTTGCCGCCGCGGTCTGCGCATGGGCCGCGAAGAAATCACGCACCTTCGGGTACACCGTTTCGCGCCAGCGACGGCCGCTGAAGATGCCGTAATGGCCGGCGCCTTCCACGATGAAATGCTCGCGGTGCTCGGCCGGGATGCCGCTGCACAGCGCCTGCGCCGCTTCGGTCTGGCCCAGCCCGGCGATGTCGTCCAGCTCGCCCTCGATGCTCAGCAGGGCCGTTCCGGTGATCGCCGCCGGGTTCACGTGTTCGCCGTTGACGTACCACTCGCCACGCGGCAGCAGGAACTGCTGGAACACCACCTCGATGGTGTCCAGGTAGTACTTGGCCGGCATGTCCAGCACCGCGTTGTACTCGTCGTAGAAACGACGGTGCGCGTCGGCGTCTTCCATGTCGCCCTTGACCAGGTCGGCGTAGAAATCCCAGTGCGAACTGAAGTGCCGGCTCGGGTTCATCGACAGGAACCCGGCATGCTGCAGGAAGCCCGGGTACACGCGGCGACCGGCGCCAGGGTAGGTGCCCGGGACGGTATGGATGACGTTGTTCTCGAACCACGACAACGGGTTCTGCGTGGCCAGGTTGTTCACCGCGGTGGGGCTGCAGCGGGCATCGATCGGGCCACCCATCATCACCAGCGTGCGCGGCGTCGGTTCGCCACGGCTGGCCATCAGCGACACCGCCGCCAGCACCGGCACGGTCGGCTGGCACACGCTCACCACGTGCAGCTTGTCCGCGCCCAGGTGGCGGATGAATTCCTGCACGTAGGCGATGTAATCGTCCAGGCCGAACTCGCCTTCGCTGCCCGGCACCATGCGCGCGTCCACCCAGTCGGTGACATACACGCGGTGGTCGCGCAGCAGCGTGCGCACGGTGTCGCGCAGCAGCGTGGCGTGGTGGCCCGACAACGGCGCCACCACCAGCACGAACGGCTGGTTGAGCATGGTGTGCAGCTGGTCGGCTTCGTTGCTGTGGCGCTTGAAGCGCAGCAGCTTGCAGAACGGCTTGCTGACTTCCTCGTGCACCACGATCGGCACGCGCTCGCCATCGACCTCGATTTCGTTGATGCCCCACTCGGGCTTCTCGTAATCCTTGCCGATGCGATGGAAGAGCTCGTTGACCGCCGACAGGCGATCGGCACCGGGCATCTGCGACCACCAGTGACCCTGGTTGGCGAAGAATTTGGCGTTGGCCTGGGCCTGGTGAACCCACGGGGCGAGCATGTTGCGGGTCAACTCATGCAGTTGATAGAGCATGGCGTCCGAATATGTATGGTCTTATGTTGCCGCGCAGCATAGCCTACCGGCGGCATCGGCGCGTTAATACGGGGTCCGTCTCAGTTGTTATCGAGATTCAGCGGTCGGCGCGTTCCAGCGCGGCGGCATGCCCGGCCAAGGCGGGGGACAGCCAGCAGTGCGAGCCCAGCGCGGTGAAACCGGCGTTCTTCAGGCCACTGCGGTACCAGCGCGCCGGACGCGCCTGGAAGCCTTCATGGTCGCCGTCGAATTCGTCCTCGGCGCTGAACGCCTCCAGGAATGCCACACCGCCGGTGAGTTCGGCGAAGCCGTCCAGCGCCGGTCGCAGCTCGCGGCTGGGTACGTAATGCATCACGTCCGAACAGACCAGCAGGTCGACCGGCGCGCACGGGCGCAACCAGGCGAAGTCGCCCACCTTGGCCATGTGCAGGTTGCGGCTGCGGCCATAGCGCTGGATGGCGTACGCGCTGCTGTCGAAGCCCAGGTACTGCACGCGCGGGCGCAGCTTGAGCAGTGGCGCCCGCCACGCGCCTTCGCCGCAGCCGATGTCGAGCACGCTGCGGATCGGGCGTTCCAGGTAGTACTCGGCGCTGGCCACGGCCAAGGCCACCTTGCGCGCCAGGCGCGCGGCACCGCCGGCCTGGTCGGCCTGGTACCAGCGCTTGAAGTAGTCGGCGTCGTAGGTCTTGTCCATGGCGATCATGCGAAGTCGTGAAAACGGCGCCTATCGTACGGTGTCGCGCGGCGGCCTGCGTGGCGGTGGTGTGGCGATTGGTCGCGCCAGTCGTTGATGGGGCGGCTGTACCCGGGCGTGCGAGAATGCCCGACAACCTACGCCAGCCGCTGGAGCGAGCGCATGCAGAGCTATTACTGGGTCAAAACCTTCCATCTGCTGTTCGTGGTGGCCTGGATGGCGGCGGTGTTCTACCTGCCGCGGATCCTGGTGAACCTGAGCGAGACCGCCGGCCAGCTGCCGGTGACCGAGCGGCTGCAGCTGATGGGCCTGCGCCTGTACAAGTTCGGCCACATGATGTTCGGCTTCGCGTTGATCCTTGGCCTGGTGCTGTGGCTGGGGTACAAGGTGATCCCCGATTTCCCGACCATGGTGGCCCCGGGTGCGGCCGGCTGGTTGCACGCCAAGCTGGGCCTGGTGGTGCTGCTGCTGGTGTATTACTCGTGGACCGGCCGGTTGTTGAAAGGCAACGTGCGCGGCAAGCCGCTGCCGACCTCACGCGCGCTGCGCTGGTTCAACGAACTGCCGCTGGTGCTGTTCATTGGGGTGGTGTGGTTGGTGTTGGCGAAGCCGTTTTGAGGGTGGTGGGGGGGTGAGGGCGATTGCAGCGGTGCGGTAACGGCAACGGCAGCCGCAGCCGACCAACGGTCGGCTCTACCCGGTCGGGTCATCGCAACGGTTGGGCCACCGCAACGGCAGCCGACCAACGGTCGGCTCTACCTGGTGGGGGCACGTGCATGAAAAAAGCCGGGCGCTTTCGCGTCCGGCTTTTTTCGTTGCATCGCAACGGCAATCCGCTTAGATGGTCTCGTAGGTGCCGTAGCTGCGCAGGCGCTCGTAGCGCCGGGCCAGCAGCTGGTCCACCGACAGCTTCTGCAGTGCGTCCAGTTCGTTGAGCAGCACGGCCTTCAGGCGCTTGCCCATCTGGTTCGGGTTGCGGTGGGCGCCGCCGGTCGGCTCGCGCACCATCTTGTCGATCAGGCCCAGGCTCTTCAGGCGCGGGGCGGTCATGCCCAGCTGCTCGGCCGCTTCCTTGGCCTTGCCGGCGTCCTTCCACAGGATCGAGGCGCAGCCTTCCGGGGTGATGGTCGAGTACACGCTGTACTCCAGCATCACGGTACGGTCGCCGACGCCCAGCGCCAGCGCGCCACCCGAGCCGCCTTCGCCGATCACGGTGCAGATCACCGGGACCTTCAGCTCGGCCATTTCCATCAGGTTGCGGGCGATCGCCTCGGACTGGCCGCGCGATTCGGCGTCGATGCCCGGCCAGGCGCCTGCGGTGTCAATCAGGGTCAGCACCGGCAGGCCGAAGCGTTCGGCCATCTTCATCAGGCGCAGCGCCTTGCGGTAGCCCTCCGGCTTGGGCATGCCGAAGTTGCGCTTGATCTTTTCCTTGGTGTCGCGGCCCTTCTGGTGGCCGATCAGCATGACCGAGCGGCCGCCGATGCGGGCCAGGCCGCCCATGATGGCCTTGTCGTCGGCGAAGGCGCGATCACCCGCCAGCTCCTGGAATTCATCACAGAAGATGCGGATGTAGTCGGCGGTGTACGGGCGCGAGGGATGGCGGGCCAGCTGCAGGACCTGCCACGACGTCAGGTTGCGGAAGATCTGCGCGGTACGCACCCGCAGCTTGTCCTGCAGGGCATGCACCTCGGCCTCGACATTGACCGCAGGCCCGGCGCTGGCGCTGCGCAGGTCCTGGATCTTCGCCTCCAGATCAGCGATGGGTTGCTCGAAGTCGAGGTAGTTCGGATTCATCGGAAACCGTCGTGAAGAAAAGAGGGAAAGTGTAGCCGAATGCGCCGAAAAGCCCCGTACGCCGTCGTCTGGAAACCGACGGTAGCGCAGCGAGGCGGGGCGCGCCAGTCAGCTCAGGGCACAACCAGGGCGGCGCTGCCCATCAGGCTGCCGCGGGTCTGAACGAAGGTGTTGTAGGCCTCGTTGGCCTCCACCGGCAGGCCCGCGCCCAGCGCGGCGGTGGCGGCGGTGAAGGCCATCTGCGCCTGGAAGGCCTCCTGCTGCAGCTGCAGCTGGGCGTCGGCGGTGGTGGCCTTCAGGTAGCGCGCATACAGTTCGCGCAGGGGCGCGGCATGCCGTTCGAAGGCCGGGTCCAGCGCGGGCAGGGCGGTGGGCGCCGGCTCCAGCGTGTAGGTCGGGGCCTGGTAGCCGGCCGGCTGCTGCCGTCGGTAGGCGCCGGGCTGGCCGCTGCGCGCCTCGGCGTAGTCGATGAAGTCGGCGGCGGTGAAGATCTTGGTGTTGATCCGGCCACCGGTCTCGTCCACGTGGGCCACGGTCTGTTCTTCGGGGAACGGCTCGCGCACGCCGAACGTCCAGGCGTGGTCGATGAACAGCGCGTGGGTCGTGCTGTACGGGCCATCAAAGCCGACCCCGCCCAGCGCGATGTGGTTGTCCACGGTGCCGAAGTGGCGCCGCTTGTCTTCGCCGGTGACGTAGACCTCGCTGGCAATCACATACTCGCCCAGCGTCGGGTTGATCAGGCCGCCCTTGCCGCGGGCGTAGACGATGAACCGCACATCGCCCAAGGCAGGCGTCTGCAGGTGGTGCTCGCCGGGCTTGAGCTTGACCGGCCGCGAGGCGTGCGCGGCGATCGGCAGTTCGTTGCCGTCGATGCGCAGGGTCAGCGGGGTGTCGCCCGGGTTGTCGATCTCGAAGGTCTGGGACGGGCTGGTGCAGCCGCTGAGGGCAAGGGCGGCAAGCAGCAGCCCGGCAAAACGTGTGATCAAAACCGGTTACCTGTTGTGTAGCGGAAGAACGGTGGGACGTGGAGCGGTGGAGCGGATCAGTTCGCCCAAGGCGGGCTGTAGCGGACCTTCACGGTGCGCACGGCGGGGTCGGCGCGCAGCGCGTCCACCAATTGGCTGTCCACCCGCACGGCGATGTCGCCGCCGACGTCGAGCATGCCGGCCACCGGGCCCTGCTCGGACCCCAGCAGCAGGTCCATGCGCAGCGGCGTGCGGCCGGGGCGGTGACGGTCGAGCAGGGCGTTCACGCGCTCCCACACCGCGCCGTCCTGGCGCAGGTCCAGGCGCAGCGACAGGCGGGTGGCGTAGTTGGCGCACACCTCTTCGTAGTCCCAGCACTGGCGGATGCGCAGCGCGTAGCCGCCGTTGAATTCGTCCTCGCGCAGGCCGCCCTTGACGATCAGGATGCGGTCCTTGGTCATCAGGTGGCCGAACTCGGCCAGGCCGTCGGTGAAGGCACTGCACTCCACGCGGCCCTTGCTGTCTTCCAGCTGCATGAACACCTGGCTTTCGCCCTTGCGCCGCACGCCCACCACCTGGCCGGCCAGGATCACCGGGGTTTCCTGGCGCCACGCGCGCTTCTCGCCGTCCTTGCTGGGACGGGCCGGGGGAATCAGGCGTTCGAGCATGCCCAGGTCGGTGCCGACCAGTTCCTTGACGTCGTCGGCGTACGGATCGAACGGATGCCCGCTCAGGTAGAAGCCGAGCGTGTCGCGCTCGCCGTCGAGCAGCTGGTTCAGCCCCCACTCCTTGGCTTCGGGCAGGTCCAGCTGCTGCGCGGTAGCCTGCGGGCTGGGGGCGCCGAACAGCGAGTTCTGCCCGGACGCCTTCTCGCGGGTGATCTGGTCGGTGGCCTTGAGCACTTCGGGCAGCTGCAGCATCAACGAGGCGCGGTTCTTGCCCAGGCCGTCCATCGCGCCACAGTTGATCATGGCTTCCAGGGTGCGCCGGTTGAGCTTGCCCGACTCGGCACGCATGCAGAAATCCAGCAGCGATTCGTAACGGCCGCCACGCGCGCGCTCGTCCACGACCGCTTCGCATGCGCCTTGGCCCACGCCCTTGATCGCGCCCAGGCCGTAAACGATGGTGTCGGCACTGGAGGCTTCGAACATGTAGGCCGATTCGTTCACGCGTGGTGGCAGCACGGTCAGGCCGAGGTTGCGCACTTCGGCCAGGAAGCCCACCACCTTGTCGGTGTTGTCCATGTCCGAAGAGAGCGTGGCCGCCATGAACTCGGCCGGGTAATGGCGCTTGAGCCAGGCGGTCTGGTAGCTGACCAGCGCGTAGGCGGCGGCGTGCGACTTGTTGAAGCCGTAGCCGGCGAACTTTTCCATCAGGTCGAAGATGGCGTCGGCCTTGGCCTCGCTCACCCCGTCCTTGGCCGCGCCTTCGCGGAAAATCTCGCGGTGCTTGGCCATTTCGGCCGGCACCTTCTTGCCCATCGCGCGGCGCAGCAGGTCGGCGCCGCCGAGCGAGTAACCGCCCACGATCTGCGCCATCTGCATCACCTGCTCCTGGTACACCATGATGCCGTAGGTGTCTTTCAGGATCGCTTCGGTGCGCGGATCGGGGTAGATGATTTCTTCCTGCCCGTGCTTACGCGCGTTGAAGGAGGGAATCAGGTCCATCGGGCCGGGGCGGTACAGCGACACCAGCGCGATGAGATCTTCGAAGCGGTCAGGGCGTGCGTCTTTCAGCAGGCGGCGCATGCCCGAGGATTCGAACTGGAACACCGCGCCGGTGTTGCCGTTGGCGAAGATGTCCTTGTAGGTGGCCACGTCGTCCAGCGGCAGCGCGGTGATGTCCACCGGCGGAATGCCCGCGCGTTCGTGGCGCTTGTTGATCGCCTTGACCGCCCAGTCGATGATCGTCAGCGTGCGCAGGCCGAGGAAGTCGAACTTCACCAGGCCGATTTCTTCGACGTCGTTCTTGTCGAACTGGGTAACCGGGTTGCGGCCGCGGCCGCCTTCGTCGTGTTCGGCGAACAGCGGGCAGAATTCGGCCAGCGGCTCGGGCGCGATCACCACGCCACCGGCGTGCTTGCCGGCGTTGCGGGTGAGGTCTTCGAGCTGGCGGGCCAGATCGATCAGGTCGCGGACGTCGTCTTCGTTCTGGTAGCGCTGGATCAGCTCCGGCGACGCCATTTCCGAGTCCTTGCCTTCGCCCATGGCGTCCTTGAGCGAGATGCCCAGGATGTTGGGGATCAGCTTGGAGACGCCGTCGACCAGGCCATACGGGAAGCCGAGCACGCGCCCGGAGTCGCGCACCACGGCCTTGGCGGCCATGGTGCCGTAGGTGATGATCTGGCTGACGCGTTCGCGGCCGTACTTGCGCGCGACGTAGTCGATGACTTCGTCGCGGCGGTCCATGCAGAAGTCGATGTCGAAGTCGGGCATCGACACGCGTTCGGGGTTGAGGAACCGCTCGAACAGCAGGTTGTACGGGATCGGGTCGAGATCGGTGATCTGCAGCGCCCAGGCGACCAGGGAGCCGGCACCGGAACCGCGGCCGGGACCGATCGGGATGCCCTGGTTCTTCCCCCACTGGATGAAGTCGGCCACGATCAGGAAGTAGCCGGGGAAGCCCATCTTGATGATGGTGGCCAGCTCGAATTCCAGGCGCTCGAAGTAGTCGGCGCGGGTCTTGCCTTCGGCCAGCGGGTTCTTTTCCAGGCGCGCTTCCAGGCCCTTGCGCGATTCGCTGCAGATCCAGCTGTCGAGCGTTTCGTCTTCGGGCACCGGGTAGTTGGGCAGGAAGTAGGTGCCCAGGCGCATTTCGATGTTGCAGCGTTCGGCCAGCGCGAGGGTGTTGTCGATCGCGTCGGGGATATCGGCGAACAGCGCGCACATGTCGTCGGCCGACTTGAGGTACTGCTGGTCGCTGTAGTCGCGGGGGCGCTTGGGATCGTCGAGCACGCGCCCGGAGGAGATGCACACGCGCGCTTCGTGGGCGGCGAAATCCTCCGGCTGCAGGAAGCGCACGTCGTTGCTGGCCACCACGGGCAGGCCGCGCTGGCCTGCGGCGAGCAGGGCAAACTGGTTGAAGGCTTCTTCGCCCTCGCGCCCGGTGCGGGTGAGCTCCAGGTGCAGGCCGTCGCCGAACACGCGCTGCCAGTCGGCGAGCTGCTGCTCGGCCAGATCGTGGCGGCCTTCGCCGGCGAGGCGGCCGGCCAGGCTGTCGCGGCCAGCCAGGGCAAACAGGTTGTGGCAGCCGGCCTTGAGCCAGTCCGGATGGACGGCGACGCCGCCTTCGGGGCGGTGGCCTTCCATCCAGGCGCGGGTGAGCAGGCGCGAGAGGCTGAGGTAGCCGTCGCGGTCGCGGCACAGCAGGGTCATGCGCCAGGGGGTCATGCCCTCTTCGGCGATCATGATGTCGGCGCCGGCGATGGGCTTGATGCCCACGGTTTCGGCGGCCTTGTAGAACTTGACCAGGGCGAACAGGTTGTTCAGGTCGGTCACTGCCAGGGCAGGCAGCTTGAGTTCCACCGCGCGGCTGAGCAGGTTGGCCTGCTTGGCTTTCTTCGGGTCAGCCTGATCCGGCTTCGCCGGGACACGGATGGTCGAATCCGCCAGCGAAAACTCGGTGTGGACGTGGAGATGTACGAAACGGGAAGTGGACATGCCGGGCCAATGTAATGCCCGGTCAGGGTAGCGGCGCGCGCCTGACCGAACAAGGCTTGACAGGGGTGTTACAGGGGACGGGGTGGGTTGTGGGGTTCAGGTTGGTTTTTGTTTTTTTCGAAGCTTGAGGTCAAGTTCAACGGCAACGGCAACGGCTAGAAGCCCGGTGTGCGGGTGCCGAAGGGCTGGGGCGGGGGAGGCAGGGTCGCGGGACACGCCGCAAGTACGTCCTTGTAGGCTCGTTCGCGCCATCCATGGCGCTCTACGGTCCCGCAACCCTGCCTCCCCCACCCCCGATAGTGCGGCTGTGCTCATGGGGGAGCAGGAGCAGGGGCTAGAGCCAAAGCCAGGGCGGTTGGATGGTCGATTGGGGGGAGGGCAGTGCCGAGCAACGCTCGGCACCTACGACGAAACCCCAATACCCACAATTCCCAATTACCGAATTACCGAATTACCCAATCTTCGAATCCGACGCCGAAGCCCCAATGCCTGGATTCACAGAGAACGTCCCCGAAACCAAAAAAGCCGCTGTCACTCAAGGCTACCGGTGGTCTGTCGAGGGGCGGTACGGTTGGGTTGGCGGGACCGTAGAGCGCCATGGATGGCGCGAACGAGCCTACACGGACGTACTTGCGGCGTGTCCCGCCAACCCAACCGTACCGCCCCAGCAGTGAGCAACCGGGCCCCCGGCTTTGGCAGTTGCAGTTGCAGTTGAAGTTGCTGTTGCAATGGCTCCCGCCTCGGCCATGCGCAGCATAAAAAAAACCTACACCACCTCAAAACAAGCGCGAACCGGTGCAAAGCTGCGGCGATGCTGCGGACAGGGCCCGTGACTGCGCAACGCCGCCAGATGCGCCGGCGTCCCGTAGCCCTTGTGCTGATCGAACCCGTATTCCGGGTGTTCCTCGTGCAACGCCAGCATGAAACGATCGCGCGTCACCTTGGCCAGAATCGACGCCGCCATGATTGCCCGGTCCAGCGCGTCCCCGCCCACCAGCGCCTGCGCCGGACAGGGTAGCCCCTTCGGCACCACGTTCCCGTCGATCCGCGCGAACTGCGCCACGTGCGACACCCCCTCCACCGCACGCCGCATCCCCAGCATCGTCGCCTGGTAGATGTTCAATGCATCGATCTCGCCCACCTCCACCATCACCACGTGGAAGGCCAGCGCACGGTCCTGGATCTTGTCGAACAACTGGTCACGCCGCAGCGCCGTCAACTGTTTGGAATCGTCCAGCCCGTTCAACCGTGGCCGGTCCGGGCAGAACACCACCGCCGCCACCGCCACCGGCCCCGCCAACGGACCGCGACCGGCCTCGTCCACCCCGGCCACGTAACGCGGTGCCACCGTGGCCAGCGCCGCCCCGTCGAACAGCGCCATCGACGCCGCCGCCGCGTGCCGCCGGCTCATGCCGTCGCCTTGCGCGCCAGCAGCTCGGCCACCGCATCGGCCGCACGCGCCGACGCATCCTGGCGCAGTTGCAGGTGCAGTTGCTCGTAGGTGACCTGCAGGTCGATCGCGCGCTGCGGATGATCGAACCACTGCAGAATCGCCGCGGCCAGCTTGTCCGGCACGCAGTCGTGCTGGATCAACTCCGGGGCCAGGTCCTTGCCCGCCAGAATGTTCGGCAGCGCGAACCGGTCCACCTTGATCAGCCCCAGCGCCTTCACGATCCGGTAGGTCAGCTCGGCCACGCGGTAGCCCACCACCATCGGCCGCTTCACCAGCATCGTTTCCAGTGTCGCCGTGCCCGACGCCAGCACCACCACGTCGGCGGCGATCATCGCGTTGCGTGCATCACCATCGAGCAGGTGCGAATAGGCCACCGGCAACGCCGAGCGCGACAACTGCTCGCTGATCAACTGGCGGCAGGCCGGGTTGGCGGCCGGCACCACCACGTGCAGGCCCGGAATGCGCTCGGACACCTGCCAGGCGGCTTCGAAGAAGGCTTCGCCCAGCTTGCCGATCTCGCCCAGGCGGCTGCCCGGCAGCACCGCCAGTACTTTTGCATTCGACGGCAGGCCCAGCGCCACGCGCGCCTGCTCACGGTCGCTGTGCAGCGGAATATCGTCGGCCATCGGGTGGCCCACGAAGCGCGCATCGATGCCGTGCTTTGCGTAGATCGGCGGTTCCATCGGGAACAGGCACAGCACCAGGTCGGCGCTGGCCCCGATCTTCTCGGCGCGCTTCTCGCGCCACGCCCACACCGACGGGCTCACGTAGTGCACCGTGGTGATGCCGCGTTCCTTCAGCCAGCGCTCCACGCCCAGGTTGAAGTCCGGGGCGTCGATGCCGATGAAGACATCCGGCTGCCAGTCGAGTGCACGGCGACGGAACTCGCCGCGCAGTTTCAGCAGCCGGGGCAGGTGGCGCAGGATCTCGGTCAGGCCCATCACCGCCAGCTCGCTGGCGTCGAACCAGGTCTGGCAACCGGCGCTGCGCATCGCGTCGCCGCCGATGCCGGCGAACTCGGCATGCGGGAAGCGCGCCTTCAGCTCGCGCACCAGCCCGGCACCGAGCAGGTCGCCGGAGGCCTCGCCGGCCACCAGCGCGATGCGCACCGGCCGGTTCGAGGTTGCCGACAGGGCCGCGTTGTCCAGCGCGCCAATCACCGCCGCCAGTTCGATGACCTGCGCGGTGGTGCCCGCTGGAGTGTGCCCGCCAGAAGCCGTCATCGCAGCAGCGGCCTCTCGGCGTGCTCGATGAAGTCCAGCAGGTCCTTGACGTCGGCGCTGTGCGCGGCCTGCTCGGCCAGCTGCACCTTGGCTTCGGCCAGCGGCAGCCCGGCCACGTACAGGGTGCGGTAGGCGCGCTTGATGCTGGCGATGCGCTCGGCATCGAAACCACGACGCTTCAGCCCTTCGCTGTTGATGCCGCGCGGGCGGCCGAGCGAGTCGCTGCCCACCATGGTGAACGGCGGCACGTCGCCATTGGTCAGCGCGCCCATCCCCAGGAAGGCATGCGCGCCGATCCGGCAGAACTGGTGCGCACCGGCGAAGCCGCTGATGATCACGTAGTCGCCCACGCTCACGTGGCCGGCCAGCGTGGTGTTGTTGGAGAACACGCAGTGGCTGCCGACGTGGCAGTCGTGGGCCACGTGGGTGTAGGCCAGCATCCAGTTGTCGTCGCCGACGGTGGTGATGCCGCCGCCGCCTTCGGTGCCGCGGTTGATGGTGACGAACTCGCGGATGACGTTGCCGTCGCCGATCACCAGTTCGGTGCGCTCGGCGCGGTACTTCTTGTCCTGCGGTTCGCCGCCGATCGCGGCGTGGCCGATGAAGCGGTTGTTGCGGCCGATGCGGGTCGGGCCGTGGATCGAGCAGTGCGGACCGATCACGGTGCCGGCGCCGATCTCGACATCGGCACCGATCAGGGTGAAGGCGCCGACCTGGACGTCGTCGGCCAGGCGCGCGCCTTCCTCGATCACTGCCGTGGGATGGATCCGTGGTGCGTTGTCAGTCATTCCTGCCTCCGTGGTGGCTCAGCCCTTGGCGCCGGCGCACATGACTTCCGCGCTGGCCACGACTTCGCCGTTGACCCGGGCTTCGCCGTAGTACCAGCCCATGTTGCGGATCAGGCGCTTCATCTGCACATGCAGCATGAGCACGTCGCCGGGGATAACCTGCTTGTTGAAGCGGGCGTTTTCGACCTTGACCATGTAGAACAGCTTGGACTGCGCGTCACGCCCCAGGGTCAGCTGGGTCATCACGCCACCGGCCTGGGCCAATGCTTCGATGATCAGCACGCCGGGCATGATCGGGCGACCCGGGAAGTGGCCCTGGAAGTACGGTTCGTTGTAGCTGACGTTCTTCTGGCACACGATCTGCTTGGTGTCGACGTCGAGTTCGACCACCTTGTCCACGAGCAGGAACGGGTAGCGGTGGGGGATCAGCTCCTGGATCTGGGTGATGTCGATCGGGAGCTGCAGCGTGTCGTTCATTCTTTCTCCTTGCCAGCAGCCAGGACCCGACGTGCGAGGGCGTCCAGCTGCTTGAAGCGCGCGGCGTTCTTGCGCCACGTGCGGTTGTCGGTCAATGGGGTGCCGGAGGAGTACTCACCCGGCTCGTGGATGGAGTTGCGCACCACCGACTTGCCGGTGATGACGACCTTGTCGCAGATTTCGAGGTGGCCGACCACGCCCACATGCCCGCCGAGCAGGCAGTAGCGGCCGATCTTGGCGCTGCCGGCGATGCCGGTGCAGCCAGCGATGGCCGAATGGGCGCCGATCTGGACGTTGTGGGCGATCTGCACCAGGTTGTCCAGGCGCACGTCCTCGTCGAGGATGGTGTCTTCCAGGGCGCCGCGGTCGACGCAGGTGTTGGCGCCGATTTCGCAGTCGTCGCCGATGCGTACGCCGCCCAGCTGCGGCACCTTGATCCACTTGCCGGCATCCATGGCCAAGCCGAAGCCGTCGGCGCCCAGCACGGCGCCGGGATGGATGCGCACGCGCTTGCCAAGCTTGACGCGGGTCACCAGGGTGACCCGGGCGATCAGTTCGCAGCCGCTGTCCAGGGTGCAGTTCTCACCGATGATGCTGCCGGTGCCGATGATGCAGTTCTCGCCCACGACGCTGCCGGCGCCGATGCTGACGAACGGGCCGATGTGGGCGCTGGCGGCGACCTGGGCGCTGGGGTCGATGACGGCGCTGGGATGGATGCCGGGCGGTCGCGCCGGGGCGATGTCGAACAGCGCACCGATCTTGGCGAAGGTGGTGTACGGGTCCTTGGCGATCAGGGCGCTGCCGGGGGCGGCCTCGGCGTCCTCGGCGCGCAGCACCACGATGCCGGCCTGGCTGTCAGCCAGTTGGGCCCGGTAGCGCGGGTTGGCAAGGAAGGTGAGCTGGCCGGGGCCGGCATGGGCAAGCGTGGCCACGCCATGGATGGCGGTGCTGCCGTCGCCATGGACCTGCAGGCCGAACTGCTCGGCGAGTTGCTGGGCGGTGTAGGTAGGAGTATTCACGGCGGAAGTTTACCGTGTGGCGCAGGTTCGGTCATGCGGGGCGGGGGCTTGCCTACCGGCGGACTATCGGCCTTTGCCCAGTGGCGGGTCGCAAGCGCGACGGTAGTGCCGGCCGCTGGCCGGCTCCGCGCGGTGGTTGAAGGGCCGTGCCGACCAACGGTCGGCAGCTACCGGCGCGTCGGATCGGGTTTCCGTGGAGCCGGCCAGCGGCCGGCACTACCGCTGTCAGGCGGATCGGCCACGCCGCCAGTGGTGTCGGCCGCTGGCCGGCTCCCCAGCAGATCCGATCCCACGCGGCGGTAGGTGCCGACCGTTGGTCGGCACGGAATTCCCACCATCCCGCGCAGCCGGCCAATGGCCGATACCCCACAAACGAAAACGCCGGGCAAAGCCCGGCGTCTCGTAGCGCATCTGGTGGAAAGGCCCCCTTCTGTTAAGGGGGCCGCGCCAACGGCGCGGGGGATAGGAAGCATCGTGGGCCCCAAGGTTTGCAACGCAAACCTTGGGCAATTTAGCTTCGTCGGTCAGAACTGACCACCAAACGTGAACTGCAGACGCTCGATCTCGTCGCCGTCTTCCTTCTTCAGCGGGAACGCATAGCTGATCGAGATCGGGCCGACCGGGGCGCGCCACAGCAGGGCCACACCGGTGGACACGCGCAGTTCGTTGGCCTTGAAGTTCTTGCTGCCGTCGTACACGTTGCCGAAGTCCACGAAGGCCGAGATACGGGCCGACGGGCTGTCGAACAGACGCGGGAAGTAGGCTTCGACCGAGCCAACGGTCTTCACCGAACCACCCAGCGGCTGGCCGTTGTAGTAGCTGTTGTTCGCCTCCGAGCGCGGACCGAGCGTGTTGTCCTCGAAGCCGCGCACCGAGTTGGTACCGCCGGCGTAGAAGTTCTCGTAGAACGGCAGGCCGGTGGCGGTGACGGTCTTCACGTAATCGGCCGAGGCGGAGTTGCAGTCCACCGTCTGGGTCGGATTCGGGTTGGCCGCGGTCGGTGCGGTGTAGCAGAGGTCGCGGGTGATGTCCTTGCCATAGCTGTCGCCGTAGCCGATTTCGGCACGGGTGTTGATGACCAGCGAGGGGAGGATCGGCCAGTACTTGGAGAACTGGTAGTTGAGCTTGTAGTACTCGATCGTCGAGCCCGGCAGGGTCGTTTCCAGGCCGATGCGCTGATAGGTACCGCGGGTCGGCATGAAGTAATCGTTGCGGGTATCGCGCGCCCAGCCCAGTTCGGTGCGCCAGGAGTGGAACGTCTTGGTGCCGATGGCATCGATGTAATCGATGATCGACTGCGGCGTCGAGCCCTGGTAGGTGTTGATCTGGTTGCTGTCGATACCGACCATCAGCGAGACCGTGTCGTTCTCGGTGATCGGCACGCCGAACACCATCTGCGCCGAACGGTTGGTGCTGTTGTACTGGGCGGTGTTGAAGTCGGAGTAATCCAGTTCGCGCCAGGACAGGTTGTAGCCCAGCGACACGCCGTCATCGGTGAAGTACGGGTTGGTGTAGCTGAAGCCGTAACGCTGCAGGTAGCTGCTGCGCGACGCTTCGACCGACACGCGGTTGCCGCCGCCGAGGAAGTTGTTCTGCGACAACTGCACCGAGGTGGTCATGCCGTAGGACTGCGAATAGCCCAGGCCGAACACGAAGCTGCCCGACGTGGTTTCCTTGACGTTATAGACCACGTCGACCTGGTCGTTGCTGCCGGTGACCGGCGGGGTCTCGACGTCGACCGATTCGAAGTAGCCCAGGCGCTGCAGGCGGATCTTGGAACGATCGATCGCGGCCTGCGAGTACCAGCTGTTTTCGAACTGGCGCATTTCACGACGCAGCACTTCGTCGGAGGTGCGGGTGTTGCCCTTGAAGGTGATGCGACGCACCTGCACGCGCGGGCCCGGCACGACCTGCATGTTGATCGCCACGGTACGGTCGGCGCGGTTGCTGGTCGGGATCGGGTTCACCTTGGCGAAGGCGTAACCGATGTTGGACAGCGAGTTGGTGATCGCGTCCGAGCTGAATTCCAGCAACGCACGCGAGAACGTGTCGCCGGACTTCTGGATCACCATGCGCTCGACATCTTCCTGCGGCAGGATGGTGTCGCCGGTGACCTTGATCTCGGAGATCTTGTACTGCTCACCTTCGGTCACGCCGGCGGTGATGAACATGTCGCGCTTGTCGGGGCTGATCGAGACCTGGGTGGAATCGACGCTGAAGTCCACGTAGCCGCGGTCCAGGTACCAGGAATTGAGCTTTTCCAGGTCGCCGGACAGCTTTTCCTTGGAGTACTGGTCATCGCGGCGGTACCACGAGGCCCAGTTGTGCTCCTTGGATTCCCAGGTTTCCAGGATGTCTTCGGAGGCGAACTTCTCGGTGCCCACCAGGTTGACGTGCTGGATCTTGGCGGCCTTGCCTTCCTTGATCGCGATCGTGATGTCCACGCGATTGCGGTCCAGCGGGCTCACCGTGGGGGTGATGTCCACGTTGTATTTGCCGCGGTCGTTGTACTGGCGGCGAAGTTCCTGGGTCACGCGGTCCAGGCTCAGGCGGTCGAAGGTGCCGCCCTCGGTCAGGCCGATGTCGCTCAGGCCCTTGAGCAGCTGGTCGCTCTTGATGTCCTTGTTGCCGGTGACGGTCAACTTGTTGATCGCCGGGCGCTCCTTGACCGTGACCACCAGGATGTCGCCCTGGCGATCCAGCTGCACGTCTTCGAAGAAGCCGGTCTTGTACAGCGCACGGATGCTCTCGCCGACCTTGTTGTCGGTCAGGGTTTCGCCACGTTCCACCGGCAGGTAGGTGAACACGGTACCGGAGGTGATGCGCTGCAGACCATCGACACGGATGTCGCTGACGGTGAAGGGCTCGGCTGCCTGGGCCAGGGCGGGCGCGCCGAAACCGGCGGCGAGTGCAAGGGCAAGCAGGCGGCGATTGGGGAGTCGCGTCATGTCACGTCCGGTTGGAGTCGAATGCAATGTTGCGGGATGCCGGCGCATAAGACGACGACAAAAGGGAAAAAGTTCATCGCGCGGCCAGGCCGAGGATGTCGTTGTAGAACGCCAACCCCATCAGCCCGGCCAGCAGCGCCAGCCCGACGTACTGGCCGGCAGCCATGGCGCGCTCGCTCAGCGGGCTGCCCTTGACCAACTCAATAAGGTAATACAGCAGGTGCCCGCCGTCCAAGATGGGGATGGGCAACAGGTTGATGATGCACAGGCTCAGCGACAGCAGGGCCAGGAAGAACAGGAACCAGTCCAGCCCCCGCTGGGCCGACACATTGGCCACGCGGGCAATGGTGACCGGGCCGGAAATGTTCTGCAGCGAGGCGTTGCCGGTGACGATCCGGCGCATCATGCCCAGCGAATCACCGGCCATGCGGGCGGCTTCACGCAGGGCGACCGGCAGTGCCGCAAGCGGCCCGTACTTGAGTTCGGCGTCATAGGCCGGCGCGCTGGACTGGGCAAAGCCGATCCCGATCTGCCAGGTGGGCTGGCCACGGCCGTCCTTGCCCTGGCGCGGGGTGATTTCCAGGGCCAGGCGCTCGCCGCCGCGCAGCACTTCGATCATGCCCGGGCCGCCGCGCTTGCCCAGGGTGTGGATTTCGGTGAACACCTGGTCGATGGCGTCGATGCGCTGGCCGTCCACGGCCACGATCAGGTCGCCCGGCAGCAGCACGCCCTGGGCGGCCGAGTCCGGCACGACCTTTTCGACCAGCGCCGGCTGCAGCCAGAACTGCCAGGTCAGCCCGGCCAGCACCGGCACGCGGCGCTCGTCGAAGCCTTGCGGCAACTGCGACAGCGGCAGTACCCGGGTCTGTACCCGGTCCTGCGCGTCGAGCACTTCCAGGCGGGCGTCGTGGCGGTCCATGGCGGCGGTGGTCAGCGCCATGCTGGCCTGGCCGGCGGTGACCACGCTGCGCGCGTCCACGCTGATCAGCCGGTCGCCCGACTGCAGCCCGGCGGCCTGGGCCATGCCGCTGGTGCGGCCGATGGTGGGGGAGTAGTCCTGTTTGCCGAGCACGAACATCGCCCACAGCAGGGCGATGCAGAGCAGCAGGTTGGCGGCCGGGCCGGCGGCCACGATCGCGATGCGCTGCCACACGCTCTTGTGGTTGAAGGCCTGGTCGCGCTCGTGCGGGTGCACCTCGACTTCGCGCTCGTCGAGCATCTTCACGTAGCCGCCGAGCGGGATCGCGGCGATGGCAAACTCGGTGCCGGCGCGGTTGCGCCGCATCCACAGCGGGCGGCCGAAACCGACCGAGAACCGCAGCACCTTCACCCCACAGCGGCGCGCCACCCAGTAGTGGCCGAATTCATGGAACGTCACCAGCAGGCCGAGGCTGACGATCATCCACCAGACAGATCCGATGAATTCACCCATGGTGGACAGCACTGGAGAGAGGCGGGAAGGGCATTCAGGCGTGGTCGATGGCGGCTTGGGTGATCAGGCGGGCGCGCTGGTCGGCAGCCAGCAGGACCGCCAGTGTATCGGCGGACTCGACCGACAATGTTGACAGAGCGTTAGCCACCAGCGCCGGAATGGCAAGGAAAGCGACTTTTCCCTGAAGAAATGCTGAAACCGCCACTTCATTGGCGGCATTGAGGATGGCCGGCGCGGTACCGCCGGCCGCCATGGCCTGCCAGGCCAGGCCCAGGCAGGGGAAGGCGTCGGTGTCGGGCGCCTCGAAATCCAGCCGTCCCTGGGTCAGCAGGTCCAGCCCGCCGACCCCGGATTCGATCCGCTGCGGCCAGCCCAGGCCCACGGCCAGGGTGGTACGCATGTCCGGCAGGCCCATCTGGGCCAGCGTGGAGCCGTCGACGAACTCGACCAGCGAATGCACCAGGCTCTGCGGGTGCACCAGCACCTCGATGCGCTCGCCTGGGACGCCGAACAGGTGGTGGGCCTCGATGACTTCAAGGCCCTTGTTCATCAACGTCGCCGAATCGACCGAGATCTTCGGCCCCATCGACCACTTCGGGTGCGCCACGGCCTGCGCCGGGGTGACCTGGCCCAGTTCGGCGCGGCTGCGCCCACGGAAGGGGCCGCCCGAGGCGGTCAGCAGGATCCGGCGGACGCCGGCGCCCTCCAGGCTGGCATCGCGCGAGCGCAGGCACTGGAAGATCGCGCTGTGTTCGCTGTCGATCGGGATGATCTCGGCCCCGGCGGCAGCGGCCTGGCGCATCAGCAGCTCGCCGGCCAGTACCAGCGACTCCTTGTTGGCCAGCAGGATGCGCTTGCCCGCCGTGGCGGCGGCCAGGGTCGAGGACAGCCCGGCGGCGCCGACGATGGCGGCGACCAAGGTGTCGCATTCGGCACTGGCGGCGAGCTGGTCCAGCGCGGCTGCGCCGGCATGCGCCCGGGTAGGCAGCCCGGCGTCGCGCAGGCCGTCACGCAGCGCGGCGAACAGGGTGTCGTCGGCGATCACGGCATGGTCGGGCCGATGCTGCACGCACAGCGCCACCAGCGCCTCCACCTGCCGCCCGGCCGCCAGCACGCTGGCGCGGTAGCGGTCGGGATGACGCGCGATCACATCCAGCGCCGATGCGCCGATCGAGCCGGTGGCGCCGAACACGGCGACCCGGCGGGGAGCGGTATCGCTGACCATGTTCAGAATCCGAAGATTTCCTTGCCCAGTGCGAACACGGGCAGGGCGGCAAGCACGCCGTCGATGCGATCCAGCACGCCACCGTGGCCGGGAATGATGTGGCCCGAGTCCTTGGCGCCGGCGTGGCGCTTGATCAGGCTCTCGTACAGGTCACCCAGTACCGAGGCGAACACGGTCACCACGGCGGTGATGATCAGGCCCAGCACGTGGGCGTTGTCGATGCCGGCCATGTAGCCAAAGCCCAGCGCAACCGCCAGGCCGGCCACCATGCCGCCGCCCAGACCTTCCCAGGTCTTGTTGGGGCTGATCCGCGGGGCCAGCTTGGTGCGGCCGAAGGTGCGGCCGGCGAAGTAGGCGCCCGAATCGGCCGCCCAGACCACGGCCAGTGCCGTCAGCAGCCACAGGTGGCCGTTGCTGCCGCTGGCATGGATGAGCACCAGCGAAGCCCACGCCGGCACGATGGCCAGGGTGCCGGCCAGCAGCTTCAGCGCACGCGCCGGGCTGCTCGGGCTGGCCCCGAAGGTGAAGAAGCGCAGCCACAGCAGCGCCATCAGCCACCAGGCGATGCCGACCAGCGCGGCGATCTGGTACAGCACCAGCGAGCCGTCGCCGGCCCACACCATCAGCACCATCAGCAGCAGGTTCAGCACCAGCAGCACGGTGCGGGCGAGGGTGTCGTCCACGTCGGCCAGCTTCAGCCATTCCCACAGGCCGATCAGGAACACGGCGGCGGCAGCGGCGGCCAGCCATTGGGTCGGCAGCAGCAGGATGGCCGCGATGGCGACCGGCGCCATGATCAGCGCGGCGATGACTCGGGTCTTGGTCATGGGGTGGACGTCTCGGTGGCCAGGGCGGCGATCTGGGCGCTGGTCAGGCCGAAGCGGCGTTCACGGGCGGCATAGGCGTCGAGCGCCTGCTGCAGGACGGCGGCGTCGAACTCGGGCCACAGCACGTCGGTGAACCACAATTCGGTATACGCCAGCTGCCACAGCAGGAAATTGCTGATGCGGGTGTCGCCGCCGGTGCGGATGAACAGGTCCGGCGGCGGCAGGTCGGCCAGGGCAACCCGGCTGGACAGCATCGCTTCGTCGATCTGTTCGGGCAGCAGGCGGCCGGCGGCCACCTCTGCGGCCAGTTCGCGCGCCGCGCGGGCGATGTCCTGGCGGCCGCCATAGCTGGCGGCGATGTTCAGGGTCATCGCGCGGTTGTCGGCGGTGCGCTGTTCGGCCAGCTGCATGCGGCTGACCAGCCCGGCGCCGAAGCGCTCGCGTTCGCCGATGAAACGCACGCGCACGCCCCGCCGATGCAGCTCGTCCACTTCGCGGTCGAGCGCATTGAGGAACAGCTTCATCAGCGCGTCGACCTCGTCGGTTGGCCGGCCCCAGTTTTCACTGGAGAAGGCAAACAGGGTCAACGCGGCGATGCCGCGTTCCAGGCAGAAATCGATGGTGCGGTTGACCGCTCGCGCGCCGGCCCGATGGCCGATCAGACGCGGGCGGCGTCGCTTCTGCGCCCACCGCCCGTTGCCATCCATGATGATGGCAACGTGGCGCGGGATGGCCGCAGGGGTGCTGGAGGTCGGGGCCTGGGACATGGGGCTCAGACCGACATCAGTTCCTTTTCTTTTTCGGCCACGACACTATCGACGTCCTTGATCGACTTGTCGGTCAACTTCTGGATGTCGTCTTCGCCGCGCTTCTTGTCGTCTTCGCTGATCGCCTTGTCCTTGATCAGGGTGGCGATGGCCTTGTTGGCGTCCTGGCGGATGTTGCGGATGGCGATCTTGGCGCCTTCGCCTTCCTTCTGCACCTGCTTGCCCAGCTCCTTGCGGCGCTCTTCGGTCGGCGGCGGCAGGTTGAGGCGGATCACGGTGCCGGCCACGTTCGGGGTCAGGCCGAGGTCGGAGGCGTAGATGGCCTTCTCGACGTCCTTGATCATGCCCTTGTCGAACAGGGTGATGACCAGGGAATGGCCTTCGGACACGCTGATCGAGGCGACCTGGTTCAGCGGGGTGTCGGTGCCGTAAGCCTTGACCGTGATGCGGTCCAGCAGCGCCGGCGAGGCGCGGCCGGTGCGGATGGAGGTCAGGGTGTGCTTCAGAGCATCGATGCTCTTGGCCATGCGCGTCTGCGCGTCCTGCTTGATATCGTTGAGCATCGCCCGAATCCTGGATGTAGCTGGTAATCGGACGATTATAGGCGAATAAGGGGGCAGCCCGCCTTATCGGGGCCGGTCGTTGGCCGACGCCCGCAGGTACCTGCACCCGGCAGGCGCGGCCACGGGCCGGCTGCCGGGATGACTACGTCGTTCAGGCAGCCTGGTCGCGACCGCGCACCAGGGTGCCGATGTTGTCGCCGTGCAGGATCTTCAGCAGTTCGCCCGGCTGGCCCATGTCGAACACGCGCAGCGGCAGGTCGCTGTCGCGCGCCAGGGCGAAGGCGGCGGTGTCCATCACTTCCAGGCCGCGGCGGATCACTTCGTCGTAGGTCAGGCTGTCGAAGCGGACCGCATCGCTGTACTTGTTGGGGTCCTTGTCGTACACGCCGTCCACCTTGGTGGCCTTCAGCAGCAGGTCCGCGCCGATCTCGATGGCGCGCAGGGCAGCGCCGGAATCGGTGGTGAAGAACGGGCTGCCGACGCCGGCCGCGAAGATCACCAGCCGGCCCTTCTCCAGGTGGCGGATGGCGCGGCGGCGGATGTAGTCCTCGCACACGTCGTTGATCTTGATGGCGCTCATCACGCGCGCCTTGGCGCCGAGCTTCTCCAGCGCGTCCTGCATGGCCAGCGCGTTGATCACGGTGGCCAGCATGCCCATCTGGTCGCCGGTGACGCGGTCCATGCCGCCGGCCGCCAGGCCGGCGCCGCGGAAGATGTTGCCGCCGCCGATGACCAGGGCCACTTCCGCGCCAGCCTGCTGGGCTTCGATGACCTCACGGGCCAGGCGATTGATGACCTTGGGGTCGATGCCGTAGTCCTCGTCTCCCATCAGCGCCTCCCCGGAAACTTTCAGCAGGATGCGGCGATAGGCAAGACTGGACATGGTGACCTCTGGATGCGTGGAAAACGCGGGAATTCTACTGGAAGCCGGGTCTGACCGCGCGTTTATTTTGCTGCGCTGCGGCGCAGGCCCGGGTCCCGTCCCCTGCGGGAAGGGGCGTCCGGTTCACGCCGGCGCCGTTCCCGGAGAACGTGCGATGACACGGTTGCGACCCAGGTTCTTGGAGCGGTAAAGCACGTCGTCGGCGGCCTTCAGCAGGTCCTGAACATCGGCGAAACGCTCGTAGCCGCCCTGGGTGGCGACACCGGCCGAGAAGGTCACGAACAGGGGGCCGTCGGGCACCTCGGCCATCGGCGTATTGACGATGTTGGCCAGCACCCGGCGGACCACCTCCAGTGCAACCAGTTCGGTGGTGTTGGGCAGCAGGGCGATGAACTCCTCGCCGCCGAAGCGGGCCACGGTATCGCTGGTGCGCAGCTGCTCCTGCAGCTTGCCGGCGAACACGCGCAGTACCTGGTCGCCCATCAGGTGGCCGTGGGCGTCGTTGATCTTCTTGAAGTCATCCAGGTCGATGAACGCCACCGACAGCGGCCAGCCGTGGCGGGTGGCGCGCAGGAATTCCTGTTCCAGCACCGCCTCCAGCTGGCGCCGGTTGAGTACGCCGGTCAGTGCGTCGCGGTGGGCCTGTTCGGCCAACCGGTTGGCGCGCGCTTCGAACTCGTCAGCGCGCTGGCGGGCCTGGGCGGCATCCTGCATTTCGCGCAGGTTGCGCAGGGTCGCCAGCTCCTGGGCGTGGTCGATCAGCTGCTGCACGCGCGAGGGCGACAGCAGCGAGGTCTCGAACAGGGCGCTGATATCGGGCAGGGCGTCGCTGATGCGGGCCAGCACCTGGTCGAACTGGGCGCTGTCCAGCTGCAGCCGCTCGTTGACCAGCTGCAGTGCGTGTTCGCGGGCGGCATCGGCATCGGCGCTGAGCCAGATGTCGGCCACGGCGCCGGACAGGGCCACGCAGGTCTGGAAGTTGTCTTCGGCGTCGGCCGGCGATTCGCTGCGGGCGATGCTGTCCACCAGGTAGCGCGGCAGGTCCCACTGCTCGGCCATCAGGGCGCCGACCTCGGCATGGGTGCACTGCAGGTGTTCGCGTTCCAGTGCGACCAGCGCGTCGTTGTCGGCGGCCTGGCGCAGCAGCGGCAGGTACGTGTCCGGCTGGGCCTGGGCGAGCACCAGGATGCCCAGGTCCTGCAGCAGGCCGGCCAGCATCAGTTCTTCGGCCTTGCGCAGGCCGCGGGCCTGGCCCAGCAGGCTGGCGGCGAGGGCGCTGAGAATGCTGCGCCGCCACGCACGTTCGCGCAGGTCCTGGCCGTCGCCGGGCGCGGTGAGGCCCTGGGTGACGGTGAAGCCGAGGGCGAGGCTGACGGTGGCATTCAAGCCCAGCATGGTCAGCGCCTGGCCGAGGTTTTCGATGCGGCGGCGGCTGGCATACAGCGGCGAGTTGGCAATGCGCAGCATGCGCGCGCTCAGCGCCATGTCGATGGCGATGATGTCGGCGGCGGTGGTGATGTCCGCTTCCGGGTCCTGGGCCAGTTCGATGATGCGCAGGGCAATACCGGGCGGCGAGGGCAGGTTGCGGCAGAGCGCCAGGGCGGCTGTCAGCTCGGGAGGCATGGCATGACTGATGGTGTGTTGAGGCAAGAATACATGGAGTGCGTCACAGATTTTGGCGTTGATGCTTGCGTTGGCGGGTCGGTTGGCGTCGGCACGGCGTTTGCCGATGCGCCACGTACTGCAAAACCAACGGGCAGATCGCGGCGGGCGGGATCATCGCGCCCTTGGTAACACATTCCCCGGCGCAGGGGGAGGGGCGTTACCATTCGTGCTCCCTTTGCATGGATGACGCACGACATGGCCGTAAAGACGTTGCAGGAGTTTTTGTCCACCACCCAGGAGAAGGATGTCAGCGCGGATGCGTTCGAGCTGGAAAGCCCGCACATGCTGGAAGTCCGGGTGGACGGGATGGTGTGGGCGAAGGCGGGTTCGATGGTGGCGCGCAAGGGCGGGGTGAAGTTCACCCGGCAGGGGCTGCTGGAGCAGGGGCTGGGCACGCTGCTGAAGAAGATGGTGACCGGCGAGGGTCTGCAGTTGATGAAGGTGGAGGGCCAGGGGCGGGTGTACCTGGCTGACGCGGGCAAGCAGGTGACGTTGCTGCGGCTGGCGGGGGAGTCGATTTTCGTGAACGGCAATGATGTGCTGGCCTTCGAGACGGGGATCGCGTCGAAGATCACGATGATGAAGAAGGTGGCGGGGATGCTGTCGGGCGGTCTGTTCAACATTCAGTTGAGCGGGCACGGGATCGTGGCGATGACGTCGCACTACGAGCCGATGACGCTGCCGGTGAACGCGCAGACGGGTCCGGTGTTCACCGATCCGAACGCGACGGTGGCCTGGTCGGGGTCGCTGGTGCCGGAGATCGTGGCGGACATTTCGTTGGGCATGCTGGTGGGGCGCGGGTCGGGCGAGAGCCTGCAGATGCGCTTTGCCGGCGAGGGCTGGGTGGTGGTGCAGCCGTACGAGGAAGTGTCGTTCCAGTCCAAGGGGTAAGGGGTGGTTTGATGTGCGCTGGCGCGCGGCTTTTTACGGCGACAGCTGACGTCAACGTCAACTGCAACGTCAACTGCAACGTCAACTGCGGCGCCGCGGTGCTGTGGGCTGGGTCGGTGCGGGTGCGGTTGGGAGGGCAGTAGCCGGTGGCCAGTGGGCTATCGGTTTGCTGCGGGTTGGTGGCTGGCGAGTGATTGGTTGGTTGTTGGTTGGTTCGTGGCCGGCCATTGGCCGGCGGGGTGGGTGGGGATATTGGGTGGTGGATTCATTGAGATATGGGGGTAGAGCCGACCGTTGGTCGGCTGCTCCAAACCACCCAATACGCACCCCAAATAAAAAACCATCCAACCCATCCAAACAAACCAACCGCACCCGTCACGCCCCAATCAACAGCAAAAACACAGCCCCGCTGTTCCCCATCCATCCGTTAGCGAAACAACGTCGGGGCTGGCAGGCTTACCCCCTGCCGGGACCGTTGGGCGCCATGGATGGCGCCCACGAGCCCCCAGGGATGGGTTCACGGCGTGTCCCGGCAGGGGGTAAGCCTGCCAGCCCGCACGTAAACGCAACCAGCAAGGAAACCAGCTTTGCGCTCTGAAGCTCTGCGCTTCACGCTTCGAAAAAAAACAACACCCACAAAAAAACCCGACCGAAGCCGGGTTTTTTCGTAGAAGCAGATCAACCCGCCATCACCGAAGTGACAGCGTGATGGATCAGGCCAGACCGGCCTGCTTCATCACTTCGGCGGCGTAGTCTTCCACCACCTTCTCGATGCCTTCGCCAACGGCCAGACGCTTGAAGCCCACCACGTCCGCGCCGGCTGCCTTCAGCACCTGCTCGACCGACTGGTTGGTGTCCAGCACGTACGGCTGGCCGTACAGCGTCACTTCGTTCACGATCTTGGCGATCTTGCCGCTGATGATCTTTTCCAGGATGTCGGCCGGCTTGGACTTGTCCTTGTCGGTCATCTTGGCCAGCTCGATTTCCTTTTCCTTCGCAACGAACTCGGCCGGCACATCGGCCGCCTTGTTGTGCGGCGGGTTCATCGCAGCCACGTGCATGGCCAGGCCACGGGCCAGCTCGGCGTCGCCGCCGGCCAGTTCAACCAGCACGCCGATGCGGCCGCCGTGCACGTAGGCAGCAACGTTGTTGGTCGATTCCAGACGCACGATGCGACGCACGTCGACCTTCTCGCCGACCTTGGCAATCACCGCGGCGCGGGCTTCTTCGATCGTCTCACCGGTCGGCAGCTTGGCGGCCTTCAGTGCGTCGATGTCGGCAGCACCGGAGCTCAGCGCGGTAGCGCCGACAGCCTTGGTGAAGTCCAGGAAGTTGCTGTCCTTGGCGACGAAGTCGGTTTCCGAGTTGACTTCCACCAGCACGGCCTTGTTGCCGTCCTGTGCAGCCACGATGATGCCTTCGGCAGCCACGCGGTCAGCCTTCTTGTCGGCCTTGGCCAGGCCGGACTTGCGCAGCCATTCGGCCGAGGCGTCGATGTTGCCGCCGTTTTCGACGAGTGCCTTCTTGCACTCCATCATGCCGGCGCCAGTGCGCTCGCGCAGTTCCTTGACCAGGGAAGCAGTGATTTCCACGGGATTTCCTCACGAAAGAAAGGGGTTGGGCCGGCATGGTGGCCGGCCCGTGTGACAGTGTCCTGTCGTCGCGCCATCGGCAGCGGACAGGAACGGTGGGCGCGTGGCGCCCACCGTGGGCCTGGATCAGGCCTGGGCTTCGCCAGCCGCCGGAGCGTCGGCAGCCGGGGCTTCAGCGGCCGGAGCAGCCGGAGCGGCAGCAGCCTTCTTGGCCGGAGCGCGGCGGGCCGGCTTGGCTTCTTCGCCAGCAGCGGCTTCGCTGAACTCTTCTTCGCGGACGGTGGCAGCGTGCGGCGCAGCAGCCTTGCCTTCCAGCACGGCGTCGGCAGCGGCGCGGGCGTACAGCTGCACGGCACGGATGGCGTCGTCGTTGCCCGGGATCGCGTAGTCGACCAGTTCCGGGTTGTAGTTGGTATCAACCACGGCGATCACCGGGATGCCGAGCTTCTTGGCTTCCTTGATGGCGATGTCTTCGTGGCCGATATCGATGACGAAGATCGCGTCGGGCAGACGGTTCATGTCCTTGATGCCGCCCAGCGAGGCTTCCAGCTTGTCGCGCTCGCGACGCAGGCCCAGCACTTCGTGCTTGACCAGCTTCTCGAAGCTGCCGTCGGTTTCGCCGGCTTCCAGTTCCTTCAGGCGGGCAACCGACTGCTTCACGGTACGGAAGTTGGTCAGGGTGCCGCCCAGCCAACGCTGGTTCATGAAGGGCATGCCGCAACGCTCGGCTTCTTCACGGATCGACTCGCGGGCGCTGCGCTTGGTGCCCAGGAACAGGATGGTGCCGCGCTTCTGCGCAACGCTGGAAATGAAGTTCATCGCGTCATTGAAGAGCGGAACGGTCTTTTCCAGGTTGATGATGTGGATCTTGCCGCGGGCGCCGAAGATGTACTGGCCCATCTTGGGGTTCCAGTAACGGGTCTGGTGGCCGAAGTGGACGCCGGCTTCCAGCATCTGACGCATGGTGACCTGAGGCATTGCAGTAACTCCTGATAGGGAACCGGCCGCCACGGGTAATAGAGGGCGGTCCGCCGCGAGGCGGATGGTTCCGGGGTTTGGCTTCCCTGTCGCTTCCGTGACCGAACTCCTTGCGGAGCACCCCGGCACGGATAGGGGCGGCAGGTGTGAATTCACCGGTGACGTCCGGTGTTGACGTATTCCCGCGCCAAGGCGGCAGGGATCCGGTCGATTATAGCCCGCTGCCGGGGGCAGGCGCAATCGCGGTGGGAAGTGGGGCGTCGGCGGCCTCGTTGAGCCGGGCCCGGAACTGGCCGCCGGCGTAGCCATCCGGCCGCGGCGGCAGGTCCCAGCTGCGGGCACTGCGCGGCAGCACATAGCCGGCCAGGCCCTCGATCAGCGGGTGGCGACGCCCGTGGGCGTCCACGAACACGAGATCTGCCAGGTGGGCATGGCCGTCGCCGTCATTATAGAGACGCAGGCGCGGCGCCGAGAGGCTGCCATCGGTGCCGACCTGCAGCCGTGGCAGCGGCACCCCCGGCCGGTCGGGCTCCACGAACACCGGCAGCGAGTACCGTGCAACGCCGGCGCCCGGGTCCGGGCTGATGACCAGCCGGTAGCCGTGCTGGACGGCGTCGGGCACGGCGCCGAGGCGGACCACGCGGACCCGCTGGCGCTGGCCCGGCGCGATCTCCAGCCGGGCCGGGCTTACCGCCAGGTCCGCGGCCGGCACCAGCTGTTCCTGGTCGCCCGCCTGTTCCCAACGGTACAGCCGCGCCTGGCCGGACCAGGCGGCGCCGTCCGGGTTGGCCAGCCACAGCTCGGCGTGGGCCGGACCGGCCGGCACCGACACGCGGACCGGGCTGATCTCCAGGGCATGCACGGGCAGCGCCGCCAGCGCGCCGAGCACGAGCGCCGCGGCCTGCCGCATCAGTAGGTGACCGTGACCACGGGCGGCTGCCCGGGAGGCGATGCGCCGTTGGCCGGGCTCAGGGCCGTCACCTGGGCGGGAACGGGCTGGCGACCGTCGCTACGCTGCTGTGCGGGTCGGCAGGCCGGTTCGCGGGGCGTGCCGGGGTGGCTGCAGTCGGCGACGATCCGCACCCCGATCCGCAGACCGGCGCTGCCGCCCGCGACGGGGCGGGCGGTGGCGGGCGATACGGCGGCACAGACGGCCAGCAGGCTGGCCAGGACGAAAGAAGATGATCGCGGGGGCATCGAACATCGCACGACGGGGGATGCGACCGTTAACGGCCGGGAACGCAGCCGCTTGAGTAGATCTGTCGACTAGTTCAATAAGTAATGGTGACGGTTATCACATCGTTATAGCTGCCCTGGGCCGGAATCGCGCCACTGGTGGGCGGGGCCCGTCCGTACACCGTGAGCGTCTGCGCCGCGCCGTTGCCGGTGCCGGACTGGGTGTCGGTGTTGAGCGTGTTGCCCCAGCGCTGCGAGCGGGCCGGGTCGCGGTACAGCTCGTAGGGAATGTAATAGACGCTGCTGTTCGGCGCGGTAAAGCGCATGCGCCGGGTGGTGCCCTGCGCGCTCTGCCCGTTGTCCAGGCCGATGCTGTAGGCGGTGCGGTTGATGCAGGTCAGGCCGATGGTGGAGGTGCGGTCCAGGTTGGCGGTGATCGCCCCGGCATTGCTGCCGAAATCCATGTCGGTGGTGACGTAGGTGCTGCACTGGGGCAGCACGTTGGCGCTGACGGTGAACGGGAAGGCGCTGTCGGCGGTCTTGTGGCCGCTGACGCCACTGGCCGTGGTGCACAGCGCCGGCTGCTGCGCGGTACCGATGACGCTCTCGTTGTAGGCGTATTCCAGGCTGACGTTGGCGGCGGTGAAGCTGCTGGCGAAGCTGCCGGCCGACAGCACTTGCGCGGCGGGCACCTGCCCGTACACGGTGACGGTCTGGGCGCCGCTGCCGCCGGTAAGCAGGGGCACGCCGTAGCTGAGCGTGACCACCGCCGCGGGCGGCGTCCCGCCGGGTACCGTGCCCCATACCGTGGTGCGCCCCGCATTGGTGTACAGCTGGAAGGCCATCGGGTCGGCGCTGGCGTTGGTCATGCTGCGGGTCGGCAGCAGGGTGCTGCCGGTACTGCCGGTGCCGATCTTCAGGCAGGCGCGCACGCTGGCGCTGCCGAGTACGCTCAGTGCGGCGGTGGTGCAGGTGATGGTGAAGCTGGTCATGGCGTTGGTCGCGGTGGCGGCACCGTTGGTGATGGTGCCGAATGCCAGTGCGGTCGGCGCGGTGGCCGTGCAGGTGGTGGCGGCACGCACCGGGGCGGTATGGCAGGCCAGGACCAGTACCAGCAGCAGGGCGATCAACCGCACGGCGTTCATGGCACCGGCGCCGCGGCCGGCAGGCATCGCAGCGGGCCGATCCGTGTGGTGCCGGGCGAGGTGGGGGCCACGGCCGGGGCCAGCCGTACGCTGCAGCGGCCGTCCGGCAGTTGTACCTGCAGGTCGGCCGGCAACGCCACGTCTTCCAGGTAGGTTTCACCGTCGTAGCCCACCGTGGCGGTACGCCCGCCGGGCAGCAGCAGGGTGCTGCCCACCGGCAGCGGCAGGCCGGCGGCATCCTGCAGCACCACGCTCCAGGCCAGGGTGCGGCGCAGGCCGAAGTCCACGCCCAGCCCGGCGCTCTGGCGCGGGGTGACCCAGGCATCCACGCGGTCGGCGCGCATGTCCGCGGGCAGGTCCAGGGTGTCGATCGAGAGCCGGTTGCGCTGCCAGGACAGCAGCGAGGTCACCAGCAGCAGGCCGTTGCGGTCGGTGCTGCCGATCAGGCGGTTTTCCAGCCGCACCGGGATGCCGGGATGGCCGTCGGTGGAGACCAGCGCGAACGCATCGGTCACCTCGCGCGCGGCGAACAGGTGCCCGCCCATCCACACCAGGCTGCCGCTGGCGTTGGCATAGCCGTAATCGAAATCGCCCTGCCGCGAATAGCCCAGCGCGTAGCGGCCCACCCGGTTGAGCCAGCCCAGTTCGGCCAGCCCGCCGGCGCCGTCATCGCCACCGCGCGCCTGCACGCGCCAGCCATATCCGCCCTGGCTGCCATCGCCCGGCACCGGTTGGGAGACGTCGGCCACGTAGGTCATGCGTTCGCCATTGCGCTGCGCCGACACGCTGCTCTGGCGGTTGCGGCCGAGCGCGGCCGATACCGACAGGTAGGCGCTGCGATCGTCGCTGTCGGACAGATTCTGGTTGAACGACAGGTAGGCCGACCAGCGCTCGCCGAAGCTGCGCGACCAGAACAGGCTGGCGTAGCGGTTGTCATCGCCGTCGGGATAGCGCAGCCGCAGGTAGCTGGCGCTGAGTGAGCCGGCGCGATCCAGGTTGATGCCGACGGTGGCCTGCTCGCTGATGTCGGGCGGTAAGGTGTCCTGCAGCGCGCCCAGGTCGCGGTAGTCGCCATGGGTACGCCGGGTGAGGAGGTTGAGGTTGAAGCGGCGGTTGTTCCAGCTGTACCCCAGCGAATACTGGCCGCCCTGCAGACCGTCCATGCGGCTGTGCGCGTAGGCGGCGTTGAGCACGCCGGCACCACCCAACAGCCACCAGCCACCGGCCCCGCCATTGAACACTCCGCCGCCGCCTTCCAGGTGCGCCTCGGCGGTGAAGCTGTCGCTGGCGCCGTGGCGCCAGGTCGCGCTGCCGATCACCGGTGATTCGTAGCCGAACGAACGGATGCCGTAATCGCGGCGCATCCGGCCCACGCCGGCCGACCAGTCCGACAACCCCTTGGCCAGCAGTTGCTGGGCGCCGTAGAACGCGAAGTCCAGCGTCTGCATGCGCCCGAACGCATCGGTGATCACCACCTGGGCGTTGCCGGTGCCGCTGATGCCCGGTTGCGCGGCCAGCTGGAACGGTCCGACCGGCACCTCGCCGTTGTACTGGCGCAGGCCGTCCACGTACAGCTCCACGTTGGAAGGCACCACCGCCTCGCCGAGGAAGGTCGGGGTGGGGGTCAGCACCCGATAGGGCTGCAGGCCGTAGTTGCGGCCGATCTGCACGCCGCCCATGCGCACCGGTCGGCTCCAGTCGACGAAGCCGCTATAGAAGTCGCCCACCGTGAGGGTGACGGCCGAATCGGGGAAATCCAGTCGCCACGCGGTATCCAGGCGCACACTTTCACCCCGCCACTGGCGGTCCTCCGGATCCTGATAGGTGCGCAGCAGCGCACTGGATTCGAACACGCCGCGCCCCAGCCCGAACAGGCGCAGTTCGGTGGTCAGGGCGAGGTTGCCGCCGCCTTCGGTGTGGCTGCCGTACACGTCGTAGTTGAGCAGCGCGCCGGGCGATGCCGCCGCTGCCGGTGCGGTTTCGGCCGGGCGCTCCAGCCGTGTGGTCGGCAACGACAGCTGCTCCAGCGGCACGTCCAGGGCCAGTGTCTGCAGGCTCGCGTCGTAGCGCACCACGACGCCGCTGAGCAGGTCCAGCGCGACCGGTTCCTCGCCCCGCGCCAAAAAGCCCAGTTGGCGCAGGGTCGCGGGCGAGGCCATCAACCGGCCCTGCAGCTCGGTGAAGGGCAGCAGCCCGCGCGGCGCCTGGTTGAGGGTCACCTCCAGGTACAGCGTCTGCGCGGCGGTCAGCGGTGTCGGCGGCGGCAGCAGGGCCTCGCCGGACACGCCGATGTCGGCGTCGGCCGCCATCGCCGCGCCCGGTGCCAGCGTCGCGGTGAGCAGCATCCGCATGCAGGCCTCAGCGAGCCGCAGGCGCGACGGGCAGCGGCGTCTGGGCCGACTCGCCATTGATCTTCGCCGAGAACGTGGCGCCTGCCAGGCGGGCCGCCGGAACATCCAGCGGCCAGCGCATGGTCTGTCCGCCCAGGACATAGCCGAGCAGGCCGGGGTGCACGATCTGCGGGCGATCCGCACTGCCCAGGCCGATATCGGCCAGTTGCGCATAGCTGTTGCCGCTGTTGTGCACCTCCAGGGCCGGCCGCCCGTCATCAAGCCGCAGCAGGCGGGCCTGCAGCGCATGTTTGAGCGGGGCCTCGCCCGCGGGCTGGATGAACACCGGCATCGAATAGCGCAGCACGAACTGCATGCCGGTGCCCTGTGGCACTGCGCTGGGCAGTTCGTCCACCACCACCCGGTAGGCGCGTTGCGCGTCGGGCGGGGCGGGGTCGCTGCGCACCACCCGGATCAGCTGCTGCTGGCCGGCGGCCAGCGCCTGCATGGGCGGGCTGACCTGCAGTTCGGTGGTGGGCAGAAGCTGGTCCTGACCGCTGTCCTGGCGCCACTCGAACACCCGCACCTGCACCTGGACGGGCGCGGTGCCGCTGTTGGTGAGCCACAGCGCGTCTGCGTTCTGGCGCGGTGTGAGCTGCAACGAAGTAGGGGCGACCTGCAGGCTTGCGGCGGTGGCGCTCCCCATCAGCAGCCACAGCCAGCCAAGGGCCGCGTACCCGAACCGCCACGGGCGTCGCCCTGCGGAAATCGGCATGGCGGACCCTCAGTAGGTGATGGTGGCGGTGATGGTGTCCTGGTAGTTGCCCGCGGCGGCGTTGTTGACGCTGGGGTTGGCGATCTGGCCATAGACGTTGAGCGTCTGCGCCAGGCCGGTGCCGATGCCGGCGGCCGTGTTGGTGCCGGTGGTGGCGCCCCACACGTCGGTATGCGCGGCGTCGCGGTACAGCTGGTAACCGACGAAGTTGTTGGCGGTCACGCTGACGTCGGTGTTCTTCATGCGCCGGGTGGTCACGTCATTGGCGGTGCCGGCATTGGCGCCTGCGTTGAGGGCAACCGTATACGGGGTCAGCGCCGAACACTGGGCGGTGATCGTGCCCTGCGCGTTGGACGGGGTGGTAGCGGTGGACAGGGCCGAGCCGAAGTCCACGTCGGTGGCGGCCGCGGCGGTGATGGTGCACGCCTTGGTGATGATGATCTTGACGTTGAAGGTGGTGGTATCGGCCGCCAGGGCGGGCGCGGCCAGGCTGGCAACGGCCAGGCTGAGTACGGTAGTGCGGAGAAATCGCATGGGCATGCTCCTTGGACGACGGTCCTTGCTGAACAACACGATGCTGCCGGACAGCTACTGCTTCCTGTCCCGGTTATAGGGTCTGCCTTGTATCTGGACCGTGCAGATATGGCCCAATCAATGGCCGTTTTCGGCACAAGGTCGCGTTTTGCGATACGCATCACGTTTGTTCAGCTAGCTGACTAGGGGCCAGGCCCAATCGCGGCTGTCAGCGTTCCACCCGATCCCGTTCAGATTGGTCCCGGATCGGCGATAATGGGCGCCATGAGCGTGAATCTGAAAACCCCCGAGGAAATCGAACTGATGCGCATCGCCGGCCGCCTGGCCAGCGAGGTGCTCGACATCGTCACCCCGTATGTAAAGCCCGGCGTGACGACCGAAGAGCTGGACCGCATCTGCCACGACCACATCATCAACGTGCAGAAGGCCACGCCGGCCAACGTCGGCTACCGTGGCTTCCCCAAGACGGTCTGCACGTCGGTCAACAACGTGATCTGCCACGGCATTCCCAGCGAAGCCAAGGTCCTCAAGGACGGCGACATCGTCAACATCGATGTCACCGTGATCAAGGACGGCTGGCACGGCGACACCAGCCGCATGTACTACGCCGGTACGCCGTCGACGATGGCCAAGCGCCTGGTCGACACCACCTACCAGGCCATGTGGGCCGGCATCCGTGCGGTCAAGCCGGGCGCCACCCTGGGCGACATCGGCCATGCCATCCAGAGCCTGGCCGAAGGCGAGCGTTTCAGCGTGGTGCGCGAGTACTGCGGCCACGGCATCGGCAAGGTCTACCACGATGAGCCGCAGGTGGTGCATTACGGCCGCCCGGGCCAGGGCCTGGTGCTGCAGCCGGGCATGACCTTCACCATCGAACCGATGATCAATGAGGGCACCCGCTACAACAAGGTGCTGCCCGATGGCTGGACCGTGGTGACCAAGGACCGCAAGTTGTCGGCACAGTGGGAGCACATGATCGCGGTCACCGAGACCGGCGTGGACGTGCTGACCCTCTCGCCCGGCGAATCGCAGGTCTGAACATGTTGCCGGCGAGCCCGATGCTGGACGCGCCGGCAGCGTCCGTCACCGACCTGGAATGGTCGGCGCTGGCGCGGCAATCGCTGCAGCAGACCGACGCGCGGCTGTACCGCCGCTTCGACCAGGGCGACAACATCGAGCGCCTGCTGGCGTTGCGCGCGCGTGCGGCCGACCACCTGATCCGGCTGGCCTGGCAGCGTTGCCTGCCGGCCGGTAGCGGCCTGGCGCTGTTTGCCGTGGGCGGTTACGGACGCGGCGAACTGTTCCCGCGCTCGGACATCGACCTGCTGGTGTTCGGCGAGCCCGGGCACCAGCGCCAGCACGAATCCAGCCTGGCGCGGCTGTTCGCGCTGCTCTGGGACTGCGGCCTGCCGGTCAGCCACGCGGTGCGCTCGGCGGCCGAGTGCATCGAGGCCAGTGCGGATCAAACCGTGATGACCGCGCTGATCGAGTCGCGGCCGCTGCTCGCCGATGAGGCGGCACGCCTCGCGCTGAAGGCGGCGGTCAATACCGACGGCCTGTGGCCGCCGCGCGAATTCTTCCTGGCCAAGCGCGACGAGTTGCTGGCCCGCCACCAGCGCTTCGGCGACACCGCCGACAACCTGGAGCCGGACATCAAGGACGGCCCGGGTGGCCTGCGCGATCTCAATACGCTGGGCTGGATGGCCCTGCGTGCATTCGGCGTGCGCGACCTTGAAGCGCTGGTCGGGTTGGGCCACCTGGGTGCTGACGAAGCGGCCGCGCTGAAGCGCGAACGCTGCGCGCTGGCACGGCTGCGCTTCGGCCTGCATCTGGTGGCCAACCGCCCCGAAGAACGCCTGCGCTTCGATTACCAGAAAACCCTGGCCGCGCGCCTGGGCTTCGAGGACGACCTTGAAAGCCTGGCCGTGGAAAAAATGATGCAGGGCTTCTACCGCAGCGCCAGCGTGGTGCGGCGGATCAGCGACCGGCTGCTGCAGCGCTTCGAGGAACAGTTCGACGGCGAAGCGGTGCCCGAGCCGGTCAGCGTGGGCTTCTCGCTGCGCCGCGGCTACCTGGCCGCCAACGACGCGCGTTGGCCGCAGGGCGACATCGAACAGGTGTTCGCGCTGTTCTCCAGCTGGGCCTACAACCCCGATGTGCGCGGCCTGCATTCACTCACCGCGCGTGCGCTGGCCGAGGCGCTGCCGGAGCTGCCGGCCTACACCGATGCCAGCGTCGCGGCGCGCGAGCAGTTCATGGCGCTGCTGCGCAGCCCGCGCGCGGTCGATACGCTGGCACGGATGGCGCGGCTGGGCGTGCTGGGCCAGTGGGTACCGGCCTTCGCGCAGGTGTCCGGGCGCATGCAGTTCGACCTGTTCCATGTGTACACCGTGGATCAGCACACGTTGATGGTGCTGCGGAACATCGGCCTGTTCGCCAGCAGCCGCGCCGACGACCGTTTCTCGATCGCCCACGAAGTGTGGCCGCGCCTGCGCAAGCCCGAACTGCTGCTGCTGGCTGGCCTGTTCCATGACATCGCCAAGGGCCGCGGCGGTGACCACTCCGAACTGGGCGCGGTGGATGCGCGCGCGTTCTGCCAGGCGCATGCGCTGAGCACGTCGGACACCGAACTGGTGGCGTGGCTGGTGGAACAGCACCTGCGCATGTCGGTGACCGCGCAGAAGCAGGACATCTCCGACCCGGAGGTGATCCACCGTTTCGCCACGCTGGTGGGCAGCCGTGACCGCCTGGACTACCTGTACCTGCTGACCTGTGCCGACATCGCCGGCACCAGCCCCAAGCTGTGGAATGCGTGGAAGGACCGGCTGCTGGCGGACCTGTATTTCGCCGCACGGCGCGCGCTGCGCGACGGCCTGGAAAACCAGATGCCGGCCGCCGAGCGCGTCGCCGAAGCGCGCGATTCGGTGCGCGCGCTGGTGCGCGAGCGCGGCTACGACGACGCCACCATCGATCGCCAGTTCGCGGTGATGCCCGACGAAAGTTTCATCCGCCTGCGCCCGGAGCAGCTGGCCTGGCAGGCCGCCGCACTGGTGCCGGTGAAGCCCGGCCAGACCCTGGTCAAGGTGCGCCGAATCACCCCGGACGACCACGCACTGGAAGTGTTCGTGCAGTCGCCTGACCGCGATGGCCTGTTCGCCGCGATCGTGATGACGCTGGACCGCAAGGGCTACGGCATTCACCGTGCGCGCGTGCTGGACGGCCCGGTCGACACCATTTTCGATACCTTCGAAGTGACCCCGGCCGACAGCTTCGCCGACGGTGACGCGCCGCGCCTGGAGGCGGCGCTGCGCGATGCGCTGGCCGGCGACCTGACCCGCCTGCGGCCCTCGCGCCGGGTGATTCCGCGCCAGCTGCGGCATTTCCGTTTTGCACCGCGCATCGAATTCCGCGACGGCAGCGATGGCAGTCCCGGCACCCGTTTCAGCCTGATTGCCCCTGACCGCCCCGGCCTGCTGGCCGACGTGGCGTTCGTGCTGCGCAACCAGCGACTGCGCGTGCACGACGCGCGCATCGCCACCTTCGGCGAGCGCGCCGAAGACATGTTCGTGATCAGCGATGAGCACGACCACCCCCTTACCGAATCTGCCAGGCAGCAGTTGCACGACGCGATGCTCGCGTGCCTGGACCCCGATCGAAACGCCGGAGACCCCCACTGATGGCCACCAAGCCCGCCAAGAAGACTGCCGCCAAGACCGCGGCAGCCAAGAAGACTGCTGCCGCACCCGCCGCCGTGAAGAAGCCCGTTGCCGCCGCCAAGGTGCCGGCGGTGAAGAAGGCCGCTGCAAAGAAGGCCCCGGCCAGCAAGGCCGCCACCCCGGCCGAGAGCGCGGCCAAGCGCAGCGCCAGCCGCGACGCCACCATTGCCCGCAAGTCGCTGCGCAAGCCGGCCACGCCGGGCGTGGAAGAGCTGAAGTTCGGCATCGAGAGCGCCTTCGAGCGCCGTGCCACGCTGACCCTGCATGAGCTGGAAGGCTCGACCAAGCCGCTGGTCGGGCGCGTCATCGACGGCCTGGAAACCGGTGAATTCCGCGTGGCCGAGCCCGATGGCCACGGCGGCTGGAAGGTCAACGAGTGGCTGAAGAAGGCGGTGCTGCTGTACTTCCGCGTCAACGACATGGCCGTGGTCGATGCGCGCCCCGCACCGTTCTGGGACAAGGTGGAATCGCGCTTCGCCGGTTTCGACGAGGCCAAGTTCCGCCGCGCCGGCGTGCGCGTGGTGCCCGGTGCGATTGCCCGTCGCGGCACGTATTTCGGCAAGGACGTGGTGCTGATGCCGAGCTTCACCAACATCGGCGCCTACGTCGGCGAAGGCACCATGGTGGACACCTGGGCCACGGTGGGTTCGTGCGCGCAGATCGGCAAGCACTGCCACCTGTCCGGCGGCGCCGGCATCGGCGGCGTGCTCGAGCCGCTGCAGGCCAGCCCGACCATCATCGAAGACCATTGCTTCATCGGCGCCCGTTCGGAAGTGGTGGAAGGCTTCGTGGTCGGCCACCACAGCGTGATCGGCATGGGCGTGTTCCTGGGCCAGAGCACCCGCGTGTACAACCGCGCCACCGGCGAAATCAGCTACGGCTCGGTGCCGCCGTACAGCGTGGTGGTGTCCGGCCAGCTACCGTCCAAGGACGGCTCGCACTCGCTGTACTGCGCGGTGATCGTCAAGCAGGTGGACGCCAAGACCCGCAGCAAGACCAGCGTCAACGACCTGCTGCGCGGTCTCGCCGACTGAGTCCTGCCATGACCACCACCGTGTATGGGTTGAAGAACTGCGACACCTGCAAGAAGGCCACCAAGTGGCTGGATCGTTTCACGGTGCCGTATGCGTTTGTCGACTACCGCGAAGCGAAGCCGACACCGGAAACGCTGGTCGACTGGGCCGGGCAGGCCGGCGGCTTCGCTGCCCTGGTCAACAAATCGTCGACCACCTGGCGGCAGTTGCCGGACAACCGCAAGGCGGCCGCGTCCGATGCCGAGTGGAAACTGTTGTTGCGCGAGCACCCGCAGTTGATCAAGCGCCCGGTGGTGGTCACCGCCGATGGCGTGATGACCCAGGGCTTCACCGACAACGGCTTCAAGCAGCGGTTCGGGGTGGGCGCGTGAGCGATGTGCTTGCGCTGACCTGCGACCTGATCGCACGGCGGTCGGTCACCCCCGACGACGCCGGGTGCCAGCCGTTGCTGGCCGCGCGGCTGGCGGCGGCCGGTTTCCACTGCGAACACCTGCGCCTGGGCGAGGTCGACAACCTGTGGGCCACCCATGGCCAGGGCGCGCCGGTGCTGGTGCTGCTCGGGCATACCGACGTGGTGCCGACCGGGCCGGTCGAGGCCTGGACCAGCGATCCGTTCGATCCGCAGATCCGTGATGGCGTGCTGTACGGGCGCGGTGCGGCGGACATGAAAGGCAGCGTGGCCGCGTTCGTGGTGGCCGCCGAGCAGTTCGTGGCCGCCCATCCCGAGCATCCCGGCACGCTGGCGGTGCTGCTGACCAGCGACGAGGAAGGCGATGCCATCGACGGTGTGCGTCGCGTGGCCGACATCTTCCGCGAACGCGGCCAGGCCATCGACTGGTGCATCACCGGTGAGCCGTCCTCCACTGCGGTGCTGGGCGACCTGCTGCGTGTGGGTCGCCGCGGCAGCCTCTCGGCCACGCTGACGGTAAAGGGTGTGCAGGGCCATGTGGCGTATCCGGACAAGGCGCGCAATCCGATCCATCTGGCCGCTGCGGCCCTGGCCGAACTCACCGCACGGCATTGGGACGATGGCTTCGAGAGCTTCCCGCCGACCAGCCTGCAGGTGTCCAACATTCATGCCGGTACCGGCGCCAATAATGTGATTCCCGGGGAGCTGCAGGTGCTGTTCAACCTGCGCTACAACCCGCACTGGAACGCGCCCGCGTTGGAGCAGGAGATCGCTGCGCTGCTGGAGCGTCATGCACTCGAGTACACGCTCAAGTGGCATCGCAGTGGCGAGCCGTTCTACACCCCGGAAGGCACCCTGCGCCGCGTGGCGCGCGAGGTGCTGGGCGAATTCGCCGGCGCACCGCCGGAAGAAAGCACCGGCGGCGGCACCTCCGACGCGCGCTTCATCGCGCCGCTGGGCGCGCAGTGCATCGAAGTGGGGCCGGTCAATGCCAGCATCCACCAGGTCGACGAGAACGTGCGCGTCGCGGATCTGGAGGCGCTGCCGGCGTTGTACCAGCGGTTGATCGAGCGTTTGCTCGCCTGACGCCATCGGGTTGAATCAACCGCCGCACTATCGGGTTTAGGTGCTGCGCCGACCAACGGTCGGCGCCTACCGCGTCAGGCAGAAACCGACCGTATCAGGTAGGAACCGACCGTATCAGGTAGGAGCCGACCGTATCAGGTAGGAGCCGACCGTATCAGGTAGGAACCGACCGTTGGTCGGTTCGCCCTTACGCCACGATCAACCCGAACGCGGCCAGCGCCGCGGCTGCCTGCTGCTGCGAAATCACCGCCTTCTTGAACAGCTTGGCGTCCATCACGTTGAGCCCGCTGATGTCGGTGCCGCGCAGGTCGGCGCCCTCGAACCGGGTCAGCCGGGTCTGTGCGTTGCGCAGGCTGCCGCCGGTGAATACCGCATCGCGGAAATCACAGCCGGACAGCTCCGCATCGGAAAAATCCATCCCCTGCAGGTCCGCCTTGCGGAACGAAAGCCCGCGCAGGTCGGCACTGACCAGCAGGCAATCACGGAATTCCAGTGCCCAGCCGGTCACTTCCTGCAGGTGCGCGCCGGTGAGCTTGCAGTCGTGGAACTGCACCGAGGACAGGGTGGCGCGGCGCCAGTGACTGTTGTTCAGATCACAATGCGAGAAGCGCGCATCGCTGAGCAGCGCCGAACTGAAGTCGCACTGCCCGCCACGGCATTTCAGCCACTGGCTTTCCTCCAGCGACGCGGCCAGCCAGTTCGCACCGGCCACCGAGCAATGGTTGAACTGGAAGCCGTCCATGTCCAGGCGCGAAAAATCGCCGTGATCGAAGATGCAGCCCTCGAAGACGGCGGCACGCGGATGCGCGGCGATGATCGTCTGCATGCGCGCGCGGGTGATGGTGTCGTCGCGGAAAATGGCGGTGGTCATGCGGCCATTCTGGGTGATGTGCGGCGTGGGTGGGAGTCTTGAAGGTGAGTGCGGAGTGTGTACAAAGCTTCCCGGCGCGTGATGCGACGTTCAATCCGATATTGGATCAGATGTTCAATCCGCTGCGAAATCCGACGTTCAATCCGACGTTCAATCCGACGTCCAATCCGCGGGTAGAGCCGACCGTTGGTCGGCTGCCGTTGATGCCGGCACGTGCAGCCGACCAACGGTCGGCTCTACCGGGTTGGTTGGACGTGCAGCCGATTACCGGGTGGCGTCAATCGAAGGTCCAGAAGGGCGGTTTGATCCGCTCGCGCCAGTACGATTCGCCGGCCAGGTAGAACTGCTGCGCCTCGGCCCTGGCGAACCAGCCGGCGGCGGCGTCCAGGTCGCGGGTCACGCCGGCGCGGCCGCGGCCGAGCAGCAGGCCGCTGAAGTACTGCCCGTAGACGTTGCCCTGGTCGCCTGCCTGCCGGTACCACCGCAGCGCCTGGTTGCCATCGCGGGGCAGGCCACCCATCCCGGTTTCATACAGCGTGCCCAGGTCCACCTGGGCGTCGGCGTCGCCGCGCCGGGCGCGCTTCTGGATGTCCAGCACGAGCGGGTGCAGTGCGTCGTCCTGCGGCGCGATGGCCTGCGGCAGCCGCGACGATTCGGAGGACATGTGGTTGTAGATCGTCGCGCGCAGGTCCCAGCGCAACGCGCTGGCGGCTTCGCCACGCTCGCGGTGGAAGCGGGCCAGCATCAACATGGCCATCGGATTGCCGTGCTCGGCGGCGGCGCGGTACCAGCGCTCGGCCCGGCGCGGCGAGGGGCGCAGCGCGGCGCCCTGGACCACGTGCGGGCCGTCACCGTGCAGCAGCTGGCCGTCGGTCCAGATCCGGCCCAGCGCCTCCTCGGCCTGCGGGTTGTGGAACGTCCACGGCGTGGCTGTGGCGGCGCGCTCGTACCAGCCCACGGCACGCGGGTCGTTGAACCGTTCATAGGTGCGGGCCGCCTCCCAGGCGCTGTCGAAGCGGCCGTCGGCGGCCTTGGCCTCCACCGCCTGGACCAGCGCAGCGGGGGTGCGTGACGGCGTGCTGGCGCAGGCGGCCAGGGCAAGGGTGAGGGCGATGCCGCCCACGCGGGGGGCGATGCGTCCGATGCGAAGGGTCATTCCAGCCGGGTCGTGCAGAGGGGGCGTGATTATCGCCCCCGTCGGCTGTACCCCTGCATTGCCCGCGGCCGCATGGTTGCCATCGCAACAGTTGCACGGCCGCCAAAACCCGGTTACGGTCGATCCATGTCCTCGTTCCTGGCCACCGCCGTCACCAATACCAACCGCAGCAATCTGCGCGCGAATAATCGTGCGCGGCCGATGCGGGACTGCGACCAGGGCTAGTACAAGCAACACGCCCGGACTCCAGAAAACCCGCATCGTCCGATGCGGGTTTTTTTATGGCCGCTCGAACGCATGCATCACGTGTATTCCCCCATCATCAGGAGCTGTTCCCATGTGTTCGATCTTCGGTATTTTCGGCCTGCAGGCGGGCGACGACCTTCCCGCCCTGCGCCGCCATGCGCTGGACCTGTCCCAGCGCCAGCGCCATCGCGGCCCGGACTGGAGCGGGGTGTACGTCGATGCCGGCGCCATCCTGATCCACGAACGCCTGGCCATCGTCGATCCCGCCGGTGGCTCGCAGCCGCTGCTGTCGCAGGACGGCGGCCTGGCCCTGGCGGTCAACGGCGAGATCTACAACCACACCGAACTGAAGGCCGAACTGGCCCAGCCCTACGCGTTCCAGACCGGCTCGGACTGCGAAGTCATCAACGCGCTGTACCGCGAAGACAGCCCGGCCTCCTTCCTCAACCGCCTCAACGGCATCTTCGCCTTCGCGCTGTGGGACCGCGACCAGCAGCGGGTGCTGATCGCGCGTGATCCGATCGGCGTGGTGCCGCTGTACTGGGGCCACGACAAGGACGGCCGCCTGGTGGTCGCCTCGGAACTGAAGTCGCTGGTGGACATCTGCGCCGATGCCGCGCAGTTCCCGCCGGGCCACTGGTACGACAGCGCCACCGATACGCTTACCCGCTACTACGTGCGACCGTGGCGTGACTACGACGCGGTGGAAGGGGTGGAGGCCGACCGGGTGGAACTGCGCGAAGCCTTCGAGCGTGCGGTGCATCGCCAGTTGATGACCGACGTGCCGTACGGCGTGCTGCTGTCCGGCGGGCTGGATTCCTCGCTGGTGGCGGCGGTCGCCGCGCGCTACGCACGGCATCGCATCGAGGATGGCGACCAGAGCGAAGCGTGGTGGCCGCGCCTGCATTCGTTCGCCATCGGCCTGAAGGGCTCGCCCGACCTGGCCGCCGCGGCCATCGCCGCCGAGGCGCTGGGCACCGTGCACCACGGCTTCGAGTACACCTTCGAAGAAGGCCTGGACGCGCTGCCGGAGGTGATCCGCCACGTGGAAACCTACGACGTCACCACCATTCGCGCCTCCACGCCGATGTTCCTGCTGGCGCGTCGGATCAAGGCGATGGGGGTGAAGATGGTGCTGTCCGGCGAGGGCAGCGACGAGATCTTCGGCGGCTACCTGTATTTCCACAAGGCGCCCAACGCACGCGAATTCCACGAAGAACTGGTGCGCAAGCTCGATGCACTCAACAACTACGATTGCCTGCGCGCCAACAAGTCGATGATGGCCTGGGGCGTGGAGCCGCGCGTGCCGTTCCTGGACCGTGAGTTCCTCGACGTGGCGATGCGTATCGACGCCAAGCACAAGATGGTCGGGCAGGGGCCGCAGGGCGCCCGCCGGATCGAAAAAGCGGTGCTGCGCGAAGCGTTCGAAGGGTACCTGCCCGAGTCGATCCTGTGGCGGCAGAAGGAGCAGTTCAGCGATGGCGTCGGCTATGGCTGGATCGACGGGCTGAAGGCGCATGCCGAAGCGCAGATCAGCGACCGGGTGATGGCCGCGGCCGACAAGCGCTTCGTGCACAACCCGCCGCAGACCAAGGAGGCTTACTACTACCGCCACGTGTTCGAGCAGTACTTCCCGACCCAGGCGGCGGCGGAAACCGTGCCGGGCGGCAAGTCGATCGCGTGCTCCTCGCCGGCTGCGATCGCCTGGGACGCCAGCTTCGCCAGCATGGCCGATCCGTCCGGGCGCGCGGTGGCCGGTGTGCACGAGCAGGCCCTGGCCTGATGCCATGCGGCAGGGCTGGCGGGAACACCGCCAGCCCGTAGAATCGCTCCGTCAATCGATGGGGATCGGGAATGGAAGCAGATACCACCGGCGGCATGCGCCGTAGCGGGCTGGCCTGGCGTTACCTGGGCTGGGTGGCGCTGCCGTTGCTGGTGGGCCTGGGCCTGGCGCGGTATGCCGGCCCCACCGTGGCGGTGCAGGTGGAACGGGCGCAATCGTCGCTGGGCGCCGAGTGGGCCGCGCACCTGCATGCCCCGCTGGGCCTGTTCCTGATGCAGTTGCTGGTGCTGCTGCTGGTGGCCAAAGGCGCCGGCTGGCTGTTTCGGCGCTTCGGCCAACCGGGCGTGATCGGCGAGATGGCCGCCGGGCTGATGATGGGCCCGCTGGTGCTGGGGGCGCTGTTGCCGCAGGTGCACGGCGCGCTGTTCCCCGCCGCGTCGTTGGGCTCGCTGGGGCTGCTCAGCCAGTTGGGTGTGCTGATGTTCCTGCTGGTGGCCGGGGCCGAACTGGACCTGGGCGGATTGCGCGGACGCCGCCGGTTTGCGTTCGTGGTCAGCCATGCCGGCATCGCAGTGCCGTTCGTACTGGGCGTGGCGTTGGCGATCTGGCTGTACGGTGCGCACGCGCCCCGCGGGATCGGGTTTACCGGGTTCGCGTTGTTCGTGGGCATTTCATTGAGCATCACCGCGTTCCCGGTGCTGCTGCGCATCCTCGCCGACCGGGGCATGACCGCCACACCGCTGGGCCAGACCGCCATCGCCTGCGCCGCGCTCGGCGATGCCACCGCGTGGTGCCTGCTGGCGCTGATCGTGGCGGCCGCGCAGGCGCAGGGCTGGGTGCCGGCCGCGCTCAACCTGGTCTGCGTGGTGGTGTTCGTCGGGGTGATGCTGGGCCTGGTGCGGCCGTGGTTCTCGCGGCAGGTGATTGCAGCCGGGCAGGAAGGCCGCTGGCTGCTGGTGATGCTGCTGATGGCCTTGGGCTGCGCACTGGTCACCGAAATGCTGGGCATCCATGCGCTGTTTGGCGCATTCGCCGCTGGCGTGGCGGTGTCGGGCAACGCCACCCTGCGGCATACGGTGGCAGCCAGAGTCGAACCATTCGCGGTCACGCTGCTGCTGCCGTTGTTCTTTGCCATGACCGGCCTGCGCATGCGTGCCGATGCCCTGCAGGCCAGCGACCTGCTGCTGTGCGTGGTGGTGATCGGCGTGGCCACGGTGGGCAAGCTGTTCGGTACGTGGAGCGCGGCGCGCAGCGCCGGCATGGGCAACCACGAGGCGTGGAAGCTGGGCGCGTTGATGAACACCCGCGGCCTGATGGAGTTGATCGTGCTCAACCTGGGCTACGAACTGGGCTTCCTGGGCGACCGCCTGTTCGCGGTGCTGGTGATCATGGCGCTGGTGACCACGGCGATGACGGGGCCGTTGTTGGGCCTGATCGAACGTTGCCGACGTTGAATTCGGCGGTGTACCGACCAACGGTCGGTACCTACCGGTGGGGCGTGTCGGGTAACCGTCGGCGTGGTCGGGTGGGGTGTACCGACCAACGGTCGGTACCTACCGGGGGGGGGTGTCGGGTAACCGTCGGGATGGTCGGGTGGGGTGTACCGACCAACGGTCGGTACCTACCGGTGGGGTGTGTCGGGTAACCGTCGGGATGGTCGGGTGGGGTGTACCGACCAACGGTCGGTACCTACCGGTGGGGTGTGTCGACCAACCGTCGGGATGGTCGGGTGGGGTGTACCGACCAACGGTCGGTACCTACCGGGCCATATCGCGGTAGAGCCGACCGTTGGTCGGCTGCTTCATCACCGTCCGGCAACCCATCATTCCCGCGTCGGCACCAACCGGAGCGTATGCACCGTCGCACCGGGCAGGAACGGTGTCGGTGTGCCGTTGACCCAGTCCTGGTGCCCCGCGCCCCAGAACGGTGACAGCGGGTGCCCGCTCTGGCCGCCGGGCATGTGGATGATGCCGTCGGCTTCATGCCCGGGCGACACCACCATGCGCTGCGAGGCGCCAAACGCCGGGCCCTGCACGCGCGGCATGTCGCGGTCGCCGGGCAGGCGGTCGGCCGGCATGCACAGCCACGACCGGGCGAAGGCGGGCAGGGCGCGGCTGACCGGGTGGCAGATCGCCGCGGTGTTGCGCTCGCCCCAGCTGCGCTCGGCGAGGGTGGGTCCCTGCGCGGCCAGGTCGGCCTCCAGGCGCCGGGCGGCGTCGGCCAGCAGCGCGTCCCAACTGGCATACGGCGGTGGCAGCAGGTGCGCGGGGCGTTCGTTGACCAGCGGCCACAGCACGCCTTCGATCTGCGCCAGGCGCGGCTCCAGGTAGGCATCGCCCAGGCGCTGCTTCGCCGGTGCCAGCAGGCCCGCCGATACGCTGTCCAGCACCATGCCGCGGAAGCCGCGCGTGATCCGGTAGCTCACCGAATCGGCGGCGGCGCGCCCGTCCCAGTGCCGGCTGGCCCGCTCCAGTCGCTGCAGCGCCGGGTCGTCGCTGTGTTCGACCACCTGCCGCAGCAGCGTCCACCAGCGCTGCAGGAACACGGCGCGGTCGTCGAGCTGGATGGCCAGCAGGTCGCGTTCGTTGAAGCGTTCCTTCGCCAACAGGCCATCGCGGATCTGCTGCCCACGCGCGCCCACGTCATAGCCGCCGTTGCCCGCCACCGCCAGCGCGCTGCCATCGAGCACGCGGCCGTTGGCAGTCCACAAACGGTGGTTGGCTGGGTCGATCAGCGCCGGCGAGGCGTCGCTGCGGATCGGCCAGGGCGCGCAGTGCGCGGCTACCGGCGTGGCCGCGCCCGCCGGCGGGCAGTCCGCGCTGCGGTCCGGGCGAGCGCCGATCAGTCGCCAGGCGATGCGGCCCTGGCGGTCGGCCAGCAGCAGGTTCTGGGTCGGGATGCCGGCGCGGTCGGCGATCTGCAGTGCGTCGTCCAGGGTGGCCGCCCGCGCCATGTCGGCGAAGTCCAGGCGCACCGCGCCGGGCAGCTGTGCGGTCCAGCGCAGTGCCTCTCCACTGCCGTCGGGACGCTCGTGCAGGATCGGGCCCCAGGCCGTCTCGCGCACGCGCAGCATGGTGTCCGGCTGCCCGGCCACACGGATGCGCTCGGTGTGGGTGGTGATGCCGTCGAGGGTGCCGGGCGCATGTGCCGGCACGTGGACGTAATCGGCGTTGTCGATGTAGCTGTTGGTGAAGCCCCATGCGACGTGGCCATTGCTGCCCACCACGATCGCGGGCAGCCCGGGCAGCGAGAAGCCGCTCACGTCGACCGTGCCGCCCGGCGCCTGGGCGTCGGGGTAGCGCAGCCGCACCCGGAACCACAGGGCCGGTGCGCGCAGCCCCAGGTGCATGTCATCGGCCAGGATCGCGCGGCCATCGGCGGTAAGCGCGCCGGCCACGGCGAAGTTGTTGCTGCCGTGCACGTCCGGGTCGGCGTGCCCGGCGGCGCTGGCCGAGTGCGCGGGAGCGGGCGCGCGCAGATCCAGCGCGTCCGGTCCCGGCAGCACCGCATTGCCGCGTGGCGCGCCGAACAGCGGTGCATCCCACTCGCTGCCGTCGTGGCTGAGCAGGGCGTACAGCGCGGGCGGCACCACCGCGCGGATGCGCGCCATGGCCAGTTCGGTCTGGTTGCTGGGGTCCTGCAGGTCGGCGTACATCGCCAGCCCGGTCAGCACGCTGTCCTCGGCCAGCCAGGGGGTGGGCCGCTGGCGCAGCAGCAGGTAGGGCCAGGGCCGCACCCGCAGGTCGGTCAGGCCCTGGTTGACCCCGGCCACGTAGGCCTGCAGGGGCAGGGGATCGGTGCCGACGGCCGCCGCAAGGTTGGCGTGGGTGCGGGCGCGCAGGCGATGCACGCGCATGCGCTGGTCGACCGGCACGGCGGCCGGGCCAAACAGTTCGGCCAGCTCCCCGGCGGCGCTGCGCCGCATCAGGTCCATCTCGAAGTAGCGTTCCTGGGCATGCACCAGCCCCAGCGCCCGCATCGCATCGGCCTGGCTGGCCGCGTCGATGGTGACCACCCCGCGCGCATCGCGGCTGATGCTGGCCGGTGCCTGCAGGCCATCCACCGGCAGCGTGCCGTCCAGGTGCGCCAGGCTGCCGCGCAGCAGCCACCACAGGGTGGCGATGAGCACGACGCCGAACACCAGCGACACCCACAGCAACCGCGTAAGCCAACGACGCATGCAGCATCCCCCGATGGTGGTATGCGTTGGATTGTAGGGGCTGTGAACGTCACGTGGACGCCGCTGCAAGCGCAACTGCAACTGATTCCGATTAGATCATTGGAATTCTGGATGGGGCACCATGCGCGCATTGATTCATCAGGAGCACCCCCACATGAAAGGCAATCCGGACGTCATCGCGTGCCTGAAGGAACTGCTGCGCGGCGAACTGGCTGCGCGTGACCAGTACTTCATCCATTCGCGCCGCTACGAAGACCAGGGCCTGATGGCGCTGTACGAGCGCCTCAACCACGAGATGGAAGAAGAGACCCAGCACGCCGATGCGCTGCTGCGCCGGATCCTGTTCCTCGGTGGCACCCCGGACATGCGTCCGCATGGCTTCGAGCCGGGTGTGACCGTGGAGGAGATGCTGCAGAAGGACCTGGACACCGAATACAGCGTGCGCAACAACCTGGCTGCCGGCATGAAGCTGTGCGAGCAGCACCAGGACTTCGTGAGTCGCGACATGCTGCTGGTGCAGTTGAAGGACACCGAAGAAGACCATGCCTGGTGGCTGGAACAGCAGCTGGGCCTGATCAAGCGGATCGGGCTGGCGCTGTACCAGACCAGCAAGATGGATGCGAAGGGTACGTCCGGTCACTGACGCGCATACGCGCATCAGCCCCACGATGTGCCGCGCACATCGCGGGCCCCGGCGTATCACCTTCCACATCCCCGCGCCTGTCGGCGCGCCCCCTTGGACTCCAAGGGGGCTGTTTCTCCAGACGGTGTCCTGGACGCGTGACGATCCACCGACCCGTCATCGGGTTCTGCTCGCCAGCCAGCCTTCGCCAGCACGCTGCAGAAGCCATCGTCCGCCCGCCAGCATCCGCCAGCCAGCGACGAACGAAAAAGCCGGGGATTTCCCGGCTTTTTCGTTTTTTGGGGCACTGCGTAGTGCCGGGCTCTGCCCGGCAACCGTGCAACGCGCGGCGGATGCAGCCGGGCAGAGCCCGGCTCTACGGGGATCGTGCAGCCGACCAACGGTCGGCTCTACGTGCGGGGGCTGTGTGGGAACGCAAACGGCCGGGTTTCCCCGGCCGTTTTTTCATCTGCGCGGGTTGCTTGCGGTTACTCCACCGCCAGCCCTTCCACCTTCTGCCAGCCACGCGGCAGCAGGTGGCCACGCGTGGCGCGCGTGCCCAGGTAGGTTTCCAGGTCCTTGAAGGACAGGTTCATGGTGCGCGTGCCGCTGCGTACCAGCAGGGTGTTGCCCGGGCCCACCGACACCACGGCGACCACGCGCTCGGTGGCGAGCTTGGCCTTGGGGATGTCGATGATCTTGTTGCCCTTGCCCTTGTCCAGTTCCGGCAGGTCGCCGGCGGCGATCGCCAGCAGGTTGCCCGAGCTGGTCACCGCCACGATGCGATCGGTTTCCGGGTTGGCCACCACGGCCGGGGTCAGCACCTTGGAGCCGGAGGTCAGGTTGAGCATCGCCTTGCCGGCCTTGTTGCGCCCGGTCAGGTTCTCGAAGCGGGTCACGAAGCCGTAGCCGTGGCTGGAGGCCAGCACGAAGCGGGTGTTGTTTTCCCCACTGGCCAGGGTCAGGAACTGGCTGCCGGCGGCCGGCGAGAAGCGGCCGGTCAGCGGTTCGCCGTTGCCACGGGCCGAGGGCAGGGTGTGGATCAGCGTGGAGTACGCACGGCCCTCGCTGTCCAGGAACGCGACCTGCTGGGTACTGCGCGCCCGCACCGAGCCCAGCAGGGCATCGCCGTCGCGGTAGGACAGCGTGGACGGGTCCATGTCGTGGCCCTTGGCCGCGCGGATCCAGCCCTTCTCCGACAGCACCACGGTCATCGGCTCGCTCGGCACCAGCTCGGTTTCGTCGATGGCCTGGGCCGCACCGCGCTGCACCAGCGGCGAGCGACGGTCATCGCCGAACTTCTTGGCATCGGCCGTCAGTTCGTCGCGGATCAGCTTCTTCAGCTTGGCCTTGCTGTCCAGGATGCCCAGGATCTTGTCGCGCTCCTTGGCCAGCTCGTCCTGCTCGCCGCGGATCTTCATTTCTTCCAGGCGGGCCAGCTGCTTCAGGCGGGTGTCCAGGATGTATTCGGCCTGTTCCTCGCTCAGGCTGAAGCGCGCGATCAGCGCCGGCTTGGCCTCGTCCTCGGTGCGGATGATGCGGATCACTTCATCCAGGTTGAGGAAGGCCACCAGCAAACCGTCCAACAGGTGCAGGCGGCGCTCGACCTTCTGCAGGCGGTGGGTGAGGCGGCGGGTGACGGTGGTGGCGCGGAACTGCAGCCATTCGCTGAGCAGCATCTTCAGGTTCTTCACCTGCGGACGCCCGTCCAGGCCGATCACGTTGAGGTTGACCCGGTAGCTGCGCTCCAGGTCGGTGGTGGCGAACAGGTGGCCCATCAGCTGGTCGGCATCGACGCGGTTGGAGCGCGGCACCAGCACCACCCGCACCGGGTTGGCATGGTCGGACTCATCGCGGATGTCTTCCAGCCACGGCAGCTTCTTGGCGCGCATCTGCGCGGCGATCTGCTCGATCACCTTCGACGGCGATACCTGGAAGGGCAGCGCGTTGATGACGATGTTGGTCGATTCCTTGAAGTACGTCGCGCGCGCACGCACGCTGCCGTAGCCGGTTTCGTACATGTTCCGCAGGTCGGCCGGCGCGGTGATGATCTCGGCGAAGCTGGGGTAGTCCGGGCCCTTGACGTGCTCGCACAGGTCGGCAACGGTCGCGTCCGGATCGTCCAGCAGGTGCAGCAGCGCGCTGACGATCTCGTTGAGGTTGTGCGGCGGCACGTCGGTGGCCATGCCCACGGCGATGCCGGTGGTGCCGTTGAGCAGCAGGTGCGGCAGGCGCGCCGGCATCCAGGTCGGCTCTTCCAGGGTGCCGTCGAAGTTCGGGGTCCAGTCGGTGGTGCCCTGGTTGATTTCGCCCAGCAGCACCTCGGCGATCGGGGTCAGCTTGGATTCGGTGTAGCGCATCGCCGCGAACGACTTGGGATCGTCGGTGGAACCGAAGTTGCCCTGGCCTTCGATCAGCGGGTAGCGGTAGGAGAACGGCTGGGCCATCAGCACCAGCGCCTCGTAGCACGCGCTGTCGCCATGCGGGTGGTACTTACCGATCACATCACCCACGGTACGCGCGGACTTCTTCGGCTTGGAGGCGGCATTCAGGCCCAGCTCGCTCATCGAATAGATGATGCGGCGCTGCACCGGCTTCAGGCCGTCGCCGATGAACGGCAGTGCGCGATCGAGCACCACGTACATCGAATAGTCCAGGTACGCCCGTTCGGCGTACTCGCGCAGGGGCAGCTGTTCAAAGCCGTGGAAGGCGGGGCGGGCAAGATCGGTCATGCGGGATTGTTACCTGTGGCAAGGGACGGCGACGGCTGTCGCCCTCGCAGGCGGTCGATTATCCGGATGCGGCCGGGGATGCCAAGCCGCGTGTTGGATTCAGGGGCTGGCCGCTGCGCGCCAGGTAGCGCCCGGGCGGGCATCCGAAGTGCCGGCGGAACACGGTAACGAACGCGCTGGGGCTGCTGAAGCCCAGCTCGTGGGCGATATCGGACACGCTGTAGCCGTCGGACAAGCGGCGCAGGCCGTCGGCCAGGCGGGCCTGCTGGCGCCACTGGGCGAAGCTGAGTGTGGTTTCGTCGCGGAAGTGGCGGGTGAGGGTGCGCGGTGACAACCCGGCCCACTGCGCCCACTGTTCCAGGCTGCGGCCGTCGGCCGGGTCGGCGATCAGCTGCGAGGCGATCCGCAGCAGGCGCCGGTCCTGTGGCATCGGCAGGTGCATGCGCTGGCGCGGCGCGTTGCGGATTTCGTCCAGCAGCACCTCGATCATGTGCTGCTGGCGCAGGTCGGCCGCCGCAGCGGGCGTCCAGCGGGTCACCCGCATGGCCAGGGCCTGCAGCAGGTCGGAGATGGCCACCACGCAAGGTTCGCTCGGCAGGTCGTGGGCCAGCGCCGGGCTGATGATCAGGCCCCAGCCGCGCAGCGGCCCGGAGATGTCCACCGTGTGCGGCTCGCCGGGCGGCATCCAGCCGGCGCAGCCGGGCGGCAGCGACCAGTTGCCGTGGCGGGTGCGGGTGTTGAGCAGGCCGGCCTCCACGCAGATCAACTGGGCGCGGTGGTGCTGGTGCCAGTCGATCTCGCGCTCCAGCCCGCGCGGGCTGTCGACCTGGAAGCCCAGCACGCCCAGCCCATCGTCGCGCTCGAACCAGTCGAGCACCTCGTTGCGGATCATCTGGGTGGCGGCTGAGGCCGGGTCTGGCCTGAATGTGTTATCCATTGTCCAAATTGTAATACCCGGCCAGCTGAAGCGGCCATTAAGGTAGCCATCCCCGCATTGTTCCGGTTGTTGCAACACAGCATTTGGTTCCAGATTGAATATTTCCATTGAGAAATATATTTTCTGGAAGTAAAGTGCCGCCCCATGATGATCTGCCCTGAAACCACTCCTCCCAGCTTCGGGCTGCTGTTGCGCCAGGTGCGCGACGGCCTTGTCCGTCAGCTCGACACGTCGATGGCCGAGGAAAACCTTGGCATTGGTTTCACCCACTACCTCGGATTGAAGGTGCTCGCGGCCAAGGCCCCGTGTACCGCCAACGAGTTGGCCCAGGCCCTGGACCAGGTGCCCAGCGCGGTGACCCGCCTGCTGGACAAGCTGGAAGCCATGGGCTGCGTGCGGCGCGAGCCGCATGCCCAGGACCGGCGGGCGTTGCAGATCGTACTGACCGATGAAGGCCGCCAGTTGTGGGCCCGGCTGAAGCAGCGCGGCGACCAGACCATCGATGACGCCATGCGCGACCTGTCCACCGACGAGCGCGCCCAGCTGCTTTCCCTCATGACCCGTGTACGTGACTCGTTGATTACGCCATGACCTCCTCCCTTGATCGCACTTCTTCGCTGCGTCCGCTGCGCCCGGTGCTGGTATCGGTGCTTGCGCTGGCGCTGGCCGCCTGTGCCAGCAGCCGCGGCCTGCAGCCGCAGGCCACGCTGCTGGATGCCGACAGCCTGCAGACCCAGCGCACCCTGTCTGCCGCCGGCCTGAGCCAGCCCGGCTGGCCGGCCGCCGACTGGTGGCGCGCGCTGGGCGACCCGCAGCTGGACGCCCTGATCGCCGAAGGCCTGCAGCGCAACCCGGGCCTGGACGCGGCCGATGCGCGCCTGCGCCAGGCCCGCGCCCGGATCGGTACCGCCCACGCCGAGCGCCTGCCCAGCGTGTCCGCCTCCGGTGGCTACACCGGCGTGCGCCTGCCCGAATCGATGGTCGGCGACGAGCTCGGTGGCAGCTATGCCGGCAGCGGCCAGGCCTACCTCAGCTTCAGCTACGGCATCGACCTGTGGGGCGGCAAGCGCGCCGCCTGGGAAGCGGCCGTGGACAGTGGCCATGCCGCCGAAGTGGACGCGCAGGCCGCACGCCTGAACCTGTCGGCGGCTATCGCCGAGGCGTATGCGCAGCTGGGCTATGCCTACACGCTGCACGACGTGGCCAGCGAAGAGCTGGCGCGCTCGCAGAAGACCCTGGACCTGACCGCCCAGCGCCGCCGTGCCGGGATCGACAGTGACCTGCAGACCCGCCAGGCCGAAGCGCGCATTCCGGCCGCGCAGCAGCAGCAACAGGCCGCCCAGCAGCAGATCGACGAGGCCCGCACCGCGCTGGCTGCGCTGGTCGGGCAGGGCCCGGACCGCGGCCTGCAGATCGAGCGCCCGCAGGTGCTCAATCCGCTGGCCCTGCAGCTGCCCGGCGTGTTGCCGAGCGCGCTGCTGGGCCGCCGCCCGGATATCGTGGCCGCGCGCTGGCGCGTGGAAGCGGCCCATCGCGAGATTCACGCCGCGAAGGCCCAGTTCTATCCCAGCCTCAACCTGACCGCGCTGGGCGGGGTGGTGTCCAGTGAAGTGGACCAGCTGCTCAAGAGCGGCTCCACCTTCGCCTTCCTCGGCCCGGCGCTGAGCCTGCCGATCTTCGATGGCGGCCGCCTGCGCGCCAACCTGGACAAGACCGACGCCCAGTACGACCTGGCCGTGGCCGACTACAACCAGTCGGTGGTGAACGCATTGCGCGATGTGGCCGACCAGGTCAACGCGGTGCGCTCGCTGGCCAGCCAGGCCGCCGCGCAGCAGCAGGCGGTGGATACCGCCCGCGCAGCGCATGACCTGGCCGAGCAGCGCTACCGCGCCGGCATCGGCAGCTACCTGGAGGTTCTGGTGGTCGAAGAGCAGTTGCTGGTGTCCCAGCAGCGGCTGGCCGAACTGCAGTCCCGGCAGATCCTTGTTTCGGTGCGGCTGAGCCAGTCGCTGGGCGGTGGGTTCACCCCGTCCGGCGACACCGCCACGCTCGCCACCGCCCCTGATTCCACGCATTCCTGAGACACATCCCATGAGCCAGACATCCGCTCCCGCTGCCGCCCCGGCAGCTCCGTCCCGTCGCGGCAAGCTGCTGCGCGGCCTGTTGGTCATCGTGGTGCTGCTGCTGGCGGCGCTGGCGCTGTGGTACTTCATGTTCGGCCGCTGGTTCGAAGACACCGACGACGCCTACGTGCAGGGCAACCAGGTCCAGATCACCCCGCTGGTGACCGGTACCGTGGTGGCGATCAATGCCGATGACGGCATGCGCGTGGAGCGTGGGCAGCTGCTGGTGCAGCTGGACCCGGCCGACACCGAAGTGGCGCTGCAGCAGGCCGAAGCCAACCTGGCCAAGACCGTGCGCCAGACCCGCGGCCTGTACCGCAGCGTGGAAGGTGCACAGGCGGAATTGAATGCCCGCCAGGTGACCCTGAAGCGCGTCCGCGACGACTTCAACCGCCGCAAGGGCCTGGCCGCCAGCGGTGCGATCTCCAACGAAGAACTGGCCCACGCGCGTGATGAGCTGGCTGCCGCCGAAGCGGCCGTGGCCGGGTCGCGCGAAACCTTCGAGCGCAACAACGCGCTGGTCGATGACACCGTGATTGCCACCCAGCCGGACGTGCAGGCCGCCGCCGCGCAGCTGCGCCAGGCGTACCTCAACAATGCCCGCGCCGGTATCGTCGCGCCGGTGTCGGGCTATGTTGCCCGTCGTTCGGTGCAGGTTGGCCAGCGCGTTCAGCCGGGCAACGCCCTGATGGCCGTGGTGCCGACCGAACAGATGTGGGTGGAAGCCAACTTCAAGGAAACCCAGCTGCGCCACATGCGCCTTGGCCAGGAAGTGGAGCTGCGCTCGGACCTGTACGGTGGTGATGTGACCTACAAGGGCCGCATCGACAGCCTGGGCCTGGGCACCGGTTCGGCGTTCTCGCTGCTGCCTGCGCAGAATGCCAGCGGCAACTGGATCAAGATCGTGCAGCGCGTGCCGGTGCGCATCGCCATCGACGCCAAGCAGCTGGCCGAACACCCGCTGCGCATCGGTCTGTCGATCAAGGCCGAAGTGAGCCTGCGCGACCAGAAGGGCACGGTGCTGCCGACCCAGGCCGCCAAGGGCCAGGTGTTCGACACCGACGTCTACGCCAAGCAGCTGCACAGCGCCGATGATGCGATCCACGCCATCATCCAGCGCAACCTGCCGCAGCAGGCCAAGGCGAGCTGAGGTCACCATGTCCGCCCAAGCTCCAGCCGCGCCCGGCACTCCGGGCGCACCGGCGGCGCCCAGTGCGGCCGCCGGCTTCCTGCCACCGAGCGTGGCCCTGTGCACCGTGGGCCTGGCGATGGCCTCGTTCATGCAGGTGCTCGACACCACCATCGCCAACGTGTCGCTGCCCACCATCGCCGGTAACCTCGGTGCGAGTTCGCAGCAGGCCACCTGGGTAATCACCTCGTTCGCGGTGAGTACCGCGATCGCGCTGCCCCTGACCGGTTGGCTCAGCCGCCGCTTCGGCGAACGCAAGCTGTTCGTCTGGGCGACGCTGGCGTTCGTGATCACCTCGCTGCTGTGCGGCCTGGCCCAGAGCATGGGCATGCTGGTGCTGTCGCGCGCGCTGCAGGGCTTCGTGGCCGGTCCGATGTACCCGATCACGCAGTCGCTGCTGGTTTCGATCTACCCGCGCGAGAAACGCGGGCAGGCGCTGGCGCTGCTGGCGATGATCACGGTGGTGGCACCGATCTGCGGCCCGATCCTGGGCGGCTGGATCACCGACAACTACAGTTGGGAATGGATCTTCCTGATCAACGTGCCGTTGGGCATCTTCGCGGCGATGGTGGTGGGCAGCCAGTTGAAGGGCCGCCCGGAGCAGACCGAAAAGCCGAAGATGGATTACGTCGGCCTGATCACGCTGGTGATCGGTGTGGGCGCACTGCAGCTGGTGCTCGACCTGGGCAACGATGAGGACTGGTTCGCTTCGACCAAGATCGTGGTGCTGGCCTGCGTGGCGGTGGTGGCGCTGGCGGTGTTCCTGATCTGGGAGTTGACCGACAAGGATCCGATCGTCGACCTGAAGCTGTTCCGGCACCGCAATTTCCGCGCCGGCACGCTGGCGATGGTGGTGGCGTATGCGGCATTCTTCAGTGTGTCGCTGCTGATCCCGCAGTGGTTGCAGCGCGACATGGGCTACACGGCGATCTGGGCGGGCCTGGCGACGGCGCCGATCGGCATTCTGCCGGTGATCATGACGCCGTTCGTGGGCAAGTACGCGTCGCGGTTCGACATGCGGATGATCGCGTCGTTCGCGTTCGTGTTCCTGTCCTTCACCAGTTTCATGCGCTCGGACTTCAACCTGCAGGTGGACTATGCCCACGTGGCAGGCGTGCAGTTGATCATGGGTATTGGCGTGGCATTGTTCTTCATGCCGGTGCTGCAGATTCTGCTGTCGGACCTGGACGGTCGCGAGATCGCGGCGGGGTCGGGGCTGGCGACGTTCCTGCGTACGCTGGGCGGCAGTTTCGCGGCATCGTTGACGACGTGGCTGTGGGCACGCCGGACGCAGGTGCACCACGCGGATCTGACCGAGCACATTTCGGCGTATCAGCCGGGCATGCAGGACCAGGTAGCGGCGATGGGGCAGGGCAACCTGCAACAGGGGGCGGCGGCGCTGAACAACATGATCAACCACCAGGCGTCGCAGATGGGCTTCAACGACATCTTCTTCCTGCTGGGCTGGATCTTCCTGGCGATCATCGCCTTCCTGTGGCTGGCCAAGCCGCCGTTTGGTGCAGGGGCGGGTGCAGCGTCGGCCGGCGGGCATTGATCCGCGTCTGATCTGAAACGAAAAAACCCCGTCGAAAGACGGGGTTTTTTTTTGTGGGGTGCTGGTTAAGAGCAAGAGCAGGGCAACAGCAGAGCAACAGCAACAGCAACAGCAACTCATTTGTACTGCCACTGGCTTGGTCGGGTACGGGTGGATTGTCGGGACACGCCGCAAGTACGTCCTTGTAGGCTCGTTCGCGCCATCCATGGCGCTCTACGGTCCCGCCAACCCACCCGTACCCGCCCTTGAAAGTGAGTCGGTGCGTAATGAAGAGCCAACAGCTCAGCAGCTCAACAGCTCAACAGCTCAACAGCTCAACAGCTCAACAGCTCAACAGCTCAGCAGCCGAGAGGCTGTGAAGCCGAGACGTGTGTGGGTTCGCGGGACCGTTGGGCGCCATGGATGGCGCTCACGAGCCTCCAGGGATGGATTCACGGCGTGTCCCGCGAACCCACACACCCCCGACCACCCCGTCGCAAGCGCACAACCAATGCTCCGGCTCCGGCTCTGGCTCTGGCTCTGGCTCTGGCTCCGGCTTCAGCTCTTGCTTTAGCTTCTAAAAAAAACAACCCCCCCCCAAACCCCAGACATGAAAAAACCCGCTTGCGCGGGTTTGATCATTGTCTGAGTCATGGTGCCCAGGAGAGGACTCGAACCTCCACGAAGTTGCCCCCGCTAGCACCTGAAGCTAGTGCGTCTACCAATTCCGCCACCTGGGCGACTCAGGAGGAGAATTCTGCGGGAGAACCACCAATGTGTCAACAGCATGTCGCGGAAAATTTCTATCGTCGCGCACTGCCGGATCATCGCCCTGCATGGCGGCCGAAGCGTGCATGCCACACGCAGAACATCGAACCGCAGAAACGAAAAAACCCGCTTGCGCGGGTTTGATCATTTACCGAGTCGTGGTGCCCAGGAGAGGACTCGAACCTCCACGAAGTTGCCCCCGCTAGCACCTGAAGCTAGTGCGTCTACCAATTCCGCCACCTGGGCGACTCAGGAGGCGAATTATGCGGAAGCAATACAGGGCTGTCAATGCATCCTGACCCCGTATCCGCACTGAGTGCATCGGCCGGTGGCGCGGCGCGGCTTGACCCCGGCGGTGGACCCTGAAAATACTCGGCCCTACCCGGCAGCAAGGCGTTCCCATGGAAACCCCGATCCTGCATTTCCATCCACTGTCCTCGTGCTGCCAGAAGGTACTCATCGCCGCCCACGTCCTGGACGTGCCGCTGGACGCGCGGCTGTTGAACCTCGGCGACCCGGTTGAGCGCGCGGCGTTCCGGGCGCTGTGGCCGCTGGGCAAGATGCCGCTGCTGGTCGAGCAGGGCAGGCCCATCGGCGAAACCAGCATCATCATCGAGCACCTGCAGCGCCATCATGCCGCCGACGGGCCGCGGCTGATTCCGCAGGATCCGGCGCAGGCGCTGGAGGTGCGGTTCTGGGACCGGATCTGCGACCTGTATGTGATGACGCCGATGCAGGCGCTCACCGCCGCCTTGTTGCAGCCTGCCAGCGACGCCGGTGGCGCGACGACCGCCGCCGCCCGCGCGACGCTGCTGAACAGCTATGCGCTGTTGGACCGGCAGGTGGACGGGCGGCGCTGGTTGGCGGGCGAGGCGTTCACCCTGGCCGATTGCGCTGCGGCGCCGGCGCTGTTCTATGCGGTGGCCTACGTGCCAGTGCCGGATGCGCACGCGGCGCTGTCTGCCTATGTGGAGCGGCTGATGGCGCACACCGCGGTGGCCGCAGTGATCGACGCGGCCCGGCCCTGGTTCAAGCACTTCCCCGGGCGAGCGGGACTGGCGCGCCGCTATTACGATCCGGATGCCTGATCAGCAGACCCCGGAAACGAAAAAACCCGCTTGCGCGGGTTTGATCATTGTCTGAGTCATGGTGCCCAGGAGAGGACTCGAACCTCCACGAAGTTGCCCCCGCTAGCACCTGAAGCTAGTGCGTCTACCAATTCCGCCACCTGGGCGACTCAGGAGGCGAATTGTGAAGATGCCGCCGGGGCTTGTCAACGGTTTTGTTAAATTTCTTCACAAACCTGCATATGCCGCGCCCATGACCGGTTCTGCACACTGTCAGCGGTTACCATGGAGGCCAATGAAACCAAAGAAACCGACCCAGGGCGCGAAAGCCCCCAAGTCCCCGGCGCCCAAGCAGGCTGCCGGTCCGTCGGGCAAGCCCCGCGCTGCCGCCAAGAAGGCCGGCAAGCTGCCACCGTGGATGCCCGAATCAATGAACACCCCAGCGCCGCCGCGCGGTGGCAAGCGGTCCGGCCCCAAGCCGGATGCCGGCGCGCCGATCCCGACCCGTCGCCGCCCGCATCCCACTGCTACCGACATGAATGTGATTGATCCCCATGCCGCGCGTGAGGCCGAGCGCTATGCGCAGCCGATCGCCAGCCGCGAAGCCATCCTGCAGCTGCTTGACCGCTGCGACGGCCCGCAGACCGCCGAGGAAGTCGGCATCCACCTCGGCCTGACCGAACCGGACCGCGCCGACGCGCTGGGCAAGCGCCTCGGCGCGATGGTGCGTGATGGCCAGCTGGTGCAGAACCGCCGCGGCGGGTTCGCCCCGGTGCAGGCCACCAACCTGATCACCGGCGTGGTCATCGCCAACCCGGAAGGCTTCGGCTTCCTGCGTCCGGTGGAGGGCGGGGACGACCTGTTCCTGCCGCCGTATGAAATGCGCAAGGTCATGCACGGCGACCGCGTGCTGGCCAACGTGACCGGTATCGATCGCCGCGGCCGCCGCGAGGGCAGCATCGCCCGCGTGCTCGAGCGCGGCATGACCCGCCTGATTGGCCGCTTCAGCGTCGAGTTCGGCATCAATTACGTGGTGCCCGACGACAAGCGGGTACAGCGCAACGTGCAGATTCCGCCGGACCAGATCGGCGAGGCCCGCGACGGCCAGCTGGTGGTCTGCGAGCTGACCCAGGCCCCGGATACCCGCCGCCCGCCGATCGGCCGCATCATCGCGGTGCTCGGCGACAAGCTGACCGCCTCGCTGATCGTGGAAACCGCGATCCACGGTCATGAACTGCCGTTCGAGTTCCCGCAGGAGGTGCTCAACGAGGCCGCCTCGGTACCGCTGGTGGTCGAGCCGGCCATGCTGGGCAACCGCGTGGACCTGCGCAGCACGCCACTGGTGACCATTGACGGTGAAGACGCCAAGGACTTCGATGACGCGGTGTTCTGCGAACCGAATGCCGAAGGCTTCCGCCTGGTGGTGGCCATCGCCGACGTGTCCAACTACGTCCGCCCCGGCACGCCGCTGGATGACGAAGCGCAGAAGCGCGCCACCTCGGTGTATTTCCCGGGGTTCGTGGTGCCGATGCTGCCGGAGACGCTGTCCAACGGCATCTGCTCGCTGATGCCCAAGGTCGACCGCATGTGCTTCGTCTGCGACATGCAGGTGAACCGCGACGGTGAGGTGATTCATTCGCGCTTCTACGAAGCGGTGATGAATTCGCATGCCCGCCTGACCTACAACCAGGTCTGGCAGGCGGTCGGTGAGAACGACCCGGCGGTGCGCAAGGAAATCGCTGCGGTGCTGCCGCAGGTCGAGCGCCTGCACCAGCTGTACAAGGTGCTGGCCAAGGCCCGTACCAAGCGCGGCGCGATCGAGTTTGAATCCTCTGAAGTGCGCTTCGTGCTGGACAACACCGGCGAAGTGACCCAGGCCGGCATGCTGGTGCGCAACGACGCGCACAAGCTGATTGAAGAATGCATGATCGCCGCCAACGTGCAGGCTGCGCGCTACCTGCTGCACAAGCAGGTGCCCGCGCCGTTCCGCGACCACGCCAAGCCGCCGGAAGCCAAGTACGACGACCTGCTGGAGTTCCTGAAGGAATTCAAGCTGAGCCTGCCGCCGTGGTCGAAGGTGCAGCCGGGCGATTACACCAAGCTGCTCAAGAAGGTGCGCGAGCGTCCGGACGCGGCGCTGCTGGAATCGGTGCTGCTGCGCAGCCAGAGCCTGGCGGTGTATTCGCCGGACAACCAGGGCCACTTCGGTCTGTCGCTGGACGCGTACGCACACTTCACCTCGCCGATCCGCCGCTATCCCGATCTGCTGGTGCACCGTGCGATCAAGCATGCGCTCAGTGGCGCACCGGCCGAGAAGTACACCTACTCGCCGCGTGAGATGGCCGCGCTGGCGCTGCAGTGCTCCGAACGCGAGCGCCGGGCCGACGAGGCCGAGCGCGAAGTGGACGAGCGCTACCGCGCCGCGTGGATGGAAAAGCACGTGGGCGGCCAGTTCGAGGGCGTGATCAGCGGCGTGACCAGCTTCGGCCTGTTCGTGGAACTGGACGAATCCAAGGTCAACGGCCTGGTCCACGTGACCCAGCTGCCGCACGACTATTACCAGTTCGACGCCACCCGCAAGACGCTCAGCGGCGAACGCCGTGGCAAGGCTTACCGCCTGGGCGACCGCGTGCGGATCCTGGTGCTCAAGGCCAGCATGGAAGAGCGCAAGATCGACTTCCGCCTGGTCGAAGAGCAGGGCGACGAGGTGGCCGAACAGCCGCCGCGCGGCCAGCCGGCCAAGCGCAAGAAGCAGAAATACTGAAAGACGGGCGTACCGGCTATCGGCCGGTACGCCACGGCCGCCCTGCCGGTGCGGCCACACCAAGACGGGGGGTACCGACCGTCATCCGGTGGGTACCGACGGTTATCTGGTGGGTACCGACTGTTATCCGGTAGGTACCGACCGTTGGTCGGTACGCCTCAACCGGACCCCCACCCTGATTCGGAGCGCGCCCATGCCCGACCTCCCCGAATACAGCGGCGGCTGCCAGTGCGGCGCCATTCGCTTCCACGTCCGCGGCGAACTCACCGACAGTTCGATCTGCCATTGCCGGATGTGCCAGAAGGCCTTCGGTGCCTATTACGCCCCCTTGGTCTCCGTCCGCACCGTCGACTTCAGGTGGACCCGGGGCGAGCCACGCCGCTTTGCCTCCTCCAACCTGGTCCAGCGCGGCTTCTGCCCCGACTGCGGCACCCCGCTGACCTACGAAGCGCCCGACGGCATGGCCATTGCGGCCGGTGCCTTCGACGAACCCGCGCGCCTGCCGCCCACCGTGCAGTACGGCACCGAGGCCAAGCTGCCGTTCGTGGACACGCTGGCGTCGCTGCGCGTGATCCGTGACCAGGATGACCCCGAGATGGCCCTGCTGCAGGGCCTGGTCAGCCACCAGCACCCCGACCACGACACCCCCTGACGGTGCCGCGCCCAGGGGTGAGGCCCCCGGCGTGAACGCCCGGCAGGGCAGGCGGGGCCTCGATGCTCTACCATTACCACCCCCTGTACCGGTCGTGCCCCCGCAATGAGCAAGCAAAGCCAGTGGATCGTCGGCGTCAACGCTGTCGCCTCTTCGATCGAGAACGATGCCGAGAACGTCCGCGAGGTGCTGATCGAGGCCAGCGCGAAGAATCCGCGGCTGGTGGAGATTGAAGAGAACGCGCGCCGCAAGGGCATCGACGTGCGCAAGGTCAACACCCAGGCGCTCGACGGCGTGGGCGGCTCGGTACGCCACCAGGGCGTGGCCGCGCGCTACCAGGCGGCACGCACCTACGGTGAGAACGAACTGGAAGGCCTGGTCGAGGCGGCCGAGGGCAAGGCCCTGCTGCTGATCCTCGACGAGGTGCAGGACCCGCACAACCTGGGCGCCTGCCTGCGCAGCGCGGCGGCCGCCGGTGCCACCGCGGTGATCATTCCCAAGGACAAGTCGGCCACGGTCAACGCGACCGTGCGCAAGACCTCGGCCGGTGCGGCCGACCGCATCCCGGTGGTGGCGGTGACCAACCTGTCGCGCTGCCTGAAGGACCTGCAGAAGCTGGGCGTGTGGATCTACGGCCTGGCCGGTGAAGCCACCGCGTCGCTGTACTCCATCGACCTGAAGGGCAACGTGGCGCTGGTGCTGGGCGGCGAAGCCGACGGCCTGCGTCGCTTGACCCGCGAGAACTGCGACGGCCTGGTCAAGATCCCGATGCCGGGCGACATCGAAAGCCTCAACGTCTCCGTCGCCACCGGCGTGAGCCTGTTCGAGGCCGTCCGCCAGCGCGGCCTGTAACCCCCGCACGCGCGCGGCGCCGAACGGCAGCCGACCAACGGTCGGCTCTACCCGGCGGGGTCACCGCGTGCCGCTGCATCTTCGCAATCCCGGAATAGGTAGAGCCGACCGTTGGTCGGCTAGCGCGCAACGCGCGGTGCTTGAAGGCAGCCGACCAACGGTCGGCTCTACGCGGTGGGGTCACCGCGTGCTGCTGTGTCGTCGCGATCCCGGAATGGGTAGAGCCGACCGTTGGTCGGCTAGCGCGCCACGCGAGGTGCCTGAGGGCAGCCGACCAACGGTCGGCTCTACGCGGTGGGGTCGCCGCGTGCTGTTGCGTCGTCGCGATCCCGAAATGGGTAGAGCCGACCGTTGGTCGGCTAGCGTGCGGCGCGCGGTGCTTGAAGGCAGCCGGCCAACGGTCGGCTCTACCCCGGTCGGGTCGCCGCGTGCTGCTGTGTCATCGCGATCCCGGAATGGGTAGAGCCGACCGTTGGTCGGCTACCGCGCAACGCGCGCTGCTTGAGGGCAGCCGACCAACGGTCGGCTCTACACGGTGGGGTACCCGCGCGCTGCTGCGTCGTCGCGATCCCGGAATGGGTGGACCCGACCAGGGATCAGCCTGCGCTGCCGCCCAATGCCTTGAACAACGTTACGTCGTTGATCAACTGCCGTTGCCTCACCGAGGCCAGCGACAGTTCGGCATCGCGCCGGGTCTGCTGCGCTTCCAGCCAGGTGCGCAGGTCGGTGGCGCCGACCCGGTAGCGCACTTCGTACATCCGCTCGATCGCGACGGCTTCGTCGTAGGACGCCTGCGAGGCGGCCACCTGCGTGGCGAACTGCGTGCGTGCGGACAGGGCGTTGTCCACCTCCGACAGCGCGGTGTACAGCGTGCGACGGAAGCCGTTGGCGGCGATCTGGTAATCGGTACCGGCCAGCCGGGTGTTCAACTGCGCCTGGCGCACGTTGAGGAACGGCAGCGACAGCCCCGCCCCTAAGGTGGCGACCGGGTTCTTCAGCACGTCCGACAGTGAGGTGGCGCCGGTACCGACGCTGCCGGTCAGGCTCAGCGCCGGGTAGTACTGGGTGGCGGTCACCTTGATGGTCTTCAGGCTGTTGCGCAGGCGCAGTTCGGCCGCGCGCAGGTCCGGACGGCGGCCGAGCAGATCGGCCGGCAGGCCTTCGGCGACCACCGGGCTGCCCACACGCGCCAGCTGCTGCGGCTCGTCGGCCAGTGCCAGCGGCTGCCCATCCAGCAGCACCGTCAACGCATTGCGCGCGGCAACGCGCTGCTGCTCCAGTGCACTCTGCGCGGCGCGCTGGGCCTCCAGGCTCTGGGCAGCCTGGCGCACTTCCAGCCGCGACACCGCACCGGCATCGAAGCGGGCCTGGACCAGCTCGCGGGTGCGCTGCAGGCGTTCGAGGTTGGCTTGGCCGGCGGCGATGGACTGGTTGAGGAAGGCCAGCGTCCAATACTGCGTGGCCACGTCGCTGATCACCAGCAGGGCGGTGTTCTGCAGGTCCTCCTGGCTGGCCTTGGCCTCCCACTGGGCGATGTCGCGTTGGGTGCGCAGGCGCCCCCAGAGGTCGATCTCCCATTGCAGCGACACGCCGGCCGAACTGCCGCGGTTCCAGTCCGCGCTCTGGTCGATGGGGCGGTTGCCGCTGCTGCTGACGCTGCCCGAGGGCTGCGGCCACAGCGCGTTGTCGGCGAGCCCGGCCTGCAGGCGCGCGCGCTGCACGGCCAGCCCGGCCGAGGCCAGGTCCGTATTGGCGGCCAGGGCGCGGTCGATCACGCGGTCCAGGCCGGGGTCACCAAACTGGGTCCACCAGGCATCGCGGCGGACATCGGCCGTCGCCGCATGCGGTTGTTCGGTCACCGCCTCGGTGGGGGTGTTCAAGGCGGCATCGCCACGGCCGTAGGTGGCCGGGACCGCCGGTGCATCGATCGGGTAGCGGCCGGTGCTGACACAGGCCGACAAGGCCAGTGCGGTCACGCAGGCCAGGACCAGTGGACGCAGCGAAGCGGGGTGCAGCAGAGCAGGAGAAATCTTCATTCGCGCGCCAGCGCCTCCACGGGATCAAGTTGGGCGGCATTACGCGCCGGAAGGAAGCCGAACGCCACGCCGATCAGGCTGGAGCAGGCAAACGCAGCGACGATCGACGCGGTCGAGAACAGCATCTGGAAGTCCGGCGCGAATTTGCCGAACAGCCAGCCGACCACCAGCGACAGCCCGACGCCTAGCAGCCCACCGAGCAGGCAGACCAGCACCGCCTCGATCAGGAACTGCTGGCGGATGTCGCTCTGCCGCGCGCCGACGGCCATGCGCACGCCGATCTCGCGGGTCCGCTCGGTCACCGAGACCAGCATGATGTTCATCACGCCGATGCCACCGACCAGCAGCGCGATCGCGGCGATCGCACTGATCAGCAGCGTCATCGTGCGGGTGGTCTGCTCGATGGTCTGGCGGATCTCGGCGCTGTTGCTGAGGAAGAAGTCCTCGGTGCCATGACGCATGATCAACAGCTTGGAAATTGCCGACTGCGCGGCATCCATCGGGGTGGCGTCATCCACGCGCACCGTGATGCTGGACACATGGCTCTGGCCCAGCATGCGCGACATCACCGTGGTGTAGGGCACCCACAGGCTCAAGCTGGTACTGCCACCAAAGCCGAAGCTCTGCCGCTGGGCCACGCCGACCACGCGCACCGGCACGTTGCCGAGCAGGATCACCTGGCCCACCGGGTCTTCGCCGTTGGGGAAGAACTGGGTACGGGTGTTCTCATCGATGATCGCCACCTGGGCCAGGCTGCGCACCGCGTCGGTGTCGAAGAAGCTGCCGGCGATCAGGGTGACGCCCTTGACCCGGAAGAACTGCTCGCCCACGCCGTTGACCTGCGCGGTGGCCGATTGATTGCGATAGCGCGCAGTCACTGACGAAGACACACTGGGCGTGGCGCTGTCGATGTAGCTCTGACGGCCCAGCGCATCGGCGTCGCTGGCCTTGAGGGTCTGCACCCGCGCCGAGCGCATGTCGCCGAAACCGCGGCCGGGATACACGTCGATGGTGTTGGTGCCCAGCGCGCTGATGTTCTGCAGGATCTGCTGCTGCGAGCCATTGCCCATCGCCACCACCGAGACCACCGAGGCGATGCCGATGATGATGCCGAGCATGGTCAGAAAGGTGCGCAGGCGGTGGGCATTCATCGCCAGCAGGGCCATGCGGAACGCTTCGGTGAAGCGATCACGCGCGGCCCTCCAGCTGTGGCCCTTGCCGGCAGCCACAGTGGGCTGGCGCTGGGCGCGGTAGCGCGGCGCATTCGGATTGATCCGGTCGGCGATGATCTCGCCATCCCGGATCTCGATGATGCGCTGGGCGTGTTCGGCCACGCTCATGTCGTGGGTGACGATGATGATGGTGTGGCCCTCGGCATGCAGCTCGCCGAGGATGCCCATCACTTCTTCGCCGGATTTGGTGTCCAGTGCGCCGGTCGGCTCATCGGCGAGGATCACCTCGCCACCGTTCATCAGCGCCCGTGCGATCGACACGCGCTGCTGCTGGCCACCGGAGAGCTGGCCGGGTTTGTGGTTCATGCGGTCGCCCAGCCCGAGCCGCTGCAGCAGCTGCTCGGCACGCGCGGTACGCACCGGGCCGGGGCTGCCCGCATACACCGCCGGTACGGCCACGTTGCCGCGTGCGTCCAGATCGCCGAGCAGGTGGTAGCGCTGGAAGATGAAGCCGAAATGTTCGCGGCGCAGCTCGGCCAGTTCGTCCGGTTCCATGCGGCCGGTCTCGCGGCCGGCCACCTGGTAGCTGCCGCGCGTGGGCCGGTCCAGGCAGCCGAGGATGTTCATCAGCGTGGACTTGCCCGAGCCGGACTGGCCGACGATGGCGACGATCTCGCCGGCGGCGATGTCCAGGTTGACGTCGCGCAGCACCGCGATCGTTTCATCGCCGGCCGGAAATTCGCGGCGCAGGTCGCGCAGGCGCAGCAGCGGCGTGCCGGTGGATGCCGGGGTCATCGACGCGGTCCGCCCATGCCCGGGCCGCCGATCCGTACCTGCCCACCGCGGCCGCCACTGCCGCTGCCGCCGGCCGCCGCGCCGCCTTCACCCACCACCACCTTCTCGCCTTCCTTCAGCCCGGACAGTACTTCGGCCGTGGCGCCGTTGTTGATGCCGATCTTGACCTTGCGCGGCGTGGGCATGCCGTCGGCATCGGCCACGCGCACCATGTACTGGCCATCGCGCGTCTTCGGGCCGAGGGCCACGGCCGGAATGGTCAGCACGCCCTTGGCCTGCTTGAGCATCACCGACACCTGTGCGGTCATGTCGATGCGCAGCGTGCCGTCGGGGTTTTCCACGTCGAACAGTGCGTTGTAGTACACCGCGCTGCTGGCGCTGGAGCTGGACGAACTGGAACTGGACGAACTGTCGTTGGCGATCGACGACGGTGCCGGGTTCACCTGGCGCAGGGTGGCGTGGTACTTGCGGTCCGGCTCGCCCAGCGTGGTGAAGTACACCGGCATGCCGGCCTTGATCTTCACCACGTCCGCCTCGGACACCTCGGCGTTGACCGTGACCAGGTCCAGCCGCGCCAGCATCACGATGGTCGGTGCGGTCTGGTTGGCGTTGACGGTGCGGCCTTCCTCAGCCACCACCGCGACCACGGTGCCGTCCATCGGCGCGATGATGCGGGTATAGGCCAGGTTGGCGCGGGCGGTGCCCAGTTCGGTTTCGCGGCCCTTGATCTGCGCGTCGTAGGACTGGATCTGGGCACGCGCGGTTTTCAGCTTGGCGTCGGCGGCGTCGTACTCGGCGCGCGAGGTGGCCTCGGCGGCGAGCATCTGCTGCTGGCGGGCGAATTCCAGTTCGGCTTCCCGCAGGCTGGCCTGCTGCACCGAGCGCTGGGCCTTGACCTGGTCCAGCGTGGCCTGTGCGTTGAGCACCTGGTTCTCCTGGGTGGTGGCGTCGATCTCGGCGATCAGGTCGCCCTGCTTGACGCTATCGCCCAGCTGCACCTTCAGCGACTTGATCTGGCCCGAGGCCTGCGCGCCCACGCTGACCAGCTTGTAGGCGTCGATCACCCCGGTGGCTTCCACGGTCTGTTCGATGTCCCCACGGCTGACCGGCGTGGTGGCCAGGGCCGGTGCGGCCGGCTTGCGCAGGCTCCATGCGACAATCGCACCCAGCACGGCAATCACGATGATCAACAGCAGCACACGGCCGCGACGGGTGGTGGGCAGGCGGGGCTTCACGATGATCGTCTACTCGGCAGGCCGGCGTGCGGCGTTGTCAGCATTGTGAAGACCGCTCGGCGAAGGCTCAACACTCGCCATGTGTCGCGGCGTAACCAGACCGGGGCGGGTGTGTGTCGTTGTGTGTCTGTGGCGGCCTTTGAAACACGTGTACGTAAACCACTGGATGCGGTTCAGCTCCCGACAGGGGATCATGGACGCATGGAGACTCCCAACCCGATGCATCGACTGCTGATCGTCGACGACGACAACGACATCCGCCAGCTGCTGGCCGAACAACTGGGCCGTGCCGGCTACCAGGTGAGCACGGCCGGCGATGGCCATGGCATGCGCCAGGTACTCGAACGCGAGCACGTGGACCTGATCGTGCTCGACCTCAACCTGCCGCGCGAAGACGGACTTACCTTGTGCCGCGACCTGCGTGCGCGCTCCAACACGCCGGTGATCATGCTTACCGCGCGCAGCGAGCCGATCGACCGCGTGCTCGGCCTTGAGATGGGCGCCGACGATTACCTGGGCAAGCCCTTCGAGCCCCGCGAACTGCTGGCGCGCATCCGCAACGTGCTGCGCCGCACCGAAGCGCTGCCGGCCAACCTGGAGCCACTGGCCATTCGCCGTGCCCGGTTCTCGCACTGGATCTTCGACCTGGAGCATCGCCACCTGCTCGATCCCGATGGCCGTGTGGTGGTGCTGTCCGGGGCGGAGTTCCGGTTGCTGCGGGTGTTCGTCGGGCACGCCAACAAGGTGTTGTCGCGCGAGCAGCTGGTGGCGCTCAGCAGCGGCCGCAGCTATGAGTCGCAGGACCGCGCGATCGACCTGCAGGTGAGCCGGCTGCGCAACAAGCTGGCCGACGACGGCGGCAGCGACGGCTTGATCAAGACCGTGCGCAACGAAGGGTATGTGCTGGCCACGGCAGTGACCCTGGAATGAACCGCCTGCGCCGGTTCTTCGCCTCCATGGTGGGGCGCCTGTTCGTGATCCTGCTGCTGGGCATGAGCGTGGCCGCGATCGGCGCGACGATGCTGGCCAGTTCGAAGCGCCAGCAGGAGTTCGAGCGGCAGAACCTCAACCGCATCGCCGACCGCCTGCAGGGCTACGTCAACCTGCTTGATGGCAACCCCGAGCTGCGTGATCGCCTGCTCGACAGCGGTGGCCCCAGCGTGCGGCGGCTGCCGCGCGGTGCGCGGGTAGGGCGCCCGGACGCGGCCTTGATGGAGGTGCTGGAGGATCGCCCCGGGGCGGTGTCGAGCAGCCAGGTGGCCTTCACCTCGTTCCGTTCCTGCCTGCCCATGTTGCCCGAGCTGCCGCACCCGAAGAAGCCGCGCAACGGCCCGCCGCGTGAGCGCGACCCGGCCTTCATTCCGCCCCGATGCCGCATGGTGTCGCTGCGCCTGAGCGACGGTACGCCGCTGCAGCTGGCCCTGGATTCGCCCGCGGTGGCCCACAACGGCATCCTGGCGGTGGACCCGCTGTTCCTGACCCTGCTGGTGCTGGCCATCGCGGTGCTGGCCTATATCGTGGCGCGCATGGCCAGCGCGCCGCTGCAACGCCTGGCCGCGGCCGCCGCTGCACTGGGCGATGATCTGCAGGGCGCGCCGATGCCCGTGACCGGGCCGCTGGAAGTCCGGCGCGCCGCAGAAGCGTTCAATGCCATGCAGAAGCGCCTGCAGCGCCACCTTGGCGAACGCACCCAGATGCTGGCGGCGATCACCCATGACCTGCAGACCCCGGTTACCCGGCTGCGCCTGCGGCTGGAGAACGTCGCCGATGAAGCGCTGCGCGAGCGCCTGGTGGGCGACCTGGCCGCGATGCAGGCGCTGATCCGCGAAGGCCTGGAGCTGGCGCGCAGTGCCGAAAGCGCCGAACAACGCGCGGCGCTGGACCTGGACTCGCTGCTGGAAAGCATCGTGGAAGACGCCGGCGAAGCCGGTGCCGACGTGCGCTTCGAACACCCCAGCGGGGCGGTGCTGATGCTGCGCCCGTTGGCGATGCACCGGTTGTTCTCCAACCTGGTCGACAACGCGGTCACCTACGGGCAATCGGCGCGGGTCAGCGTGGAGCAGGATGCCGAGCGGGTGATCGTGCGGATTCGTGACAGCGGCCCCGGCCTGCCGGAAGAAGAGCTGGAAGCGGTGTTTGATCCGTTCGTGCGGCTGGAAACCTCGCGCTCGCGCGAGACCGGCGGCGCCGGGCTGGGCCTGACCATCGCCCGCGCCCTGGCCGAAAAGGACGGCGCGCGGCTGCTGTTGCGCAACCATCCGCAGGGCGGGCTGGAGGCGGTGGTGGAATGGCCGGCCACGTTGCGCGTGGGGACCTGGCGCCCGGGCTGAGCTTCTCGACACAAACACGCGCGGTTTTGCCTACTATGGGCAACTCCCCCCGCGTTTTCCCGCATGAGCGTGTCTTTCCCCGACGGTTGCCCCACCGGTGCATCGCCGCCCGCCGCGCGGCGCCCAGGCTGTTTTCCGGCCGGTCCCCACGGATGAACCCAGGGGGGCGCGGGAGCCGGTGGCGGCCGGTACATCGACAGTTGACCCGGTGTCTTGGCACGGCCGTGTTGTGGCTGTGCCTGCTGTGTGCGCTGCCGTCCACGGTAGGGGCACAGGACGGCCCACCGCCGCTGCGCGACTACGCCATCGACGTGTGGACCTCGCGCAATGGCCTGCCGCACAACTCGTTGCGCGACATTGCCCAGACCCCCGAAGGCCACCTCTGGTTCGCCACCTGGGAAGGGCTGGTGCGCTACAACGGCCTGGATTTCACCGTCTTCGACCGCAGCACCCGGCCGGGCCTGCGCGACAACGGCGTGGGCGCGTTGCTGGTGGACCGCAGCGGTGGGCTGTGGATCAGTGATTCACGCGGCAACGTGACCCGGCGCGGCAGCGACGGGCGCTGGCAGGTCTACGAACACCAGCCCGGTACGCCGCAGGTGCTGATCCAGGCCATGCAGATGGACAGCCATGGCCGCCTGTGGCTGCTGTACGAAGGGCAGGGCATCGGCAGCCTCGCCCCGGACGGTCGCATCGAGTACCAGAAGCCGCCGGCCGGTGTGCCGATGGCGATGAGCTTCACCAAGCTGGTGGTGGACGCGCAGGACCGGGTCTGGGTGGGCACCCTGGACGGGCTGGTGGTGCGCGACACCGACGGCGTGCTGCGCCGTGCGCCCGAAAGTTTCGGGCTCGGGCACGGCCTGGTGTGGCCCTACCGCGGGCCGGACGGCGTGGTCTGGATCGTGGCCGGCGAACGCATCTACCGCATGCAGGATGGCGTGCCGCAGTTGCAGCACCGCCTGCCCGGGGTGATGCACATCACCGCGATGCTGCAGGATCGCCATGGCGACCTGTGGCTGGGCACCGAGAATCAGGGCCTGCTGCGGCTGTCGCGGCATGGCCTGGAGCGCCTGCCCACCGGGCTGTCGCTGCCCGGCGGGCGCGTGGTGAGCCTGCGCGAGGACGCCGAAGGCAGCATCTGGGTGGGCGCCAACGGTGGCCTGTACCGGCTGCGCGAAACCTTGTTCAGCAGCTTCACCGAACGCGACGGGCTCAGCGGCGACTACATCCGCACGGTGCTGGAGGACCAGCAGCGGCAGCTGTGGATCGGCAGTGCCAGCGGCCTGGACCGGCGCGATGCACAGGGCCGTTTCTCGCCGGTGGCGCTGCGCAACAGCGGCGGCAAGACACCCTCGGTGCTCAGCCTGGCCCAGGACCACGAGGATGATCTGTGGGTCGGCACGTTCGGCGACGGGGTGTTCCGGCTGGATGCCCAGGGCCGCACCGTGCGCAACTACGGCACCGCCGATGGCCTGCCCGGCGGCAACATCCGCGCCATCAGCGTGGACCGCGCGGGCGTGGTCTGGGCAGGCACCCAGAAGGGCGTGGTGCGCATCGATGAGCACGGCGTGGAAGTGCCACGTGCGCCGGGCATGCCGGGCGGCCTGATCACCGCCCTGGCCCACGACGCCGACGGCGCCTTGTGGATCGGCACCATCGAGGGCATCCGCGTGCTGCGCGGCAACCGCGTGCAGAGCATCGACCTGGCGCCGCTGGGCGGCGGTCGCAGCGTGTTCGGCTTCCAGCAGGTGGGCGACGCGATGTGGGTCAGCAGCGACCGCGGCCTGTACCGCTGGCAGGACGGCCGCCTGGCACGGGTCGGGCTGGAGCAGGGCATGCCGGTGGACACCGTGTTCCAGCTGGTGCCCGACCGCATCGGCAACGTCTGGATCAGCAGCAACCGCGGCGTGCTGCGCACCGACATGGCGATGCTCAACGAGGTGGCCGATGGCCGCGCCGCGCGGGTCGAGGTGGAGCATTACAACGAGATCGACGGCATGGCCAATTCGCAGGCCAACGGCAGTTCCGGCCCGTCGGCCATCCTGCGCCAGGACGGCACGTTCTGGGTGGTTACCGCGGGCGGCCTGAGCATGGTCGACCCGCTGCGCCTGCAGCGCTTCCGCGAGCGGCTGGCGCCGCCGGCGGTGATCGAAAGCGTGCAGGTCGATGGCAAGCCGCTGCACTGGCAGGGCGAGAACCACAACAGCATTCCCGGTGGACGCCGGCTCAGCGTGAGCTATGTGGGCCTGAGCTACCTGATGTCCGAGCGGATCCGCTACCGCACCCGCTTGGCCGGCCTGGACAAGGGCTGGATCGAGCGCGGCCAGCAGCGCAGCGTGGAGTTCATCGGCCTGCCGCCGGGCGATTACACCCTGCACGTGTCCGCCGCGCATCCCGGCGGCAGCTGGGGCGACAGCGAGGCGGTGTGGGAATTCACCGTTGAACCGTTCCTGTGGCAGCGCCGCAGTGTGCAGGTGGTGGCCGCGCTGCTGCTGTTGGGCGGTCTGATCGGGTTGTACCTGTACCTGATCCACCGCTACAAGGCCAGCAACGTGCGCCTGGCGCAGATGGTGGACGAAGCCACCCGCGACCTGCAGGCGCAGACGGTGAACCTGCAGGCGTTGAACCAGGAAAAAACCGAACTGGCCGACCGGCTGGCGGTGCAGGCCGAGCAGTTCGGCCGGCAGGCACGCGAAGATGCCTTGACCGGGCTGCCCAACCGGCGGGCGTTCGATGAGGCACTGGCACGCGACTTCGCCCGGTCCCAACGCAGCGGCCACCCCCTGTGCCTGGTGGTGCTGGACATCGACCACTTCAAGGAGGTCAACGACCAGCACAGCCACAGCGTGGGTGACGTGGTGCTGGTGGAAGTGGCGCGCGTGATCGCCTCGGCCTGCCGCGATTCGGACATGCCCGCGCGTACCGGCGGCGAAGAGTTCACGCTGCTGCTCAACGACACCCGCCTGGCCGAAGCGGCGCAGGTCTGCGCGCGCCTGCGCGGGCTGTTCCATGATCATCCGGACTGGGCCGGCGTGCCGGGCCTGAAGGTGACTTTCAGCGCGGGGCTGGTGGAACTGGACGCCGCCGACCGCACCCCGATGCTGCTCTACCAGCGCGCCGACCGCGCGCTGTACCGGGCCAAGAGCGAAGGCCGCGACCGCACCGCAATCGGGTAGAGCCGACCGTTGGTCGGCTGTTCGCGGTGCGTGGCATACAGGCGGTTGTCGCGAAGAGCAGCCGACCAACGGTCGGCTRTTCGCGGTGSGTGGCATGCAGGCGGTTGGCGCGAAGAGCAGCCGACCAACGGTCGGCTCTACCMGGCGAAGYGACACATCGKGTAGAGCCGACCGTTGGTCGGCTGTTCGCGGTGCGTGGCATRCAGGCGGTTGGCGCGAAGRGCAGCCGACCAACGGTCGGCTCTACCMRGCGAAGCGACACATCGGGTAGAGCCGATGGGCGTACCGGGTTACCGCGGCCAGGCGTTGGCGATGGTGCAGAACAGCTTGGCGGTCTGCTCGGTGTCGTACACCGCGCTGTGCGCTTCGTCGGCGTCCCAGCCCAGACCGGCGGCAGCGGCGGCGCGGGCGAGGACGGTCTGGCCGTAGGCGATGCCGGCCATGGTCACCGTGTCGAACACGCTGAAGGGGTGGAACGGGTTGCGCTTGTGGCCCACCCGGTTCACCGCGGCGTTGACGAAGCCCAGGTCGAAGTGCGCGTTGTGCCCGACCAGGATCGCGCGCTGGCAGCCGTACTTCTTCACCGCCGCACGTACCGGCGCGAAGATGTGGTCCAGCGCATCCTTCTCGGACTTGGCCAGTCGGAACGGGTGGTCGAGGATGATGCCGGTGATTTCCAGCGATTTCGGGTCGATCTCCAAACCTTCGGCCGGGATCACGTGGGCGCTGGCGGTCTGGCCGGGGTACAGCAACCCGTTCTCGTCCATCTCGATCGGCACGGCGGCAATTTCGAGCAGCGCATTGCGGTTGCAGTCGAAGCCGCCGGTCTCCACGTCGATCACGACCGGCAGGAAGCCGCGGAAGCGCTGGGACATGGCCAGGTTCACTGCCGGGGCAGCAGGCGCCGGAGCGGCGGTGGGGGGCAAGGCGGCATCTGTCATGCGGGGATTCTAGCAGAGGGGGGCTGTACGCCCCCCGCGCTCAGGCCAGCGCAGGCGGGCGTGCCAGGCAACGCTGCAGCAGCCGGTCCAGGCTCAGCGGGCCGGCCCCCTGCAGGGCCAGCGGCAGCAGCATGGCCATGAACAGCACCGGCAGCTTGAAGTTGCCAAAGCCCTGGTCGGTGATGGCATAGCCCATCGCCAGCTCGCCCAGTCCGTCCCAGTGCATGGGCCAATGCACGGCGGCGGTGGCCACCATGGTCAGCACCAGCAGGCTGCTGGCGGCCATGCGCGTGCCCAGGCCGACCAGCAGGCAGGCCGCGCCCACCAGCTCGAACCACGTGGCCAGCTGCCAGTTGACGCTGGCCGGTACCTGGTCGAAGGGAAACGGAAACGCCTGCTGCAGGTCGCCGAACCAGTTGCTGCCGTGCAGCTTCTCGCGGCCGGATTCGAAATACTCCCAGGCCATCAGCAGGCGCAGGCCAAGCGGGGCAATCCACGGGCCGAGCGGGTCCAGCCGGCCGCGCAGGGCGGCCAGGTACGGTGTCTTCATCAACGGAATCCTTGGTGGGGGATCAGGAAGCGGGAGGGGCCGGGCCGATCACGCCGCTGTCGTGGAACTGGCGCAGTAACGCTGCCCCGGGGGCGAGCAGCGCATCGGCGGCCAGGCCGTGGGCCCGTGCAAGCTGCTGCAGGTGCCACGTGCCGGCATGGCCGGGCTGTTGGCCGATCTGTTCCAGCAACTGCGCGGCCATCGGGCTGATGGACGCAAAACGCACCTGCCCATCCGGGTCACGCCGCACCAGCAGCCCGGTGGGGACGTCGCCGGGCGCGTCGGGGGCGTCGTCACTGCCCAGCCGGTGCACCGGCCAGTGGTACAGCAGCGGCCACGCCAACGGCGAACGCTGCAAGGGGGCGTGCATCGGGTCCAGCCCCGATGTGGCTGGCAGTGGTCGGGCATCGAGCTGGTACAACGCGGTTTCCACCCACTCGTAGTGGGCCAGTTCGGCCAGCGCCGGGTGCGGCAGCGTCGGCTGGGCTTGCAGCCACTGCACGAACTCGGCGGCCAGTTCAGTGAACAGCGGGGTCTGTGCGCGGTGTTCGGCCACGAAGCGCCTTACCAACACCGTCCACTCGGGATCGCCCAGCAGCTGCACGCAGACCGGAAAGCCGGTGCCCAGCAGGCCGAGCAGGTTGTTGAACACCAGTCGCCGGTAGACCGCCAAGCGCCGTGCGTCCAATCCCGCGGGCGAGGCTACCTGTGCCGGGTCGCGCAGGTGGGTGGTGAGTGCCCGCTGCTGGGCGTGCAGGCGGGCCGGCGCGTCAGTCACGGGGGGCTCCGGCGTGTGCGGCCATCAGCTGGCGGATGGTGCGCAGTTCGTCGCGCAGTTCGGGATAGGGCGGGAAGTTGAAGTCGCGTTCGAGCAGGGTGGGGCGTGCACCGATGCGCGCGTAGGTGCGGGCCAGCAGATCCCAGACCGGATCGATCACGGCGCTGCCGTGAGTGTCGATCTTGAGGTCCTCGGCCTCGTCCAGGTGGCCGGCCACGTGCAGGCAGACGATGCGCTCGGCGGGCAGCCCGGCGATGAACGCGTCGGCGTCGTAGCCGTGGTTGCAGGCGTTGACGTAGACGTTGTTGACGTCCAGCAGCAGGTCGCAATCGGCTTCGGCCAGCACGGCGTTGGTGAAAGCCAGTTCGTCCATGGCCGGTTCGGGGGCGAGGTAGTAGGAGACGTTTTCCACGGCGATGCGCCGGCCCAGGACATCCTGCACGCGGGCGATGCGCGCGGCGGTGTGGTGCACGGCTTCGTCGGTGAAGGGGAGGGGCAGCAGGTCGTAGAGGTGGCCATCGTCGCTGCAGTAGCTCAGGTGTTCGCTGTACAGCGGTACGCGGTGCTGGTCGAGGAAGCGGCCCACCTGTGCAAGCAGTTGGGTATCCAGCGGCGCGGTGCTGCCGAGCGACAGGGACAGGCCGTGGCAGCTCAGCGGGTAGCGCTGGGCGAGGTCGGCGAGGGCCTCCCCGGCAGGGCCGCCCACGCCGATCCAGTTTTCCGGGGCGCATTCGAGGAAGTCGAGGTCGCCGGTTGGGGCGTCACGCAGGGTCTGCAGCAGTGCGCGGCGCAGGCCGAGTCCGGTCGCCGCCGCAGGCAGCGGCGACCGGTGCATGCCCGGGGCGATGGGGTCAGTGCTTGGCACCGCACTTGCCTTCGCCGCACTTGCCTTCCGCGGCCTTCTTGTCGCCGGCGGCCTTGGTTTTTGCGTCGGTGCCCTTGCCTTTGTCGGCGCCGCACTTGCCTTCGCCACACTTGCCTTCGGCGGTCTTGGCACCGGTTGTGGTGGCAGCTTTGTCAGCGGCCTGGGTGCCGGCCTTGTCGCCATGGGCGCCACACTTGCCTTCACCACATTTGCCTTCGGCGGCCTTGGTCGCGGCCTGTCCGGCAACGAGGTAGCCCTGGGCCAGGTCGGTCATGCTCAAGGCAGACGCCGACGCGGTGACGCCGAGGCCGGCGGCGAGCGCGGTGGCAGCCAGCAGGGACAGCGATCGGGTGGGGTTGCTCATCGGGTGGTGCTCCTTGGTATGGGCCGGGGCCCGGGATGGCTGCGTGGGGGCAGCAGGTGTGGCCATGGTGGGCCGGCCCGGCTCAACGAATCCTCACACAGGATTCAACGTTTCGTGAAGTGTGGGGGTGGTTGTTTTTCTTTTTAGAAGCGAAAAGCTAGAGCTAGAGCTGGAGCAACTGCAACTGCAACAGCCGGTGGTGCGGGCGTGTCTGGCTTGGCGGGTACGGGTGGGTTGGCGGGACACGCCGTGAATCCATCCTTGGAGGCTCGTGGGCGCCATCCATGGCGCCCAACGGTCCCGCCAACCCACCCGTACCCACCTGTGACAGTGAGTCGGATCGCAACGAAGAAGCAGAGCATTTAGATCCGTGCCGTTGCAGCTTTGCAGTGCTCTGCTTTGCTATGGCTGCCAGCTAACTGTCGAGGGTGGGGGTGTGTGGGTTCGCGGGACCCTGAGCCGCATGGATGCGGCGACGGAGCCTACATGGACGTACTTGCGGCGTGTCCTGCGAACCCACACACCCCCGCCCAGCTCAGGTCAGCCAGGAAACGGCAGCTTTCAAGCTCTACTCTTGTAGAAAAGCCCCAAACAAAAAAGCCGCTACCCGAAGGCAGCGGCTTTTGCTTTTCTACCATCAGGCAGTTCAGACGTGATCGGTGCTGCTGGTTTCGTCGCGCTTTTCGCGCGGCGGCAGGACCTGCTCGCCATGTACCAGGAACCAGACGTTTTCGGCGATGTTGGTGGCGTGGTCGCCCACGCGTTCCAGGTTCTTGGCCATGAACAATAGGTGCGTGCACGGGGTGATGTTGCGCGGGTCTTCCATCATGTAGGTGAGCAGCTCGCGGAACAGTGCGGTGTACTGCGCGTCCAGCCGTGCGTCGTCGTCGCGCAGTGCCAGCGCGGCGGCCGCGTCGTTATCGCGGTAGGCCTCGATCGCGCGGCGTACCTGCTGGGCTGCCAGCCGACCCAGTGAACGCAGGCCCTGGATCTGCGGCAGCGGCGGTACCTTGCTCAGGGCGATCGAACGCTTCGCCACGTTCGCGGCGTAATCGCCGATGCGCTCGATATCCGCCGGAATGCGCAGGCCCGCCAGGATCTCGCGCAGATCGCGCGCCATCGGCCCGCGCAGTGCAAGACGCATCACGTCGTGGCTGATCTGCTGCTCCAGGCCGTCGATCGCCTCGTCGTTGGCGATGATGCGCTGGGCGGCGTTCTCGTCGCGCTTCTCGATCACGTCCATCGACGCCTCGAGCTGTGCGACCGCCATCTCGCCCATGCGCACGATCTCGGCCACCAGCCGCTGCTGCTCTTCGTCGTAACTCTTGACGATATGGTCGTTGGGAATGCTCATGCGGGTTTAATCCAAAGGTTCGTGGCCGGGATCAGCCGAAACGGCCGGTGATGTAGTCTTCGGTCTGCTGCTTGTTGGGCTGCGAGAAGATCACTTCGGTGCGGTCGTGTTCGATCAGGTCGCCCAGGTACATGAAGGCGGTGTAGTCCGACACGCGCGCGGCCTGCTGCATGTTGTGGGTCACGATCACGATCGTGTAATCGTGCTTGAGCTCTTCCACCAGCTGCTCGATGCGGCTGGTGGAGATCGGGTCCAGCGCCGAGGTCGGCTCGTCCAGCAGCAGCACGTCCGGGCGCAGGGCCACGGCGCGGGCAATGCACAGACGCTGCTGCTGGCCACCGGACAGGCCCAGCGCGCTTTGGTTGAGCTTGTCCTTCACCTCGTCCCACAGCGCGCCCTGGCGCAGTGCCTGCTCGACGCGCACGGCCATGTCGGCCTTGGACAGCTTCTCGTGGTGGCGGATGCCGTAGGCCACGTTCTCGAAGATCGTCATCGGGAACGGTACCGGCTTCTGGAACACCATGCCCACCTTGCTGCGCAGGCGGTTCATCGGGTACTTCGGCGCCAGGATGTTCTCGCCGTCCAGCAGCACCTCACCGCGCGCCTCCATTTTGGGGTACAGCGCGTAGATGCGGTTGAAGATGCGCAGCAGCGTGGACTTGCCGCAGCCGGACGGACCGATCAGGGCGGTGACGCGCTTTTCGGGGATCTCCAGCTCGATGTTCTTCAGCGCATGGAACTTGTCGTAGTAGAAGTCCAGCCCACGCGCGGCCAGCTTGATCGGCGCCGGGGTCTGCAGGTTTTCATGCGAGGCCGGGACCACGATGCGCTGCATCGGCACGGCGTTGGAAAGATCGTTCATGGCGATATCCGCGGAAAGGTCAGTCATGGGAGATACGGTTGCGCAGCAGGATGCCGCGCGCAGAGAGGCTGACCAGCAGCACGAACACGGTCAGCACCAGCGCGCCGGCCCAGGCCAGCACCTGCCAGGATTCATACGGGCTGCCGGCGAACTGGTTCATCACCACCGGGACCGAGGCCATCGGCTGGAACACGTTGCTGTTCCAGTACTGGTTGCCGAAGGCGGTGAACAGCAGCGGCGCGGTTTCACCGGAGATGCGGGCCAGCGCCAGCAGGATGCCGGTGACGATGCCGGCGGCGGCGCTGCGGTACAGCACCTGCACGGTCACCTTCCACTGCGGGATGCCCAGCGACAGCGCCGCTTCGCGCATCTGCGAGGGCACCAGGCGCAGCATCTCATCGGTGGTGCGCACCACCACCGGCAGCACGATGAAGGCCAGCGACAGCGCACCGGCGAAGGCCGAGAACTGCCCGCCGGTCTGCATCACGTACAACGTGTAGACAAACAGGCCCAGCACGATCGACGGTGCCGACAGCAGGATGTCGTTGACGAAGCGGACCACGGTGCCGGCCTTGCGGAAGTTGCCGTATTCGGCCAGCCAGGTGCCGGCCAGCACGCCCAGCGGCGTGCCGATGGCAATGGCCAGGCCGCACATCACCGCGCTGCCGAAGAACGCGTTGGCCAGGCCGCCTTCCTGCATCGGCGGTGGGGTCATCTTGGTGAACAGGTCAAGATTGATGCCGGCCAGGCCCTTGGAGGCCAGCGTCCACAGGATCCAGCCGAGGAAGAACAGGCCGAACAGCGCGGTCAGGCAGGACATCAGCAGCGCGACCACGTTGACGATGCGGCGTCGCAGGTACAGCGGCTGGGAAGAGCTCTTGGCGACGGTGGACATCAGTTGCCCTCCTTGCGGGACAGACGCATCAGCATCAGGCGGGCGATTGCCAGCACCACGAAGGTGACGATGAACAGGACGAAGCCGAGCAGCAGCAGCGCCGAGCGGTAGGTTTCGGTGGCCTCACCGAAGTCGTTGGCGATCAGCGCGGCAATGGTGGTGCCCGGCTCCAGCAGCGACGGCGACAGGCGCACGCTGTTGCCGATCACGAAGGCCACCGCCATGGTTTCGCCGAGCGCACGGCCCAGGCCCAGGAAGATGCCGCCGATCACCGCCGAGCGGGTGTAGGGCAGCACGATGTCCCAGCTGACTTCCCACTTGGTGGAGCCCAGCGCGTACGCCGATTCCTTGAGGCGGGTCGGCACGGTGAGGAACACTTCGCGCATCACCGAGGAGATGAAGGGGATGACCATGATGGCCAGCACGAAGCCGGCGGTGAGCACGCCGATACCCAGCGGCGGGCCCTGGAACAGCGGGCCGATGATCGGCAGCGTGCCCAGGTGATCATTGAGGAACGGGGTGACGTACTCGGTCATCACCGGCACCAGCACGAACAGGCCCCACATGCCGTAGATGATCGACGGGATGCCGGCCAGCAGTTCGATGGCGGTACCGACCGGGCCACGCAGCCAGCGCGGCGCCACTTCGGTGAGGAAGAAGGCGATGCCGAAGCTCACCGGCACGGCGATGACCATCGCGATCAGCGCGGTGACCAGGGTGCCGTAGATAGGCGCGAGGGCGCCGAATTTGTTTTCGACCGGATTCCATTCGGACGAATAGAAGAAGCTCAGGCCCTGCTCCTGCAGGGCATGGCGGCCGCCCCACAGCATCGAGAGTGCGGCGCAGGCCAGGGCGACCAGCACCAGGATGACGGTGGCGATCAGGACCCACCGGAACAGTTTGTCATTGCGGGCGTCACGCAGGTCGCGGGTGGACGGTGCGGGAACAGGCTGGGCGATGGCATTCATGGGAAAGGCGGGGGCCCAAAATTAGGTGGGGTAGTGCCAGGCCATGCCTGGCAGAACGGTGTCATGGCGCCAAACTCCGGACCCGCGCAACGCGCGGGTCCGGTCTGGATCACTTGAATTCAGCCGCCCAGTACCCTTCGATCTGCGTGACCAGCTCGGCCGGCAGCGGCACGTAATGCAGCTCGTTGGCCTGCTTCTGGCCGTTTTCGAAGGCCCACTTGAAGAACGCCAGGGTTTCCTTGCTGCGCTTGGCATCCTTGGGCTGCTTGTGCATCAGCATGAAATTGGTGGCGGTGATCGGCCACGCCTGGTCGCCCGGGGCGTTGGTGATGACCAGGTTGAAGTCCTTGGCGCTGGCCCAGTCGGCGCTGGCGGCGGCAGCGGCGAAGGTTTCGGCGCTCGGCTGCACCCAGTTGCCGGCGGCATTCTGCATCGAGGCATACGGCATGCTGTTCTGCAGGGCGTAGGCCAGTTCGACGTAGCCGATGGAGCCCTTGATCTGCTTCACGTACGAGGCCACGCCTTCGTTGCCCTTGCCACCCACGCCATCGGGCCACTGTACCGAGGTGCCTTCGCCGACCTTGCTCTTCCAGTCCGGGCTGACCTTGGACAGGTAGTTGGAGAAGTTGAACGTGGTGCCCGAGCCGTCCGAACGGTGGACCAGGGTGATCTTGCCGTCGGGCAGTTTGACGCCCGGGTTGGCGGCGACGATGGCCGGGTCGTTCCAGGTCTTGACCTTGCCCAGGAAGATATCGGCCAGCAGCGCGCCACTGAGACGCAGCTTGCCGGCTTCCAGACCGTCGATGTTGACCACCGGCACCACGCCGCCGATCGCCGACGGGAACTGGCCGAGACCGGCCTGCGCCAGTTCTTCGCTGCTCAGCGGCTTGTCGGAGGAACCGAAGTCGACGGTGCCGGCCTTGATCTGCGCGATGCCGCCACCGGAGCCGATGGACTGGTAGTTGATCTTGGCGCCGGTGGCGGTGTTGTAGTCAGCCGACCACTTGGACACCAGCGGGAAGATGAAGGACGCGCCGGCGCCGGAGATTTCAGCGGTCAGGCGATCACCGGCAGCGGGCGCAGCTGCGGGAGCGTCGGCAGCCGGCGCAGCGGCCTGGCCTTCGGCGCCCGGCTTGCAGGCGGAAAGACCCAGCGCGATGGCCAGGGAAAGGGCGGTCAAGCCAGCCGTGTGCAGTTTCATCGGTCACTCCGTAGCGGGATAGGGGCCGGTCTCTCCGGCGACGCTGCTATGAAATGATGTTTTTGTTACAGCCGTATGACGGTGTGACCGGGTGCACGGGAAACGCCCGTGGGGCGGGGGTTTCGGGCCAGAACAGAACCCCTGGAACGCACAGCTGCACTGCCGCTTGCGCCCGCGCCGGGCGGGGGTGTGGGGGTTGGCGGGGCACGCCGCAAGTACGTCCTTGTAGGCTCGTGCGCCGCTTGCTCGCGTACGCAATCCTGCGTACACGGCAAGACCTGGGTTGGGCGTCCTGCCCAACCCGCCCGACGCATGCGTCGGGCCCATGCGGCGCAACGGCCCCACCAACCCCCACACCCCCGCCCCAGAAAGTTGGCCGGAGGCCATGGATAAGCCAAGACACAACCCTCAACCTCCACCTCAGCATCCAAATCCCAAATCCCAAATCCCAAATCCCAAATCCCAAATCCAGACGCCAGGCCAGGACAACTCAGATCCAACCGCATTGCCGCTTCATTGCGCAGACGCTTTCGCTGACGGGCCAGGAAACTGTCGGGGGCTGGTGGGGGTGGGTAGCCGGGGCCCTCCATCGCATGGATGCGATGGCGGAGCTTACAAGGACGTACTTGCAGCGTGCCCCGGCTACCCACCCCCACCAGCCCAGCCAGCAGAACCGACCCCGCACGTCGCCAGGCTCCGGCTCTGGCTCCAGCTCTGGGCTTTTCAGCTTCTAAAAAACAAACCCCACAAAAAAGAAAAGGCGCGGATCTTTCGATCCGCGCCCGGCGGCGGCAGGGGGAGAGAGGACCTGCCGCCGCCATTGCCTCGTTGTTGCCCGATCAGTACTTCAGGTTCTGCGACCAGTAGGTCTCGATCTGCTTCACCAGCGTGTCCGGCAGCGGCACATAGTCCAGCTGCTTGGCCTGCGCATCGCCACTCTTGTAGATCCAGCGGAAGAACTCCTGGGTCGCCTTCGCGTTGGCCACGTTCTTCGGCTGCTTGCGCACCAGAATGAAGTTCGTCGCCGTGATCGGCCAGGCGTCCGCGCCCGGCGCGTTCGTCATCACCAGATAGAAGTCCTTCGAACTCGCCCAGTCAGCGCTGGCGGCGGCCGCGGCGAACGACGTATCGCTCGGCAGCACCACCTTGCCCGACGCGTTCTTCATCGCCGCGTACGACATCTTGTTCTGCAGCGCGTAGGACAGCTCCACATAGCCGATGCCGCCCTTGATCTGCTTCACGTACGCAGCAACGCCTTCATTGCCCTTGCCGCCAATGCCCACCGGCCACTGCACCGACGTGCCTTCGCCGACCTTGCTCTTCCACTCCGGGTTCACCTTGGACAGGTAGTTGACGAAGTTGAACGTCGTGCCCGAACCATCCGAACGGTGCACAACCGTGATCTTGCCGTCGGACAGCTTCACGCCCGGGTTCAGTGCCGCAATCGCCGGGTCGTTCCAGGTCTTGATCTTGCCCAGGAAAATGTTGGCCAGCGTCGGGCCGTCCAGCTTCAGCGCGCCCGGCGCGATACCGGCCACGTTGATCACCGGCACCACGCCGCCGATCACCGACGGGAACTGGGCCAGACCGGCCGCAGCCAGCTCTTCCGGCTTCAGCGGCGCATCCGACGAACCGAAGTCGACGGTTGCCGCCTTGATCTGGGCGATACCGCCACCGGAACCGATCGACTGGTAATTGACCTTCTTGCCGGTCGCGGTGTTGTAGTCGGCCGACCACTTGGACATGACCGGATAGATGAACGAGGCGCCCGCGCCGGTCACATCGGCGGCATTGGCGGCGAACACGGACGACGCGGCGAGGACGGCAACGGCGGCGCGCGACTTGAAGGCGTGGATCACGGGGTGGCTCCTGGGATGGATGACGGTGCGGGGTGTCCCGCCCGGTGCTCATTCCATAACGGTTCGATGACAGCGCAGCGTCTGTCATATGACCGCACCGTGACATGCGTCATGAGGTGCCCGTCACAACGGGCGCAACGCCTCCGGAACCGCGTAATGGCGCCCGTCATGGCGCAGCACGTGGCGTTCGCTATCCACCGGCGTGTCCTGGTCGCGGCACGTCTCGCCGTCCATCCAACTGCGGCTGGTCACCCGGCGCTCGCTGACGATCAGCTCGGCCAGGCCATGCGGCGGTTGCCGGCCCACCGAGAGCGTGCGTGTCACATCGGTGGACTCGCCTGCGCAGCGCGTGTCCCATTCGGCCTGGTAGCGGCGCGTCACCAGCGGCGGGTTGAGTTCGCGCAGGCCGGTGCCCTGCATCGCCAGCAGACGCAGCTGTTCTTCGCTGAACGGGTTGGGGCCGGAGCCATTGCGTCGCTGCAGGCGCAGCCCGAATGCCAGCGTGTCGGCGGCCAGCTGGTACCGCGCGGTATCCAAGCGCATGCCGTCGAAGAACACCGCGTCGCTGTCCAGCGCGCCCGCCAGCACCGTCCAGGCGCGCGGTGCCAGGGTGTCGGTGTCGATCACCATCACCTCCACGTCGCCATCGCGGGAATCGTGGTCGCCGCCATCGCGCCAGACCGGCGTGGCCAGCAGGGTCAGCCCGGGGCGGGCCGGCCAGCGCCGGCAGACGCTGCCCGTGGTGTCCCGGGTGTAGCCGGCGCGGTCCGGCAGCACATTACCTGCCCGCTCCAGGTACGCCTGTTGCGCGGCGGCCTGCGCATCGTGGCAGTCCTGCGCACGGGCGGGCAGGGCGGTGCCGCACAGGGCAGCCAGCAACAACGGCAGGGCGATACGCATCGGAACATCCACGGGCCAGGGGGCGCCCAGCATACGCGCGCGGGCGGCCCCGGCATTGCGTGACAACGCGACGCAACCGGGTAGAGCCACCCCATGGGTGGCTACGCAACCAACGACATGCGTGGCCACGCAAACAAAAAAAGGGCGCAGCCCAAGCTGCGCCCTTTCTGTCACACATGTACAGCCACGCTTACCAGAAGAACTGCAGGCGCGCTTCGAGGATGTTCGGGTCGTCGTTGACGAACGCACGCGCGGTCGAGTTGTACTTCTTGCTGTCCACCATCACGTAGTTCAGCGCGAACTTGGTGTTGGAGCGCCAGTAGTAGTTCACGCCCACGGTCCAGATATCCATCTTGCCGCCGAGCACGCCATCGACGATCGGCGGACGGCCGGCCACCGGGTTGGCGTTGACGTTGCCGTCGTTCAGATCCATGTGGTCGTAGCGTGCACCCAGCTGCCACATGCCACGGCCCGGCTCATCCGGCAGGCCGGTGGTCGGCGTGCCGCCCTTGTAGCCCCAGGTCTCGCCGGTGATGTTCCACAGGCCGCTGACGTAGAAGCCGTCGCTGGTGTAGTTGTCGCGGGTGTAACGCTTGGCCTTGCTGGTGTAGTACTCGGCCTGGGCCTTGAACGGGCCGCCGATGTACATCGCTTCGGCGCCGATCGTGCTCACGCGGTCGGTGTCCACCAGGTTGCCGCTGTCGACCAGGCGCGCGGTGGCCAGGTCGGCGTTGGGACGGGCACGCACGCGCAGGGTGTCGGCGTCGGTGTCGTAGTCCACATAGCTCAGGCCGAAGTGGAGCACCTGGCCCTTGTCGTTGATCGGCGCCCAGGTACCGCGCGCGCCGTAGCCGCTGCCGTGGGCCAGGTTGCGGGTCAGCTCGCGGCCGAAGGCGCTGGCGGTCACCGACCAGTTGTTGTCGCCGATGCTGTAGGCGCCACCGAGGCGACGGGCCACCGCGTAGGTATTGGTGACGGCCGCCTTGGAAATGAAGTCGTTGTTCTTGGTGCTGGACAGTTCTTCCAGGCTGTTGGGCTGCTTGAACTGGCCGAACTGCACGAAGTGGTTGGCGTTGCCGGCCAGCTTGTACTTCAGGTTGGTGTCCAGGAACTTGTCGGCCTTGGCGTCGTAGCCGACCACCCATTCGATGTTGCCCGGGCCCTTGCCCTTGAGCACCAGTTCGGCGCGGCGCAGTTCGAACTCGCTGTCCTTGCCGTTGCCGGCATCACCGCCGTTGAGGTCGGTCAGGTCGTTGTCGAACCAGTTGCCGTCGGCCTGGACCAGGCCTTCGAAGGTGATCTCCGAACCGCCGATCACATCGATGGCCACTTCGGCGTGGGCAGCCGGGACGAACAGCGCAGCCGCAACAGCCGCGGTCAGGAGTTGGCGATGCAGTTTCATGGAGAGGAGCCTTGCAGGCAGGTGGGAAGATGCTGCGCAGGCTAATTAGTGAAGATTGCGTAAATATGACAGTTTCAGACAAACCGACGGCCAGCCCGGCTCAGGCGCCGTCAGGGGTTGCCATTGATGCCCGACGCAGATGACCGCCGGGTTGCGTGCAGATGGCAGTCGCGACACCGCCTCAGGCAGCGGTTTTCTGCTTGAACCGGCACAGGTCGCGGATGACGCATTGCGGGCAGTCGGGCTTGCGCGCCTTGCACACATAGCGGCCGTGCAGGATCAGCCAGTGGTGCGCATCGAGCAGGAACTCGGCCGGGATCACCTTCACCAGCAGGTCTTCCACCGCGCGCACGTCCTTGCCCGGGGCCAGCCCGGTGCGGTTGGACACGCGGAAGATGTGGGTATCCACCGCCATCACCGGCTCGCCGAACGCCGTGTTGAGCACCACGTTGGCGGTCTTGCGGCCCACCCCCGGCAGCGCCTCCAGCGCGGCACGGTCGCGCGGGACCCCACCGCCGTGCTGGTCGATGAGCATCGCGCAGGCGGCAATCACGTTCTTGGCCTTGGCGTTGAACAGGCCGATGGTGGCGATGTATTTCTTCAGCCCGTCTTCGCCCAGCGCGAGCATCGCCTGCGGCGTGTTGGCCACCGGAAACAGCTTGCGGGTGGCCTTGTTGACGCCCACGTCGGTGGCCTGCGCAGACAGCGCCACGGCCACCAGCAGTTCGAATGGCGAGCTGTACTCCAGTTCGGTCTTCGGGTGCGGGTTGAGTTCCCGCAGGCGCGTGAACATTTCGATCACGTCGGCCTTGGGCATGCGCGCGCTGCGCGGCGCAGGTTTGGCCGCCGGGGTGCTCTTCATCGTACTCATCAGGAAGTCTTGCCGGCAGCCTTGGCCTTCGCGCGCGCCAGGATCGCGGCGGCGGCGGGCGGCAGGGCCGGTTTCAGTTCGGGTGTGGGGGCCGGCGGTGCGCGGCGCGCTTCGCGTTCGGCGGCGCGGCGGGCCAGCCGCTGCGTGCGCTGCTGGTAGCGCGCACGCGCGGCCCAGGCACGGTGCAGCTGCTGCTGGGTCTGCAGCAGGCGCGCGGCAAGATCCGGGTGGCCCGGCAGCAGTGCGTTGTCGCCCGGTGAGGGCACGTAGTCCATCAGGCCCGCCGCCAGCGCGGCGTCCAGGTCGTCATCGAGCACCAGCAACAGCAGGCGGGCGGGCAGGGCAGGTGCGGCGTGCATGGCTCAGCGGTTCTGGAACACCGGCGGGCGCCGGGCAAGGAAGGCGGCGGTGCCTTCGCGCATGTCCTCGGTGGCGAACATCAGCCCGAACTGCGCGCTTTCGTACTCCAGGCCTTCGCCCAGTGCGCATTCGCCGCCCACGTGGATCGCGTCGAGAATGCCGCGCAACGCCAGCGGCGCGGCCTTGGCCAGCTGCAACGCAAGCTCGGCCACGCGCGCGTCGAGCGCATCGGTAGCCACCACTTCATTGACGATGCCCAGTTGTAGCGCGCGCGCCGCGGCGATCGGGGTGCCCAGCAGGCACAGCTCCAACGCGGCGGCGCGGCCGCACAGGCGCAGCAGGCGCTGGCTGCCACCGAAGCCGGGAATCAGCCCCAGGTTGATCTCGGGCTGGCCCACCTTGGCGGTGTCCGCGGCGATGCGCAGGTGGCAGGCCATGGCCAGTTCCAGGCCGCCGCCCAGCGCAAATCCGTTGATCCGGGCCAGAACCGGCTTGGGCATGCGCTCGATGCGGCGCATCAATTGCTGGCCCAGCAGCGAGAAGTCACGTCCCTGAACCGGGCTCAATCCGTTCATTTCCGCGATATCCGCGCCGGCCACGAATGCCTTGGGGCCCGCGCCGGTCAGCACCACCACCCGGACCGCCGGATCCGCGGCGGCCGCGGCAAAGGCCGCATCCAGGGCCTCCAGCGTGGCGCGGTTGAGGGCATTGAGCTTGTCCGGCCGGTTCACGGTCACGGTGCGGATGGCACCGTCATCGGCAACGTCGATAGGGGCGGGGGCTATGGGGGCGTCGGCCACGGCAGGACTCCTGAAAACGTTAAAAAAAAGTGATGTTGAACTCTTGAAACGAAGTCAGGTCAGAGCCTGCGTCGTTAGTGGCGGTTCAACGTTGCGGCGGCTATCCTAACCCGTCGCCTCAGGGCGGCCCAATGCGTCCTGAGTTACCACCCCTGGAGAAACGTTTGATGAAGTTGCGTTCTATCGCGGTCGCCGTCGCGGCCCTGGCCCTGACGGGCAATGCCTTCGCCCAGGACACCTCGTCCGAAAAGGGCAAGCTGAGCTATTACTTCGGTTACGACTACGGTAACAACCTCGCCGAACTCACCGCGCGCGGCGAGCAGCTGGACATCAACTCGGTGGTCAAGGGCCTGCAGGATGCCTACGCCAAGAAGCAGCCGTCGATCACGGCGGAGCAGTTGAAGCCGGCCGTCGAAGCCTTCCAGAAGCGCGAGCAGGGTCGTGCCCAGGCCGCCAAGGCCGAGTACGACAAGGCCGCGGCCGACAACAAGACCAAGAGCACCCAGTTCCTGGCCGCCAACAAGGCCAAGGCCGGCGTGCAGGCGCTGCCGAGCGGCGTGCAGTACCGCGTGGTTGAAGCCGGCAAGGGCGCCAAGCCGACCCAGGCCAGCACCGTGCAGCTCGAAGTCGCCGGTCCGTACCCGTACGGCACCCGTCCGGCTGAAGCGCGTCCGGCGCAGCAGATCCCGTCGATCAAGGTCAGCGAAGTCGAAATGAAGGCCATGCGCGAAGTGCTCGTGCAGATGCCGGCTGGCTCGAAGTGGGAAGTCACCCTGCCGCCGGAACAGGCCTACGGTGCCGACCCGCGCACGCCGTTCCCGCCGAACGTGGCTGTGCAGTTCGAGATCAAGCTGGTCAGCGTCAAGTAATACGCAGTTGCACCCCGAACGCGCCGGTGAATCACCGGCGCGTTTTTTTATGTCCGGCCGTGCGGTGTCACGCGCCCCTGGATGTACTGCAGACACGGCCCGAAGGCGCCTGGAAACCGCGCAAATCCCCTGTATTCGCGCTAATGTTGGCCGGTGCATTCCCTGGTAGACCCCACGCATGCAATACCCACGCCCTGTATCGGCATCTGTGCGCTGGATCGCGCGGGGCTGTGCACGGGCTGCCTGCGCAGCGTGGATGAAATCACCCGCTGGTCCACGATGACTCGACACCAACAGAACCACGTCATGCAGCACACGCTGCCGCTGCGCGAGCAGTTGCGGCAATCGCTGCGCGGCTCGCTGGCCGAACACGAGCGCCTGTTGCGCGCCCTCCACCCGCTGGACCAGCCACCTACCGGCGATGGCTGGAACCGCAGCGAACTGATCGATCTGCTGCCGCCCGGCCCGCCGGTGGAAGCGGCGGTGCTGGCCGGCATCGTGCCGCGCGCCGAAGGGGCCCAGGTGATTCTGACCCGGCGCACCGAAACGCTGCGCCAGCACGGCGGGCAGGTGGGCTTTCCCGGTGGGCGTACCGAGCCGGACGATCGCGATGCGGTGGCCGCCGCGCTGCGCGAAAGCCAGGAAGAAATCGCACTGCCGCCCGAGCAGGTCCAGGTGCTTGGCTATCTCGACCCGTTCGTGACCATCACCGGCTACCGGGTGATGCCGGTGGTGGCGGTGATCGACCCGGCGTTCGTGGCGGTGCCGCAGCCGGACGAAGTGGCCGAAGTGTTTGAAGTGCCGCTGGCCTACCTGATGGATCCGGACAACCTGCGCCACGTGGATATCGAGCACCGTGGCCGTGTCCGCCACGTGCTGGAATATGGCTGGCCCGGCCAGCGCATCTGGGGCGCCACCGCCGCCATTCTCTACAACCTGCGTCGCCGCCTGGAGCAGACCGAATGAACACCGCCACTTCCACCTGGACCACCCTGGTGGATGCCGCCGATCTGGCCGCAACCCTGGGCCAGGCCGGCACCCGCGTGCTGGATGCGCGCGCCACGGCCAGCACCGCGGTGCGCGTGATGGACGCGCGGTTCGCGCTGGCCGACCCGCAATCCGGCGCCCAGGCATACGCGCAGGGGCATATTCCCGGGGCGCTGCACGCCGACCTCAACCGTGACCTGGCCGACCTGGGCAAGACCGGCCAGGGCCGCCATCCGCTGCCCGACAGTGACGCGTTCGCCGCCACGCTCGGCAGGTGGGGCATCGCGCCCGATACCCAGGTGGTGGTCTACGATGCCGCGGACGGCAGCATGGCCGCCGCGCGCCTGTGGTGGCTGCTGCGCCTGATCGGCCATGCCCGGGTGGCGGTGCTCGACGGCGGCGTGGCCGCCTGGCAGGCCGCTGGCCTGGCGTTGACCACCGAGCAACCGGTGGTGGAACCGTTGCCCCCCTATCCGGGCCGTTTCGATCGCGCCCGGATCGCAACGGTCGACGAAGTCGCCGCGCGCCTCAAGCACGCACCGGGGTGGCTGCTGGATGCGCGCGCGGGCGAGCGCTTCCGCGGCGAAGTGGAACCGCTCGACCCGGTGGCCGGCCACGTACCCGGCGCGGTCAACCGCCCGTTCGCGCTGAACGTGGCAGACGGCCGCCTGCGCCCGGCGCCCGATCTGCGCGCCGCATTGCAGCCGTTGATCGGCACCCATGCTCCCGAACAGGTCGTGCTGATGTGCGGCTCGGGCGTCACCGCCTGCCACCTGCTGCTGGCCATGGAAGTGGCCGGCCTGCACGGCGCAAAGGTCTATGCCGATTCGTGGAGCGGTTGGGTCAGCGACCCCGCGCGCCCTGTCGCCACCGGCTGATGCCCAGACCCGTAGTGCCGGGCTCTGCCCGGCAACCAAGTCCGTAATGCCGGGCGCTGCCCGGCATCCAAGCCCATAATGCCGGGCTCTGCCCGGCAACCAAGTCAGTAATGCCGGGCTCTGCCCGGCAACCCGATTCATCCCCGCATTTCCTGCAGCGCCACCGCCGCCAACACCCGTGGCCACGGGAACAATGGACCCGGGTCGCGCTTGCGCGGCACCCGCCGCTCCGGATCGTCGCTGGCCACTTCCTCGCGCGTGTCCAGCCACTCGTGCCCGGCGATGTACTGCAGTGCTGGCAGGGTCTGGCACAGGTGCTGCAGCAGGTCGATCAGCGCGGCGATCTGGGCATCGGCGTAGGGCTCGTCCATGGCCTGGTGGCGCGAATCCAGCCAGTGCGGGTAGCGCCCGCGGTTGACCAGCTCGATACCGATCGAGCGCGGGTTGTAGCCGCTGACATGGTGCGCCACCCGGTCCACCGCCACGTACTGCACGATGCGGCCGTCACGGTCGATGTAGAAGTGCCCGCTGTTGCCGCTGCCGCTGTCGTACAGCACGCGCTCGCCGTATGCGCGCGCCATCGCCAGGTCGGGCAGTTCGGTGCAGTGGATCACCACCAGGTCGACCTGCGCCGGCACACGCGCCTGCAGGCTGTCCTGGTAGGGCAGGGGCTGCGGATCGATCGGTGGCGGGGCGCGGCCGGGCATGGCGCGATGCTAGCATTCCGCCATGAACGCTCAAATCGATTCCTGCCCGGTGCGTGCATGAGCCGCGGCCACTGCATCCTTTCCCACGGCTTTGAAAGCGGCCCGGACGCCACCAAGGTGACCGCGCTGGCCGAGGTTGCCCAGCGCCTGGGCTGGACCCATGAACGCCCCGACTACACCGACCTGGACGCGATGCGCACGGTAAGCAGCGTGGGCGACGTGCGCGCGCGCCTGCAACGGCTTATCGCGCTGGCCACCGGCGCCGCCCAGCGCGGGCCGGTGGTGCTGGCCGGCTCCAGCCTGGGCGCCTACATCTCGGCGATCGCCTCGCTGCAGGTCCCCACCCGGGGCCTGTTCCTGATGGTGCCGCCCACCACCATGGGCCCGATGCCGGCGCTGGACGCGGCCCGCGTGCCCACCAGCGTGGTGCATGCCTGGCATGACGAGCTGATTCCCGCCGCGCAGGTGATCGCCTGGGCCCAGGCCCGCTCGGCGCGGCTGCTGCTGGTCGATGACGGGCACCGGCTGAACAACCACGTCGAGGTGTCGGCCCGGGCGTTCGAGGAATTGCTGCTGTCGTTGTGACGGCGGACCGACCCGGACAGCGCACCGACCAACGGTCGGTGCCTACCGTGCGTAGGGGGCCGACCGTGCGTTGAAGGCCGACCGTGCGTCGAGGCCCACCGTGCGTTGAAGGCCGGCCGTGCGTCGAGGCCGGCCGTCCGTTAAGGCCGACCGTGCGTCGCGAGGCCGGCCGTGCGTTGAGGTCGACCATGCGTTGAGGTCGACCGTGTATCGCGAGGCCGACCGTGTGTCGGGTCCGCCCCTGCGTTGAACGCGTATCTGGCGTCGAAGCCGCAGCGACCCGCCGTGGGGCCGTGCCCCGGATCCGGTGGTCCGGCCGCGCCGTCGGGGCGATTCTGCCCCGGTCACGTACAATGGCCCTCCTGGCGCCCGCGCCGGGCTGCTTGCCGTGCCCTAGGGCACCCCTTCTCCGCTGACCTGCGATACCGATCCTGTGAAATTCTTTGTTTCCTGCGCCAAGGGCCTGGAGTACCTGCTTGCCGACGAACTGTTGGCGCTCGGCCTGGACAAGGCCACCGCCACCATTTCCGGCGTCAACGCCGAGGGCGAGCTGGCGCAGGCGCAGCGCGTGGTGCTGTGGTCGCGCCTGGCCAGCCGGGTGCTGTGGCCGCTGACCGAGTTCGACTGCCCCGACGAAGGCTCGCTCTACCAGGGCGTGTCGGCGATGGCGTGGGAGCAGCACATCAGCCCCGAGCTGACCCTGTCGGTGGACGCGCACGTCTCCGGGACCGAAATCACCCATGCGCGCTTCGCCGCGCAGCGGGTCAAGGACGGCGTGGTCGACAGCCTGCGGTCGCAGGGCCTGGAGCGGCCGTCGGTCAACACCGACTTCCCCGACGTGCGCATCAACCTGTCGCTGCGCAAGGGCCGGGCCACGATCTCGATCGACCTGGGCGGTGGCCCGATGCACCGCCGCGGCTGGCGCATGGCGCAGAACGATGCGCCACTGAAGGAGAACCTGGCCGCCGCCGTGCTGCTGCGCGCCAACTGGCCGAAGATCCACAGCGAAGGCGGTGGCCTGCTCGACCCGATGTGCGGCAGCGGCACGCTGCTGATCGAAGGCGCCTTGATGGCCGCTGACGTGGCCCCGGGCCTGCAGCGCCACGGCAGCATTCCGCCGAGCCGCTGGCTGGGCTTCGACCGCGACGCCTGGAACAGCCTGATGGAAGAAGCGCGCGCCCGCGAAACCGCTGGCCGCAGCGCACTCAAGCAGGTGATCCACGGCAGCGACGTGGATCCGCACGCCATCCATGCGGCCAAGCAGAACGCCGAAACCGCCGGTGTGGGCCATGCCATCTGGTTCGGCGTGCGCGACATCACCGATGTGCAGGTGCCGCCGCAGGAGACTGGCTGCGTGGTCTGCAACCCGCCCTATGACGAGCGCCTGGCCGCCGATGCGGTGCTGTACCGCCAGCTCGGCGACGCGCTCAAGCGCGCGGTGCCGCAGTGGCGCGCCAGCCTGTTGTGCGGCAGCGCCGACCTGGCCTTCGCCACCGGCCTGCGCGCCAACAAGAAGTACCAGCTGTTCAACGGCGCCATCGAGTGCGCGCTGATCGTCTGCGACCCCATCGCGGTGCCGCAGCGCGAGAACGCCGGGCAGCCGCGTGAGCTCAGCGAAGGCGCGCAGATGGTGGCCAACCGGCTGCGCAAGAACATCAAGAAGTTCAAGAACTGGCGCGCACGCGAAGCGATCACCTGCTACCGCGTCTACGATGCCGACCTGCCCGAATACGCCGCGGCCATCGACGTCTACGAAGAGGACGCCGGCGCCCGTCGTACCTTCCTGCACGTGCAGGAATACGCTGCACCGGCCACCATTCCCGACGTGGACGTGCGCCGCCGCCGCAACGAGCTGCTGTCGGCCGCGCGCGAGGTGTTCCAGGTGCCGGCCGAGCAGGTCGCACTGAAGTCGCGCGAACGCGGCAAGGGCGGCAGCAAGTACGGTCGTTTCGAGCAGCGCGGCGAGTTCGTGCTGGTGCGCGAGAACGATGCGCTGCTGCGCGTTAACCTGTTCGACTACCTCGACACCGGCCTGTTCCTGGACCACCGCCCGCTGCGCTGGCACATGGCCCAGGAGGCCATCGGCAAGCGTTTCCTCAACCTGTTCTGCTACACCGGCGTGGCCAGTGTGCAGGCGGCGGTGGCCGGTGCGGCATCGACCACCAGCGTGGACCTGTCCGGCACCTACCTGCAGTGGTGCGCCGACAACCTCGCCTTGAACGGCAAGGGCGGCAGCCAGCACCAGCTGATCCAGGCCGATGCGCTGGCGTGGCTGGAGGCCGAGCGGCACCGCTTCGACGTGATCTTCTGCGATCCGCCGACCTTCTCCAACTCCGCGCGCGCCGAAGACTTCGACGTGCAGCGCGAGCACGTGCGCCTGCTGCGGGCGGCCGTGGCGCGGTTGAGCCCGGAGGGCGTGCTGTACTTCTCCAACAACTTCCGCCGCTTCAAGCTGGACGAAGAAGCGATCAAGGAGTTCGCCGAGTGCAAGGAGATCTCCGCCGACACCATCGGCGACGACTTCGAGCGCAACCCGCGCATCCACCGCGCATGGGAGTTGCGTCGCTACGGCGCATGACGGGAAACGGCTGCATGGACGATCGCCACCTCCACGCCCACGGACTGCTGCTGCGTCCCTTCGAGGGCACCGATGCCGCCGCGTTCGCCGCGGCGGTGCGGGAATCGGCCGAGGGCATGCGGCGCTGGATGCCGTGGTCCTCGGTGGACTACGGCGACGACCAGGCGCGGCAGTGGTTCCAGGCGTGCCGCGAAGGCTGGGAAGCGGGCACGGCGTACGAGTACGGCGTGTTCGATCCGGCCACCGGTGCGTTTCTGGGCGGCGCAGGATTGAACGCCATCCGGCGCGACCACCGCTTCTGCAACCTGGGGTACTGGGTGCGGCAGGCGGGGCAGGGCCAGGGCGTCGCCACCCGCGTCGTGCAGGCGCTTGCGGCCCACGCATTCGGGCCGCTGCAGCTGCAGCGGGTGGAGATCGTCGTCGCGGTGGGCAACCTGGCCAGCGAACGGGTCGCGGTGAAGTCCGGCGCGCTGCACGAGTGCGTGGCCCGCAACCGGCTGGTCATCGACGACCTGGCCGCACCGGCGCACGTGTTCTCACTGGTCCCCTGACCGGGTAACCCCGCCGCGCCTGCCGCTGCCCGGCTTCCGTCCGCGGAAATGTTGATTGCCCCTGATCCGTAGAGCCGGGCTCTGCCCGGCCGCAGTTCGCGGGATGGTGATTGCCGGGCAGCGCCCGGCACTACCCGCTCGCCGTTCGCGGAATGACCCTTGCCGGGCAGAGCCCGGCACTACCCGCTCGCCGGATGACCCGGTAGAGCCGACCGTTGGTCGGCTGCCTTTCGTTCGGGTATCGCGATAGCCGACCAACGGTCGGCTCTACCTGTTCGGGCATCGCGATAGCCGACCAACGGTCGGCTCTACCCGCTCGGGCATCGCGATAGCCGACCAACGGTCGGCTCTACCCTGTTCGGCCGCCGGTCAGTGGGCGAGCAGCGCCACCGCCAGCCCGATCACCGGCAACGCCCACGCCAATGGCGCGATCCAGCGCGGCCTGAACGGGTACAGGCCGAAGGCGATCAGCATGCCGCTGACCGTCATCGCACCCAGCCACAGCACCGGACCGGCGGCCCAGCCGTGGTCCCATACGCACAGCGCAAACGACAGCGTCAGCAGCGCCCAGCCCAGCCAACGCCACAGGCGCATGCGCGCCGGGCTGGCCGGCGCCTTGCCGTGCAGGTCCAGCTGGTGCTTGTCCATGGCCAGCGACAGCGCGGTAAACGCCGAGAAGCTCACGGTGAGGGCCAGCAGCATCATGCGTTGGCCTCCACGTTCGCGCTTTCCTGCGCCCTGGCTGCTGCCGCCGCGGCGGCCTGCCGCTTCTTCTTCTCCGCCGCGCTCAGCGCCGGCTGCCAACGCTGCATGCGCAGCGCGCAGTAGGCCAGCACCGCACCGAAGGCCAGCATCATCAGGTCGAACCCGGCCAGCACCCAGTCGCCGGTGCGCAGGGTCACGCCCAGGTGAGCGTGGGTGGTGAGTGCATTGATCACCGGGATCAACAGGAACATCGCCGCGCCCAGGTACAGCTGCCACGCCCACATCAGCCGCTTGGGCCAGATGAAGGCCGCCAGCAGCGCCGCAGCCCAGGCGTAGAAGAACACGTTCACTTCGGCATCGGCGCGCTCGGCCATCTGCACCGGCAGCAGCCGGTTGCCCCAGAAGTAGGCGGCGAAGGCGATCGGCAGGCCGGCGACCGCGCCGATGTTGAGTGCATCCACCAGACGCAGGCCGAACCCGATCTTTCCGCTCTTGGCATGCTTGGGCCGTTCCTTCACCGCCCACAGCACCACGCCGCTGGCCACCATCAGGCAGCCGATCAGGCCGGACACGAAGAACAGCGCACGCAGCCCCCAGTCGGCAAAGCGGGCCAGGTGCAGGCCGTACATCACCCCGCGGGTCTGGGTGGCGCCACCCGAGCGCGGGCTGGCCTCTATCAGCGCACCGGTCACCGCGTTGAAGCGTAGCGACGGCGTATCCACCGACAGGCGCTTGCCATCGCGCTGCTGGATATCGATCACTGCGTTGGCCGCACCCGGGTGGTAGAGGGTGAAGCCGCCCACCTGCGCACCCTTCCACTCGGCGCGCGCAGCGTCGAGCAGCTGCTGGATCGGCAGGGCGGCGGCGCGTCCTTCCGACGGTGTGTCGATGTCGGCCAGGCGCGCGAAGGCCTCGCTGAAGAATGCATCCTCGTCCTTGGGGTAGGCCACGTTCACGCCCCACGGCAGGTACATGAACATCAGGGTGACGATGCCGGTGTAGGTGATCATCGCGTGGTACGGCAGGGCCATCACCGCGCTGACGTTGTGGAAGTCCAGCCACGAACGCAGGCCCTTGTCCTTGCGGAAGGTGAAGAAGTCCTTGAAGATTTTCTTGTGGGTGATCACCCCGGTGATGATCGCCACCAGCATGAACATCGCGCAGAAGCCCACCAGGTAGCGCGCCCAGTACACGGGGATGTAGTGCAGGTCGAAGTGCAGGCGGTAGAAGAAATCACCGCCGCGGGTTTCGCGTGCGGCCACTTCCTCGCCGGTGCCGGGGTCCACGGTGGCATCGCCAAAACGTCCACCGCCACGGCGGCGCTTCTCGCCTTCCACCGGCGGCTTGACCATCGATTCGGGGTTGCGCCAGAACATCCGCATGGCCGGGTTGCGCGGGTCGGGCAGGGTGACGTTCCAGCTTTCGGCCTGCGGTGCCTTGTGCTGCAGGAAGGTCAGGGCGCGTTCGGCGGCCACCTCGCTGCTCACCGAACTGCGCGGCAGTTCCGGCCGCATCCAGCGGCTGATCTCTTCGCGGTAGTAGCTGGCCGTGCCGGCCATGAAAATCAGCAGCAGCAGCCAGCCCACCAGCAGGCCGGTCCAGGTGTGCAGCCACGCCATCGATTGGCGGAATCCGTTCTTCATGCGCCGGCCCTCAGCAGTTCGGTACCCACCCAGAACAGCGCGGTGGGAATCAGGATGCCGACCCATGCGCGCAGCGCGGTACGGGTGGCGAACGCCCACAACGCCGCGCAGGCGCACAGCACGATGGCCACCAGCATGCCGGTCAACACCGCCTGCCCGCGCGCGATGGGCAGGGCCACGGCGAAGAACATCGAGCAGGTGGCGGCCAACGCGTAGCCGCCGAAGATTGCGGCGAGCGAGCGTGACGCCACCCCCAACCAGGGGCGGGCGAAGAAACTACCGAAGCGGCTGAACCAGCTGGCATCAGGCGTGCTGTCCACGGGGAACCTGCAATGTCATGTCGAACAACGGACATCACCGGCCGCGGCCGGTGATGCATGGAAGAGTGGCCGTCCGTGGCCGTGTCGCTGCACCAGGCAACGTTCCCTTGGAGAACGGTTACAGCTTCCAGCGCAGGTTCAACATCACGTTGCGCGGCTCGCCCCAGTACACGCCGTTGTAGAAACCGACGTTGCTGTAGTACTTCTTGTCGAGCAGGTTGTTGATGTTGAGCTGGGCCGAGAAATTGTCGTTGAAGCGGTAGCCGGCAAACACATTGACCAGGTAGAACGCGTCCTGGGTGATGCGTGCCGATTCGGTGCGGCCGCTGGTCAGGTAGTCGGCGCGCGGCTTGGTGCTGTTGCGGTAGATGCTGCTCTGCCAGCTCACGCCACCGCCCAGCGACAGCCGGTCCCAGGCACCGCTGGGACGCCAGCTGGTGTTGAGGCGGAAGGTGTCGATCGGGTTGGTGGTGTTCTGCAGCACGCCCGCCTGGTTGCGGATGGTGGTATGGGCAAAGCCGGCCGAGATGTTCCAGTTCTCGGTGATGCTGCCCTGGGTCTCCACTTCCCAGCCCCGGACCTTGTTGCCCTTGCCGGTGGAGCGGTAGGCATCGGTGCCGTCGGGCAGGCTGCCTGGCGGTACCGCGTCGTCCAGTTCGGCCACGTTGTCCTTGACGCCCTTGAACACCGCCGCGGAGGCATTGAGGCCGCCGTTGAAGAATTCGCCCTTCAGGCCCGCTTCCCACATGTCGCCGACCACCGGCTCCAGGTAGTTGTTGTTGCGGTCGCGGTAGGACTGCGGCTGGAAAATGTCGGTGTAGCTGGCGTAGGCGCTGAGCTGCCGGGTGAAATCGTAGATCAGGCCAAAGTACGGGGTGAGCGAGTCGTCCGGCTTGTAGCCGCCGCGGGTGGTGCCGTTGCGGTTGCCGGCCGCGTCATAGCGGTAGGCCCAGGTACGGGTTTCCCAGCTGCCGTAGCGCGCGCCCAGCACCGCCAGCAACGGATCGGCCAACTGCAGCTTGGCGGCCACGTAGGCGGCGCGCTGGCGCAGTTCGTTTTCCGAGGCGATGCGGCCCAGGCGCTGGATCGGCAGCTGCGCGACCTGGCCGGTCCAGTTGCGCCAGTCGGGCACCTGGGCGTAGCTGGCCGGGTAGTCGGGGATGTCGATGCCGGGCACCTCGCTGGCGCGCACGGACTGGCCGATGCCGGCGACCAGCTCATGCTCCTGGCCGAACAGACGGAACGGGCCGCTGACGTTGAGGTCGAACACCTTCATTTCGCTGCGTTCGGCGAAGTGGCTGGTGTAGGCAGTGACGCCGGTGCCGTCCGCACGCGGGTAGCCGGCCGCGCCGTACCAGACGCTGCCGTCGGTATCGCGCTTGGCCTGGGTGGCGGCGGCCTTGATCGCCCAGCCATTGCCCAGCTGCTGCTCCAGGCGGGCGAAGGTGGTCTTCTCCACGATCGGCCAGCTGCTCCAGTCGGCCGACATGTTGGTGGAACGCGGCAGGTTGGCCGGCGTACCGTCGGCCCCCCAATACGGCACCACGCCCCAGGTCACGCCGGTGGTCTTCGGCGACTGGTACTCATAGCCCACCTCGAACAGGGTGCTGTCGCTCAGGTCGGCCTGCACGATGCCGTAGAACACGTCCTTGTCGAGCGCGTAGACATCGCGGAACGAATCGCTCTGCTGCTTGGCGGCCACGAACCGCGCGCGCACGCGACCGTCCAGGGCGACCGGGCCGCCGATGTCCGCTTCCAGGCGCTGGTTGCCCCAGCGGCCCACGGTGATCCCGGCGCTCATCGCCACCGCATCGGTGGGGCGCTTGCGCACCATGTTGATGGTGCCCGACGGATCGCCGGCGCCGGTGGTCAGGCCGGTGGCGCCGCGGACCACTTCGATGCGCTCGTAGATCGCACTGTCGGTGTTGGTCTTGAGCGACCCACCGAAGGTGTTGAGCATGCCGTCGATCTGGAAGTTGTTGATGGCATAGCCGCGCGAGATATAGCTGATGCGCTCGCTGTCGGTCACCGACACGTGCACGCCGGTGACCTGGCCCATCACGTCGGACAGCGCGAACAGGCCCATGTCGTCCAGGCGCTGGCGGGTGAGCACGGTGACCGACTGCGGGGTGTGGCGCAGCGACAGGTCCAGCTTGGTCGCGGTGCGCGCCTGCTTGACCGTGTACGAGGTCGGGATGTCGCCATCGGCGGTGACCTTGACCGTGTCCAGCGTGGTTGCATCGCCCGGATCGGTTTCGGCCAGCGCCACCGGTGCGTGGCCGGCAAGCGCGGCAAGCAGGGCCAGGCTCAGCAGCGAAGGGCGGATCAGCGGCGATGCGGTTGAAACGGTCATGTCAGGTGTCCAGGGTGGTAAAGCGGCGGTGCAATCCATTGCGGGCCGCGCGGTGCGGGGCGCCACATGACAACCGTGGTAGGGCAGGGGAAGCCTGCGTCTCCGGCGGGATTGGTCTGGCGCACCGCTTCGCCGCCATCGGCAGGCGCGGGCTCCAGATCGGGTGGGTTGGGGGTGTACACGGGGCAGGACCTGGGCGCGCACTGCGCTGCCGGGGCCGGAAGGGCTAGGCGTACAGCCAATGCGTGAATGATAGTCATTATCATTTCGTTCGGCAAGTGTTATCAAACTGTTCAACGCGTGCCCGTGGCGTGGTCAGGCACGCCGGTCCACTGGCAGACTGAGGCCTGCCAATACCGATACGGACACGTGCTGATGGAAGGGCTGGAACTGCCGACGATCACCAACCACACGCCCGACCTGCTGGCCACCGACGAAGCCTGGTGGGCGAACGTGCGGGCGCTGTACGACCTCGACGACGCGGTGGTGATGCTCGACAACGGGTACTGGGGCGCGATGGCACGCCCGGTGCTTCAGGCCTACCAGCAGGCCACCGCCACGGTGAACGCCGGCAACGCGTGGTTCGGGCGGCGCGCGTTTCCACCCCTGTTGGAACAGGCGCGCACGCATCTGGCCGACGTGCTGGGCGTGCACGCCGATGAGATCGCGCTCACCCGCGGCGCCACCGAGGCGATGCAGGTGCTGATCGGCGGCTACAACCGGCTCGCCCCCGGCGACACCGTGCTGTATGCCGATACCGACTACGACAGCATGATCAGTGCGATGCGCTGGTTGCACGCCCGCCGCGGCGTGGTGGCGGAGCGCATCGTGCTGCCCGAGCCGTTCGACCACGACAGCATCATCGAAGCCTACCGGCAGGCACTACAGCGCTACCCGCGCACCCGCCTGCTATTGCTCACCCAGGTCAACCACCGCAACGGCATGCTGCTGCCGGTAGCCGAGATCGCGGCGCTGGCCCGTGCCGCCGGCGTGGAGGTGGTGCTCGATGCCGCGCATGGCATCGGCCAAGTGGATACTCCGCTGCGCGCGCTGGGGGTGGATTTCGTCGGCATCAACCTGCACAAGTGGATCGGCGCGCCGGTGGGCATGGGCGCCATCTACGTGCGGCGCGACCGCGTGCGCGACCTGGACCCATACATGGGCGAGGCCGACGATGACCGCATCGACACCCGCATCCACACCGGCACGGTCAACTTCGCCGCGTGCATGGCGCTGCCGGTTGCGCTGGACCTGCACCAGCGCATCGGGGTGGCCAACAAGCGCGCCCGCCTGTTGTACCTGCGCAACCTGTGGCTGGACGCGCTGCGCGACGAAGAGGGCGTGCAACTGCTGGCCTCGGCCGATCCACGGCTGTCCAGCGCGATCGCCGCCTTCCGCCTGCGCGGGCAGACCACGCTGGCCGACACCACCGCCACCGCCGAGCAGATGGTCCGGCACTCGGGCGTGTTCGTGGTGCCACGCGACGGCCTGGCCTCCGGCGCCTGCCTGCGGGTGACGCCGGGCATCTTCAGCACGCCGGCGCAGATGGCGGCGTTGGTGGGCGCGGTACGTGCGGTGCTGGGGTAGGGACGCTCAGGCCTGCCCGGAGTGGTCCAGCGGTGTGACCGTCAGCCGCACGCCGAGCGCGCCAAGCACGCGCTGCACCGTGTCAAAGCGAGGGTGCGCGCCGGGTTTGAGGGCTTTGTACAGGCTCTCGCGGCCCAGGCCGGTCGACTCGGCGATGTGGGCCATTCCGCGTGCGCGCGCCACGGCCTGCAGTGCATCCTGGAAATGCACCGCGTCGTCGGCGGCCAGCGCCTCGGTGAGGTACACCGCAATGGCGGCGTCGTCGACCAGATGGTCGGCAGGGTCGAAGGCGAGAAGGTGAGGCTTGCGCATGGAGAGATTCCTGGAGAGAGAGCCGCGTGGCAGCGCACGCTAGAGCTGGTCGGCGATCCGTTGCGCCTTCTTGATGTCCGATGCCTGGCTGTCCTTGCTGCCGGCACAGAGCAGGATGATCAATTGCCTGCCACGCCGCGTGAAGTACACGCGGTACCCCGGGCCATGATGGATGCGCAGCTCACTGACGTGGCCGCCAACCGGCTTGACGTCACCTTCGAGCCCATGGGCCAGGCGCTGGATGCGTTCTGCGATGAACGCGCGCGCTCGCGTGTCGCGCAATCGGCGCAGCCACCTGTCGAAGTCCTCGGTTGCCCGCACCGACGTCATGACGATGAGTGTATCTGATTGGATACTGGTTGCAAGCGGGCAGATGCCCGCTGCACTCACCGCTTCGCGCAGGCCTTCTTGATCTCGTCTTCGATGCGCGGCGGCGCGGTGCGCCCGAAGGCTTCGCTGATGTCGCGGCGCACGCGCAGGTCGTCGCACTTTTCCGGGTCCACCGAACCGTCGATGACCGTACCGCGCACCGCCGGCTGACCGCGGCCGGCATCGGCCTGCATGCGCCGGCGGGCGTCGTACAGCTCGCGCTGGGCGCGGGTGCGTTCTTCCCAGCTCAGCTTGGGGTCGCGGGTGATCGGTCGGGTCACGCCGGTGTCCTGCTCGGGCGGGCAGGGCACGGTCTGGTAGATGGTCTGCCCGCCGGCGGCGCATTTGTACACGCGCCCGGCATGGGCGCTGCTGGCCAGCGCGCACAGCGCCAGCGCAAGGATGGTCCGTTGCATCATTCCCCCTGTGGGCCACACCAGCCCGGAATGCGCGGCAGAATACGCGAACCAATTCACAAAAACACCCGGTCAATCCGTCAACCGGGCGGGGGTGCCTACCAGTGCATCCACACCGTCAGGGCGTGCAGCAGCAGGCCGATCAGGCCGCCCACCAAGGTGCCGTTGAAGCGGATGAACTGCAGGTCGCGGCCGACGCTCAGTTCCAGTTGTTCAACCAGGTGGCGCTCGTCCCAGCCCTTGACGGTCTGCGCGATGTGCTGGGTGACGCCTTCGCGCAGGCGGCTGGTCAGGCGCTCGGCGCCGTCCATCAGGTGCTGGTTGAGCGCATCGCGCAGCGACGGATCGTCCTGCAGCGCCTGCCCGACCGAGGCCAGGCTGCGGCGCAGGTGGCCGGCCAGTGCCGACTCCTCACTGGACAGGTCCGCGCGCAGGCTGGCGTGGATGCGCTCCCACAAGCCTTGCACATAGTCCTGCACGGCCGGATGGTCGATGATCTGTTGCTTGATCTGGTCGATCTTCCCGGCCAGCGCCGGGTCGGTGCGCAGGCGCTGGATATAGTCGGCCAGCCAGGTTTCGTAATCCCGCCGCAGCGGGTGCTCGGGCTGGGCCAGAATCTGCTGCAGTTCGGCCAGCACCGCGTGCGCCATGCGCTCGGCCAGGCTGTCGCCGATCTCGTCGATCGGCTTGACCCAGTTCACGGTGCTGGCCAGCTTGGGCCACTCGCGCTGGATGTAGCGCACGATCAGCTCGGACGCGCGCTGCTTCACCGATTCGTTGTCCAGCCACTCGCTGACCCGGGTCAGGCCCTCGTCGAGCACGCGCTGGTGGCGGTTGTCGGCGGTGAGCAGGCCCAGCAGCTCGCCGGCGGTGGCTGCGGCATTCCACTGGCGCAGCTGCTGGATCACAAAGCCCTGGATGCTGCGCCGTACCGCCGCCTCGTCCAGGAAGTCCAGCGCCTGCAGTGCCCAGCCGCGGGCCATGTCGGCCAACAGCCGCGACCGTGCCGGGTCGGCCAGCCAGCTGCCCAGCCGGCTGGCCGGATCGAACACCTGCAACCGCGCCAGCAGCGCCTGCGGTTCCAGGAACTGGTCGCGCACGAACACCGCCAGGCTGTCGGCGATGCGGTCCTTGCTGTGCGGGATGATCGCGGTGTGCGGAATGGGCAGGCCCAGCGGCCGCCGGAACAGCGCCACCACGGCGAACCAGTCGGCCAGCGCGCCCACGGCGGCGGCCTCGCAGAACGCCGACACCCAGGCCCAGATGCCGCGCTCGCCCTGCAGATGGCTGATGACGAAGCCGGCCAGCATGGCCAGCAGCATCGCCAGCGCGATGAGTTTGAGACGGCGCAGCTGCGCGCGGCGGGGATCGGGCGGAGAAATAGGCGTCATCCCCACAGTCTACCCACCCCCGTATGAGCACCCGGTAGTGCCGGCCGCTGGCCGGCAACCAGGCGAACCCCGACAGAACGGCAGTGCCGGGCTCTACCCGGCAATCCCTCACCCCGTACCGGAGCCAACCGGTAGTGCCGGCCGCTGGCCGGCAACCACGCATACCGTCCGAAAGGCCATGGCGATGCCCGCACGAAGAGCAGCCGGGCAGAGCCCGGCTCTACGGAGATCGCGCTGCAGCCGGGCAGAGCCCGGCGTTACGCGGCCAGCTGCCTGCGCAGTGCCGCCAGCTGCTGGCGCAGGGCGTCGTTTTCCAGCGTCAGCGCAATCACACGCTGGCGCAGTTCGGCGGGGCCTTCGCCCAATGCGTTGAGCGCGTCGGCAATCTCGGCTTCGCGGCTGGGGTCCACCTCGGTGTCACCATCAGCGCTGCGCAGCACTTCCTGCACCGGCTTGCGCGGCTTGCGCTTGGCCTCGCGCACGCGCTTGGCGGCCTGCTTCAGCTCGTCCTTGCCGCCCACGGCCGCAGCGCGTTGCTCATCCTCGGGCAGGTCGGCCACCGCCGCGGCGGCGCTGATCGAGATCACCCCGGTCTTCACCGCCTCCACCAGCTCCGGCGCGGCCTGCTTGTGGATGCGCTCGATCATCGTCACCTGGCTGCTGCTCAGGCGCGCTTCGCGGGCCATGTCGGCGCGGCTGACCTTCGGCGCCGGTGCCCACGGCGGGCTGTCCTCGTCACTCTCCGGGCTGGCATCGGCGATCTCGCCGTCGCTTTCCTTCTGCAGCTGGGCCTGCTCGGCACGATGGCGCTCGGCCAGGATGTCGCGCTTGCGCAGGGCCAGCACGCCGCGTTGGAAGTCGGACACGCTGCGCCGCCCCAGGTGCTGCTCGATCATCCACAGGTGCACGTCGTCCATCGACTGGAAACGGGTGTTCTGCACGGTCTGGAACGGCAGGCCGTGCTTCTGGCAGATGCCGAAACGGTTATGCCCGTCCACCAGCACATCGCCCCACAGCACCAGCGCATCGCGGCAGCCTTCGGCCAGGATGCTGCGCTCCAGCGCGTCGTGCTCGTCGGTGGTCAGGGGATCGATGTAGGCCTTGAGTTCTTCTTTGACAACAATGTCCATGCAATCCGGTACGCGAGCCAACGTGACCGACCATTGTAATGGGGCGGGGTAGTCGCGTCCCGGTCGCCGGGTTCAGACAGCGCGGCCGGCCCGTGGGGCCTCAGGCGGTGGCGTTGATCATGTCGCCCAGGATCTCCACGATGCGGTCGATCTGCGCCTTGTCGATGATCAGCGGCGGCGACAGCGCGATCACGTCACCGGTGCAGCGCACCAGCAGGCTGCCATCGCGGAAGCAGCGCTCGAACACCTCATAGCCACGCGCGCCGGGCGCATCCTTGCGCGGCATCAGCTCCACCGCGCCGATCAGCCCGAAATTGCGGATGTCCACCACGTGCGGCAGGCCGCGCAGGCTGTGCAGCGCCGATTGCCAGTACTCGCCCAGCTCGATGGCACGCTCGAACAGGTGCTCCTCGGCATAGGTGTCCAGCGTGGCCAGCGCGGCCGCGCAGGCCAGCGGGTGGGCCGAATAGGTATAGCCGTGGAACAGCTCGATCGCCGCCGGCGGGCCCTGCATGAAGGCCGCATGCACCGCATCGGACACCAGCGTGGCGCCCATCGGCACCGCACCATTCGTCAGCCCCTTGGCCAGTGTCATCAGGTCCGGGGTCACCCCGAAGCGCTGCGCGGCGAATGCGTTGCCCACCCGGCCGAAGCCGGTGATCACCTCGTCGAATACCAGCAGGATGCCGTGCTGGTCGCAGATCTCGCGCAGCCGCTGCAGGTAGCCCGGCGCCGGCAGGATCACCCCGGCCGAGCCGGCGACCGGTTCGACGAACACCGCGGCGATGGTGGAGGCATCGTGCAGCGCGATCAGCCGCTCCAGGTCCTCGGCCAGCTCGGCGCCATGCCGTGGCAGGCCCGGGCTGAACGCATTGCGCTGCAGGTCCAGGGTGTGGCGCAGGAAATCGCTGCCGGCCAGCAATGACCCGAACTGCTTGCGGTTGTTGGGCAGCCCGCCAATGGACATGCCGCCGAACCCGACCCCGTGGTAAGCCTTTTCACGGCCGATGAAGCGGGTGCGCTGCCCCTCACCGCGCAGGCGGTGGTAGCCCAGCACGATCTTCATCGCGGTATCCACCGCTTCGGAACCCGAGTTGCTGAAGAACACATGGTTCAACGGTGCCGGTGCCAGCGCGGCCAGGCGCTGGGCCAGCACGAACGGCAACGGCGTGCCCATCTGGAAGGGCGGGGCGAAATCCAGCGTGGCGGCCTGCTGCTGGATCGCCTGCACGATGCGCGGCCGCGCATGGCCGGCGTTGCAGCACCACAACCCGGCCGCGGCATCCAGCACCGGGCGGTCGTCGACATCGTGGTAATACATGCCTTCGGCCCGCACCAGCAGGCGCGGTGACGCCTTGAACTGACGGTTGGCGCTGAACGGCATCCAGAACGCGTCCATCGTGTCGGGGCGCTGCTGGGACAGGGACGACAACGGGTGTTCGGCACGGCGCATCGGCAACTCCGCAGGGAACCGGATGGTCACGACTCTATCGCAGATGCATCACGGCGCGGGGTGAGGACGGTGGGTATAAAGGGGGCCGATATCCACTGCTGGAGACCCCGATGACCGCTGCCCGTACCCGTGAGGAATGGCAACGCCAGGCCGATGCGCTGGTAGTGAACGGCCAGGCCTTCATCGATGGCCGTTACGTGGACGCCGCCGATGGCGCGCGCTTTGCCTGCATCAGCCCGATCGACGGCCGCGTACTGGCCCAGGTGGCCGACTGCGGCAGCGCCGACGTGGAGCGCGCGGTGGCCGCCGCACGCCGCGCCTTCGATGCCGGGCACTGGTCGCGCGCTGCGCCGACGCACCGCAAGGCGCTCATGCTGCGCCTGGCCGACCTGGTCGAACAGCACGCAGACGAGCTGGCGCTGCTGGAAAGCCTGGACATGGGCAAGCCGGTCCGCGACGCGCGCCAGGGCGACCTGCCGGGTGCGGTGCGCTGCCTGCGCTGGACCGCCGAGGCCATCGACAAGGTGTACGGCGAGATCGCCCCGACCGCACCGGACACGCTGGGCCTGGTCAGTCGCGAGCCGGTGGGCGTGGTGGCCGCCATCGTGCCGTGGAACTTCCCGCTGCTGATGGCCTGCTGGAAGATCGCCCCGGCGCTGGCGGCCGGCAATTCGCTGGTGCTCAAGCCGTCCGAGCGGTCGCCGCTGAGTGCGATCCGGCTGGCGGCGCTGGTCGCCGAGGCCGGTATCCCCGAAGGCGTGTTCAACGTGCTGCCCGGCGATGGAAAGCGCGCCGGCGAGCCGCTGGCGCTGCACATGGACGTGGATGCGCTGGCCTTCACCGGCTCCACCGCGGTGGGCCGGCGCCTGCTGCAGTGCGCCGGCTTGTCCAACCTCAAGCGCACCTGGCTGGAGTGCGGCGGCAAGAGCCCGAACCTGGTGTTCGCCGACGCGCCCGATCTGGACAAGGCGGCCGAAGCGGCGGCCACCGGCATCTTCTACAACCAGGGCGAGGTCTGTACCGCGGCGTCGCGGCTGCTGGTGCAGCGCTCCATCCAGGACGAATTCGTGACCCGCGTGCTGGCCCATGCACGGCGCATGCAGCCCGGCCACCCATTCGATCCGGACGCGCCGATGGGAGCGCTGGTCGACGACGCCCATGCCGACCACGTGCTTGAGCACATCAACCGCGGCCAGGCCGAAGGCGCGCGGCTGCTGCTGGGCGGCAAGCGGGTGGAGGTGGTGGCCGGTGGCAGCTACGTGCAGCCCACCGTGTTCGACGAGGTGGACGCCGGCCACAGCATTGCGCGCGAGGAAATCTTCGGTCCGGTGCTGTCGGTGCTGGGCTTCGACCACGAGGCCGATGCGGTGCGGCTGGCCAACGATTCGCGCTACGGCCTGGCCGCCGGTCTGTGGACCCGCGACCTGGGCCGCGCGCATCGGGTGGCGCGCCAGCTGCGCGCGGGCAGCGTGTGGGTGAACCAGTGGGATGGCGGCGACATGACCGCCCCGTTCGGCGGCTACAAGCAGTCCGGCATCGGCCGCGACAAATCGCTGCACGCCTTCGACAAGTACACCGAGCTCAAGGCGACCTGGATCCACCTGGGCGAGTGACCGCGCCGGGCCGGCGTGCCCGCGGCGACGGTCACGTCTGCAACCATCGGCCGCAGCGTCGTGCGGCCATGGCAGAATCGGGCAGCTGCCCTTTTGCGTGTGCCCGATGTCGACTCCCGCTGCACCTGCTGCCAACCCCCCGCGCCGGATCCTGCTGGCCAGCCTGATCGGCACCACCATCGAGTTCTTCGACTTCTACATTTACGCCACGGCGGCGGTGCTGGTGTTCCCGCACCTGTTCTTCCCCGACAGCAGCGACGGCGCGGCCCTGCTGCAGTCGTTGGCCACCTTCGCGGTGGCCTTCATCGCGCGGCCGGTGGGCTCGGCGGTGTTTGGCCACTACGGCGACCGGATCGGGCGCAAGGTCACGCTGGTGGCCGCCCTGTTGACCATGGGCGTGTCCACCGTGGCGATCGGCCTGTTGCCGACGCACGCCAGCATCGGCATCCTCGCCCCGGCGCTGCTGGCGTTGTGCCGGTTCGGCCAGGGCCTTGGGCTGGGCGGTGAGTGGGGCGGGGCGGTACTGCTGGCCACCGAGAACGCGCCGCCGGGCAAGCGCGCCTGGTACGGCATGTTCCCGCAGCTGGGCGCGCCGCTGGGCTTCCTGCTGTCGGCCGGCATCTTCCTGCTGCTGGGGCGGGCGATGAGCGATGCCGACTTCCTGCAGTGGGGCTGGCGCGTTCCGTTCCTGGCCAGCTCGCTGCTGGTGGCGGTGGGCCTGTGGGTCCGCCTGAACATCCATGAGACCCCGCAGTTCCAGGCCGCGCTGGACCGCAACGAGCGGGTCAAGCTGCCCATGTGGACGGTCATGCGCGAACACGGCCTGACCCTGGTGCTGGGCACGCTGGGCGCGTTCGCCACGTTCGTGCTGTTCTATCTGATGACGGTGTTTACCCTGGGCTACGGCACCACCGTGCTGCAGTACAGCCGCGAGCAGTTCCTGCTGCTGCAGATGGTGGGCATCCTGTTCTTCGCGGCCGGCATTCCATTGTCGGCGCTGTACGGCGACCGTTGGGGCACGCGCCGCACCATGATCGTGGCCAGCGGCCTGATCCTCGCGTTCGGCATCGTGTTCGCCCCGCTGTTCCAGGCCGGCAGCCCGTGGCTGGTGCTGGGCTTCCTGTCGCTGGGGCTGTTCCTGATGGGCCTCACCTACGGCCCGTGCGGCACGTTCCTGGCCGAAATCTACCCGGTGCAGGTGCGCTACACCGGGGCGTCGCTGTCGTTCAACCTGGCCGGCATCCTGGGCGCGGCCCCGGCGCCTTACGTGGCCACCTGGCTGGCCGAGCGCTTCGGCCTGCTCGCGGTGGGCTTCTACCTGTGCGGCACCGCGCTGGTCACCATCCTGGCGCTGCTGGCCATGGGCCGGCGCGCGGCCGTCAGCGGAAGAAGCGCTTGAGCGTGCGCCCCAGCCAGTTACCCTGCTGGTGCTCGCGGGCGAACTGGTTCAGGTGCAGCTTGACCTGCGGCGCGTAGGCCTTGTCGTCGCCACGGATGTGGTTGAACAGCCAGCGCGACAGCATGGTGCGCAGTTCGTCGCTGATGTCTTCGCCGGCCTGGAAGCGCAGGCGGTACTCGGCCACGCGCTTGATGAAAATCTCATGCACGCGCTTGTGCGCCGCACAGAACGGGTAGCCGGCTTCCTCCATCAGCTCTTCCTCGAAGGCGAAGTGCGACATGGTGTAGTCCACCAGTTCGTCGATCACCTCGGCCACCGCCAGCCGTTGCAGACTGGTCTGCGCCACGTGCAGGTGGTTGAGCATCTCCACGATCCGCATGTGCTGGTGGTCGATGACGTCGATGCCGATGTTCAGGTCGTCCTGCCAGACCAGAAGTGCCATGGTGCGTTCCCTGTGGTGTTCAACTGGGAACGACTCTAGGTTGATCGCGACACGCTCGCGTTGATCTCGATCAAGGCGCCAGGGCGGTTTCCCGGGCGGCACTGGCCACGCTGGTGCAGCTCACCCGGTTGCGCCCGCCGGCCTTGGCCAGGTACAGCTGGCGGTCGGCCTCGGAGATCAGGCGGTGCAGGGAATCGCGCTGCGGGCGCAGGCAGCACAGCCCGATGCTGACGGTCATGCGCAGGGTGGTGTCGCCCAGCTTCACCTCCAGCGCGGCAATGCGCTCGCGCAGCATTTCGAAGTAGCCGCGCGCCTCGTCTTCTTCCAGCCCCGGCACCAGCAGGCAGAATTCCTCACCGCCGAAGCGTGCGATCAGGTCCTGGTCGCGGGCGTGGCCCGCCACGGCAGCGGCCACCGCGCGCAGCGCGTCGTCGCCGGCCTCATGGCCGTGGGTGTCGTTGATGTGCTTGAAGTGGTCGATGTCGATCATCGCCACCGCCACCAGATCATCGTTGAGGTGCAGCTGCGGCAGCTGGCGCTGGCTCTGCTCCAGGAAGCTGCGCCGGTTCGGCAGCCCGGTCAGGAAGTCGCGCGTGGCCAGGTCCTGCAGGGTGCCGATCAGCTCCAGCTGGTCCACGTTCTGCGAGACGCGGCAGAAGAACTCTTCGCGTGAGAACGGCTTGCGCAGGAAGTCGTTGGCTCCGTTCTTGAGGAAGCGCGGGATCAGCGAGGGGTCGGTGTTGCCGGAAATACCGATCACCGCCACCTTGTCGCGCGAGCGCAGGGTGCGCAGCCGGCGGGTGAACTCCACCCCCTCCATGCCGGGCATTTCCTGGTCCACCACGGCCAGCCGGATCGCCGGGTGCGCCTCGATCGCCTTCAGTCCCTCGGCGCCGTCGGCGGCCTCGTAGACGGTGTGGCCGTACATGCGCAGCAGCGAGGCGGCGTACATCCGCGCCGACATCGAATCATCCACCACCAGGGCCGCGATGCGCCGGTTGCGCTCCAGCCGCTGCACCAGCCACACCAGGTAATCGATGCTGCCGGGGGTGTTCTTCAGGACGTAATCGATGATCTGCTGCTGCAGCACGCGCTTGCGCAGGTCTTCGTCGTAGACGCCGCTGACCACCACCGTGGGCAGCCCGCGCGACAGGAAGAACTCCACCACGTTGTCGCGGTCGCCATCGGCCAGCACCAGCCCGGTCAGGACCAGGAACCAGCCCTGTTCCTCGTCCAGCAGCCGTCCGGCCTCGGCCAGGCTTGTGGCGACGAACACCGGCAGCTCCAGCCGCTGCTCGATCGCCTCGCGCAGCATGCTGGTGAAGGTGCGCGAGTTTTCCACCAGCAGGATCCGCTGGGGTAAGGCATCACCGGGGTCGCTGTCGAAAGCGCCCTGCAACAGAGCCGGCATGTGGCGTACGCTCGATTTCGAGTGGGTCGGCAGATATAGCGGCGATTTCACATGCAACTTTAGGGTGGATTGGTTGGCCGTGCCGCGGTGCCGGTCGGGACGGGCGATGCTGGAGGGCCCATGCTGTTGCGCCGGTGGGACCCTTGGCGCCAGGCAGTGCCTCTGAAACCCTCTGCCGCGCGCTGCATGGACCTGACGGCACTGTACGGGACTGATGCCCACTCTGGCGCGGAGAAACAACCGGGGTCATTACTCTTTAGGAATATTGTCAAGGAATATGTGCCCGCGGCAACGATAGAATCGTCTGGCCGTTTCCATTTCTTATCCTATGGAGGTGCTTGTGCGAATTTACCGCGTTCGTGATGTGGTTCTGGTCGTTAGCCTGCTCTCGATGCCGTTTGTCGCGGCAGCCGCCTGCTGTCCGAGCGATGGCAACGGCATTGCGTTGGCCAAAAGCGGTATGGGTGAATCGCTTCCATTGGCGGTCAACCTGAGCCAGGATCCCAACTGGCTCGTGTACGGTTTCGAGCGCGATGGAATCTCGTATTACCAGGTAAATGATCTTGCAGGCCAGGTGCGCGTGATCGTGGGCAAGATCGACGATCAATTCTTCACCTTGCCGGCCGGGAAGAGCCCCGCACGGACGTCGTTGCCGTCCCAGCGTCTGGTCGTGCCGGGCAACGCCGTGCGCCGCGAGGTGTACAGGCGTGCCGAGTTTGCGCTGGTGGTGTACGGCGAGGGCAATGACGCCATCTGGTCCGTCGAGGTTCCCGCAAGCGGCGGTTGAGGGTCCCTTTGGTCCAGCCGTGAGCCGGAAACGGCTGAATCTGGTCCAGACCACCGCAGATATCTACGACCCATGGCGATCTGGTCAGCGCCTCATGTCTGCCACTGCCAGAGGCGCCGACAGGCGCGAACCCACGGTGTCCCGGGATTTCAGACGCGGCTCTTGCCGGGTCTGCCATCAGAACCGTCCGGAATCGATTCTGGTGGCACCGCCGCCATAGGCGAGTATCCGCTCCGCCAGTCGCCCCCGTGGTACGTGCTTCTGTCGCTTCGGAAAGTGCACGTTCTTGAGCAGCGAGAGGTCAAACGGAATGGGCAAATGTTCCCAGGACTGGAGATAGTATCGCTGGCGCATTGACGGGATTCTGGAGGCCAGAATGCATCTTTCTCGCTGATGCTGTAATGCGTTGTCCGCCAACGTGGGCTGGCCCATCGGGAGTTTGCGACGAGGGCGCCCGCAGCCCACGGGCTTCAACGCCGAATGCTGTTCAACCGGTCGGTGGCTTGGCAGTACCATCGCCGGACATCCCTAAACCAGAAACGACTCGGAGGTTAATGTGCGGCTTTCCACTCTTCGCAACGCAGCAGGTATTCTGATCCTGGCGGCTATTCCCATGATCGCATCGGCCCAGTCCGACGATCACGGGGTACAACTGGCCAAGCGCGGTCTCGGCCAGTCCCAGCCGATGGCTCTGGACCTGAGCCTTGATCCGAACTGGCGTCTGTACGGATTCCAGCGGGACGGAATTTCCTACTATCAGATCAATGATCTGGCGGGTAGGGTGCAGGTGATCATCGGTAGCGCAGATGATGTGTTCTGGGTGCTCCCGGCTGGCGAGAGCACGGCGAAGGTATCGTTGCCCACGCAGCACCTTCAGTTGCCTACGGGCGTCACGCGTTCGCTGGTGTACAGGGGGGCTGAGTTCTCCCTGGTGCTGTATGGCAGTGGCGCCAATGCAGTGTGGTCGGTAGAAGCCGGCCAGTGACATAGGCAACCGCCTGCAGGTGGCAATGACCACCTGCAGGTCCTGGCCCGTTTCGGATGCTCAGGTCAGTGCTTGCTGACTGCCCAAGCCTGCCACACCAGCTTGATCCAGCGTGCTGGACTGCATGGCCGCGGCACTTGAACTTGTTGATGTCTCAAACAGCGCCATTCTGATTCGATTGCGTCTGCACTGAACGACACCACTGTAGGCCAGGGTTCGGCCTGCCAGGCGCTCTGTCGCCAACGCGACTGTCGCGTCAGACAGACTGCGCCGGGAATCGAGCAGGCCCACCGTGAGTACGATTCCGCTCTGGTGTCCAACGCGTCCGCAACGCGCGCGGACACGCACCTGCCCGGATTCGCTCTTCAGCAGGAGCGACACGGCCTCGGTCAGTGTTCGATACGTTGCCAACTGCAGCTCAACGCTCAATCGACAGGGATCGCCGCCAAGCTGTGGCCGAAGCACCCGTGCCGTGAGCTCCCATGCCTCTCTCACGCCGCCGGCCTGTAGGGCGACATATAGGCCCAGATGCTCCAGCGACGTGGGATACACCATGCTGGTCTGCTCGCGGAACTGGCGCGAATGCACGGCCGACGTGTGCAGCAGGCTGGTCGCAATCGTGTGATGCCCCTGTTGCTTCAACCAGCTCACAATCTCGCCGAGGGACATGTCGATGCCATCCCCGAGTCTGCGCAGATGAAGCGCACGCTCGCGCAGGTCCATTTCACTGGCGATATGCGAGGTCCGCGCGAGTTTGATGGCGTTTTTTCCATCGAAGTCGCGAATTCTGTATTGGTGGTAGTAGTGCGTGATCCGAGAGCCAAGCACGAGCAGCGCGGCACCGGTGATCGCCATGATCTGCTGCGTGGCGAATGTTGCCGCGTCGAATGATGTTGGCGAGGGGCTGGCCATCGTCAGCCCGAGGACGAGGTTCAGTGCCGGGACGCTGATCGCGGCGCCGCGCCAGCCGTGAAGACAGGTGAGCGCAATGGCGGGCAGCGCCATCAGTAGTTGCAGGCTGGTCTTGGCGGCGGACGACTCCGTTGGCACAAGTGTCGCAAGAAGTCCCAGTGCGATCATCGTGCCAAGGCCGGCTATCGTCGCGGTAGAGAAACCAGGCTTGTTCTCGCGGTCGCTGCTCTGACGCATCCAAAGCAGAACAAGCGGGGCAATCGTCAGAATGCCGATGAAGTCGCCCACCATGTAGCGGGCCACACTGGTGAAGTACGGCGTTGCGGGGGGGATCGGCCACAGCAGCTCGGAAAGACTGCGGTTGATTAGGGAGACGACAATCGCGCTTGATGCCGCCAGCGATATGAGCCAGATGTTGGTTGTGGCGTGCACCAGCTTCTGATGAAGGCGGGTCAGCAACATCACCGCCGGCATCAAACTGGCCGACGCCAGGATCACCCAGGTGAGCCCGTACTTTTCGACCATCGGGTAACGCATCTGCGCGAAGTAGGCGTATTCGCCCAACAACAGATAGGGCCACAACCGCGGCGGGCACAACAGAACCGCTGCTACACGAACGCCAGCGGGCAGGTAGAACTGATCCAGTGACAGTTGGCGCGCGGCCCAGCAGGCGATGGCGTACACAGCAGCCAACACGAATCCAGCCGGACGAATGTGAAGGTTCACCTGAAGCCCGTCTTTCCACCAATCCAGTCGCACGCGTTCCCTCCCGTTCGTGCCCAGCCAGCGTCCATGCACTGGACTATTCCGTTCAGACAGGACGGTATCGGCAGAAACCGGTTTATGCAATTGCAGACAGCAATTATCAGAATCGGATCAAGTGCGGATGCGTTGTTGGTCGTCCCAACATGGCATTTACAAATGAGATGGTCATCTCAAATTCCGGTCGGCTTCACCACAACGCATCCCGCAGTTTGTACCAGGACATCGCGGCCACCAGCAGCGGCGTGCGCAGCAGTCGGCCGCCGGGGAAGGGGCGGTGGGGGATGCGTTCGAACACATCCAGGCGCGCGTTCTGCCCGGCGATGGCCTCGGCAAGGACGGCCCCGGCCAGCCCGGTTGCGGCCACGCCATGGCCGGAGAAGCCCTGTGCGAAGTACACGTTGGGGGTCAGCCGGCCCCAATGCGGCGCGCGGTTGCGGGTGATGTCGACGTAGCCGCCCCAGACCTGTTCCATGCCCACGTCGGCCAACTGCGGGAACACCTGGTGCATGCGCCGGGTCATTACCCCGCGCAGCCCGGGCGGCGGCAGGGCCGAGTAACTGGCGCGCCCGCCGAACAAGAGGCGGTGATCGGCGCTGAGCCGGAAGTAGTCCAGCGCCCAGCTGACGTCGGCCACGGCCATGCCGTTGCGGATCAGCGACCGGGCGCGTTCGGCGCCCAGCACCTGCGAGGCGCCGATATAGGTGCCGACCGGCATGATCCGCGTTTCCAGCTCCGGGGCGATGCCCTGCAGCCAGGCGTTGCCGGCGATCACCACGTGGTCGGCGCTGATGCTGCCGTGAGCGGTGCGCAGCTGCGGACGCGGGCCCCGCACCAACTGCACGACCGGCGATTGCTCGTGGATGACCACGCCCAGGCCTTCTGCCGCGCGGGCCAGGCCCTGTGCATAGGCCAGCGGCTGCAGGTGGCCGCTGGCCGCATCGAACATGGCCCCGGTATAGCGCGGGCTGTCCAGCTGCGCCTGCAGTTGGGTGCGGTCCCACCACTGCAGCGGATAGTCGTAGCGCTCGGCCAGATCAAGCAGCCCGGCACGCAGTGCGCGTTCCTGGCGGGCGGTGATCGGCACGCTGGCGTGGCCATCGTGCCAGTCGCAGTCGATCTGGTAGTGCTGCAGGCGGTGGCGCAGCAAGGCCATGCCGTCGCGCGAATAGTCAAACAGCAGCCGCGCGTCCTGAGCGCCCACCAGCTGTTCCAGCGTATCCACTTCACACCCGTAGCCGACGATGGCCTGGCCGCCATTGCGCCCGGAGGCGCCCCAGCCCACCCGGTGCGCTTCCAGCACGCTGACCCGGTAGCCGCGCTCGGCCAGCGACAGCGCGGCCGACAGGCCGGTATAGCCCGCGCCCAATACGCACACATCGGTAGCGTGGTCGCCGGCCAGGGCCGGGCGCAGCGGTTGCGCCGGCAGGCTGTCGGCATACCAGCTGGATACATGGTCCTGGCCGGCGCGGCTCACGGCGTGCACCTGCAGGGGGCGGTGGGGACGTCAATCATGGTGACAGCATGCCAGCAACGATGCGCGGTGACAGCGCGCAGTCTGTCGCAGGCATCGCAGCCGGCATGTGAGGGCGCACGCCTCCGACATGGCGTGTTGCACCGCGCCCGGCCACGGCGCTACCGTGGCAACAGGTCATCGGAGCATGCCGTATGGTCGCGCGCCCTTGGGTTGGCTTGCCCACCGACAGCACGCCGCTGGGCCACCACCGTTTCGCGGTGGCCGGTGAGAAGTACGTGCATGCGCTGGCCGTGGCGGCCGGTGCCACGCCGGTGCTGCTGCCCAGCCTGCAGCCCCCGTTGCCGGCCGCGCACTGGCTGGACCGGCTCGACGGTCTGTTGCTGACCGGCGCAGTGAGCAACATCGAACCGCATCACTACGGCGGTCCACCCACATGGCCGGGCAATCGGCACGACCCGGCGCGCGACGCCAATGCGCTGTCGCTGCTGCAGGCCGCATTGGAGCGCGACATGCCGGTGCTGGCGATCTGCCGGGGGTTCCAGGAAGTGAACGTGGTGCTGGGCGGCACCTTGCATGCGCGCGTGCACGCGGTGCCCGGGCTGGCCGATCACCGCGAGGACCCGGCCGCGCCGGTGGAGCAGCAGTACGCACCGGCGCACGCCGTGCAGTTGACCGGCGGCGGCTGGCTCGCGGCATGGGCCGGCGCAGACCGTGTGAAGGTCAATTCGGTGCACGGGCAGGGCATCGATCGCCTCGCCACCGGGCTGCGGGTGGAGGCCCGCGCCGACGATGGCCTGGTCGAAGCCGCGCGCAGCGACGCCCACACCTTCGTGCTCGGGGTACAGTGGCACCCGGAATGGCGTGTTACCGAACATCCCTTCCATCACCGCATTTTCCAAGCCTTCGGCGATGCTTGTCGCCGTTACTCCTGCAAAGCAGACCGGTCATGACCACCCGAACGCGTTCGCGTAAAGCCACAGCCCCGCGCAAAGCGGCCTCTTCTTCGCGCAAGGCCGCTCCGCCGCCCGTGCCCGAAGAAAGCACGCTGCTGCGCTGGCTCAAGGACCGGCGCATCACCGAGGTGGAGTGCCTGGTGCCGGACATCACCGGCAACGCGCGCGGCAAGATCATTCCGGCCGACAAGTTTTCGCACGATTACGGCACGCGCCTGCCGGAGGGCATCTTCGCCACCACGGTCACCGGCGAGTTCCCGGACGACTACTACGAGCTGACCTCACCGTCGGATTCGGACATGATCCTGCGCCCGGATGCCGACACCGTGCGCATGGTGCCGTGGGCGACCGATCCCACTGCCCAGGTCATCCACGACTGTTTCACCAAGACCGGCGAGCCGCATGAGCTGGCCCCGCGCAATGTGCTGCGGCGCGTCCTCAATGCCTATGCCGAACTCGGCCTGCGCCCGGTGGTGGCGCCGGAGCTGGAGTTCTTCCTGGTCCAGAAGAACACCGACCCGGACTTCCCGCTGCTGCCGCCGGCCGGCCGCTCCGGGCGTCCTGAAACCGCGCGCCAGTCCTACTCCATCGATGCGGTCAACGAGTTCGATCCGATCCTCGATCTGATGTACGACTACTGCGATGCGATGAAGCTGGACGTGGACACGCTCATCCACGAATCCGGCGCGGCGCAGCTGGAGGTCAACTTCACCCACGCCAATGCGATGGATCTGGCCGACCAGGTGTTCCTGTTCAAGCGCACCATGCGGGAGTCGGCGATGCGCCACGGCATCTACGCCACCTTCCTGGCCAAGCCGATGGAGAACGAGCCGGGCAGTGCGATGCATATCCACCAGAGCCTGCTGCGGATCAGCGACGGCAGCAACGTGTTCACCGGCGAGCACGGCGGTGAGGATTTCAGCCCGTTGTTCGGGCACTACCTGGCCGGCCTGCAGAAGTACGTGCCGGCGGCGATGGCGTTCTTCGCGCCGAACGTGAACTCCTACCGCCGGCTGATGTTCGGCGAGGTCTCCCCGAGCAACGTGCACTGGGGCTTCGACAACCGCACCTGCGGGCTGCGCGTGCCGCTGGATACGCCGGAGAACATGCGGGTGGAAAGCCGGTTCGCCGGCTCGGATGCCAACCCCTACCTGGCCATCGCCGCCACCCTGGCCGCCGGCCTGCTTGGCATCCGCGAGCAGGGCTCCCCCACCGCGCCGATCAGCGGCAGCGCGAAGGAACTGGGCTACGACCTGCCGCGCTCGCTGGGCGAGGCCCTGGACGGGCTGGAAGGCTGCCCGGAACTGCGCGAGATGCTGGGCGAGCGCTTCTGCCGGGCCTATGTGTCGGTCAAGCGCAAGGAATACGAGACCTTCTTCCGCGTGATCAGCTCGTGGGAGCGTGAATTCCTGCTGCTCAACGTCTGAATGGCGCCGCGTCGCCAGATCCGGCATGGCCGTGAGGGCCATGTGCTGGGAAAATGTGGGCATGCCCGTTAGGCTGGCACCCGTTGTGCCGGTCTGGCCGGTTCCCCCACCTCGCACCTGACCTGTGGAGAGTCCGATGAAGCTGCGAATCCTCACCCTCGGCATTGCCGTATCCGTACTCAGCGCCTGTGGCGGCGGCAAGTCCGACGACGACAGCAAGGTGCTGAACGTCTACAACTACAGCGATTACATCGCCGAAGACACCATCCCGAACTTCGAAAAGGCCACCGGCACCAAGGTGACCTACGACGTGTTCGACAGCGACGAAATGGTGGAAACCAAGCTGCTGGCCGGCAACAGCGGCTACGACGTGGTGGTGCCGACGCTGAACTTCTTCGGCCGCCAGATCAAGGCCGGCGTGTTCCTGCCGCTGGACAAGAGCAAGATCCCGAACCTGGCCAACCTCGACCCGGACGTGATGAAGCGCATTGCCCAGCAGGACCCGGGCAACGAGTACGGCGTGCCGTACATGATCGGCACCACCGGCATCGGCTACAACGTGGAGCTGCTCAAGCAGCGCTTCGGTGGCAGCACCGACATCGCCAACAGCTGGGACCTGATCTTCAAGCCCGAAAACATCGCCAAGATGAAGGACTGCGGGATCACCATCCTGGACACGCCGTCGGACATGATCCCGATCGCGCTGCACTACCTGGGCGAGGATCCGCACAGCCAGGACCCGGCCACGCTGCAGAAGGCGGCCGACCTGCTCAAGGGCATCCGCCCCTACGTGCAGAATTTCCACTCCTCGCAGTACGTGGGCTCGCTGGCCAATGGCGGCACCTGCCTGGTGGTGGGCTGGTCGGGTGACATCATCCAGGCCCGCGACCGCGCCGCCGAAGCGTCCAACGGCGTGACCGTGGCCTATTCGATCCCGCGCGAAGGCGCCCCGCAGTGGTTCGACATGCTGGCCATTCCCAAGGATGCCAAGCACCCGGAGGCCGCCTATGCCTTCATCAACTACCTGCTGGAACCGAAGGTGGCCGCGGCCAACACCAACTTCATCCACTACGCCAACCCGGTGACCAAGGCCACCCCGCTGGTGGACGAGGCGATCCGCACCGACCCGACCATCTACCCGCCGGCCGACGTGGCCGCCAAGATGTTCACCTACTCGATCAACACGCCCGAGGTGGACAAGCTCTACACCCGGTTGTGGACCGAGGTGAAGACCGGTCGCTGAGCGGACCTGCGTGCCCCTGCAACGCCGGCCCCCGGGCCGGCGTTGCCGTTTCCGGACGGGCAGGGCACTGGCCCGGCCGGGCCCGTGAACGTCCGGATCCCCGGCGGGGCACAGCATGACGCGGCCACCACCGGTAAAATGCCATCCTCCCCCGTCCGCTGCCGCTCCTGGAGCCGCCCCCCATGCCATTTGATGCCAAGCCGGAAGGCGAGGTCGTGCCGGTCCTCGAGCCGGGCTATCTGTCCATCCGCGCGCTGCGCAAGGAATTCGACGGCTTCGTCGCGCTCGACGATGTCAGCCTGGACGTGCGCAAGGGCGAGATCTTCGCCCTGCTCGGCGGTTCGGGCAGTGGCAAGTCCACGCTGCTGCGCTGCCTGGGCGGGTTCGAAACCCCCACCAAGGGCAGCATCGAGCTGGATGGCCAGCGCATCAACGACCTGCCGCCGTACCAGCGGCCGATCAACATGATGTTCCAGTCCTACGCGCTGTTCCCGCACATGACGGTGGAACAGAACATCGCCTTCGGTCTGAAACAGGACGGCCTGGCCCGCGATGCGATCCGCACCCGCGTGGGCGAAATGCTGGAGCTGGTGCAGCTGGGCAAGCTGGCCAAGCGCAAGCCGCACCAGCTGTCCGGTGGCCAGCAGCAGCGCGTGGCGCTGGCGCGGTCGCTGGCCAAGGGGCCCAAGCTGCTGCTGCTGGACGAGCCGATGGGCGCGCTGGACAAGAAGCTGCGCTCGCAGATGCAGCTGGAGCTGGTCAACATCATCGAAACCTCGGGCGTGACCTGCGTGATGGTCACCCACGACCAGGAAGAGGCGATGACCATGGCCACCCGCATCGCGGTGATGGACGCCGGCTGGATCCAGCAGGTGGGCAAGCCCGATGAAATCTACGAGCAGCCGGCCAACCGCTTCGTGGCCGAGTTCATCGGCTCGGTGAACCTGTTCGACGGGGTCATCGACGAGGACCTGCCCGAGTACGTCACCGTGCGCACGCCGCTGTTCCCCGCGCCGATCTACGTGGCCCACGGCATCACCGGCTACGAAGGCCAGCCGGTGGCGTTCGCGCTGCGCCCGGAGAAGGTGATGATCGGCAAGGACGAGCCGGCCGGGGACACCAACAAGGCGCAGGGGGTGATCGAGGAGATCGCCTACTTCGGCAGCCATTCGGTGTACCACGTGCGCCTGCCCAGCGGCGCCAAGGTGCTGTCCAACTTCGCCAACTCGCAGCGCTGGGCCAGCGACGGGCTGACGTGGGGCGACAGCGTGTGGGTGTGCTGGCGCGACAACGACGGCGTGGTGCTCACCGCATGAACGCCGCCGTCTGGAAGCGCTGGCTCCCCGGCACCCGCGGCAGTGTGATCGCCGCGCCCTACCTGTGGCTGCTGCTGTTCTTCGCGGTGCCGTTCGTGATCATCCTGATGATCTCGTTCGCGCGCACGCAGGTGGGCTCGCCGCCGTATACCTGGCTGCTGGAATACGTGGACGGGGCGTTTTCGCTCAAGCTCAACCTGGGCAACTACGCGGCGCTGGTGAAGGACAGCCAGTACGTGCTGGCCTACCTGAGTTCGATCAAGATCGCGGTGATCGCCACGCTGTTCACGCTGCTGATCGGTTACCCGATGGCCTACGTGATTTCGCGGATGTCGCCGGCCGCGCGCAACGTGGCGATGATGCTGGTGGTGCTGCCGTCGTGGACCTCGTTCCTGATCCGGGTGTATGCGTGGATCGGCATCCTGGACCGCAACGGGCTGCTCAACCAGCTGCTGCTCAAGCTCGGCGTGATCGATGCGCCGCTGCAGATCCTGTACACGCCGACCGCCGCGTACATCGGCATCGTGTACTGCTACCTGCCGTTCATGGTGCTGCCGCTGTACGCCAACCTGGTCAAGCTGGACAACCGCCTGCTGGAGGCGGCCTACGACCTGGGGGCCAAGCCGTGGCAGGCGTTCCTGCGGATCACCTTGCCGTTGTCGCGCACCGGCATCATCGCCGGGTGCATGCTGGTGATGATCCCGGCGGTGGGCGAGTTCGTGATTCCCGAGATGCTGGGCGGTCCGGACACGCTGATGATCGGGCGGGTGCTGTGGGGCGAGTTCTTCAACAACCGCGACTGGCCGACGGCCTCGGCGGTGGCGATCGTGATGCTGCTGTTGCTGCTGGTGCCGATCCTGCTGTTCAACCGGGTCCAGCAGCGTGAGCTGGAAGGGAAGCTGGCATGAGCATGGTGCGCGGCAACCGGTGGCTGAGCTGGTCGGTGCTGGGGCTGGGCTTCGGCTTCCTGTATCTGCCGATCCTGCTGCTGATGATCTATTCGTTCAACGAATCCAAGCTGGCCACGGTGTGGTCGGGCTTTTCCACGCGCTGGTATGGGGAGCTGTTCAACAACCGGCAGATTCTGGATGCGCTGTGGATCAGTCTGAAGGTGGCGTTCTGGACGGCCTGTGCGTCGACGGTGTTGGGCACGATGGCGGCGATGGTGATGACGCGTTTCAAGCGTTTCCCGGGCAAGACGGTGTTCGGTGCGCTGATCACCGCGCCGTTGGTGATGCCGGAGGTGATCCTGGGCTTTTCGCTGATGACGCTGCTGGTGGCGATGGGCGGTATTCCCGGCTTCCCGGCACGCGGGGTGACGAGCATCTGGATTGCGCATGTGACGTTTACGCTGTCGTTCGTGACGGTGGTGGTGTCGTCGCGGCTGCAGGAGCTGGACCGGTCGCTGGAGGAAGCGGCGATGGATCTGGGGGCAGGGCGGTTGAAGGTGTTTCTGCAGATCACGCTGCCGATCATCGCCCCGGCGCTGGTGGCGGGGTGGTTGTTGGCGTTTACRCTGTCGCTGGACGATGTGGTGATTGCCAGTTTCGTGGCGGGTCCGAGTTCGACGACGCTGCCGATGAAGGTGTTCGCGTCGGTGCGGATGGGGATCAAGCCGGAGATCAATGCGCTGGCGACGCTGATGGTGCTGGCGGTGTCGCTCGCGGCGGTGGTGGGGTGGTTCGTGACGGCCCGCGCCGAGAAGCGCCGCCAGCGCGACATGCAGATGGCGTTGCAGGATAAGGGGTGAGTGGGCGCGGCTGTTTGTTGAAGCAACAGCAACAGCAACAGCGGGGCTGCATGTTCTGAGTGGCGTCGGCGTGGGTGGGTTGGCGGGACACGCCGTGAATCCCGCTCCGCGGTCCGGCCCAGCCGCTGGCGGCTGTGCGTTCAGTCGCATGCGAGGCAGTGCCTCGCAAGCAATGCGCCTTCACCCCTGGAGGCTCGTGGGCGCCATCCATGGCGCCCAACGGTCCCGCCAACCCACCCACGCCGACGCCCGACAGGTTGCTTGCCCTTTTGTTGAAGGCGCAGGGCAATGGCGCAAGGCAGTTGCCGCGTTTTGGGGAGGGGGAAGCAGGACGGTGTTCCACCGTCCCAGCCGGGCAGAGCCCGGCTCTACCCATCACGATCCGATCCGGACCGACCCCATTCGTCCCGATCCGACCCGATCCGCACCGACTCCATCCGTCCCGATCCGCACCGATCCGATCTTCACCGCACGGATACGCGCCGCGTAGAGCCGGGCTCTGCCCGGCTGCTCTTCTCTCCCCACCAACGCGACGGGCTGCTCTTGCCCCTCAGCGCGGCAACCAGCCAACTGTCTAGGCATGGTGAGGGTGGGTTGACGGGGCCCTGAGCCGCATGGATGCGGCGACGGAGCTTACATGGGTGAAGGCGCATTGTTTGCGAGGCACTGCCTCGCATGCGACTGAACGCACAGCCGCCAGCGGCTGGGCCGGGCCGCGGAGCGGGACTTGCAGCGTGCCCCGGCAACTTACCCTCACCGTGCCCGCCCGGAAGAGGCGACTGCTAACGCTTCGGCCCTAACCTGCGACGCCACGTCGCAACCCAACCCCGGCTCCCCGCCAACCCCGGCAACATCTGGATCACAGCGCCGGGCGCAGAATGGTGGTCTGTCTTCCGGAGTACCACGATGACCGTTGAAATCGTCAATCCCGCGACCGGCCAGGTCACCTACCGCCATGAACTGCTCGATGCCGCCCAGGTCGAACAGCGCCTGGCTGCTGCGGCAGGCGCGTTTCCGGCCTGGTCTGGCCAATCCCTGCAGGCGCGCAGCGCCATCCTGCGTGGCATCGCCGCGCAGCTGCGTACCCGCAAGGACGACATCCAGCGGGCCATGACCAGTGAGATGGGCAAGCTCAAGGCCGAAGCCCTGACCGAAGTGGAGAAGTGCGCGCAGGCCTGCGAGTTCTACGCCGACCATGCCGCCGACTACCTCAAGCCGCAGCTGATCGACACCGAGGCCCAGCGCAGCTACGTGCGCTACGAGCCCATCGGCTGCGTGTTTGCTGTGATGCCCTGGAACTTCCCGATCTGGCAGGTATTCCGCTTCCTTGCGCCTACCTTCATGGCCGGCAACGTCGCTCTGCTCAAGCATGCCAGCAACGTCCCGCAGTGCGCCGACCTGATCCTGGCCGTATGCCGCGACGGTGGCCTGCCCGCCGGCGTGTTCGACGTCCTGCACATCGACAACGACCAGGCCGCCGACGTGCTGCGCGACAAGCGGGTCAAGGCCGTTACCCTGACCGGCAGCGAACGGGCAGGGCGCTCGATTGCCGCCAATGCCGGTGACCAGCTCAAGAAGTGCGTCATGGAACTGGGCGGCAGCGACGCGTTCGTCGTGCTTGAGGATGCCGACCTCGACAAGACCGTCGCCGCCGCCGTGAAGTCGCGGTTCGACAACAGCGGCCAGACCTGCATTGCCGCCAAGCGCTTTATCGTGGTCGATGCCATCGCCGATGCATTCGTGGAAAAGTTCGTGGCCGCCGCTGCCCAGCGCGTCTACGGCGACCCGCAGGACGAACGCACCACGCTGGCCCCCATGGCCCGCGCCGACCTGCGCGACGAACTGCACAGCCAGGTGCAGGACAGCGTGGCCAAGGGCGCCAAACTGCTGCTCGGCGGCGAGCCGGTGGCGGGCAGCCATGCGGGCTACCCGGCCACCATCCTGGACAACGTCGCGCCCGGCATGCCGGCCTACGAGGAAGAACTGTTCGGCCCCGCTGCGGCCATCCTGCGCGTACGCGACGATGCCGAGGCGCTGCGCGTGGCCAACGACACCACCTTCGGTCTGGGGGGCAGCGTCTGGACCGCGGATGCGGTGCGCGGTGAAGCCATCGCCAAGAAGCTGGAGTGCGGCGCGGCGTTCGTCAACGCCATCGTCAAAAGCGACCCCCGCCTACCGTTCGGCGGCAGCAAGCGCTCCGGCTTCGGCCGCGAACTGGCCGACCACGGCATCCATGAGTTCATGAACATCAAAACGGTATACGTGGCCTGATGGCAGGGCGTAGCGACCAACGGTCGCTACCTACCGATGATCACCCCGAGGTAGAGCCGACCGTTGGTCGGCTACCGTAACGCCGACACAGGTCGCGTACATCCGGCATCGCCAGGAGCCGACCATCGGCCGGCACCACCGGACATCGCATCGTTCAAACCGAGGTAGAGCCGACCGTTGGTCGGTTACCGTAACGCCGGCACACCTCGCGTGTATCCGGCATCACCGAGAGCCGGCCAGCGGCCGGCACCACCGGCATCGTATCGTTCAAACCGAGGTAGAGCCGACCGTTGGTCGGCTACCGTAACGCCGGCACACGTCGCATGTATACGGCATCACCGGGAGCCGGCCAGCGGCCGGCACCACCGGAGATCGCATCGTTCAAACCGAGGTAGAGCCGACCGTTGGTCGGCTACCGTAACGCCGGCACACGTCGCATGTATCCAACATCACCGGGAGCCGGCCAGCGGCCGGCACCATCGGGCATCGCATCGTTCAAACCGAGGTAGAGCCGACCGTTGGTCGGCTACCGTAACGCCGGCACACGCCGCGTGTATCCGGTATCACCGGGAGCCGGCCAGCGGCCGGCACCACTGGACATCGCATTGTTCAAACCGAGGTAGAGCCGACCGTTGGTCGGCTACCCGAAATACCGCCACGCATGACGCACATCCGGCACCATCGCCCGAAACGGGCAGCCGGCGAACGTCAGAGCCAACGCACCCGCTTGAACAGCCGGTACAACCCCACGCAGATCGCGCCCACGCCGATGATCATCGCCGGGTACGCCCACGGCTGGTCCAACTCCGGCATGTGGGTGAAGTTCATGCCATACCAGCTGGTGATCAGGGTCGGCGCCGCCAGCAATGCCGCCCACGCGCCCAACCGCTTCACCGTCTCGCCCTGCGCCAGCGTCACCAGCGACAGGTTCACGCTCAACGCGGTGCCCAGCATCTCGCGCAGGGTGTCGATCACATCGCTGATCCGCACCGCATGGTCATGCACATCGCGCAGGTACAGCTTGACCTCGTCGGGCACCAGCTCGCCCTGGTAGCGCTTGATCTGGGCCAGCATGTCCTGCAGCGGCGCCACCGCCATGCGCATCTTGTTGAGTTCGCGCTTCAGTTCGTACAGCCGCACCACGGTCTGGCGCTTGTAACTGTCCGAGAAAATGTCCTTCTCCAGCAGCTCCAGTGTGTCGCGGTAGCGCTGGGTGATGGGCAGGTAGTTGTCCACCACGAAGTCCAGCACCGCATACAGGCAGTACGACGGCCCCATCGTGCGCAGCAGCTCCGGCTCGCGCTCGACCCGGGCGCGCGGCGCGGCATAGGACAGCGACGCCCCATGGCGGACCGTCACCAGGAAGCGGGGACCAAGGAAGGCATGGGTTTCGCCGTAGGCGATGCGCTCATCCACCATCTGCGCGGTGGTGACCACCACGAACAAGGAGTTGCCATACGCCTCCACCTTGGGCCGCTGGTGGGCGTTGCGTGCGTCTTCGATGGCCAGCGAGTGCAGGCAGAATTCTTCCTGCAGCTTCAGCAGCACGCTGTCGGCCGGCTCGTACAAGCCGACCCAGACAAAGCCGTTGCCGCTTTCGATCACATCGCTGATCGCGTCCAGGCTGATGTCATGGCGCTTGCCCTGATCATCGTAGTGCACGCAGTTGATGACGCAGGGCGGGTTCACGGGTGCGGTGCTTTCCATGGGCGGCATCCTGCGTCAGCGGCCCGTGACAGATGCGTCACGACGGCCCAGCGCCCACGCCAGCGCCAGGTGCACCGGCAGCAGCAGCACGATCCACTGCAGGTTGACCTGCGCCTGCAGGCTCAGCCAGTGCAGGACCAGGCCCAGCGACGCCAGCAGCGCCACCGCCCACAGCACCCAGCGGAACCACGCACGCGGGGTGCGCCCGCGCAGCAGCGTAATGGCACCGGGCAGCAACAGCAGGCACAGCGGCGACAGCACCAGCAGGTTGCGGTTGGCCCACGCGGCCTGGTGCGCGCTGAAGCCCCACAGGTAGGTCAGCAACGCACCGGCGATACCGCAGAACAGCCACACCGGCAGCGCGATGCCGCCCAGCAGGCGTCGGCGCGCGCGCAGTGCACACACGCCTGCCGCGGCCAGCAGGCCGCACAGCAGCCAGGGCCACCAGCGGCGGGGGGATTCGGTGGGTTCCGGCGCGATGCGCTGCGGCAGCAGTTCCTGCTCGGCCTGTACCAGCGGGCGGCCGTCGCTGTTGCGCGACTGGCGCAGTGCATCGGCCAGGCGCATCGGCACGAACGCTTCCTGCCAACGCGACAGCGGCTGGTCGGCGAACGGGCCCAACCCGATGTCGAAGCCCAGCCACATCCACGGCGACGGCGAGGCCAATCGCACCGATTCGCTGCGGTAGGTGTTGCCACGCGAGCGCCCGGACAGCTGCGAATGCAGGCCGCCGCCGAGCGCCTGGTCCACCGCATCGCGGACCATGGTGGCGCAGTTGGCGGTGTAGTAGTCGTAGTGGTAGCGCGCGTTCTCCGGCTTGGCACGCTCGGCCAGCGAGGCGGCCAGGGTGCGCGCCTGCTGCGGGTCCAGGTCCAGCCACTGGATACTGGCCCCACGACCGCTTTCACGGTAGTAGGACATGTCCTCGTCCAGCGGCAGCGCCACCAGGTAGTACATCATCTCGCCGCGCACGAAGCGGCCGATGAAGTCCGCTTCACCCGGATCGAAGTAACCGAAGTTGTAGGAGGTGGCCTGGCCCGTTACCGGGTCCACCACCACCAGCGCATCGTGACCGAAGCGCTCGAAGAAAATCTCGCCGGGCTGCATGGTCACCACACCGATGCGCGGTGCCGCCGAGGCGTTCGCGCGGGAGTCAGCCACCGGCACGGTGACGGGGGCCGTCGCATCCTGGGCCAGCGCCGCGAACGGCAGGCTGGCCAGGGTGAGCATCCAGCACAGGAACAACAGGCGGCACGACGGCCACCGCTTCAGCAGGGGCCGCATGGCGTGGATCAATCCTCGTTGTTCGTATCGGCCGGCAGCACGGTCACATGGAACGCCTGCACGCGGCGGGCATCGGCACGCGCCACCCGGAACACGAAGCGGTCCAGGCTGAGCTCGTCGCCGGTTTCGGGCAGGTGGCCGATCGCCTCGGTGACCAGGCCACCGATGGTGTCGTAGTCGTCGTCGGGGAAGCTGGCGCCGAAGCGCTCGTTGAAGTCCTCGATCGCGGTCAGGGCGTCCACCACGTACTGGCCGTCGGCCTGGATGGCGATCTGCGCGGTGTGGTCCTCGGCCTCGTCGTGCTCGTCGTCGATTTCACCGACGATCTGCTCCAGCACGTCCTCGATGGTGACCAGCCCGGCAACACCGCCGTACTCGTCCACCACGATGGCCATGTGGTTGCGCGAGAGCCGGAACTCCTTGAGCAGCACATTGAGCTTCTTGGCTTCGGGGATCAGCACCGCCGGGCGCAGCAGTTCGCGCACGTTGGCCGGGCCGTTGTCGGCGACCACGCCGCGCAGCAGATCCTTGGCCAGCAGCACGCCAAGGATGTCGTCCTTGTTGTCGCCGTGCACCGGGAAGCGCGAGTGGCCCGATTCGACCACCTGCTTCATCAGTTCAAGGAAGGGCGCTTCGACCGGCAGGGACACCATCTGCGAACGCGAGATCATCACGTCGCCCACGGTGAGTTCGGCGACGGAAATCGCCCCCTCCATCATGCGCAGGGTATCGGCAGCGATCAGCCCATCATCGTGCGCGGTATGCAGCACCGCCACGAGCTCGTCGCGGGTGTGGGGTTCGCCGGAGAAGGCAGAGGTCAGGCGTTCGAGCCAGCTGCGCTTCTTTTCGTTCTGCTCCAGGGTGGAGCTACTACTGTCGTCTTCAGACATCTCTGGAAAAAAGGGCACCCGGCGAACCGGGCGTTGGATTCAGTCTAGCAGGATGCGGGGCCCTGTCAGCGCCCGCCTGCCGGGGCCGCATTCACCGAGGCGGCCGGCGGGGTGGGGGCCGGTGCCGGCGCCTCTTCCTCCGCGGGCAGGTCCAGGCTGTAGGTGCAGCCGGCCAGGGTCTTGCCCGGGTGGGTCTTGACCGTGGACAGGCTCAGGATCACCGACTCGATCATCGGTTCGCCGGTCGTGGGGTCGGCCACGTCGCGGCTGACCAGCTCCCGTCCGGCCATGAACTTGTCCGGGTTGTCCACCCCGTCCTCCAGCGCCAGCGTCTTGGCCAGCGGCCGCGGGTCGGCCAGGTCCAGGATGGCCATGATGCTCGCCCCGGCCACCGCCACGTACTCGGTGCGCTGCCCGAACACCGTCAGCGGCGTGGCCAGCCGGAACTCGGTCATGAACGGGTTGCCCTGCGGCAGCGGCTGCAGGCCATTGGCCACCGCCTTGAGCGGGTCGGCCACCACCGGGCCGACAGCCCGGTAGTCGGCCACACCCTGGCGGCATTCGATCAGCGCGGCCAGGTCCAGCGGGTCGGCCGATGCGGCGGCGGGCAGCAAGGCCAACAGGCCCAGGCAGAGGGTCTTGAAAGCGGTCATCTGGAATCCGTGTGGAGCCGGGCGGCGCGGCTTACTGCTCGTTGGCGTAGGGGTCGTCGATACCCAGCTCAGCCAGGATGTCGCGTTCCAGCTGCTCCATGGCCTCGGCTTCCTTGTCGTCCTCATGGTCCCAGCCCAGCAGGTGCAGCACGCCGTGCACGGTCAGGTGCGCGTAATGGGCATTGAGCGCCTTGTCCTGCTCGGCCGCTTCGCGGGCCACCACCGGCGCGCAGATCACAAGGTCGCCCAGCAGCGGGAACTTCACGCCCTTGGGCAGGCCCTCGGGCACGTCGGCCGGGAAGCTGAGCACGTTGGTGGCGTAGTCCTTGCCGCGGTAGTGCCGGTTCAGCGACTGACCTTCCTTGGCATCGACCAGGCGGATGGCCAGGTCGGCTTCACGGATGCGGCCCTTGAGCGCGGCAGCCACCCATTTGCGGAAGCTCACCGCGGAGGGCAGCCCGGCGCGGGGCAGGGCGTAGCTGACGGCTACATCGAGGCGGACGGGGCCCTTGGTCATGGCGATACCGGTAATTCAGATCAATCAGGAGGGCACAGTATCGCGCGTGTGGCCTTTCACTGCGACTTCCTGTCGTCGGCGTCATGGCCGATCTCCGCCTGCGCGGCATCCGCCGCGCCCGTATCGACGCCGAGGCGTGGCCTCGGCGATTGCCGCGTCCGGATGGTGGCCAGCAGGAAGCCGGACACCCGCAGCGACAGACGAACCATGGCACTTCCTTGTGTGCGATTCGGGCCGGCCCTGGACGTCTACTCCGCGCCGGGTTTGACCTGCTGCAGGTCGCGTCGGTCGTAGGCGCTGACGATGCGCGCCACCAGCGGGTGACGGACCACGTCGCGGGCCTCGAAGAAGGTGAAGCTGACCCCGTCCACCTCGCGCAGCACCTCGATGGCATCGCGCAGCCCGGACTTCACGTGCTTGGGCAGGTCGGTCTGGGTGAGGTCGCCGGTGACCACCGCGGTGGAGCCGAAGCCCAGCCGGGTCAGGAACATCTTCATCTGCTCCACGGTGGTGTTCTGCGCTTCGTCCAGAATCACATAGGCATCGTTGAGCGTGCGGCCGCGCATGTACGCAAGCGGCGCGATTTCGATGACATTCTTTTCCAGCAGTTTCAGCACTTTCTCCACGCCCAGCATTTCATACAGCGCGTCGTACAGCGGGCGCAGGTACGGGTCGACTTTCTGGCTGAGATCACCCGGCAGGAAGCCGAGCTTCTCGCCCGCTTCCACCGCCGGTCGGACCAGGATCAGACGCTGCACGCGCGACTCGTTCAACGCGTCCACCGCGCTGGCCACGGCCAGGAAGGTCTTGCCGGTGCCGGCCGGGCCGATCCCGAAATTGATGTCGTGGGTGGTGATCTGATGCAGGTAGCGCGCCTGGTTGGCGCCGCGGCCACGTACCGTGCCGCGCTTGACCTTGATGGTCACTTCCTGTGCTTCGTAGGCCCGTTCGACGACATGGTCGACGTTGGCCTGGTTCAGGCGCAGGTGGATACCGTGGCTGTCGAAGGTCACCTCCGCCGCTTCGGCGTAGAGCGCTTCGATCAACAGCTGCGCTTCCTCGGTCAGGCGCTGGGGCCCGGTCACGCGAAACACGTGGCCGCGGTTGGCGATTTCCACGCCAAGTTTGAGTTCGATCTGGCGCAGGTGCTCATCGAACGGGCCGGCCAGGTTGGCCAGGCGTTCGTTGTCTTCGGGAGCCAGGGTGAAATCGCGTTGCGAGAGTGCGGTCATTGCATCTGGCAGCCCTCGATCCAGGGACCGTGGCCGCAAGCAGGGAAAGGGTCTACAGGGTAGCGCGCGGTCTTCGCAGCCGCCAGACCGGTGCCGGTTGTCCACACCGGGTGTGGGGGAGTCGTTGGCAAAGCTGTGGATATCCCGTGCCGGACCTTGCCTGCCAAGGCTGAACAAGTGGTGGTGAAAAAATGGCCGGCCGCGTCAGGAGCAGGGCCCCGTCAGCCCGAGCTCCGCGGTGGGCCATCCTGCGGTGGGGCGCTGTAGCCGGCGCATGCTCCGCCTAGCGTAATCCGTCGGCATTATGTGCTGAGTTTCTGTTGTCGGGTTCAATCCGACATCCTGTGTCGGTTCGGTCAAATGCGTGCGCTACGAGTAGGGGTTTCCCTACATTATCGTCAGATTTGCCCCGGATACCGGTCGGCGACAATTAACTATATTCTTTGCTCATGCAGTCTTGAGTATGTATCTGCGTGGCGGGGAGAGCCTGCGGATACCTGTGGTGGCGCGCGGTTCGACCGTAGCGACAGAGTGGGGAGGTGCAGCGTGCTGCCGCTATGCCGGTAGGCCGGGTGCGCCATGGATGCTGGGCAGGTCACGCGGCCGGACGGCTGCAATGGATGGGCACGATGCAGGATGCAATCACACTGTTCGCCGGTGTCGCCGGGCTGGACGGCGCCAGCCGTCCGCACCGCTTGGCGCTGGCCAACGGTCAGGCGCTGCTGGTCGAGCGCTGGTGCGGATACGAACAGCTGTCCGAGGGTTTCCAGTGGTGGGTGGACGTGCTGGCCAACGACGCCCTGCTCGACGTGGACGCGTGGCTTGGTGTGGCCGCGACGTTGTCCTCGCGGCAGGCCGGCGGGCACGACGTGCTGCGCAGCGGCGTGGTTTCCGAGGCGGCCTGCGTAGCCGCCGATGGTGGGCTGGCGCGCTATCGCCTGTGTCTGGTGCCATGGACCTGGCTGCTGGGGCAGGCGCGGCAAAGCCGGGTGTTCCAGGAACGGGCGGTGCTGGACATCCTGCAGGCCGTGCTGGACCCCTATGCTGCCCAGGGCACCTGGCGCGCCAGCGATGAAGTGGTCGACTTCCTCGCCGCCGTGCCGCGGCGCAGCTACTGCGTGCAGTACCGCGAATCGGACCTGGACTTCCTGCAGCGCCTGCTTGCCGAAGAGGGCCTGGGCTGGCGCATCGAAGAAGACGCCGACGCGCCTGCAGGCCACGCGCTGGTGGTCTTCGCTGACAGCGCCGCACAGGCGCAGGACGCCACCTCCGAGCGCGACGGTGGTCTCCGCTTCCACCGCGCCGATGCCACCGAGGCCACCGACAGCGTGCTCACGCTGGGGCGTTCGCGGCGTATCGGCGTGACCGCGCTGGTGCTGGCAAGTGACGACTATCGCGGCCAGCAGGCGCGTCAGGGGCAGACCCCGGTGCTGTCCGCGCAACGCGGGGAGACCGCCCTGGAGGCGTACACCCCGGTGGGTGCCTATGCGTTCGCCAACCGCAGCGTGGCCGACCACTACAGCCGCCTGGCCGCCCAGGCGCACGAATCCCGCAGCGCCAGCTGGGTCGGCAGCAGCACCGCCCTCGGGCTTCGCGCCGGCACCTGGTTCAACCTGCGCCAGTGGCCGATGTCCGACCGTGCCGGCGTGCCGAATGTGCTGGTGACGCGCATCTGGCACCAGGCCAGCAATAATTTCCCCACCACCGCGCGCGAGGCGCTGCTGCAGCGCCTCGGCCATGCGCCCCCGGCGCCCATGGCCGGGCTGGATACGCCTGCGCGCCAACGCCAGCTGGGCACGCGGGCCGAAACGCTGGGCTATGCCAACGCCTTCGAGGGCGTGGACCGCGCCGTGGCGTGGCGCCCGGCGCGCGAAGACGGCACCGGCCTGCGGTTGAATCCGCGGCCGCTGGCACCGGGCTACCAGACCGCGCGGGTGATTGCCGCTGATGGCAGCGACAGCGGCGAGGTGTCCTGTGACGACCTGGGCCGGATCAAGGTGCGCTTCCACTTCCAGCGGGCAGGCAGCGGCGACGATGGCAGCAGCTGGCTGCGCGTTGCCCAACGCTACGCCGGCCCCGGGGTGGGTGCACAGTTCCTGCCACGGGTAGGGCAGGAGGTGCTGGTGACCTTCCTGGAAGGCGACATCGACCGCCCGCTCATCGTCGGTACGCTCTACAACGGTCGCGGCGAAGCCGGCACGGCCGCCACCCCGGCCGGCGCGTCGGCGACCAGTGAGCTGGGCGCCTATGCGCAGGCAGGGGATGCCCGCAGTAGTGCGCAGGGCAACCTGGCCGGTGGCCACGCGCCCGCCTGGCATGCGATGGGCGCCGGCGAAGACGCGCACCGCAACCCGGCCGCGCTGTGGGGCATCCAGTCGCGCGAGTGGCACGGCCAGGGGCACTCGCGGTTGCTGTTCGACGACAGCGACGGACAGCTGCGCCTGCAGTTGGCCACGACCCATGCCAGCACCCAGCTCAACCTGGGGCACCTCATCCACCAGGCCGACAACTTCCGCGGCAGCCTGCGCGGCGAAGGCAACGAGCTGCGCACCGACGCCTGGGGGGCCGTGCGGGCCCGCGCCGGCCTGTGGCTCAGCGCGCAACCGCGCGCCGCCCGCGCGCCGGCCGGTGAGGCGGTCGCCCCCAGTGCGCTGCTGACCCAGCTCAACGAACTTGGCCGGGTCCAGCACCAGGCCACCCGCGTGCACCGCAGCGTCGCCATAGCCGCGCACGCCGGCGTGGCGGGCCAGCAGGATGTGCCTGCGCCGCTGGCCAGCCTGCTGCGCAGCACTCGTACCACCGTGGCCGGGGACGCCTTCGACAGTGGTCGGGCCGACGCCCCGGCGTACGCCAGCGGTGGCGGACAAGGGCGCCTGCCGCACAGCGGCGATGCCACCCTGGGCCTGTCTGGCAGCGACGGTCTGGTGCAGGTCGCCGGGCAGAGCCTGCAATGGGCAGTGGGCGAGGTGCTCAGCCTGGCCAGCGGGCAGGCGTCCGAATGTGTCGTCCAAGGCCAGGCGCGTGTCCACGCCAGCCAGGCCATCGGCGTGCTGGCGGCCACCGTGGGCACGGCCGCCGGGAACACGCTCAGCGTGGTGAGCGGGCAGGGCGAGCTGATCGTGCAGGCCCAGGACAACCAGATCCTGCTGCAGGCGCGCAACGCCCTGCGCGCGGCCAGTGCCAGCGCGGCGGTCGAAATGGCCGCGCCGAAAACCGTGCATATCGCCACGGCCAGCGGTGCCAGCATCACCCTGGCCGGCGGCAACCTGACCGTGACCTGCCCCGGCAACATCACCGTGCATGCGGGTCAGAAGTCCTTCGTTGGCCCCGCGAACCTGACCTATCCGCTGCCCACCATGCCGCGCAGCGAATCCCCCGATGTACTGCCCAGCTTCGCCTTCCGTCTTCAGGACATCCCTGGCCCGCAGGGCATCGCGCTGGCCGGCCAGCCGTGGAAAATCGTGCGCACCCGGCAGAGCGCCAGCGATACGCCGGACAACCTGCATGCGGTGGATGCCGGACAGTGGGTGGAAGTGCTCAAGGAAGGCAGCGCCGACGACGACGGCAAGGTCGCCCTTGACGATGCCGACTGCAAGACCGTCTGGGACGCCGTGGCGCGGTTCCCCGGGCGCCTGTACCTGGTGCACGGCATCGACGCCATCCCGCTGCAGATGCGCCAGTTCAGCACCGGCCCCGGCGTACGCGAGATCGTCGAGACCCTGGATGCCAACAACTACAGCAAGGACCTGCAGCACCTGCCCGATGCCGATGCGCTACGCGCCATCCGCCACCGGGTGGAGTACGAGTTCCAGTCCCTGCTGACCACCACGCCCAAGCAGCGCAAGGAGCTCTGAACCATGGCCGACGGCACCACTACCAGTACGGTTGCGCGCAATGCGCTGACCTGCCAGTCCGGCCAGGTAGGTACCTCCAGCGGTGACTACTACGCGCCGCCGGATCGCCAGTTCGCCCCGGTACGGCATGGCAACGCGGTGAAGTCCTACACCGACGGGCGCTCGGCCATGCATGCAATGGCCGAGGCGATCCGCGGCGCGAAAAAATTCATCTTCATCGCCGACTGGCAGATGAATTTCGACACGGAGCTGACCGGACGGGGAGAGGCCGGGCACCGCGGTCGCCTGAGCGAGCTGTTGTATGACGCGATCAATGTGCGTGGGGTGGATGTGCGGGTGCTGCTGTATGACAGCATCGAAGCCGCCGCGTACACGCATGAGAACGAAGCACGGACCGCGCTCTACATGATGCGGGATGACAAGACGCCTGGAAACATCGAAGTTGGACTTCATAACCCGGCAACGGGACGTACGGATCCTTTCAATATCGGCTTCTCTCACCATCAGAAGATTCTGGTGGTTGACGGGAAGATTGGCTTTGTAGGTGGGTTGGATGTTGCACATGGGCGCTGGGATGATGGCAACTTCGACGTCGTCTGCGACCCCCGACTACACATACTGAATGACCACTACAACAACTGCTTGATGAAACCGCGCGGCATGACGGCGGATGAAGTGACGTTGACTCAACCCAAGAAGGAGACGGGCCCTGATGTGGCTGGGAGGACGCGCCCGGGGTTCGCGCCGGCCTATCTACCTGGGCTTACGGTTGCCTTCGACCGCATGAAGCAGCAATGGGAGGACGGAGCAGCGCTGGCCGAACTTCTGGACTACGCGGACAAGGCCGCCATCACGCCCCGCCTGGAAGAGAAGGGCAAGCAGGTCCTTAGCGATGCAATCATTTCAGTTCTTCAGGAAATGACAGACGTCAAGGGAATCAAGGAGATGATCGAGGTGGTGCGGACCGTAGGAAAGGTCCTCAATTCCATCAAGATCGATCTCGACCAGGCACGGCACAAGTATCGTGAGGTGATTGCTGCAAGCAACCGTGCCGCAGATGAGGCTGCGAAGGGCAATGCCGGAGGCGCTGCCAATGCGGCTTCGGATGCAGTGGACGCGTTCACTTCAATTCAAGCCAAGGCTATCAATGATTGGATCAACGAAAAGAAAGCCGAGCTCCTGAAGAGCTACGATCGCGCCGTGAAAGTTGTCGATCGACTGGGCACCTATGCCGCTGATCCATCTCAGCTTGTAAAGGACGTCGAGAAGGCGCGCGCAGAAGCACTGGCTGCGTTGGAGCGTGCCAAGGAGTCGTGGGAGTCCTTCCGGAAATGGCTGGACACCCCGATCAACCGTGCCCAGAGCCTGCTGGACAGTGGTCGTCAGCCACGCATGCCTTGGCAGGACGTGCATGCACGGCTGGAGGGCCCGGCTGTTTTCGATATCTGCCGCAACTTCATGCACCGATGGAATGCAATGGTCTGGCAGAATCAACGCGGTGAATCGCTGATCGGGAGAGGAGCGAATGCTGTCGTCAATGCCGGCATTGGACAGGCAAACGATCTGGGTGCTGGCGTGCCGGAGCAGAAGTCGTTGGGACGGGGTCTTGAGCTCACTGCGCTGACGGATGCCTGGTTGGATGCAATGGGCGGAAGAACGGCACTGTTTGGAGACCTGTGCAGCAGGGGCAGCGCAGGCGAGGTCAGCGTGCAGATCGTCCGGTCGTCTGGCACCGCACTGCACGATATGGAGCGGAAAGGCTGCAGACAATATCGGTTGAATATGGACGATGGCAGTGATCTGAAGCCGTACTGGGAACGCAGCCTGCCTATGAGATCGATCCAGGATGCCATGCTGAACTGCATCGCATCCGCCAAGGCGTTCGTCTACATTGAAACCCAGTTCCTGATTTCCGACTGCGGCTTCTCGGATGCAGATCCTGGGCGACGTTTGGACACCATCATCAAGGGCGGCCAGCGGGGGCCTGCAACGCCGGCCCAGGAGAAGAAGGCCCAGCGAACAGCGCGCGTGCTGGGCGCTGCTGCGGGTCCGCTGGACGCTGTACTGCCCGAGACGCCCATTGCTGATGTTCTTGCAAAGAAGCAGGGCGTGCCCTCCGCCGCGCGCAATACACTTGTTGACACCATTGCCACCCGCATCGCAAAGGCAATACGGAGTGGCCAAGGGTTCCACGTCTACATCACGCTTCCCGTGCATCCGGAAGGCAACGTGAAAGACGGTGCCGTGGTAAAGCAGCACTACTGGGCGCAGCAGACGCTGTTGCGTGGTCACGACAGTCTGATTCGCCGAATCAGTCGCACCCTCGTGGCCAAACGCAAGGATATTCGCGACGTAAGCGTCAGCGAAGAAGATCTGCGAGACGAAGTTGCGGCAGGTGGCTGGAAGAAGTACCTGACAGTCTTGAATCTACGCAGCTACGGTGTCCTGAAAGACATCAATCACGACAGTTATAGCCGCGGGCCGCAAACTGCCGGGGGCAGCAAGGGCAGTCCACCACTCTATCTGGTGACCGAGCAGTGCTACGTGCATTCCAAGCTGCTCATCGTTGACGATGCGGTCGCCATCATCGGAAGTGCCAACTGTAACGATCGAAGCCTGCAGGGCGACGGCGACACCGAGATCGCTGCGGTGATTGTGGATACGGCGACATCGGTGCGTGACCTGGGCAATGGCGTGAGGGTCGTGACGCGAAAGTTTGCACAGGACCTTCGGATGCGCCTGTGGAAGAAGTTCCTGGGCATGTCGATTCAGGAAGAGGTTGTGTTTGGCGCAATCAAGAAGCAAGGCGGATTTACGGATGCAACCGACAGAAGATTTCATCCTCCTATCGTGAAGCAGGACCATGCCGAGCTGAACCTTGAATTGCCGGCGAGTGCCGATACGTCGGATTACATCCGTAGCCTTGCGGAAAAGAATGCATCCATATACGAAGAGGTGTTCACGAACGTTCCGAGGAATTCCATGGCACGCTACGACTCAGTCTTCGATGGATTTCCTTCCGGTGGCTGGAATGAGAAAAAGGACGCAATCGCGCGCTACATCTACGCGCAGCCACCTGACCTTCAAGCGCAGTACATGGAAGTGGCAAGCACCAAGGTGGACGAGGCGACGCGCACTGTTGGTCGCCACAACATTGCCAAGGCGCTCTCACGACTGAAAGGCAGCGGGGCAGGGGACCGGGTCAGAGGATTCTGGGTGTCGATGCCGCTTGAATGGGGGCACGGGATGGATGATCCTGCTGCTGCAATGCCTGTAGAACTCATTGCCGCTCGTCCGGCCGTTCAAGGCGGTTCCAGCGGCACCCTGCAGGCGCTTGCTCGCTTGGACGTGAAATCCCCCACGGAGCAAACATGAAAATCAGGCAGTCCCTGTTGTCCCTCCTGGTCATCACAGGTGCCCTCTGCTCCGGCGGCCGCGCGCTTGCATGCACCGACAGGCTGGACCCTCTGGCATCGCCTGCAACCGGGGTAAGCCTGCTATTCAGTAATGGACAAGGTGGGGGCGTCGGCGTCGCCACTCCCCGTCTTTTGCCGGGCGGTCGACTGGCACCGCCTGCCGTTTCTCCCGCGCTGAAAGAGCTTAAGGCCGGAAAGTTCGATCAATGGGGAGGGGACGTTGTATTCACTGAAGATGATGGGCGAGGCGGTAAGCGGGTCTGCCGGGTGGAGACCTGGAAGAGTAGAACCTTGAACGCTGTTGTAAGAGACAGTCTTGGTGGGAAGCCCGAACGTCTTCGGGACAGTGATGGAAGGGTGGCGGCCATTGCGTACATGCCTACGCCAGCGCAGGAAAGACATCCCGTGCTGGTGAAGTTGCTGCCGCACTACTACATGAGCTCGGCAACCGCCTTCTACTACGATGGGTCCAATAATCTCATTGAGGTGGACAGGTACATGTCCCCTGAGGCCAACAGGCTCAACCCGAAGTACCCGTTGAAGATCGTTGCACGGTCCGTCCTGTACTGCTTCCGCTACGAGGATGGCAGGTTGGTGCAGTCTGCAGGCTTGCCGGGGCCTAGCGTCAGCAAGGACCCGGCGTTCTCGTGTGGCCAGCTCAAGGCTGGCGAGCATTCGCTTGAGCGGTATCGCTACAACGCCAATGGAACCCTGCGCGCCATGCTGAACTACTACGGAGAGGGCGATGCCGACGCCTCCGACAGCCAGCGAAAGTCTGGCGGCGGAGGCTACGGGTCCATCTGGCTGCCCGAACGGCTTCCGTCCGGCGAGCAAGCGCGCGTGGAGCTTCATTTCAATGCGAAAGATGAACTGACCAACCTCAGTACAACGTTTCTGGAATTCGCGGCAGCAGACGCGCAGCCCTCGTATGCGGCGCGTGGCGATGCCGGCGGTTCGATGCTTGAGTACCGGTTTCCTGGTTCACCGGTGCCCTTGTCGGTGATAGACAAGGGATTCGCTGCGATCGGTAGCTACCCCAGGGTCAGGATCTTTCCTCATCGGAGCGGAATGACGGTGTCAGAAGTCTTCGACGCTGGTTCCAGAAAGCCGCGCCAGCGGCAGTGGCGCAGCTTGGATCTGAATCGTCAGGAGATGTACGGCGGCAATGGCAAGCTGATCCGCGTAGTTCAATACGGTGCCGCACCGCAGGATGCCTACGAGGAAGACCTGAAAGGCTATGCCGAAAGTGGCGTGCTGAAGGTTACGCCCACTACCACCGGCTACGCCAGCTACCGCGTCTACGACTACGACACAGCAGGCAAGGAGCGTCTGACCTTCGTCTGCTGGCAGCACGATGTCCCCAGCAACAAACCCCTCCGCCATTTCCCATGGTGGACGCCCGATCCAACACCGAAGCGCAGCAGGGAAGAAGCGCTGATCTACGGCATGAAGAACGTCGCCAATCGCTGTGGAACGCCCGATGGAAAGATGGTGGTTCAAGGGCTGGCGGCAATCGACAGCTACATGGCCAAGACGTACGGATATGACGTGGAAAAGCTGAGCTACGGCGAAGCGCGATGACTGTGCCGGCCAAGGTGCCCGAAGGTGTCCCGCCAGAGGAGGGTCTGGGCATCCCGATCGGTGACGGCGGCGCGTCAGCGCGGCTTTCACGCCTGACAAAGAGCGCGCTGGCCTTGTCGTTCCTCGGCCTGCTGGTCTTGATCGGTCTGGCCGTCGCCGCCTTGGCCGTCGAGTGGGAGTCCATCACCGAACGGCGCGTGATTACCGTCGCCGTGATACTGCTCTCCGTGTTGATCGTATTCCTTGCGGGCCTGTTGCTGGGCGTTGTCAGTCTGTTCCGGCGGCGGCAGGCCTGGCGCTCGGCAATGCTGGCGCTGGGGCTCAACCTGTTCGGGCTGGGCGCGATGTTCTACATCGGCTACATGATCGTTGCCGTGATGGCCGCTGCGGCAGTTGGCGCGGTGCAGGCAGCCCTCGGGGGGCTGATGGTGCTGCTGATGATGATATTTGCCAAGTAAGGTCGTCGAATCGGCGTGGCTCAGGCGGTTGCAGGCGAACCACGCGGAAGCTGTTTACAAAACTACGGATGAAACGTCATGGATGATCCGAGTAAAAGGAAGTCTCAACGGACAGTCACCAGCGTGCTCGCCGTTGCAGGCATGCTTGGCGCGCCGCTGGCAGCGGCCTGCACGGGAGATGCTGCAGCAGCAGGGACATCCTCTGGAGCGTCCGGAATCTTCATGACGGGCAACACCGATGGGTTCGACACCCGTATCGACCCCTTCCGCACGGACGCGCAGAACCGCGCTGTGCTGCCCGACGTGGAGGTTTCGCAGGCACAGAAGGATCCGCCGAATGACATGTTTGGTGCGGCGGGGGGTACCGCCATCCATGGGGAACGCATTGAAGACACGTGGCGCGTCTGCAGGGAGGAGCGCTGGCAACCGCGTCACGGTGACGGTGCCGTCAAGCAGGTTGATGCCGTAACACCCGTCGCAGAAGGCGCCAGGCGCTGGTCGAAGAATTTCTTCGTCGGCGCGGTGCGGCTCTACCACTATGATCGGGCGGGGCGCCTTGTCGAAGTGCGTGATGTCGTCAGCCCCGATGTGCTGCCACCCGACGGTGTCGCGTGGCTGGCGCCCAAGAGTGGTCTGCTGTACTGCGCACGGTATGACCAGGTTGGACGCCTGACATGGTCAATCGACACGGCCGGCGTCGGGCGGTGGGACTCCGGCAAGGCGTGTGCGGACCTGAGCGAAGACAACGTGGATTCGCTGCGGGTGATGTACAACGACGACGGTACCGTTCTGGCCCTGTTGCGATCCCGACCGCCCTCGCTCCCGGACGGGGGCGCCGTGGCGTTGATGCAGCCGGATGGCTATGACAACGCGGGTTGGACAGGGACCGCCACGTTCCTCATGCCGCCCCGGCCGGACGTCGCCGCTGCCGATAACACGGTTGGGGCACGGATTGCGTCGGGACGCGGGATTGCATCGTTGTACGCGTATCCGCCGGATTTCGCCGCCGACGATGCGCAGCCGATCTATCGGGAGCGGCCACAGACGGATGGGCGCTCCAAGGCGAGCGTGCATTACGATTTCCCCGAAGCGGATCTTCCGATGTCGGCCGCCCGCGATGGCTTTGCGAACCTGGCCAGCTACCCGCGTGTGCGCAGTTACGGCTATGGCAAGGACGTACGGGTGGAGGAAGTGTTCGCCGCCGGCAGCCATGTCCCTGTCCAGCGGGTGTGGCGGTCGCAGCTTGTGCTGCGTCAGGAAGACTACGACGCAGCAGGCAAGGTGCAGCAGGTGATCCGCTACGGCTCTGGTGGCCCTGGCGCCGTTGGCGAAGATCTTGCAGGTGCCGGCCGACGTGCGGGCTTCAGACAGAGGCTGCTGGGGGACGGCAGCGCCGCGTACCGCGTGTATCGCTATGACCGCAAGGGGCAGGAGCGGCTTGAGCTGGCGTGCTGGTTGAAGCCAGCGGGTGCGGGGGACGGTGCAGGGGAGACGCAATGCGGTAGTCCGGACGGGAACGTGCTTGCCGAAGGCTCGCAGGCGATCGAGGCGCTGCTCCACGACACCTATGGTCTGACCCGTCGTCGCCTCGCATACAGCGGGATATGACGTGCGGCGTTGAGGGCGGGCACAGTGGGAAAGAGCCAGGGCCGCCCTGGGCAGGCAGGTAGCTCCGCCATGGTGGACGATTCACGGGCCGCAGTACGCGTCGCGCCCCAGGCCTTCACGGGCAGCCGCTGTTCGGAGAGGCAGCATGGCAGCATCCGGTCCCGTCTGGAACGCTGCGATGCCATCGCCAACGCTGCTTTGCCGCCTGTCGGCACTCTGCTTCTCGACCGCGCTGCTCGCCGCCTGCCACCCCGCGCCGCCTGAAGCCCTTGGCACCCTCGAATGGGACCGCATCACCGTACCGGCGCCCGCCGCGGAGACCATCGTCGCGGTCGCGGTGGTGGAAGGGCAGCATGTACCCGCCGGCGCCCCCCTGCTGCAACTGGACGCCACCCGCACCGCCGCGCAGCTGGCCGCATTGCAGGCGCAGTCGCAACGCGCCGGACAGGCGCTTGAGGAACTCGAGCACGGCCCGCGGGTGGAAGACATCGCCCAGGCCCGGGCCAATGTGGCCGCCGCGCGCGCACAGGCCGCGGACGCATCGGCGTACTACGCCCGCCTGCAGCCCCTCGGGCGGCAGCGCCTGGTGGCGGCGGCCGACGTCGACCGCGCTCGCGCCGCCGCCGGCAATGCAACGGGCGTGGTGCAGGCCGCCGAACAGGCGTTGCTGGCGCTTCAGCATGGCACCCGCGCCGAGCAGGTCGCCCAGGGCGCCGCGTCGCTGCAGGCCGCGCAGGCCCAGCAGGACGAACAGGCGGTCACGCTGGGCAAGCTGGCACTGGTGGCACCGCGCGCCGGGGTGATCGACGCGCTGCCGTACCGGTTGGGAGACCAGGCGCCGGTGGGCGCGCCGCTGGCCGTGCTGCTGGTGGGTGACCATCCGTATGCGCGGGTGTACCTGCCCTCGGCGCTGCGCCCGTCGGTGGTGGTGGGGCAGGCGGCCCACGTTTACCTGCAGGGGCGCGACGGCGCCCTGACCGGTCGGGTGCGGGCGGTGCGCAGCGACCCGGTGTTCACCCCGTACTATGCGCTCACCGGTGAGGACGCGGCGCGGCTGAGCTACCTGGCCGAGATCGAGCTGGTCGATACGGACACCGCCGCGTTGGCCCGGTTGCCCGCCGGGGTGCCGGTGCGGGTGACGTTCTGATGGTCCCGACGGCGCCGACCGATCCCGCTGCGGCCGTACTGCCCGAACCGGCGGGGGCCGGTGGGGAGCCACTGGCCATCCGCGCGCGCGGGCTGACCAAGCGCTTCGGTGACCTGGTGGCCGTCGACCACGTCGATCTCAGCGTGCCGCGCGCGAACGTCTACGGCTTCCTTGGCCCCAACGGCTCGGGCAAGTCGACCACCATCCGCATGCTGTGCGGGCTGCTCACCCCCAGCGAGGGCGACATCGAGGTGCTCGGCCTGCGCATTCCCGAGCAGGCCGAAGCGCTGCGCAGGCGCATCGGCTACATGACCCAGCGCTTCTCGTTGTTCGATGACCTGACCGTCCGCGAGAACCTGGAGTTTCTTGCCGCCGTGCAGGACATCCCGCGCGCTGCGGCACGCCAGCGTATCGACGCGCTGGTGGCGCAGTATCACTTTGAAGACCGCCAGAGGCAGCTGGCCGGAACCCTGAGCGGCGGCCAGAAGCAGCGCCTGGCGCTGGCCGGGGCGGTGATCCAGCAGCCCGAGCTGCTGTTCCTGGACGAGCCCACCAGCGCGGTGGATCCGGAGTCGCGCCGCGATTTCTGGGAGAAACTGTTCGACCTGGCCGATGCCGGCACCACGCTGCTGGTGTCCACCCACTACATGGACGAGGCCGAGCGCTGCCACCGTCTGGCCATCCTGGACCAGGGCGCATTGGTGGCCGACGGCAGCCCCGCCGAGCTGACCGCCGCGCTGCAGGGCCGCACCCTGGAGGTAGCCGCCCAGCAGCCGCGGCAGGCCCAGCGCCTGCTGGCCGGCCTGCCTGGCGTGCTCAGCGTGGCCCAGATCGGCAACACCCTGCGCGTGCTGCTGGCGCACCCCGGCGAAGGTGAGGACCGCATCCGTCAGGCGCTGCGCGGCGGCGGGCAGGGCGCCGAGGTCGTGCCGGCGGCCGCCAACCTGGAGGACGTGTTCGTGTCGGCCACGCGCGGACGCGACAGCACTGCGGCGCAGGACACCTCGCCATGAGCCTGCGCCGGCTGTGGGCGATCGTGCTGAAGGAGCTGCGCCAGATGCGCCGCGACCGCATCACCTTGGCCATGATCGTGGGCATCCCGGTGATGCAGCTGGTGCTGTTCGGCTATGCCATCAATCTCAATCTGCGGCATCTCGACACCGGCGTGGCCGATCAGGCCGGAACCTCGGCCTCGCGTGCCCTGCTGATGGACATGGTAGCCACCGGGGTGATTCACCCGATCCTGCGCGTGGATACGCCCGAGCAGCTGGTGCAGGCGCTGCGCGAGGGGCGCATCAGCATCGGGGTGGTGGTGCCACCGGATTTCGAACGCCGCCGTTTTGAAGGTCGCGAAGCCGTCCAGGTGATGGTGGACGGCAGCGACACCGTGGTGCAGAGCGCGGCAGTGCAGCTGGCGCAGGTGCCGTTGAGCACCCAGCCGGTGGGCAACGACCGGCCGCTGCGCAGCGGCGCGGTGGCCAGTGCCGGGCAGATCAGCGTGGTGGCGTTCTACAACCCGCAGCGGCGCTCGGCGATCAACATCGTGCCGGGGCTGATCGGCATCATCCTGACCATGACCATGGTGATGTTCACCGCCGTGGCGATCGTGCGCGAACGCGAGCGCGGCAACATGGAACTGCTGATCGCCACGCCATTGACCCGCAGCGAGTTGATGATCGGCAAGGTGCTGCCGTATGCGGCGATCGGACTGGTGCAGACCACCCTGGTGCTGCTGCTGGGCATGTGGCTGTTCGACGTGCCGGTGCGTGGCAGCGTGCTGGACGTGTACCTGGTGGCGATGCTGCTGATCACCGCCAACCTGTCGCTGGGGCTGTTGATCTCGACCAAGGCGCAGTCGCAGTTCCAGGCCATGCAGATGACGATGTTCGTGTTCCTGCCGTCGATCCTGTTGTCCGGCTTCATGTTCCCCTTCGCGGGGATGCCCAGGGTCGTGCAGTGGCTGGCCGAGGTGCTGCCGCTGACCCATTTCCTGCGGCTGGTGCGCGGGATCATGCTGCGGGGCGCGCGCTGGTGGGAGCTGTGGCCGGAGGTGCTGGCACTGCTGGCCTTCATCGCGGTGATGATGACCCTGGCGATCCTGCGATTCCGCAAGCGGTTGGATTAGGGGCGACCAACCGTCGGCACGCCCCTGATTGGTCGGCACGCCGTTACGCCGTCACCATCCGCGCGCGCAGCGAGTTGCTGTACGCCTCGGTGATCACCACGTCGACAAACTGCCCCACCAGGCGCGGGTGCCCCGGGAAGTTCACCGAGCGCATGTTTTCGGTCTTGCCGGTCAGCTCGTTCGGGTCGCGCTTGGACGGACCTTCCACCAGCACGGTCTGCACGGTGCCGACCATCTTCGCCGAGATGCCGGCGGCATGTTCGTTGATCCGCGCCTGCAGCCGCGACAGTCGGGCGTGCTTCTCGGCGTCGCTGATGGTGTCTTCCAGATCGGCCGCGGGCGTGCCCGGGCGGCGCGAATAGATGAAGGAGAAGCTGTGGTCGAAGCCGATGTCTTCGATCAGCTTCATGGTCTTCTCGAAATCCTCGTCGGTCTCGCCGGGGAAGCCGACGATGAAGTCCGAGCTGATCGAGATGTCCGGGCGCACCGCCCGCAGCTTGCGGATCTTGGCCTTGAATTCCAGCGCGGTGTAGCCGCGCTTCATCGCCGACAGCACCCGGTCGCTGCCGGCCTGTACCGGCAGGTGCAGGAAGTTGGCCAGCTGCGGCACGTCGCGGTAGGCATCCACCAGCGAGTCGCTGAACTCCAGCGGGTGCGAGGTGGTGAAGCGGATCCGGCCCACCCCGTCGATCTCGGCGATGGTGCGGATCAGTAGGCCGAGATCGGCGAACTCGCCCTCCCCATACGGCCCGCGGTAGGCGTTGACGTTCTGCCCGAGCAGGTTGATCTCGCGCACGCCCTGGGCAGCCAGCTGGGCCACTTCCACCACCACGTCCTCGAACGGACGGCTCACCTCGGTGCCACGGGTGTAGGGCACCACGCAGAACGAGCAGTACTTGGAGCAGCCTTCCATGATCGACACGAACGCCGAGCCACCGTCGGCGCGCGGCTCGGGCAGGCGGTCGAACTTCTCGATCTCCGGGAAGCTGATGTCCACCTGCGACTTGCCCGACTCGCGCCGCTGCCGGATCAGCTCGGGCAGGCGATGCAGGGTCTGCGGGCCGAACACCAGGTCCACGTGCGGGGCGCGCTTGATGATCGCCTCGCCTTCCTGCGAGGCCACGCAGCCGCCCACGCCGATGATCACGCCACGGCCGTTGTTCTTCAGCGCCTTCCAGTACCCCAGCTGGCTGAACACCTTCTCCTGGGCCTTTTCGCGGATCGAGCAGGTGTTCATCAACAGCACGTCGGCCTCGGCCGGGTCGTCGGTGAGCTCCAGCCCCTCGGCGGCGGCGAGCACATCGGCCATCTTGGACGAGTCGTACTCGTTCATCTGGCACCCGTGGGTCTTGATGTAGAGCTTGCCGCGCACCGGTCCGTCCACCTTCGGCCGGGTGCCGGGCAGGGGGATCAGGTCGGGGCGGGGCGAATCGGGCGAAGCGGAGGCAGGCAAGGCGGAGCCGGCCGAAGTCGGCGCGGTCGAAGCTGGCGTCCCGGTCATGGCGCTTATTCCAGTCGGGTGGGCGGGCAGGCAGCCCGGAAGGCTGCTGGGAAGCCGCCCATTGTAGCGGGGAAGGGGGGAGGGCGCCGGGCGCCCGGGCCGGCCCGCGGTGTGACGGCCGTCGGGGGTTGGGGCCTGAAGTCCGTCAGTGTCGCGTCAAAGACTTGGCAAGGCTCCGTTAACTTGGGACACTCGCCGCCATGAAGGGGATCTTGGGGATCGCTGCGCTGGCCTTGGCTGCGCTGACCGCTTTGCCGGCCAGTGCGGGCACGCTGTACAAGTGCGTCGGAGCCGACAACATCCCCAGCTACGTGAGCAAGCGGGTGGCGGGCGCGTCCTGCAGTGTGGTCAGCAGTTACCGGCCCGACCGAAGCGCCCCACGCCGGTATGTGCCGCCGGCCCCGACCCCGGTCGCCGCCGCTGTCGTCGCGACCCCGGCCGGCAGCCCGGCCGCCGCCGATCGCRCCAGCGCCGGCACCGCACTGACGGCCAGCGCCCCGGCCCAGCCGGCCACCGTGCTCAGCGCCCCGGCGGCGACCACCCCGCGRCCCAACAAGGCCGGGCGCGTGGTCAACGGCCAGGTCTATTCCTATATGAAGGACGGGGTGCGCCATTACACCAGCGCCCGTCCCACCCAGCTGGCCAGCCTTGGCCAGGTGCGCACCATCCACTACAGCTTCATCGAGCGCTGCTACGCCTGCGGCGCCAACCCGGGGGTCAACTTCGGTTCGGTGCGGCTCAACACCACGGCCTTCCAGACCGAAATCGCCGCCGCTGCGCGCGAGTTCGGGGTTGAAGAAGCCGTCGTGCGCGCCATCATCCATGCCGAGTCGGCCTACAACCCCACCGCGCTCAGTCGCGCCGGGGCCCAGGGCCTGATGCAGTTGATGCCGCCCACCGCGCGGCGCTTCGGCGTTACCGATTCCTATGACGCAGCGCAGAACATCCGCGGCGGCGTGCAGTACCTGTCGTGGCTGCTCAAGCGCTTCAATGGCAACCTCACCCTGGCCGCGGCCGGTTACAACGCCGGCGAGGGCGCGGTGGATCGTCATGGTGGCGTGCCGCCTTACAGCGAAACCCAGTACTACGTGAAGCGGGTGGCGCAGTTGGCCGATCGCTACCGCGGTGCGCAGGCCACCACCCAATGAGGCGCCGCGCCCATGGCGCTGACGGCCCTTCATGGCGTAATGTCCTGCAGTAATGTCGTTCCGTAGTACCGCGTTGTGTGGCCGACTTCGGTTCAGCTACACTCGCGGCAGATTCAATGTGGACTGGCCCCCACCGGTCCACTGGCAGCCTCAAGCTACCTAAATCAATATCGGAGTGCCGGATGGCCAACGATGGGGTAAACGATCCAGTCAACACCGGACGTCGACGATTCCTTTCCGCAACCACTGCGGTGGTCGGAGCAGTCGGCGTCGGATTTGCAGCGGTACCGTTCATCAAGTCCTGGAATCCCAGTGCCCGCGCCAAATTGGCCGGTGCCCCTGTGATTGCCGATATCAGCGCCCTGCAGGAAGGCCAGCGACTGGTCATGGAGTGGCGTGGACAGCCGATCTGGATCGTCAAGCGTTCCAAGGCCATCCTGGAGGCACTGCATGGCCTGGACGATCGCCTGAAGGATCCCGGATCCGGCGAGAAGGACCAGCAGCCCGAGTACGTGCTCAAGCAGAACCCGGAGTTCCGGTCGATCAAATCCGACGTCTCGGTGCTGGTCGGGCTGTGTACCCACCTGGGCTGCTCGCCGGAAATGGTCGCCGAGATCCGCCCCGAGCCGTACGACCCGCAGTGGAAGGGCGGTTACTTCTGCCCGTGCCACAAGTCGCGCTTCGACATGTCCGGTCGCGTGTTCAAGGATGTTCCGGCACCGATCAACCTGCTGGTGCCGCCGCACCATTACCAGGACGACAACACCATCATCATCGGCGTTGACCCGCAGGGGGCGGCTTGATCATGGCCAACATCCTTTCCCGCACCGCCACCGGCGTCGCCGACTGGGTCAATGCCCGCGCACCGGGCCTGATGCCGGTGTACCGCAAGCATGTGAGCGAGTACTACGCGCCGAAGAACTTCAACATCTGGTACTACTTCGGTTCGCTGGCGCTGTTGATCCTGGTCAACCAGATCGTGACGGGCATCTTCCTCACGATGCACTACAAGACCAACGCCGCCGAAGCGTTCGCCTCCATCGAATACATCATGCGTGATGTGGAGTGGGGCTGGCTGATCCGCTACATGCACTCCACCGGGGCCTCGCTGTTCTTCATCGTGGTCTACCTGCACATGTTCCGCGGGCTGCTGTACGGCAGTTACCAGAAACCGCGCGAACTGGTGTGGATCCTGGGCATGCTGATCTACCTGGTGCTGATGGCCGAAGCCTTCATGGGCTACGTGCTGCCCTGGGGCCAGATGTCGTTCTGGGGCGCCAAGGTGATCATCTCGCTGTTCGGCGCGATCCCGGTGATCGGGACCGGCCTGACCGAGTGGATCATGGGCGACTACCTGCCCAGTGACGCCACCCTCAACCGCTTCTTCGCCCTGCACGTGATCGCCCTGCCGCTGGTGCTGTTGCTGCTGGTGGTGCTGCACCTGGGCGCGCTGCACGAGGTGGGTTCCAACAATCCCGACGGCGTGGAAATTAAGAAGGGTCCCAAGGGCAACCGCTGGTCGGCCACCGCGCCTACCGATGGCATCCCCTTCCACCCGTATTACACGCTCAAGGATGGCGTCGGCGCCGGGTTCCTGTTGATCATCGCCGCCTTCATCATCTTCTTCGCCCCGGCCTTCGGGGGTCTGTTCCTGGAACACGACAACTTCACCGAGGCCAACCGCCTGGTCACGCCCGAACACATCAAGCCGGTCTGGTATTACACCCCGTATTACGCGATGTTGCGGGTGGTGCCCAACAAGCTTGGTGGCGTGCTGGTGATGTTCTCGGCCATCGCGATCCTGTTCCTGGTGCCGTGGCTGGACCGCGCGCGGGTCAAGTCCTACCGCTACCGTGGCTGGTTGTCGCGGGTGCTGCTGGGCGTGTTCGCGGTGTGCTTCGTCTGGCTGGGCGTGATCGGCTCGGGCCCTGGCACCGACGCCCACGAAACCTATGTGGGCCGCGTGCTGACCTTCCTGTACTTCGCCTTCTTCATCACCATGCCGCTWTGGACCAGGCTGGACAGGACCAAACCGGTACCGGATCGGGTGACCACGCATGACTGACCACTGGATTGTCCGGCTGGCCTGCGCGGCCGCCCTGATGTTGAGCAGCGCCATCGCCGGTGCCGCCGAGGGCGGCAAGACCCTGCAGGCCGGCAACGACCTGAGCGACCGGGCCTCGCTGCAGCGTGGCGCGCAGCTGTACATGAACTACTGCTCGGGCTGCCACGCGCTGAAGTACCTGCGCTATTCGCGCATGGCCGCCGATCTCGGGCTGAGCGAGGAGGAGGTGATGAACAACCTCAACTTCACCGGCACCCCGATCGGCGAGCAGATCCCGGTGAGCATGCCCAAGGCGCAGGCGGAAAAGTGGTTCGGCAAGATGCCGCCGGACCTGAGCCTGATTGCCAGGGTGCGCGGCAGCGACTGGGTGTACACCTACCTCAAGTCGTTCTACGTGGATCCGTCGCGGCCCTTGGGCTGGAACAACAGCCTGTTCCCGAATGCGTCCATGCCCAACCCGCTGTGGGAGATGCAGGGCCTGCAGCACGCGGTGCACGGCAAGGCGGAGAGCCCGGGCGCCGACCCGCCGGTGATCGGCCTGAAGATCGAGCAGCCGGGCAACGTGGATGCACAGCAGTACGACCAGACGGTGCGCGACATCACCAACTTCCTGGAGTACGCCGGTGAGCCGGCTGCGCTCAAGCGTCAGAAGCTGGGCGTCTGGGTGATCCTGTTCCTGGCCCTGCTGACCTTCCTTGCCTACCTGCTCAAGAAGGAATACTGGAAGGACGTGCACTGAGCCTCCAGGCGCCACCGAACGTGGACCGATCCCGGCAGGGGTCGATCGGCCTATTGGCTTTTGTGATGGGCGGTTGCACACTCGGGTACTGTGACGACCGCTGGCAATGGGCTGGCGGCGCCGATACGACCGGCGGTTACCGGACGTTGGAGAGCCTTTGATGGCGGCGAGCGTACGCATGCGAAACACCTTGACGCTGTTTTCCTCGAACGACGATGTCCTGTGCCATCGCGTGCGCCTGGTACTGGCGGCCAAGGGCGTGAGCTACGACTTCGTCCCGGTCGACCCGCAGAATCCGCCCGAGGACCTGATCGACCTCAACCCGTACCACTCGGTGCCCACCCTGGTGGAGCGCGAGCTGGTGCTGTACGCGGCATCGGTGGTCAGTGAGTATCTGGACGAGCGCTACCCGCACCCGCCGCTGATGCCGGTTGATCCGCTGTCGCGCGCGCGCATCCGCCTGGCGATGTTGCGCATCGAACACGACTGGGTGCCGCAGGTGCAGGCCATCCAGCTGGGCAACAAGACCCAGGCCGAAGCCGGTCGCAAGCGGCTGAAGGAACTGCTGACCAGCGCGGTGCCGCTGTTCAAGGCCAGCAAGTTCTTCCTCAATCCGGAGATGAGCCTGGCCGATTGCGCCATGGCCCCGATCATCTGGCGCCTGCAGTCGCTGGACGTGCCGTTGCCCAAGGACGGCAAGTCGATCGAAGACTACGGCAACCGCATTTTCCGCCATCCCGGTTTCATCCGCAGCCTGACCGACCAGGAAAAGAAGCTGCGCGATCTGCCGGGTTGACCGGGCGCACCGGCGCTGTCAACGGGCCGGTGCACTGAATGAAAACGCAGGGCGGGCGCGCGCGGAGGCTGACCTGCGGGTAGGCGGGCGCGTACACTTGTCACTACGCAATCGGATCCCCGCAGCCGAGCAAGGCTCGGCTCTACCCCATGACTGAAGACACTTTCCGCATGACCAGCCACCGTCCGTACCTGCTGCGGGCCCTGGTGGAATGGATCAATGACAACGACCTGACGCCGCACATCCTGGTCGACGCCGGGATGCCGGGCGTGCAGGTGCCGCAGAGCGCGGTCAAAGACGGCCGGGTGGTGTTGAACATCGCCGAACGCGCCGTGGTACAGCTGCACATCGACAACGACGGCGTGAGCTTCTCGGCGCGCTTTTCGGGCACCAGCTACCCGGTGCACGTGCCGATTTCGGCCGTGCTGGCCGTGTACGCGCGCGAGACCGGGCAGGGCATGGCACTGCCGGATGACATCCCCGGCCACGAACCGGGCCCGGACGATGAGCTGCCGCCGGATGACAGCCCGACCCCGCCTGATGACGTGCCGCCCAAGCCCAGCGGCCGCCCGCATCTGCGCGTGGTGAAATAAAACACGCATGGCCGCCGCAAGGCGGCCATTCCACGTAGAGCCGACCGTTGGTCGGCTGCTCTCCGCGGAAATCCATGGCGACCGACCCAACGGCAGCCGACCAACGGTCGGCTCTACCGCGTAATGCGGGATGCGTCAGCCGACCAACGGTCGGCTCTACCCCCGGAGTCAGACGTCCTCGGCGCCGCTGGTGTCCACGCTGCGCCGGATCTCGCTGATGCGCGCCGCCGAGGGGCCGACGAACGACACCAGCTCGTCCCCGCGCAGCACCATGCGGCCGCTGTGGCGGTCCACGCCATCGTGCGAATACTCGAACTTGAACGTGCGCTCCCAGCCCAGCCAGCCATTGGGCTTGCGGCACACACGCAGCCCGGTGGAATGCACGCTCTGGTCCAGCCATTGCACATCGGCGGCGCGGCAGGCGTTGCGGCCCAGCTCGCCGGCACGCTCGGCGGCGGCGCGTGCGGAGTTCCAGAACGCGTACGCGAACGCACCGGCAATCATCAACAGGATCAAACTGGGCATGGGTGACTCGGAACGATCTGAGCGGCTGGAACCCCCAAGATGGCGGCGAACCTCGCTCGGATCAAGCCACGCACGCGCCCATCATCCGTCGGTACGCGGCGTGGCCGCAGGCAATGGCACGGGAGGCTGGGGGGGCCTAGCCGGTAACGACGACGGCCTCGCCGGGACCGGTGCCGACCCCGGCGCAGCAGGCGACACTGGCAACGGGCGTGCCGGCGGTAGCGGCTGAGCGGGGCTTGGTGGCATGCCATCCACGGCCGGTGATGGCGTCGTGGGCGGAGGCGGGAGCGCTGCAGGCGAGGTTGCGACCAGCTTCAGCAGCGCGGCCCAGTCCTGCCGGTTGAAGTTGCATTCCTCTTCGCGGCCCGGCGTGCACCCCAGTTCCATGCCATCGCTGGCATTGTCCTTGGCCGGCGGCAGTTCAATCCGGCCACTGCGGTCCAGCGACAGCTTGCGCATCGCCACGGTGTTCATCACGTTGCCGCCGATCAGGTACAGGGTGCGGTCGCCGCCCATGTTGGCCGCGATCACCACCTCGCAATGCGACTTCCAGTGGGTCACCGCGCCACTGCCCAGCGACTGCACCAGGCCGCTGTAGCTGAGCGCTTCCCGGCGATCGCGCAGGTAGCACAGCAGGTCGCCCGGCGCGGGTTTTTCCTGCGCCGGATCGGCCATCCGGTACGGGCCGCTGTTCTGGTACGCCGCGCGGATGTAGTCGATATGCCGGGGCGAGCGGGTAAAGCCCGGCACGCTGGCGCGGGTCATCACCCAGGAAATGAAGGCGGCCGACCATGGGTTGTCGATCAGGAACGCCCGGCAGTCGGTGTCGGTGTAGCGCGTGCCCGGCGGGGCCATGCAGCTGGTTGCACCGGGCTGCCCGCCCATCGGCGACAGCGTGCCGCTCTGGCGCCAGTACCCCACCACGCGTTGCCAGGCGACCATGCCGTTGTCGGCGAGGTGCACGTCCTCGGCTTCGGTCGCGCTGATGCTGGCCACGCGGCCGTCGCGGTCGATGAACGGGCGATACCAGAGCCGGTGTTCGTTGCAGGCGGTCTGCACGATGTTCACTGCCAGGGGGCTCAGCCCGAACCGGGGCGGGATGTCGCAGACCTCGGCCGCGGACGCGGTGGCCGGCAGCAGCGTCGCCAGCGGCGACAGACATGCAAGCAGGAACAAGGGGCGCATACGCGCTCTCCGGGTGGGGGCAGGGCAAGCCTCGCAGACCCGGTCTGCCGATCCCGTGAACGCCGCGCACCGATGCCGCACGACCAACGGTCGTGCGCTACCGGTGGGGTAGGCGTCGACCGTTGGTCGACACGCGCGCGCCTCAACCCGGCGGCGGGCCCAATTTCAACGACAGGTCGATCGCCTGCACGTGTTTGGTCAGGCCGCCGATCGAGATGCAGTCCACCCCGTCCTCGGCGATCGCGCGCAGCCCCTCCAGGCCCACGCTGCCGGAGACTTCCAGCGGTATCCGCCCGGCGGCGATGCGCACCGCCTCGCGGCGCAGGTCGGCATCGAAATCGTCGATCAGGATGCGCTCGCAGCCCACGGCCAGCGCTTCGCGCAACTGGACCAGGTCCTCCACCTCGACCACCAGCGGCAGTTGCGGCCACTGCGCCCGCGCGGACTGCACCGCCGCCGTGAGCGAGCCCGCGGCGCGGATGTGGTTTTCCTTGAGCATCACCGTGTCGAACAATCCCAGCCGATGGTTGTCACCGCCGCCACAGCGCACCGCGTACTTCTGGGCCACGCGCAGCCCGGGCAGGGTTTTGCGGGTGTCCAGGATGCGTGCGCCGGTGCCCGCCACGGCGGCCACGTAGCGCGCCGTCGTGGTGGCCGTTCCTGACAGCGTCTGCAGGAAGTTCAGCGAGGTGCGCTCGGCGCTCACCAGGCTGCGGTTGCGCCCGTGCAGGATGGCCAGCACCGTACCGGCGGCAACGTGGTCGCCCTCGGCCACCCGCCACTCGATCTGGACCTGCGGGTCCAGGGCGCGATGGGTGGCGTCGAACCACGGCCGGCCGGCGATCACCGCGTCCTGCTTGCACAGCAGGTAGGCGCTGTCGGGGCGGTCGGGCAGCAGTGCGGCGGTGACATCGCCGCTGCCGATATCCTCGGCCAGCGCCCGTGCCACATCGGCCGTTACCCCGGCGGCATCAGGTGCCGCAAGCTCGGCCCGACTCATTTTTCCGGGAAGTCGGCGATCTGCGCGGTGGCGATGGCTTCCTCGGCCAGCAGCACCGGAATCCCATCGTCGACACGGAACACCTGCTTGCGGTCGCGGGTCAGCAGCGCCTCGCGCAGGGCCAGCGCCTGGGTGCTGCCGTCGGCCTTGAGCACGGTGCCGGCGCCGATCGCGCGGTTGAGTGCCTCCAGACCCTTGGCGTCCAGCAGGGACAGGGGCTGGCGGGTGTCGGGCGAGCACAGCAGGTCAAGCAGCTTGCGATCCATGGATTCTTCGTCTTGCGTGGAAGATGGCTAGAATACGTCTTTAAGGCAGGTGACGGCCAATGACCCCCAACCAATCCGCGCCGCTCGTCGGCATCGTCATGGGTTCCCGCTCCGACTGGGAAACCATGCAGCACGCCGCCCAGAAGCTCGATGCGCTCGGCGTTCCCTATGAAGTGAAAGTGGTTTCGGCGCACCGCACGCCGGACGTGCTGTTCACCTATGCCGAGCAGGCCGGCAGCCGCGGCCTGCGCGCGATCATCGCCGGTGCCGGGGGCGCGGCCCACCTGCCGGGCATGATCGCGGCCAAGACCGCCGTGCCGGTGCTGGGCGTGCCGGTGCAGTCCAAGGCCCTGAACGGCATGGATTCGCTGCTGTCGATCGTGCAGATGCCGGCCGGCATCCCGGTGGCCACCTTCGCCATCGGCAACGCCGGCGCGTCGAACGCGGCACTGTTCGCGGCCGCGATGCTGGCCCCGGAGCAGCCGGCGATCGGCCAGGCGCTGGACGCATTCCGCGCCCGCCAGACCGAAGACGTCATGGCCCACGACGATCCGCGTCAATGAGCACCAAAACCGTAGGCATCCTGGGCGGTGGCCAGCTGGCCCGCATGATGGTGCTGGCCGGCGCGCCGCTGGGGCTGCGCTTTGAACTGTTCGACCCGGCCGCCGACGCCTGTGGTGCCCAGGTGGCGCCGCTGCAGGTGGCCGCGTTCGACGATGAGGCCGCGCTCGCCGCATTTGCCGCCCGCGTGGACGTGGTCACCTTCGATTTCGAGAACGTGCCCGCGCACAGCGCCCGCTTCCTGGCCGAGCGCGTGCCGGTGTATCCCAACCCGGATGCGCTGGCCGTGGCCCAAGACCGCCTGAGCGAGAAGACCCTGTTCCAGCAACTGGGCATTCCGCTGCCGCCGTTCGCCGACATCCGCAGCCGCGACGAGCTGGCCGCGCGGGTGGCCGAGTTCGGCATGCCCTGCATCGTCAAGACCCGCCGCCTGGGGTACGACGGCAAGGGCCAGTTCCGCATCCGCAGCGCGGCCGATATCGATGCAGCCTGGGCCACCCTCGGCGAGTACGTCGAGAAGACCGGTCTGATCCTGGAGGGCTTCGTCGCCTTTGATCGCGAAGTCAGCGTGGTCGCCGTACGCGGTCGCGACGGTGAGTTCCGTGCGTGGCCGGTCACCGGCAACTGGCATGTGGACGGCGTGCTGTCGGCCAGTCTGGCCCCGGCGCGCCTGAGCCCGGCCCAGCACGAGGCGGCCATCGGCCATGCCCGCGCGCTGGCCGAGCGCCTGGACTATGTCGGCGTGTTCGCGCTGGAGCTGTTCTGCCGCGGTGACGAGCTGCTGGTCAACGAGATGGCCCCGCGCGTGCACAACTCCGGCCACTGGACCATCGAAGGCAGCGAGACCTCGCAGTTCGAGAACCACCTGCGCGCGGTGCTCGGCCTGCCGCTGGGCGACACCCGCATGCTGGGGCAGGCCTGCATGCTCAACTGGCTGGGCGCGATGCCGGCTGCCGAGGCCGTGCTGGGCCAGCCCGGCGGGCATTGGCACGACTACGGCAAGCAGCCGCGCGACGGCCGCAAGGTGGGCCATGCCACGCTGCGCGATGACGACGCGGGCATGCTGGCCGATGCGTTGGAAAACGTGGGCGGGCAGCTTGATCGCAGCGCCCAGGTCGCCCCGGTGGTCGCGGCGCTGCGCGGGTAGATCGGTGGGAGGATGACGGCGCCCCGGTCACGACCAACGGTCGTGACCTACCGGAATCTGCCGGTACACGCAGCATCCCAAACCCCCGGTCGATACCGACCGTAAACGCCCCGGGTAGGTACCGACCGTTGGTCGGTAAAGGCGGCCGTCTCAAACCCCGGTCGATACCAACCGTCAACGCCCCGGGTAGGTGCCGACCGTTGGTCGGTACACGCAGCATCCCAAACCCCCGGTCGATACCGACCGTAAACGCCCCGGGTAGGTACCGACCGTTGGCCGGTACACGCGGCCATCCCAACCCCCGGTCGAAACCGCCCGTCAACGCCCCGGGTAGGTACCGACCGTTGGTCGGTACACACAGCTCAATCGCGCAACTGCGCCGCCACGAAATCCCAATTGACCAGCTTCCAGAACGCCTCCAGATAGCGCGCGCGCTCATTCTGGTAGTCCGTGTAATACGCGTGCTCCCACACATCACAGGCCAGCAGCGGGGTGCTGTGCCCGGTCAGCGGCGTGCCGGCATTGCGCGTGCTCTGGATCGCCAGCGCGCCGGTCGGGTGCTGCACCAGCCATACCCAGCCCGAACCGAACAGGCCCAGTGCGGCGCGCTCGAATTCCTCGCGCAGCCGGCGCACGTCGCCGAAGTGGCGGGTCACCAGTTCGCCCAGCCGGTCCTTCGGATCGCCGCCGCCGCGCGGGTGCAGGCACTGGAAGTAGAACGCGTGGTTCCAGGCCTGGGCGGCGGCATCGAACAGGCTGCCCTGGCTTTGCCGCACGATGTCCTCCAGCGGTAGGTCGGCCAGCTCGGTGCCTTCGATGCGCGCATTGACCGCCTCGATGTAGGCGCGATGATGGCGACCGTGGTGCAGGTCCAGCGTTTCGGCCGACAGGTGCGGCTGCAGGGCGGTGCGGTCGTAGGGCAGGCGGGGCAGGTCGAGGGGCATGGCTCGCATTGGATTGGGGACGGGGGCGCCGGTGGCAGGGCCGGAAGGCTTACAATGGCGCTGAGGGAAGTCTATCCGACCGGCCAGGCCGGGTTGTCCCACCCGCAGGGAGAGTCGTTGTGGCGGTGATGCAGCAGATCCAGACCGAAGTGGAGCGTTACCCCCTCGTGTTGTTCATGAAGGGCACCCCCCAGTACCCCATGTGCGGGTTCTCCAGCCGGGCAATCCAGGCCCTGATGGCCGCCGGCGCGGTCGCGCTGCGCACGGTCAACGTGCTTGAGGAACCGGAGGTCCGCGCCAACCTGCCGCGCTTCTCCAACCTGCCCACCTTCCCGCAGCTGTTCATCCACGGCGAACTGATCGGCGGCTGCGACATCGTGCTGGAGCTTTTCGAATCCGGCGAGCTCAAGCGCATCGTGGAAGAGGCATCGCTCCCATGAGTGCGGTCCCGTCCGTTGTGGTCGGGACTGGATCGCTTGCCGATCGCGTCATCCTCATCGCCGGTGCGGGCGGTGGCTTCGGCAGCGCCGCTGCCGTGGCCTGCGCCGGAGCCGGTGCCACGGTGGTCCTGCTGGGACGCAAGCCGCGCCGGCTCGACCGGGTGTACGCGGCCGTCCTGGCCGCCGGCCCCGAGCCGCTGCTGTACCCGATGGACCTGGAAGGGGCCACCCCCGACGACTACGCCGCACTGGCCGAGCGCCTGCAGAGCGAGCTTGGCCGTCTGGACGGCCTGCTGTACTGCGCCGCCGACTTCGCCGGCCTGACCCCGTTCGAGCTGGCCGACCCGGCCGCCTTCGCCCGGGCGGTGCACGTCAACCTGACCGCGCCGGCTTGGCTGGCCCAGGCCTGCCTGCCGCTGCTGCGCCAGCGTGACGATGCCGCACTCGTGTTCACCGTGGACGATCCAGCACGGGTAGGGCAGGCCTACTGGGGGGGCTATGGCGCCGCCCAGCACGGCCTGCGCGGCCTGATCAGCAGCCTGCATGACGAGCTGGGCCGCAGCCCTGTCCGGGTCAGCGGCCTGCAGCCGGGCCCGATGCGCACGGCCTTGCGTGCCCGGGCCTTTTCGCTGGATGAAGACCGCAGCGCCCGCGATCCGGTCGACTGCGCGCAAGCTGCCGTGCTGCTGCTCTCAGCCGCCGGTGCGGGCCACCGCGGGCAGATCCACACCCCCGCCGCGTAGCGCCGGGCGCCGCCCGGCCGCTTGAGCCCCGTAGAGCCGGGCTCTGCCCGGCTGCCTTTGACGTTCTGGCGCAGCCGGGCAGAGACCGGCCCTACGCAATTGGCCGATCGCGGTTCCAGCCGGGCAGAGCCCGGCTCTACGGGCGGGCGCGCTGTCATATCCCCGCCATTCAGCCAGTCCATCCTAAATGTGAAGAAAGCGTCACGATACCGTTGTGATGGCGTGTGTTTTGTCGCCAAACCGTCACAATCCGAAGCTACCGTGTTAATCTAGTGTTAACCGTTGCGGCTGAAACCAGCCAGCGGCTAGGGAACCCAGATCAAAAGTCCAGTCAGCCGCCAGCAAGGCTGCTTGGGCGCGTTTTTTTCTCCGCCATCCCCAATCTCGCATCGAGGCTATCCCCAAAATGACCCACCTCCGGATGTCCAAGCTCACTCTTGGTCTCGTGGCTGCACTTGCCGCCGCTCCCGCCTTCGCCCAGAGCACCTCTGCCGGTGTCGGCGGCCAGGTCACGTCCGCCGCAGGTTCGCCTGTTGTCGGTGCCGAAGTCACCATCACGCACACCGAGTCGGGCACCGTCAGCCGCGCCACCACGGATGCGTCGGGTCGTTACAACGCGCGCGGCCTGCGCGTGGGTGGTCCGTACACCATCACCATCAACAAGGCCGGTGAAGGCACCAAGACCGAAGAAGGCGTTTACCTGAACCTCAATCAGGTAAACACCGTCAACGCCAACCTGGCCGGTGACATGGCCGCCGGTGCCACCAACCTCGATGCCGTGCAGGTCGTGGCCGTGGCCGGTGGTTCGGAAATCTTCAGCGCCTACAAGATGGGCACCGGCACCAACGTTGATCGCCAGACGATCGAGTCGCTGCCGTCGGTCAACCGCAACATCCAGGATTACATCCGCCTCGACCCGCGCATCTCGCAGGTCAGCAAGGCCGACGGTGCGATCTCGGTCGGTGGCCAGAACACCCGTTACAACGCGATCCGCATCGACGGCATCGGTGCCGGCGATCCGTTCGGCCTGGAATCCAACAACCTGCCGACCGAGCGTCAGCCGGTGTCGATGGATGCGATCCAGGAAATCAACATCGACATCGCCAACTACGACACCACCATCGCCGGTGGTACCGGTGCGGTGATCAACGCGGTGACCAAGTCGGGTACCAATAACTTCGGCGGCACCGTGTACTACGCGTACCGCGACAAGGATATGGTCCGCAAGGATCTGGAAGGCGTCCGCTTCAACGGCTTCGATGACGAAAAGACCTACGGCATGACCCTGGGTGGCCCGATCATCAAGGACAAGGTCTTCTTCTTCGCCAACTACGAAAAGATGGAGCGTTCGGCCCCGGGCGTCAGCCTGACCGACTCGCCTTACGGCAAGGGCACCATCACCGATGCCGACATCACCCGCGCGCAGCAGATCGCCACCGGTTACGGCTTCGATGCCGGCTCGCTCAACGCGCCGTCGAACAAGACCGAAGTGGAAGAGTACGCGCTGAAGGTCGACTGGAACATCAGCGACAACCACCGTGCTGCCGTGCGTTACAACAAGCTCGAGCAGAACGTGGTGCGCTTCCCGCAGATCAGCAGCAGCGCCGTTTCGCTGAGCAGCTTCTGGTACCAGCAGCCGAAGACCTACGAATCGTGGATGGGCGAGCTGTTCAGTGACTGGTCCGAGAACTTCTCGACCGAGTTCAAGCTGTCGCACAAGGAATACACCTCGGTCCGTACCACCCCGTCGAGCCTGCCGCAGATCCAGGTGCGTGGCTTTGGCGCCACCGGCAATGACTCGCTGTACTTTGGTACCGAGCAGAACTCGCACGTCAATGCGGTCGAGAGCAAGGAACTGAGCGCCTTCGGTGCGGCTACCTGGTACGTCGGCGACCACACCGTCAAGTTCGGTTTCGACTACTCCGACAACGACCTGCTGAACTACTACGGCCGTAACGTCAATGGCGCCTACAGCTTCGCCAGCCTCAACGACTTCGCCAACAATAATCCGGCCCAGTACATCGTGCGCGCCCCGCGTGCAGGCGGCAGCTACGATGACATCCCGGCCAAGTACACGCTGAAGAACACCGGTGTGTTCATCCAGGACAGCTGGGCCGTCAACAGCAATCTGACCGTGCAGGCCGGCGTCCGCGTCGACATGCCGGATTTCAGCACGCAGAAGCTGTACAACCCGCGCATCATGCAGCTGTACGGGTATGACAACACCCAGTTGCCTGACCAGAAGCTGGTGCAGCCGCGCTTCGGTTTCAACTACACCTTCGACACCGATCGCCCGACCCAGCTGCGCGGCGGCGTGGGCCTGTTCGGTGGCGCGGCCCCGAACGTGTGGCTGGCAGGTGCCTACCAGAACACCGGCCTGAACTACACCGAGTACACGGTGAACAACCCGGGCGCGATCTTCACCCCGGACACCAATCCGCCGTACATCCCGAGCGCGGGCGCCGGTGCACGCCAGAACGTGGACATCGCCTCGCCCGACCTGAAGTTGCCGTCGGTGTGGAAGACCAACCTGGCCTTTGACCACGAACTGCCGTGGTACGGCATCGTCGCGTCGGCTGAGTTCCTGTACACCAAGGTCAAGAGCGCGATCTATTTCGAGCGTCTGGATCTGTACAACCAGGCTGGCGCCGGTTCGACCCGTATTGGTCAGGACGGTCGTGAGCTGTTCTGGAACGGCGCGGGCTACATTCCATGCGTGGGTCTGGCAGCTACGCCGACCAACTGCTCTATCCGTGAGGGTGCAACTGCCGTTGGTACCACCCAGCGCGTGGGCGGCAAGGCAAATCGCCCTTCCGACATGGGCGACGTGTTGCTGATGAAGAACACCGACAAGGGCAGCAGCCGCCAGTTCACCGTTGGCCTGAACAAGCCGCTGACCGAAAACTGGGGCTGGTCGCTGGCCTACACCTACACCGCTGCGAAGGAAGTCAGCCCGCTGACCAGCTCGCAGAACACCTCCAACTGGGGTAGCACCCTGATCGGCAACGTCAATGAGAACGTGGCCTATGACTCGCGCTACGCGATCAAGGACCGTATCACCGGCTCGATCAACTGGAAGAAGGCGTTCTTCGGCGACTACAACACCTCCGTGGGCCTGTTCTATGAAGGCCGTTCGGGTCGTCCGTTCAGCTACATCTACTACAACGACATGAACGGCGACGCTGCGTCCACCTCGGGTGCCGGCTTCTTCAACGACCTGTTCTACGTGCCCAACGGCTACGGCGACGTCAAGTTCACCGGCGGCGCGGCAATGGAAAAGGCCTTCTTCGACTGGCTGGCGGCCAACCCGCAGCTGGAGAAGTACCAGGGCCAGATTGCCCCGGCCAACGCCTTCCGCACCAAGTGGACCAACAGCTTCGACGTGCATATCGCCCAGGAATTCCCGGGCTTCATGAAGGAGCACAAGGGTGAGCTGGCGCTGGACATCATGAATGTCGGCAACCTGATCAACAAGAAGTGGGGCCGCATCGAAGACTACGGCTTCAACTCGACCGCACGCGTTGCCAGCTACGCAGGTATCGATCCGGCCACCGGCAAGTACATCTACAACTTCACCGGTTCCGCCGATAGCCCGCAGATCCAGGAAAACAACAACGACAAGGGCAACACCGGCGTGTCGCGCTGGTCGATGCAGCTGACCCTGAAGTACAAGTTCTGATCCATAGAACGTGATGGTTGATTGAAAACGGCCGGGGAAACCCGGCCGTTTTTTTTGTGGGCGGCCGCTCGCGTTGGGTCGCCTCCTTGCCAGATCGGCCCGGTCCATGTATCTTCGATGGGTTGCGCAGAAATCAGTGCACCGCAGCGGCTCCAAATGGCCTGCTGACGTCAGGATGTATCCAACGGTCGGGTTTCCCGGCCGTTTTGCTTTTTAAGGGGGCAGCAGTACAGTCGTCTACCTTGAGGAAGCGAAAAGAATGGAAATGAAGATCACCGAAACGCCGGCGCGGACGCTGCCGGTGCAGGACGCGCGGATCTACCCGCGCGGTGGGTTGGATGTGTTGTCGCGCGCCGAGGTGGCACGCCTGCGCGATGCATCCGGCGGCGGCATGCACGAGCTGCTGCGCCGCTGCGCGCTGGCCGTGCTGACCAGCGGCAGCGCCTCCGACGATCCGCGCGCGGCGCGCGATCTGTACCCCGATTTCGACATCCAGGTGGCCCAGCAGGATCGCGGCGTGCGCATCGACCTGGTGAACGCGCCGGCGATGGCCTTCGTCGACGGCGAGATCATCCGCGGCGTCGCCGAGTTGCTGTTTGCCGTGGTCCGCGACCTGGCCTACATGGCCATCGAAATGGGCCCGGCTTACGCGGCCGAACTGGAATCCTCCGAAGGGATCACCAACGCGGTGTTCGGGCTGCTGCGCAACGCGCGCATCCTCAACCCGGGCGACCCGAACCTTGTGGTGTGCTGGGGTGGCCACTCGATCGGCCGCGATGAGTACCTGTACACCAAGCAGGTCGGCTACGAGCTGGGCCTGCGCGGCCTGGATATCTGCACCGGCTGCGGCCCGGGCGCGATGAAGGGCCCGATGAAGGGCGCCACCATTGCCCACGCCAAGCAGCGCAAGCACGTCACCCGGTACATCGGCCTGACCGAGCCGGGCATCATCGCCGCCGAGTCGCCGAACCCGATCGTCAACCACCTGGTGATCATGCCGGACATCGAGAAGCGTCTCGAAGCGTTCGTGCGGATCGGCCACGGCATCATCGTGTTCGCCGGCGGCGTCGGTACCGCCGAGGAAATCCTGTACCTGCTCGGCATCCTGCTGCGCGAGGAAAACAAGGACCTGCCGTTCCCGCTGATCCTGACCGGCCCGACCGTGGCCGCGCCGTACTTCGAGCAGATCGACCGCTTCATCCGCCTGACCCTGGGCGATGCGGCGGCCGCGCGCTACGAGATCATCATCGGCGACCCGGTGGCAGTGGCGCGACGCATGTCCGCGGGCATCAAGCGCGTGCGCGAGCACCGCCTGGAGCAGAAGGATTCGTTCTTCTTCAACTGGTCCATCGAGATTCCGTGGGAGTACCAGCAGCCGTTCGTGCCGACCCATGAAGCCATGGCCGCGCTGGACCTGCACCACGGGCGACCGCCGCATGCCCTGGCGGCCGATCTGCGCCGCGCGTTCTCCGGCATCGTGGCCGGCAACGTGAAGGAAGACGGCATGCGCCGCATCGAGGAGTTCGGCCCGTTCGAGATCCACGGCGACGCCGACATGATGCAGGCCCTGGACGAGCTGCTGCGCGGCTTCGTCGAGCAGCGCCGGATGAAGATTTCCGGCGAGTACCAGCCCTGCTACAAGGTCCTGGCCTGAGCCCAGCGCCCCGGCTGACCCGCCGGGGCGGGGGAGGGTGGGCCGGGTCCTGGCCGCCCTCCCGGTACCGCGCGGCGTCAACCCCTTGACGCCTGTCGCCCCCGGATGACCGTTCATCCTGCCGCCCCTTGCCGGCAGGCGGCGAGGCGTCCATCGTCTGTCCCATCACGCTGGGGAGCGTTCCATGTCCATGCGCCCGTCCAAGGGTTTCACACTGGTTGAGTTGATGGTCACCGTCGCGGTGGTCGCCATCCTGTCGGCCATCGCCTATCCGAGCTTCCAGGGCACCCTCCGCTCCAACCGGCTGGCGGCCGGGCACAACGAGCTGCTGGGGCTGGTCAACCTGGCCCGCAGCGAAGCCATCCGCAACAGCCGCGGTGGCGGCGTGTGCGGCAGCAGCAACGGCAATACCTGCGACGGCGCCTGGGGCGTCGGCATGATGGCCTTCTCCGACATCGACCATAACGGCCTGTACGGCACCGGCGACACCGTGCTGCGGTTCAACAAGATCAGCAGCGGCCTGGTCGTGCAGGGCCCCACCGCACCGATCGCCTTCGATGGGCGTGGCCGCCGCAAGCTGGCGGCAGACCAGGTGCTGGTGATGCGCCCGGACAAGTGCGGCACCCAGTCCCTGCTGCGTACCGTCACCATCAACGCCTCTGGCCAGATCAGCGCCGTGAAGGGAGCTTGCCCATGAAGCGTCGTCCCGTCCCTCTCCGCGCTGCCCAGGGTGGCTTCACCCTGCTGGAAGTGCTGATCGCGATCGTGATCCTCGCCTTCGGGCTGCTCGGGTTCGCACTGCTGCAGACCGCCAACATCCGGTTCGTGCAGAGTGCCAATTACCGTACCCAGGCCACCAACCTGGCCTACGACCTCACCGAGCAGATGCGCAGCAACCGGCACCAGTCGGCCTGGTACACCAATGCCACCTTCGCGCCGGGTACCGTGAGCGCAACCGATACTGCCTGCACGCGGCCGGTCAGCAATGCGGTGACGATCGAACAGAATATCTCCCGCTGGCAATGCCAGGTCGTCAAGGCCATGGGCGCCAATGCCGGCGCCACCGTGGTCATGGTCAATGGCGCCGCCACGGTCTCCATTACCTGGGCCGACGACCGATGGGATGCAAGCAACCCGGATTCGCCCACCACCTTCGCCCTGACCACCCAGCTATGAGTTCCCTGTCCATGTCCAGAACGCGCCAGCACGGCCTGTCGTTGGTGGAACTGATGATCGCCATGGCCATCGGCCTGGTGCTCATGCTGGGTGTCATCCAGATCTTCATCGCGTCGCAGTCGGCCTCGCGGCTGTCCGAAGGCGTAGCCCGCGTACAGGAAAACGGCCGCTTCGCGCTGGACTTCCTGGAGCGCGATGTCCGCATGGCCGGGCACATGGGGTGCGTGAACGACCTTGCGCATATCGTGAAGGCGTTCGGCGACCCGCGGATCACCACCGGCGCGACGGCAGGCAGCGGCGCGCCCCTGGATTTCAACGTGGCCGTGCAAGGCTATGAAGCCCCGGGTACGGCGCCGAACGCCACCCTGGTGGCCGGCGGCGGCACGATTCCGGCGGGCATGCCGGGCACCATCACCGGGCTGGTGCCCGCGCCGGTGGCCGGCAGTGACGTACTGGTGCTGCGTTACCTGGCCCCGGAAGGCGTGCCGGTGATCGGCGTGAGTGCCACCACCTTGACCATGGATACGGCCAAGGCGGCGCGGCTGAACCTCAATGGCGTCGCCGCACCCACCGTGTTCGGCGTGGCCGACTGCAACTCGGCGCAGGTGTTCCGCGGTTCGGTCAGTGGGGGCACGGTGACCGCCACCGGCGGCGTGGATCTGTCCCGGTTCGTGGCCGCGCCCCTGGCGCCGACCATGGTCTATCGCGCCGAATCGGTGGTGTATTACGTGGGTGTCAACGCTGCTACCGGCGAGCCCGGCCTGCGCCGCGCACGCGCCGGCTCCGCAGGTACTTACGTCATCAACGAAGAGCTGGTGGAAGGCGTGGAGAACATGCAGCTGCTGTTCGGCCTGGACACCACCGCCAACATCAGCAAGGCCACCCAGCCGACCGGCAACATCACCGCCCAGGCGACGGCGTCGGGTGTGACCACCCAGACCAACGCCACCGGTGTGGGGCAGTGGCGTCGCGTCGGCCTGGTGCAGGTGGGGCTGGTGCTGCGAAGCCCGGGGGCGGCCACCGTGGCCGCCTCGGACGTGACCTCCGAGCTGGGCGTGCTGGGCACCAAGTACGACGCCAGCGGGCTCAAGGATGGGCGCTACCGCACCTCCTACGAAGTCAGCATCGCGCTGCGCAACCGTCTGTTCGGGAACTGACCATGGCGACCAAGAACGCTCCCTCCCTCTCCAGCCGCCGCCACCAGCAGGGTGCGGTGCTGTACGTGGCACTGATCATGCTGATCCTGCTGGCGCTGCTCGGCATCGCCGGCATGCAGGTGGCCGGCATGCAGGAGAAGATGGCCTCCAACTACCGGGCGGTGAACCGCTCGTTCCAGAACACCGAGGGCGTGGTGCGCACCGCCGAAGCCACCGCGGCGGCCGTCTTCAACCGCACCACGGCGCCGGCCGGCGCGCTGTTCACCGAGAGTGCCATCACGCTGGACTGCAACGCGTTCGACGCGGTGGAGTGGGCCGAGCAACGCAGTACCGGTGCCGCGCCAGCGGTCAACGTGCGCCGCATCGACTCCTGCGGTGGTGACGTTGCCGGCAATTCCAACAGCATGGGCAAGACTGGCGATACCCCGACGGCGACGTACCAGATCACCGGCTTCTCGGCCGACACCCCGGCCAGCCCGACGTCTGCGTCGGTCGTCGACACCATTTTCAAGCTCTGAGGACGCGGCCATGGCTACGCGCAAGTTCAAGTGGATTACCGCTACCTCCGCCGTCGCCCTCGCGGGCCTGGGGCTGCTTGGTTACAACCTGATCGCCGCGCAGGCGCAGGGCCTGCTGGCACAGGCGCCCCTGAACAATCAGGTGCAGACGCCGCCGGCCTTCATCATGGCGGTGGATGATTCCGGCTCGATGACCTTCCAGACCCAGTTCCCGGGCATGGACGGCGAGGGCTGCTGGGACACTGGCCGCAAGAGCTTCTTCGATTCCAGTGGCAACCTGAACACCTCCGGCAACTGCGATTATTTCTACCTGCTGCCGGGTACACGCATCAACAACTACTACGGTATCCCGCCGATCGATCAGCTGGGGTTCTCGCGCTCGTCCGACTTCAACCCGACCTACTTCAACCCTGCGGTGAAGTACGAGCCCTGGGTGGCCGGCAACGGCGTGTCCTATGGTGACGCCGGCCTGCTGGCCACCCGCGTCGATCCGCGCAACACCGGTACGGTGGCGCTGGCCTCGCCGTACTACAGCACCGCGGGTGCGGATTCGTTCCGCATGCAGGACGGCATGGTGATCCCGGCGGGTACGTTCTACCGGTACGGCAACACCAACTACCAGCGCACCAACGACTACACCTGGAACGACGGTGTGGCCACGATCTACATGCAGTACACGCCGGCAACCTTCTTCACCCGCTGGACCTCGGCCAACGATCCGTACCCGCAGATTCCTGGGGTGAACAACGCCTACAACGGCGTCACCCGTGTGCGCGTGAACAATGCCTGCGGTACCAACTGCTCGATGTGGAAGTACACCATCGGCGCGGGCAATACCGCGGCGCTGCAGAACTTCGCCAACTGGTACTCGTATTACGGCAACCGCAACCGCGCGATGATTGCCGGCATGACCCGTTCGCTGTCGGACGTCAACAATCTGCGCGTGGGTTATTTCCGGATCAACCAGAACGGCAGCTACGACAGCGGTTCGGACCAGAGCAAGCGGCTGACCATGCGTGACATGGCGGTCAACACCGACAAGCTCGCGCTGTATACGGACATGATCGCCCTGACCGCCAGCGGCGGTACGCCCAACCGGCAGGCGGTGAACGCGGCCGCGCTGCAGTTCACCCGGACCGACACTGGTGCACCGGTACAGCTGTCGTGCCAGAAGAATGCGGTGATGCTGTTCACCGACGGCTTCAGCAACGGCGGTGGTCCGACGGTCGGCAACAACGACGGCGGCATGGGCAGCCCGTTCCAGGACGGCAACAGCAACACGATGGCCGACATCGTGACCAAGTACTACAACAGTGTGGGCGGCGCCTCGCCGTTGCGCACCGACCTGACTGCCGGCCAGGTGCCGGTGCCGCAGGCGTGCAAGGCCGGCAATCCGGACAAGAGCCTGGACTGCCAGACCAACCTGCACATCAACTTCTACGGCGTCACCCTGGGCGCGCGCGGCAATCTGTTCAATCCGGACCTGGATCAGAACCCGTACACCGACGCGTCGATCTACGGCAACTGGCCGCCGCGCCAGGACGACCAGCGCAGCACGGTCGATGACATCTGGCATGCCACGGTCAACACCCGCGGCGAGTACATCAACGCCCGTACCCCGGAAGAAATCACCACCGCGATGCGCCGGGTGCTGTCGTCGGTGACCTCGGGTGCCTCGCCGTCCGGTGGCTCCGGTTCCAGCGGTGCCCGCGTCGGTGCCGGTTCCATCACGGTGGGCCCCAGCTACGAAATCGCCAACGAAGGTACCGACTGGTTCGGTCGCCTGTCGGCCAGTGCGCTGTCGGTCAATTCGCAGCGGCAGGTGGTCTCCACCCCGATCTGGGAGGCGGCTGCGTTGCTGCCCAACAGCGGGCGCAAGGTCTTCTACACCAAGGATGGCACCACCCGTGAGTTCAACGATGGCAGCGTGACGCTGGCCGACCTGTGCACCAAGTCGACCGCACTGTACCCGGGCATGTCCCGCTGCAGCGCCACCGAGCTGACCGCACTGGGGGCCACGGCCACCACGGCGGTGGCCTACCTCAAGGGTGACCAGAGCGGCGAAGTGAAAAGTGGCGGCAAGCTGCGCGATCGCACCACGCGGCTGGGTGACATCGTCAACTCCAGCCCGGTGGTAAGCGCACCGGGCGATGACTTCGGTTACCGCCGTCTTGGGGTCGACCTGGCCGCGTCGTACCAGACCTACCTGACCAACAAGCGGGCCAACGCCAACTACATGGTCTACGTGGGGGCCAATGACGGCATGCTGCATGCCTTCAATGGCGGCATGAACGGCGCCGGCACCCAGATTGCAGGTGGCGGTACCGAGGCGTTCGCCTACATCCCGGCCACGGCGCTCGGCCACATGGGCAACCTGCTGTTCCCGTACAACGCCAAGAACCTGAACGACCAGAAGTTCGATCACCGCTACTACGTCGACGGCAAGATCACCGTGGTCGATACCCGTTACGGCAACAACTGGCATACCACCCTGGTGGGCGCCTCCGGCGCCGGTGGCCGCAGCGTGTTCGGTCTGGACGTGACCCCGGGCACCACTTTTGGTGCCAGCAGCAAGCTGTGGGAAATCAGCGATCTGGATACGGCCCTGTCGGCCGACGTGCGCAACAACATCGGCCATGTGCTGGCGCGCCCGGTGATCGTGCCGATGCTCGACAGCGCCGGTACGCCGGTCTGGCGCGCGGTATTTGGCAATGGCTACAACAGCGCCAATGGCAAGGCGGTGCTGTTCCTGGTCGACATCAAGACCGGCACGCCGACCATTTCGATGATTGAAGCGGTGGAATCCGGCGCCGGCGTGCCCACCGGCAGCAACGGCCTGGGCAGCGTGGTTGTGGTGGACCGTTACGGCGGCACCAGCCAGCAGACCCGCGGCAGCGACGGCTACGCCGACACCGCCTACGGCACCGACCAGAAGGGCGCGGTCTGGAAGTTCGACCTGCGCAGCCGTGCCAACGTGACGGTGCCGCTGTTCACGACCCGCAGCTACACCGAAGGCGGCCGCACGCTGCGCCAGCCGTTCACCGGCGGCATCGAGTCGATGTCCGGTGAGCTGGGCGGCAACATGCTGTTCTTCGGCACCGGCAGCTTCTCCTTTGTCGGCGATCCGTCCGACCTGTCGGTGCAGTCGCTGTATGGCGTCAACGACACCACGGACGGCGCGGTCACCACGACGCTCACCCGCGCCAACCTGGGCGGCAGCAGCGTGATCACCAGCGGCGGCCAGCGTACGCTCAGCACCGGCACACCGCCGAACAACGGTCGCGGCTGGTACGTCGACCTGCCGGCCGGCGAGCGTTTCGTGGGCAACCCGACGATCTCCGAGGGCGTTGTCTACCTGCCCACCTATGTGCCCACGCCGGGCAACGCGGGCTGCGCCTCGTCGGGGACCAATTGGCTGTTCGGCCTGCAGTCGAGTACCGGCGGCGGTGCCTTTGGCCAGTCGCGCCTCGACTCGACCACCGGCACGATGATCTCCGATGGCGTGGCGGGGCTCAGGACCGATTCGACCGGCAGTGCCGCCGTGACCGACGTCGGCATCAATTCGCTGCCCGGGGGCGGCCTGGCCGCTGGTGGTAGCGGCGGTGGCGGTGGCGGCCCCGGCGGTGGCGGCCCGACGGGTCCGCCGCCGACACCGGAGAACGAGTGTTGGAACTACGTCAACAACGGCAGCCAGCGGATCTTCGTGCCGTATCCTTGTGGTCGTCAATCGTGGAGGCAGATCCAGTGACCCGTTATCGTTGTCATGCACGCGGCAGGTCGCGAGTGGTGGGCTTCACCCTGATCGAGCTGATGGTGGTGGTGGCCGTGATCGCCATCCTGAGCGCGATCGCGTACCCGAACTACACCCAGTACGTGCTGCGCTCCAAGCGCGCCCAGGCCAAGGCCGAGATGGTCGAGTACATGCAGCGCGCCGAACGCATGCATACGCTCAACAACAGCTATTTGGCGTTCAAGTTCAGCGAGACGGGGTCGCAGACGATCAACTCGCCGCGTACCGGCACCGCCGCCTACCAGCTGACCATCAACCCGGGGGCGCAGACGTATACGATCACGGCCGTCCCCCAGGGCGGCCAGGCCAGGGACAAGTGCGGCACGATGACCGTCAACCAGGCCGGCCAGAAGACGCCGGCCACTGCGTCCGGAGTGACCTGCTGGTAAGCGCGCAGAGTGTTGCAAGGTCCGGTGTGAGCGTCTAGAATGCGCCTCCCCGCCCGAATAGCTCAGCCGGTTAGAGCACTTGACTGTTAATCAGGGGGTCGTTGGTTCGAGTCCAACTTCGGGCGCCAGATTCTGAAAAGGCCGCGAGAAATCGCGGCCTTTTCTATGTGTCCGGCCGCACGCCTGGCGCGTGGGCCGACGGTGCAAGGTCGTCACGGTGCACAGCCGCCTGGGCGACGGACGCTCTCCGAGCGTATCCGCCCACTGTTGTTCACGATGATCTCCGCCATCAGGTCGCCACGGGCGCAGACCTGCAGGGTCAGGTTGGTGCCGAAGGCACGGCCATCCGGCAGGAAGCGCATATGCCGACGCCCATCGCTCGAGCGGATCGTCCAGCCGGGCGGGTAGCGAAGCTGGTGGTGGCGCAGCGGCGGCCCGGCGTCGGTGGTCGGCCCATCGCCCCGCCCGGCGCGATGCACGATCCAGCCGGTCGCCCAGCCGTTCGCGTCTCCGCTGCAGGTCGCGCCGTCGACGCTGGCGCACACCCGGATGGGGTGGCGCCCCTGGATCGCGGCCAACCGGGCGAAGGCGAGGTGGCTGCTCACTACCTGCCGGGCGCTGGCAGCGCGCTGCCGGTCCAGCACCGGCTGCAGGCCGGGCAGGGCGATGGCACACAGCACGGCAACGACCGCGAGGCCCACCACCAGTTCAAGCAGGGTCAACCCCGCATGAAAGCCCGGTATCCAGCAGCGCTTCACGGCAGTCATGGTGTATCCGTCCACGGCAGGAGCAGGCGTTCAGCCTGTTCTGCGGCACGCGCGGCTCCCATCGGCCCAAGGCTGCCCGCGTTGTCAGCCTTCCCCTCAGCCGGCCGTCACCATTGCCCCCGGTATACTGGCAGGCCCCGGATATGGCGGCACCATGAGCGATCGCTTCGAACTTGTCTCCCCGTATTCGCCGGCCGGCGACCAGCCCGCGGCGATCGAGAAGCTGACGGCCAACTTCGAGGCGGGCATCGCCAAGCAGACCCTGCTCGGCGTGACCGGCTCGGGCAAGACCTACACCATTGCCAACGTCATCCAGAACGTCCAGAAACCGACGCTGATCATGGCGCCGAACAAGACCCTGGCCGCGCAGCTGTACGGTGAGTTCAAGTCGTTCTTCCCGAACAATGCGGTCGAGTACTTCGTCAGCTACTACGACTACTACCAGCCCGAAGCCTACGTGGCCGCGTCGGATACCTTCATCGAGAAGGACAGTTCGATCAACGAGCACATCGAGCAGATGCGCCTGGCCGCGACCAAGACCCTGCTGTCGCGCCCGGACGCGATCGTGGTGGCCACGGTGTCGGCGATCTATGGCCTGGGCGCGCCGGAAGACTACCTGTCGCTGCGCCTGATCCTGTCCACCGGCGAGCGCATCGAGCAGCGCGACCTGATCAACCACCTGACCTCGCTGCAGTTCACCCGCAACGAGTACGAACTGCAGCGCGGTACGTTCCGCGTGCGGGGCGAAGTCATCGACGTGTTCCCGGCCGAGTCGGACAGCGAAGCGGTACGCATCGAGCTGTTTGATGGGGTGGTCGAGCAGATCAGCATGTTCGACCCGCTCACCGGTGAAAGCCTGCGCAAGCTGATGCGCTATACGCTGTACCCCAAAACCCACTATGCAACCACCCGCGAGCGCGTGCTGGCGGCGGTGGAAACCATCAAGGCCGAGCTCAAGCCGCGCCTGGAGCAGCTCTACGAGCAGAACAAGCTGGTGGAAGCGCAGCGCCTGGCGCAGCGTACCCAGTTCGACCTGGAGATGATGGCCGAGGTCGGCTTCTGCAACGGCATCGAAAACTATTCGCGGCATCTCACCGGCAAGGCCCCGGGCGAGCCGCCGCCGACCCTGTTCGACTACCTGCCGGCCGACGCGCTGCTGGTGATCGACGAGTCGCACGTGACCATTCCGCAGATCGGCGCGATGTTCAAGGGCGACCGGTCGCGCAAGGAAACCCTGGTGGAGTTTGGCTTCCGCCTGCCGTCGGCGCTGGACAACCGCCCGCTGCGTTTCGAGGAGTGGGAGGCGCGCTGCCCGCGCAGCATCTACGTGTCGGCCACGCCCGGCCCGTACGAATTGCGCGAAGCCGGCGATGAGATCACCGAACTGGTGGTGCGCCCGACCGGCCTGATCGATCCGGTGGTGGAGATCCGCCCCGTGGGGACCCAGGTCGACGACCTGATGAGCGAAGTCAACGAGCGGATCAAACTCGGCGACCGCGTGCTGGTCACCACGCTGACCAAGCGCATGGCCGAAAACCTCACCGACTACCTCACCGAGCACGGCATCCGCGTGCGCTACCTGCATTCGGACATCGACACGGTGGAGCGGGTGGAGATCATCCGCGACCTGCGCCTGGGCAAGTTCGACGTGCTGGTGGGCATCAACCTGCTGCGCGAAGGCCTGGACATGCCCGAAGTGTCGCTGGTGGCGATCCTGGATGCGGACAAGGAAGGCTTCCTGCGTTCCACCGGTTCGCTGATCCAGACCATTGGCCGCGCGGCGCGCAACCTGCGTGGCAAGGCGATCCTGTACGCGGACAAGATCACGCGCTCGATGCAGGCGGCGATCGACGAGACCGACCGTCGTCGCGCCAAGCAGGTCGAGTACAACGAATTGCATGGCATCACGCCGAAGTCGGTGCTGCGGCCGATCACCGATGTGCTTGAAGGTGCGCGGTCGGATGCGGCCGAGAAAGAGTCGCGCGGCAAGGGCAAGGGCCGCGGTGGCAAAGTGGCCGAAGAGGCGGTGGATTACCGCACGCTGGGGCCGGCGCAGATCGCCAAGCGGCTGCAGGCGCTGGAGCAGAAGATGTACCAGCACGCCCGCGACCTGGAATTTGAAGATGCCGCGCACGTGCGCGACCAGATCCGGCAGTTGAAGGAGGCCAGTCTGGGCTGAACAGCGCGTTGTGAAATATCTTCACAAAAGTGTTGCGCTTGCCGGGGGACGTCCGTAATATACGCGGCCTGCACCGACGCATTCGCAGCGGCGCAGAAGCAGGAAACGGGCGGTTAGCTCAGCGGTAGAGCACTACCTTGACATGGTAGGGGTCACAGGTTCGAACCCTGTACCGCCCACCACTCCAGTCGCAGAGACTGCAGTGTGACCCACAGAAAAGCCGGCCATCAGGTCGGCTTTTTCGTTTGGGTCGGCGTTGGTCGGGTCGCCATGGCGGGACCGGCGGCATTCACCGACATCCAGACGACGACCTGCCCGATAGCGCAGGTATCCGGCCCGGCCCAGCATCAGGTTTTGTGCCCGGAGCGTTGCATGGTCATCGCGGCAGGCCGCGACGGTGCGCCAGCGGCGGTTCCACTTCCCCTGTTCGGCAAGGCGTGCGCTGCAGCGCTGCTGGTGGGCGTATGCGCCATCGTCTTCGCGCCGCAGTTGCTGCCGCGCGGGCTGGGGGCGGTGGCGGTTTGTGTCGGCTTGCTGGTGGGGGGCTGGCCCTCGCGATGGCGGTGGCTGGGCGCGGCGTTGCTCGGGGTGGGCTGCGCCTGTCTGCATGGTCACGCGGCGCTTGCGCGGCAGCTGCCTGCCACGGCAGCGGCGGTCGATCACGTGCTGCAGGGGCGGGTGATCAGCCTGCCCGACCACGGCGGACGTAGCAGCCGATTCCTGTTTCACGTTGACGACGATGCGGCGCTGCCGGTCGAGGTGCGCGGCCGCGTGTTCGCGATGGGGTGGCATACCCACGGCGGCAGCGGGGAGGATCCGCGTCGGCGCGTGCAGGCGGGCGCGCGCTGGAGGCTGCATGCACGGCTGCGCCCGCCACGGGGGCTGCGCAATCCGGGTGGCTTCGATGCGGAGCGTCACGCCCTGTTGCAGGGGGTGGCAGGGTCCGGACAGGTCCGCGAACCGGGCAGCGCACGTTTACTGGCGCCCGGCAGCGGGGTGCCCGCCTGGCGTGAACGCATGGCGGCGGCCATCGCCGCCCAGGTAAGCGGCAGCGGTGCGCGGTTCGTGCAGGCCCTTGCACTGGGCGATACCCGCGCGCTCACCCAGGCCGACTGGGACGACCTGCGCGCACTGGGGCTGACCCATCTCATTGCCATCTCCGGCTTCCACGTCGGTCTTGTCGCAGGCTTCGCGGCGTGGCTGGCCGGCTGCGCGTGGCGCGTGTGGCCGCCGCTGGGACGGTATTGGCCGCGCCCGCTGGGGATGGCCGTTGCCGCCGTCTCCGGCGCAGCGCTGTACGCCGGGGTGGCGGGCTTTGCGCTGCCGACCGTGCGCACCGTGCTGATGATTGCCGTGCTGGCCGCCGCCCGCTGCAGCCGGCGCCGGGTGACGGTCGGGCAGGCCCTGGCGCTGGCCGCCCTGGCGGTGCTGCTGGTGGATCCGCTGGCCGTGTTGGCGCCCGGCTTCTGGCTCAGCTTCGCCGGGGTGCTCTGGCTGGTGTGGTGCCTGCCGGGGCGCGACCCGCGTTGGCTGCGCCCCTTCCTGGCGGCGCAGGGCGTGGCCACGCTGGCGCTGCTGCCGCTTACCGTGGCGCTGTTCGGCCAGGCCTCGCGTGCCGGGCCGCTGGTCAACCTGCTGGCGATTCCCTGGTGGAGCCTGGTGGTGGTGCCGCTGGCGCTGCTGGGCACGGCACTGGAAGCGTTGGTGGAGGGGGCAGGGCGCTGGCCGTGGCAGCTGGCCGCGTGGTGTTTCGAAGGCAGCTGGTGGCTGCTCGGCTACGCGGCCCGCAGCCCGCTGGCGCTGTGGTGGCTGCCACAGGCCCGCGACGCGGCGTTGCTGGCGGCGGTGCTCGGGGTTGCCTGGCTGCTGCTGCCGCGCGGCAGCGGTGGGCGGCTGCCGGCGGCCCTGCTGTGCCTGCCGCTGCTGTGGCCGGCCCAGCAGCGCCCGGCCGACGGCGAGGTGGAGCTGCTGGTGATGGATGTGGGGCAGGGCATGGCCATATGGGTGCGAACCCGCACCCACCGGTTGTTGTACGACACCGGCCCTGCTGCGGTGGGCGGGTTCGATGCGGGCGAGCGGATCGTCGTGCCCACTCTGCATGCGTTGGGCGAGGGGCGGCTGGATCGCCTCGTGCTCAGCCACGGCGACCGCGACCACGCCGGCGGAGTTGCGGCGGTCAGGCGCGGCTTCCCGCGTACCCCGCTGCTGGCACCGCAGGGTGCGCTGCCGGGCATCGATGCGCCCTGCCACGCCGGGCAGTCCTGGCGCTGGGACGGGGTCGACTTCCAGTTCCTGCACCCCCGGTCGGGCACCTCGTACCAGGGCAACGAAAGCAGCTGCGTGCTGCGTATCGCGACCGCGCAGGGCGCGATCCTGCTGGCCGGCGATATCGGTGCACGCAGTGAGGCGCAGCTGCTGCAGGCGCCGTCCACATTGCGGGCCGCGCTGGTGGTGGTGCCGCATCATGGCAGTGATGGCTCTTCGAGTGCCGCCTGGGTAGCTGCGGTGGCGCCCCGGCTGGCGATTGTCTCGGCCGGGCACGGCAACCGCTTCCGGCACCCGCGGCCGGCGGTGGTCGCGCGCTGGCAGGACGCCGGTGCCGAAGTGCTGGGTACCGCTGACAGTGGCGCGCTGCGCGCCTGGCTCGGGCGTGAAGGCCTGCACGTGCGTGAACAGCGGGTTTTTCAGCCGCGTTGGTGGGATGCCGCGGAGCGGGCGCGGTCGGCTGCTATCCTATCGGCGGTCAAACAAGCGGCTGATGGGCCGGAGGGTTGAAACGTGTGGGAACTGGTCAAGGCCGGTGGCTGGCCGATGGTGCCGCTGCTGCTGTTGGGCGTACTGGCTTTGGCAATTGTCCTGGAGCGTTTCTGGACCTTGCGGCGTAACGAGGTCCTGCCCCCCGGGCTGGGCCAGGAAGTGCGCAACTGGGCCGCGCGCGGCAAGCTCGATCCCAGCCACATCCAGTCGCTGCGGGCCAACTCGCCGCTGGGTGCGCTGCTGGCGGTGGCGCTGGAAGCACGCAACCGCCCGCGCGACCAGATCCGCGAGCGCATCGAGGATGCCGGTCGGCACCTGGTGCACCGCATGGAGCGTTTCCTGAACGCCCTCGGCACGATTGCCTCGGCCGGTCCGCTGCTGGGCCTGCTGGGCACCGTGGTGGGCATGATCCAGATGTTCCTGGGCATCCTCGACCACGGCGTGGGCGACGTGAACCAGCTGGCCGGCGGTATCGGCAAGGCGCTGGTGTGCACCGCCACCGGCATGATCGTGGCGATTCCGGCGCTGATGTTCCATCGCTACTTCAAGGGCCGCATCGGCGGCTACGTGATCGAGATGGAGCAGGAAGCCAGCGCGCTGCTGGATGCGCTGGATGGTCGCCCCGGGGTGATGAACACCGGCGCCCGTGCGCCGAGCGCCGCCCCGGCCGCACCCGTCACGGCCAAGGGCTGACGGATGCGCATTCGCAATGACCGGGTCCAGGACGAGCCGCACATCGATCTGGTACCGCTGATCGACGTGATCCTCGTGCTGATCATCTTCTTCGTGGTCACCACCACCTTCGACGCGCGCTCGACCCTGCAGCTGCAGCTGCCGACCGCCAGCCAGCAGGACAACAGCGAACCGCCGCGTTCGCTCAGCGTGCTGGTCAACGCCGAAGGGCGCTACTTCATCAACGACCAGGAAGTGCTGCGTACCGACGTCGAGGCGGTCAAACAGACCATCGCCGCGGTGGCCGGCAGCGACCGTGAACAGACCGTGCTGCTGCGCGCCGATGCGCGCACGCCTTACCAGGCGGTTGTTACCGCCCAGGATGCCCTGGGCCAGCTCGGCTTCCGCCGCATCGCCATCGCTACTGCGCCGGAGGTGCATCCATGAGTAAACAACACGCCCCGATCTGGCCGATCTACAAGCGCCTGCTCGGCTATACCCGCGCCTACTGGACCTTCATGGTGGCCGCGGTGATCGCCATGGTCGTCGAAGCGCTTGCCGGCTACCACTTCACCAAGCTGATGGAGCCGCTGGTCAACCGCGGCTTCGTCAACCCCGAGCCGCGCATGGCGGTGATCCTGCCGCTGACCATTCTCGGCCTGTTCATGATGCGCAGCCTGGCCACGCTGGTCAGCGACTACGCGCTGGCCCGCACCGGCCGCAGCGTGGTGCGCGACCTGCGCGAGCAGGTGCTGGAAAAGTACCTGCACCTGCCGTCCTCGCACTTTGACAGCGAGGCGACGCCGGTGATGGTCAGTCGCCTCAACTACGACACCGAACAGGTCACCCAGGCCAGCGCCGACGCGCTCAAGACACTGGTGGCCGACACCCTGACCATCATCGCGATGCTGGTGGTGATGCTGCAGATGAGCGTCAAGGTCACCGTGGCGATGCTGGTGGTGGTGCCGCTGATCGGCGTGATCGTGTCGTTCGTGGGCAAGCGCTACCGCCGCATCAGCCGTGGCATCCAGGACGGCATGGGCAGCATGGCGCAGACTGCCGAGCAGTCGCTGGCCGCGCAGCAGGAAGTGAAGGTGCATGGCACCCAGGCGCATGAAATCTCGCGCTATGCCCGCCTGGCCAACCGCATGCTCGGCCTCAACATGAAGGTGGAAACCACCCGTGCGCTGGCCTCCAGCACGGTGCAGTTCCTGGCGGCGCTGGCGCTGGCGGTGATCGTGTGGGTGTCCACCCGCGAAGCCCTGGCCGGCAAGCTCAACGCAGGCCAGTTCATGGGCCTGATGACCTCGATGATGGCCATCATTCCCTCGCTGCGCCGGCTGACCAGCGTGCAGACCTCGATCTCGCGCGGCGTGGCCGCCGCCGAGCGTCTGTTCGGCATCCTCGACCTGCCGGTCGAACGTGACGAGGGCATCCAGAAGATCGGCCGTGCGCGGGGCGAGCTCGCCTTCGAGCACGTGATGCTGCGCTACCGCGAAGACACCGGCATCGCCCTGGATGACATCAGCTTTGTCGCCAAGCCGGGCACGGTCACCGCGATCGTCGGCCGTTCCGGCAGCGGCAAGACCAGCCTGATCCGGCTGGTGCCGCGCTTCTACGAACCCAACGGGGGCCGCATCACCCTGGACGGCGTCTCGCTGGAGGACTACCCGTTGGCCGACCTGCGCCGCCAGGTGGCGATGGTGGGGCAGAAGGTGATGCTGTTCGACGACAGCGTGGGGGCCAACATCGCCTACGGCATGGATGCCAGCGAAGCGCAGATCCGCGCCGCCGCCGAAGCGGCCAATGCCTGGGAGTTCATCGAGCGTATGCCGCAGCAGTTGCAGACGCCGGTGGGCGAGAACGGCGCGCTGCTGTCCGGTGGCCAGCGCCAGCGCCTGGCGATCGCACGCGCGATCCTGCGCGATGCACCGATCCTGATCCTGGACGAAGCCACCGCCGCACTCGACAACGAATCCGAACGCCTGGTCCAGGACGCGTTGCAGCGCCTGATGCCCGAGCGCACCACGCTGGTGATCGCACACCGCCTGTCCACCATCGAACACGCCGATCAGGTGCTGGTCATGGACCACGGTCGCATCGTCGAACGCGGCACCCACCAGGAGCTGCTGGCCCTCGGCGGGCTGTATGAGCACCTGCACAAGATGCAGTTCCGCGAAAGGCAGGCCTGATGGCGGCCAAGGGCACCCGCACGCCGGCGTACTGGTATGACGGCAGCGCCATCCCGTTGCCGGCGCGGCTGCTTGCGCCGTTGTACGGCGGCGCCATTGCGCTGCGCAGGCTGCTGTATCGGCGCGGCTGGCTGAAACGGCATGCGCTGCCGGTGCCGGTGGTGGTGGTGGGCAATGTCACGGCCGGTGGCACCGGCAAGACCCCGCTGACCATCGCGCTGGTCAAGCGCCTGCGTGACGCCGGCTGGAAGCCCGGCGTGGCCAGTCGCGGTTACGGTCGCGACGAGCCGGGCACGGCGCGTTGGGTGGAGGCCACCACGTCCACCGCCATTGGCGGCGACGAACCGGTGCTGATCGCGTGGAAGACCGGCGTGCCGGTCCGCGTGGATGCCGACCGCGTGGCGGCTGGCAAGGCGCTGGTTGAGGCGGGCTGCGACATCATCGTCTGCGATGACGGCCTGCAGCACTACCGGCTGGCTCGGGATATCGAGATCGAAGTGGTCGACGCGCAGCGTCGCTACGGCAACGGGCGGATGATCCCCGCCGGGCCATTGCGCGAGCCCGTCACCCGCGCCAACGACTGCGATTTCCGCGTGGTCAACATGGGCCAGGCCAGCGATGGCGTCGGCGCGCAACCGGCGTGCGGCTTCGGCGAATGGCCGATGCAGCTGCATATCGACAGTGCCCAACCGCTCAGCGGTGGTCGCCCGCGCACGCTGGCACATTTCCGTGGCCAGCGCGTGCATGCGGTGGCCGGCATCGCGCACCCGCAGCGCTTCTTCGACATGCTGCGCGCGCAGGGCATCGGCGTGGTGCCGCACGCGTTCCCCGATCATCACGCCTACCAGGCCGCCGACCTGCGGTTTGGCAGCGAACTGCCCGTATTGATGACCGAGAAGGATGCGGTGAAGTGCAAGGTATTCGCCAACGAGTGGCATTTCGCCGTGCCGCTGGCGGCCGACCTGCCCGCCGCATTCTGGGTGAACCTGCTCGACCGCGTCGACAAGCTGGGCAAGCGCTGAGCGTGGTGCCCGTCGTCTCGAGTCCCCTGACATTTTCGTGAGTCCGCACATGAGCCAGCCCCTCGATTTCGTTGTCGCCATTCCGGCCCGTTACGCAGCCTCGCGCCTGCCCGGCAAGCCGCTGCGCCTGTTGGGTGGCCAGCCGCTGGTGCTGCGCGTGGCCGAGCGTGCGCTGCTGGCCGGCGCGCGCGAGGTGTGGGTGGCCACCGACGACGCCCGCATTGCCGATGCGCTGCAGGGCCTGTCCAGCGTGCGTGTGGCGATGACCTCGGCCGACCACGCCTCCGGCACCGATCGCCTGGCCGAATGCGCCGTGCAGGCCGGCTGGAGCGACGACACGGTAGTGGTGAACCTGCAGGGGGACGAGCCGTTCGCCCCGGCCGAAGGCATTCGCGCGGTGGCCGAAGCACTGGTCTACAGTGGGGCGGAGATGTCCACCCTGGCCACCCCGGTGGAAGACGCTGAGACGCTGTTCGACCCCAATGCGGTCAAGGTGGTGCGCCGGCAGAACCTGGATGCGCTGTACTTCAGCCGCGCACCGATTCCGTGGCACCGCGACGCCTTCGCGCGCTCCCGCGACACCCTGGCCGGGCCGCACTGGCTGCGTCACATCGGCATCTACGGCTATCGTGCCGGCTTCCTGCGCCAATTCGCGGCGTTGCCGCCGGGCACGCTGGAGCAGCTGGAGTCGCTGGAGCAGCTGCGCGCGCTGGAAGCGGGTCATCGCATCAGCGTGGCGCTGACCCCGGCCGAATTCCCGCCGGGCATCGACACCCCCGAAGACCTCGCCCGGGCCGAAGCCTGGCTGGCGGCGCAGGGCTGACCGGCCAGCGCGCGCAGGCCGCCGTCGGATTGACGCGGCACGACGATTGCATGACGCCGACTCCGGCATAATCGGGGCATGAACGTACAGCCTGTCCAGGACCTGCCCGAATTTGCCACGTGGCTCAACGCCACGCCGACCACGCTGACCGAACTGCGCGGGCGGCCGGTGGTGCTGGCCTTCGTCAACGCCGCCTCGGTGTGGTGCGCGCAGCGGTTGGCCGAGTTGGCGCAATGGCAGTCGCGCAACCCGGGCAAGCTGCAGCTGCTGATCCTGCAGGTGCCGCGCTTCGACTGCGAACGCGACCCCGCGCAGGCGCTCAAGCTGCTGCGCCGGCAGGGCCTGAGTGGCCCGGCGCTGCTCGACGCGGACTGGGATGGCTGGCGCCGCTTCGGCGTGACGGCCTGGCCGACGCTGGTCCTGCTGGATGCGCAGGGACGCGAGCGTGATCGCCTGGTCGGGTTCGGCGGCGAGCTGGAACGGGCGCTCAACGCGCTGTGCGAGGGCGGCGCCCGACCGGTCGACGGTGACATGGCGCTGGTCCGCGAACTGCACCCCGAGCCGCGCCTGCCGCTGTCCTTCCCGACCGGGCTGGTGGCCACCACCGAGCGCCTGTACATCGCCGACAGCGGCCACCACCGCGTGCTGGAATGCAGCCACGGCGGGCGCGTGCTGCGCCAGTTCGGGCTGGGTACCGCCGATTTCATGGACGGCGGGCCGGCCGAGGCCGCCTTCAACCGTCCCCAAGGCCTGGCCCTGGAGCGCGAGTCGCTGTACGTGGCCGACACCGGCAACCATGCCCTGCGCCGCATCCACCTGCTGACCGGCCAGGTCGACACGCTGTGCGGCACCGGCCGCCCGGGCGAGCCGATCGAGGGACCGGTGGCGCAGCCGCGCCAGACCGCGCTCAACCACCCGCAGGGACTGGCGGTGGCCGACAACCAGATCCACATCGCGATGGCCGGCGACAACCGCATCTGGACCTACCACCTGGGACAGCGCAGCCTGCAGTGGCGCGCCGGCTCGGGGGCGATCGACGAGCGCGACGGCAGCGGCCACCTGGCCGCGTTCGCGCAGCCGGCATCGCTGGCGGCCGTGCAGCAGGTGCTGTACGTCTGCGATGCGCTGGGGTCTTCGATCCGTGCCATGCAGCTGCGCGGCGACTTGGTGCAGACGCTGGTCGGGCAGGGCCTGTGGTCGTTCGGCGAGCAGGATGGCCCGCGTACGATCGCCCAGTTGCAGCATCCGCAGGCCATCGCGCTCAGTCCGGATGCGCCATTGCTGTGGATCGCCGATGCCGGCAATGGCCGCCTGCGCACGCTGCGCCTGGGCGGTGGTGAGCTGAGCACGCTGGAGCTACCGCGTCGTCTGCACGGTCCGGCGGGGCTGGCGCTGGGCGGCGGGGCGGTGTGGATTGCCGAGACCGACGCCCATGCCGTGCTGCGTTTCGACCCTGTCAGTGGCGTATTGAGCGAAGTCCCGATCAGCGAATGACTGTTTCCACCGCACCCGCCTTCGATGGCAAGGCATTCGCGGCCCACCTGAGTACCGCGCCCGGCGTTTACCGCATGTACGCCGCCGACGACAGCCTGCTGTATGTCGGCAAGGCGCGCGCGCTGCGCAATCGGGTGGGCAGCTACTTCAACGGCACGCCCAAGACCACCCGGATCATGTCGATGCTGTCGCAGGTTGCGCGCATGGACGTGACCGTGACCCGCTCGGAGGCCGAAGCGCTGCTGCTGGAAAACCAGCTGATCAAGTCGCTGTCGCCGCGCTACAACGTGTCCCTGCGCGACGACAAAACCTACCCGCACGTCCTGCTCACCCGCGAAGACTGGCCGCGCATCGCGCTGCATCGCGGGCCGCGCGCGGTGCCGGGCCGCTACTACGGGCCCTATCCGGGCGTGACCGCCGTGCGCGACACGCTCAACCTGATGCACAAGCTGTTCAAGCTGCGCAGCTGCGAGGACAGCGTGTTCCGCAACCGCTCGCGGCCGTGCCTGCAGTACCAGATCGGCCGCTGCAGCGCCCCCTGCGTGGACCTGGTCAGCACGACGGACTATGCCGAATCGGTGCGCCGTGCCTCGATGTTCCTCGAAGGAAAGAGCGACCTGCTCGCGCGCGAACTGGGCACCCAGATGCAGGCAGCCAGCGACGCGCTGGAGTTCGAGCAGGCCGCACGGCTACGCGACCTGGTCACCGCGCTGCGCAGCATGCAGACCCGCCAGTACGTGGACGGCCGCGCTGCCGACCTGGACGTGCTGGCCTGCGCCACCCGCGGCGCCAATGCCTGCGTGATGCTGCTGGCCTTCCGTGACGGTCGCAACCTGGGCACGCGCCCGTTCTACCCGCGGACCAACGGTGAAGAGAGCGCCGAAGAAATCCTGGCGGCGTTCGTGTCGCAGTATTACGCCGAACACTCACCGCCCCGCGAGATCCTGCTGGACCGCGAAATCCCCGACGCCAGCCTGATCGAGTCCGCGCTCTCGGCCTCGGCCGAGGTCAAGGTGCAGTTGAAGTGGAACGTACGTGGCGAGCGCGCCGGGTATGTCGAACTGGCCAGCCGCAATGCGCAGATCACCCTGGTCAGCGAACTGAGCAGCCGCAGTGCCCAGCATGCGCGCAGCGAAGACCTGCGGCAGATGCTGGGCCTGGCCGAGCAGGTCAAGCGGGTGGAGTGCTTCGATATCAGCCACACCATGGGCGAAGCCACCGTGGCCTCGTGCGTGGTGTTCGATGCCGCCGGCCCGGTACGCAGCCAGTACCGCCGCTTCAACATCAGCGGCATCGAGCCGGGCGATGACTACGCGGCCATGCGCCAGGCGATCGAGCGGCGCTTCCGCCGTGCGGTGGAAGAAGACGGCGTGCTGCCGGACCTGCTGCTGATCGACGGTGGCGCCGGCCAGCTCGGCCAGGCCCAGGCGGCGCTGGCCGACCTGGGCGTGGAAGGAGTGATGCTGGTGGGCGTGGCCAAGGGCGTGGAGCGCCGGGCAGGGCACGAGGCCCTGGTGCTGCCCGATGGCCGCGAGCTGCGCCCCGGGGCGGCCTCGCCGGCCCTGCAGTTCATCCAGCAGGTGCGTGACGAAGCCCACCGTTTCGCCATCACCGGCCACCGCGGGCGCCGCCAGAAGGCCCGCATGACCAGCAAGCTGGAGGATATCGCCGGCATCGGCCCGCGCCGCCGCGCCAGCCTGCTCAAGCATTTCGGCGGCCTGGTCGGCCTGAAAGCGGCCGGCGAAGCCGAAATCGCGAAAGTCGAGGGCATCAATGACGCCCTCGCTGCACGCATCTACGCTAACCTTCATGGACTGCCCGCGCCCGACGCGGCGGGCGAGTAGAGAGATGCGATGAAGTTGACCCTCCCCACCTGGCTCACCCTGCTGCGGATCCTGATGATCCCGGTGCTGGTACTGGTGTTCTACCTTCCCTACAAATGGACCAATTTCGCCTCCGCGGCGATCTTCGGCCTGGCCGCCATCACCGATTGGCTGGACGGCTGGATCGCCCGCCGCTACAACCTGGCATCCGCGTTCGGCGCGTTCCTGGACCCGGTGGCCGACAAGCTGATGGTGGCCGTGGCGCTGTTCCTGATCGTGCAGGGCCATCCGACCGCGTGGATGGCGGTGTGGGCGGCGGTGATCGTCGGCCGCGAAATCGCCGTGTCGGCACTGCGCGAGTGGATGGCCGAGATTGGCCAGCGCGCCAAGGTGCGCGTGGCCCTGATCGGCAAGATCAAGACCACCGCGCAGATGGTGGCGCTGCTGTGCCTGCTGTATTCGGTGGCACCGCATACGCCGATGCAGGACATCTGGATGGGCGTGCAGGTGTTCCACATCGGCGACTGGACGCTGGCCATCGCCTCGATTCTCACGTTGTTCTCGGGCCTGCAGTACCTGCATGCCGCGTGGCCGAGCCTGCGTGAAGACGAACGCCTGGCCCGCGAAACCGCCCGCGCGAAAAAGAATGCGTAAGGGCTGTTGACACCTGTGCATTTGGTTGTAGAATTTCGCCTCCCAAGCGGGAATAGCTCAGTTGGTAGAGCGCAACCTTGCCAAGGTTGAGGTCGCGAGTTCGAGTCTCGTTTCCCGCTCCAGATATAGATCTACAGAGTCCCATGGAAGTCTGTAAGTCGTTGAAATCAGACGCTTCGGCGTCTTTTTTCGTTCCAGCCAACGCCACTCCGATCCATGGGCATCCGGACTTTTTTTGGTCCAGAAATTAGTCCATGAAATCCGGACTCCCGCCGTGGGGGTTTGTTGCCGGAGAGGAGCGTCGAGCGTCACGAGCATCTAGCCCTGAATTTTATGTTCAGGAGCTCGTACATTGCACTCTCAGATGCAACTGTCCGCCAGGCCAAAGCCACTGGCAAGGACTACACCCTCGGCGATAGCGATGGCCTGTCACTCGGCGTGAGCGGGGCTGGCGGCAAGTCGTGGCACTCCCGCTACTCGTGGGCTGGCAAGCAAAGCGCATGTCACTCATGACCTATCCCGAAGTCGGCCTGCGTCAGGCACGCTCTCTGCGCGACGAAGCGCGTCGGCTCATCGCCCAGGGCACGAACCCCTGCACGCATCGCCGGCATGAGCGCCACACCCACAACCTTGCAGAGCAGAAAACCTTCCAGGCGATGTACGCGCTCTGGCTTGCGCGCCGCGGTCGTGTGCTCAAGAAGGGCCGGCAGAGCACGCTGGAGCAGATCGAGCGTGTTTTCGACAACGACGTGCTGCCGGCGTTGGGCAAGTCTTCGATCTATTCCATCAAGCGGCACGACTTGCTTGATGTGCTGGCCAGAATCGAGCGGCGTCGAGCCTACACCGTGGCCAAAAAGGTCAGAACCTGGTTCAAACAGCTGTTTCGCTTCGCCTTGGTCAAGGCGCCGGGGCTGGAGCTGAATCCGGCCTGGGACCTTGATGTGGTGGCGGCCCCTAAGCCGCCTGTAACCCACAATCCATTCCTGCGGCTACCTGAGCTGGCTGATTTGCAGCGCGCCATTACCGGGTATGGCGGCGCGTTACAGACCCGTCTAGGCCTGCGCCTGCTGCTGTTGACGGGCGTGCGCACTGGCGAACTGCGGCTTGCCACGCCGGATGAGTTCGACCTGAAGCAGGGGGTGTGGACGATTCCGCCCGAAGTGATGAAGCAACTGCAGTTGGAGATGCGCAAGGAAGGGCGCCGGGCCCAGGAGATCCCGCCTTACATCGTGCCGTTGTCGGAGCAGCCTAAGGACATCGTTCGGCAGTTGCTGCAGCAGCTGCGGTCGGCGCAGAATTATGTGTTTGCCCATCGCTACGACCTCAACGACAGGATGAGCGAGAACACACTCAACACGGCCTTGCACCGTATTGGCTATGCCGGATTGCTGACGGGGCATGGCATGCGTGGGGCGCTCTCCACTGCGCTGCACGAAATCGGCTATCCGAAAGCCTGGATCGATGCCCGGTTCTCGCACGCGGACCCGGACAAGGTCAGTGCAGCTTACAACCACGCGGAGTACGTGGAGCAGTGCCTCCGAATGATGCAGGACTGGGCCGATCGGCTCGATCTGTGCCTTCAGTGGAGGCGGCGAACAGGCAGTTGGCCGTTTATCTGGATGGAGCAGCGGGTCGCGGATGCGGGAGGCATCGATGTCCATGCGCATCTGCCGCAGGTCCGTGCCACACGGAATGGCGGCAACTGCTGCGCCCGTGACGGCCTTGGACGCTGCATGAATGCTCAGCAGGTAGGGCACGAACGCCGTGCCGGCCCCAGCGCAGGTGTAGCCGGACTGACCGGCGAACTGGCTGAAGGCCCAGCCGCCAAGGCGGCCGATCACGTCGGCGTTCTTGAAGCGCAGGGCTGGGTCTTCATGGCTGTTGCCACCGGTGTTAGCAGCGCCACTGTGGGCGTTGGCGGAACTGAAGCGACGCACATCACGCTAGGGGTTCTCTCCGGCATTGGCGTAGCTGGAAACCACGGCATCGGGGATGTAGTGGCGGACCTTGGTCGAGGTACGCACCTGACAGCCGTAGGGGATGCAGAACAGCCAGTAGCAGATGCCGACGACGCGGTAGGTCAGGCAGTCCTGAGAGGCAGTTGAGGCGGTGATGTCGGCGGTGCTGAGGGCCATCGAGGCGGCGGGAAGGCCCAGAAGGCCTGCCAACAGACTGCGGCGAAGGGAGAGAAAACGAAGCGCTGCCATGATCGAATCCTGCGAGCGTGGATGCTGGCGATTGGATCAGCTAGATGCGTTTCACGCGTGGTTCAATCCTTCAAGATGCACGCCCGGATTTGCTTAGGCCAATATAGTGCGCCATGTCCATACGGAGGCTTGTTGGCGTATGGTTTCATGATCATCGGTTGATCATCGGTTGATCATCGGCTGATCATTGCCAGCATTGCAGGGGGAGAGTGTGGGAACGAAAATGCTATCGAGGGCGATTTCCAGCAAGCTGGAGAACTTCGTGGCACCAAAGAGGGGCGACGGATTCGAAGACCTTTGCCTGGACCTCTTTGGTCATGTGTTGAGTAAAGTTGGGCTGCCTATCATCGGAGGCCCCTACACGAGAATCGTCGCGCGAGGTGTTAGCGGAAATTCGCAGCACGGCGTAGACATCTATGACCCTGCAACTCGTTCCGCCGCTCAGTGCAAGAATCAGGCGACCGTCACCACATCTCACCTTGAAGAGGAACTGCGGAAGCTCAGAGGCTTTGATAAGCCTGTTGCGCACTATTTCTTCCTGCTGGGGCGCAAAGGCGTGTCCACAAGCTTGCAGGATTGGGTTGATGAGGCCAACCAGCGCAGAGCAGAGGCAGTAGTAGAGGATCCAAGTACTGCCGCTGAGGGGGTAGTGGCCAGCCCTATGCTTCACATTTTGGGGTGGCCGGAGCTCAAGGGTTATCTCTTCGAGAGTAACTTTCTCATGTGGAAGTGGGGTGTGGCCCACCCTGTCATTCACCAGTACCCGTACCTTCCTACGCTGGATGTCCAGTTTTTGACGGATTCGATTGGGGCGCTGAAGGCGAAACTAGATGTGCTGCCCGATAGGCAGGAATCCAGGGATGCTGTTGCCGGCCTGCTCCGAACTGTTGATGTTGAAGGTTTGGTCGATTTGGTTGCGAACGAAAGAGTTGAGCGTGAGGTTTTTGATGGGCTGACGAACTTCAATCAAGCTTGTGACACAGCCTGGCGGGTTGCAAAGCAGTACTCGGTTGCAGTGAAGGATGTTGATAGCCGTGATCCAATCATCATGGAGCAGGGCTTCGCCATGATGAACGATATTGCAAGATTCATTCCTCGCATATCGGCGCTGGGCTATCTCCGTAACTTGTATAGGGCTAGCAGGCAGTTATTAGATTTGTTTGTTGATGATGATAGTCACGGTTGGGCACCTGTCGAATATGAGCACGAAGGAGGGATCGTTGAAGATGATGGTGACACCACTTTGACTTTCAATTTCAAGCGTGAAGACTGGACGAGTCAATATTATGTTGAGCCCGGCCATGTGGATGAATTGGTGCAGTTTATTGTTAGAACAGTGCGGCGTGCCAATGAGGATGTCGCAGTGCGATAGGAGGCTGTGAGGAACGCTGGTTCAGCTTTCCTGCGCCTCCGGGCTTGATCGTGGATAACCACAGGTCGTAGGGAAGAGCGCTATTACTCTTCAGTGCGATTGATGATTTTGTATTCAGTCCATTCAATGCCAAGTGCTTCAGCGGTTCTGCGATGAATGTCGATTCGCCATGAGTGAGCCTGTTCGGGCGATTCTGCCGCAAGCCGGATGACAAGTTCTGATACTTCTATTTGGCGATCCTTGGCAGCTTGGGAAAAAATTTCGTCCCGCTTGTGCTGCTCGTACTCAAGTGGTGTTATGCCGAGTGCTTCCAAATGGGTCGGATGTGCAGGTTCGACCCTAAGTAGGTGTTGGTTCTCTGCGAAGAAAATTTCCAGGGCTCGTTGGTAGCGATCATCGATGGACATAAGCTAGGCTCCTCAAGGTTTCATGACCGTCTGCGCGTGTGCGAAAGAAATAAAGCGTTCGTAGGCGACAGCTTCACACTGTATTGTGTTCCACAGGTTTGACTGCGTCGCAATATACGGTGGCTCTTCGGCGCCATCAAGCACAACAACGCAAGAGGTTGAGATATAGAAACCATCACATTTTCCGGACGATACGGAATTTTTTATGATCTTCTTGTGACGGTTTATGAAGTCAATGTTGAATTGGCTTAGTGTGGCGAGCGCTGCGTTTTTGTTGGATTGTCTCAGGTACTTCCCGGTGGGCGTTAAATCATCAAGATTAAGTGCGATAACTCCACCATTTGTAAATGGCGCTAGCTGCTTGGACGCTTTTCTTATTTGATTCTCAACGTTACTTTCGGACCAGATTTTCTTGCATGCAATCGGATACTGATGCCCGCAAACGTCTACTAAGATGTCCGGCTCTGCTGCCTTTGCTGAAAGGCCATTGCTCTTTAGATCTGAAAGTAAGGCTACCTCCCAGAGCGCGTCCTTACCTTGGGATGCCATCCTGTCATAGGGCTGCATCACGCTTCTCGCCATGCGCATGAAGATTTGTTGAACGCCAGGATCTTCAGCGTTTCTTGTAATGGCGTCAGCCAATCGGTACACGTGAGCCGTCTCAAATATCACCTGCGGCGTAGGTGATTTCTGCTCGATCCATGCCTTGCTCAGCTTGTCCGCTTGCTTTAGCAACTGATCTAGGGCGCTGCCTGAGCGGATAACGATTGATCGCGAGTGGAAAATTGCTCTGACTTCCTGAGTCTTAGCCGCGATGGTTTCGTACGTGTCAATAGAGGCGCGATTGACGAGCTTTGTAACTGTTCCGGTCTCAGTGAGGCTCATGCTTGGTGCCGCTCAACGGTGCTGCAGCTGTTGATGGAGTACTGACCGATATCCGTTAGGCCATTGAGGTCACGTGCTGCTGCCCTGATCCGTGGACTTAGATGCTGATTGGATAGCATCTCATCGGCCGCCCAGCAGTGGAGTTTGCAAGTGAACGTTGACGGTCGACGTAGTGCTGGAAGCTGCTTCGGACAGGTGCTCGTAGTCAAGCGCGTTAACTGAGAGGCACGCGTCATGAGGTTTTTGCCAGTGACTTTAGGGCTGCGATCAATAATTGAGGGGCGGAGGCCGCCCACTGCTTCCAGGTTCTGTGCAAAAAATTGCGCATTAGTGTCACCGCTGGAGGCTGGTCATTGGTATGGGAAATGATATCGTAATGGCTTCACAGGGATGATGCTTTTTGGAGTGAATATGAGCGAAGTGAAGGTGCTTGAGCAGCTGCTCGCCAATGGCAGCTTGGATAACGAAGTGGATAAAGTGGCTGGCATTGCGAAGCTTGCTATCGATAAGGGATTTGAAAGCCTGACCGGTGCGCAGCAGTCAGTGCTCAGGCCGTTCCTGAGTCATGACTGTGAGGGCGTAGAAAACCCCGGAGGTCACCACAATGATTGTCAAATGACCCTTGAGGGTGAGCATCTAGCAAAAGCGGTGCAGCAGGAAATGTACTACGGGCGAGTGTTGTGCGAGAACTGCGTCGACGAAACGGAGCAGTATGCCCGGGAATGGGAGTGCATTCGGGACGAGTGAGCGGCTCTGGCTGCACATCTAGAGCATAGTCTCGCGGCTCGATGAAGCAGACGCAGCCAGGTTGCTCTTGGCTGCGTCTGTTGGACCAGATTGAAGGTGCAAATGCGAAGAGTTGGCTCTGTGACCTTTCTTGGATGCTCGGTCCTCGGGCGCCCAGCTACAGCTTTCCAGCCTCGGCAAATGAGTAAGCTTCCCAGCTGCCTACTATGAAGTGATCGAGTACCTGCACATCCACCCTAGCCGAAAGCTCTTTGAGGGTACGTGTCAGGGCTCCATCCGCCAAGCTTGGCTGAACATCTCCGGAAGGATGATTGTGAGCAAGGATCACCGCCGCACAGTTGACCTCCAGTGCCCGCTGCAGCACTCGGCGTGGCGGTACCGTGGCACTGTTGATGGGGCCTTCGACCAGCGGCTCGAACGCCATCAGCCGATGCCGGCTGTCCAGAAACATCACAGCGAACACCTCATGCTTCACAGGTGCAAGCCGTAACTTCAGGTAGCGCTTCACCTCATCTGCGCAAGTCAACATTTGTCCACGCTGAAACAAGCGCTTTTCGAGTACTGCAACGGCCCGGTGCACCAAGCGCTGCTCGGGTTGGGACAAAACGGAAATGGCACAGTCCGTGCCGGGGTGTGACGGGGTCATAGAACCTCCTACGACGAATGGGAGGTTCTGCCCCATCCGGGCTGAACCCCGATGGGAAAGATGAGACGCCCGAGATGGGCTAAGAAGGACCGCGCGTTTAACACCGCAACGCGGTGCCGTAGCCGTTACGAACGTAGGCTACCTGGGCATGTCGCTGACAACGTCAGCAGGCATTTCGGTGTTCGGGCTGTCGGGTGGGACCAGCAGGTCGATTGCCGAGAGCAGGGCGTCGGGCTCGACCGTGCCGCGTAGGGTGAGCACCCGCTGGCTGTGATTGTGTATCAGGCGTAGCGCTGGAGTGACATTCAATCCGTACCGCTGGGCATCCGGTTTTTGCGCTTGCACCACCTGTGCTGCCTTCTGGCTTTCGAGGCAGGCCAGCAGGGCGGGGGGGGGGGGGTACTGGATGCCGCTGGGCAGGCCGAGGCCATTGCCTTGGGTGTGCAGGAAGACCCAGGCCACGGGCCCCAGAACGCTTCGCGCCCCTCCAACTGACCTACGCACTCGGCCAGTTCCGCTCCGGCGGCAAGTTAAGCTGCACTCAATCCGGCAGTGAATGGCCCCGCATTGATGTCGATATGGTGTGGAACGTCTGGAGTACCGCACTGACTGGCGGGCTGGGAAGCTTGGCGTCGCCAAGGCTGCACGTCACCAGGCTGCCCACCTTGCGTTGCAAGCATCAGATTGCCATCAATAATCTGGACTAGGGAGGGGTATTGCCATAAATTCCATGACTAAAGCTGCCATGGATGTCGAGATGGAACCTAATGATGCAGGCGGAGTTGCTGCCAAGCACGGCTTCATCTTCCAGGATTGTGTCGCCGCCTACTACGTCACCCAGATGTTGCGGGACAAGAGTATTCAATGCGTTCGGTGCGAAGTCACCGATGATATCGATATCGTCTGCAGTGATTTCGTTGAGTTCGTGCAGGTCAAAACCACTACGAAGGCCCACTGGGCGAGAAGTGATCTCGTCGTCCTCAGTAAAGGTGCCGGCAAGAAAACACTTCCCCGCAGCTCGATCCTGCATAAGTCAATGGACTGTGAGCCCAAGCTCGCCGTGCCGAGAAAGTTCAGGATCATTACGGAGCATCCTGCCAACGTCACTCTTGAGTACCTGCTCATCCACCGTGATGAGCGTAACGGTAAGTCCGGGCGTGATGAGCTCGTCGATTACCTTAACTCCAGAACCTCCAACTACGTCGCTGTTAGCGGGGTAGACGTGGCGACATGGGTTGATGCTGCTTGTTGGGAAGTCTTCCGGACAATGCGCGAGATTGAATTGCTGGGCATCCGGAATATCCGGCTGGCCTCGTATGACCTTCATGGCGTCATCTTGAGTACCGAAGCCACGGCGGAGGAGATCTGGCGTGGCGTCTTGGACACCGTCACGCGTAAGGGTGCTCTGTCTCGCAAAATCCACTCAGTTGACAGCAAGTCCTATCTTCGCGCGGATTTGAACGCCTGGTTCCTGAAGTATGTGGAGGAAGATCAGAAGCGTGCGGGCCGCAAGGTCTACGTCAAGCGTCAGTTGCCACAAATTTTGGTTCCGTTTCGCGACCCTATGGTCACCCCCTGCGCCAAGCGGAATGGGCGTGTACTGCACCAGCAGTACAGCCTCAAGCGTTACCGGTACGAACACATCGTCGACAACGTCTGCAACTGGTTGGATGAAGTGTTTCTTCGCCCAAACGAGCTTGCTGACATCCACAAGATGTCGTTGGTCGAGCAAGGTCAACGCCTGAAAAGGACGGTATTCGCCTCCTTGTCGGACGTCCGCTCATTCCTGGGGCGAGTGCTGCTTCATGCCACGATACGGCAGATGCATTCCAGTCAGCCCATCCCATGCCTGCTTTACTTGCAAGGGCAGGATGAGGAAAAAATCCTTGAAAACGTTCATATTGTTCGGCGCGACTCTGAAGGCGATCAACTGTGGGTTGGTTTTAGTGAACTAGTGACATCAGCCAACATCGTTACGCGTCTGCCTGAAATTCGCGATCAGCTTTACGAGGAGATCGCTCAGTGCTTTGGCGACGCTCGGGGGAGAATTCTCGATATCAAGGATGACGATTACCTTTTGTCTCATGACATAGATGCGATTTTGGATCAGAGCAATCCATTTGACGCTCATTTGGATCGCTTCCGATTTGTACTGTTCATTGGTTACGACTCAACGTTGCTGACCGACCCTGAAACAATGGGGTACGAAGATCATCTGGAGCGTGAAACGATTGCTCTCTTTGGAGCTTTTGTCGATGACTTGAAGCACGATTCAACGTTCGGAGCGCTCACCATTGATGTGTTCATCTATCCAGCTCCAAGTTTGGAGATGTTGACCCAGTTGGTCGACAAGAAGGTCAGGGAGGCCGTGTGACCGAGGTTTACGATGAAGCAAGATTGAGCTTGGAAAGTGATGCTTTCTCAGCATTCCGCTACCTGTCAGCGGTCAACGCCCTCCTGTCCAACCCAGTATCCACGTCTCTGGGTAGAGATCTGACGATTCGGGCGCTGGGTGCGCGAGACAAATTTTCTGATCACACTGGCATTCTTCGCAACATGGTCAGAAAAGCGGGACTATTCCCTTACCTTAAGAGGGAGTTTTCTGAGCTGTCCCAAGGTGATCGGATTGCTCTCGATGTGTACAGAACGCCATTCTCAGAAGACTTTGTCTTTCATTCGATGCAGTTCCGAATTTTTGACTTGCTGAAGGCTGGTCGTAACGTCGTGCTCAGTGCGCCCACCAGCATGGGCAAGAGTGCCATCGTCGACTCGCTGCTAGGGCTTGGTCGTTTCGATAGGGTTGTGCTAGTCGTGCCTACGGTCGCTTTGGCTGACGAGACGCGCAGGCGTCTGCAGGAGCGCTTTGGTAAGGATTATCAGATCATTCACCATAGCTCTCAAAAATGCCGTAGCGACAGAGTGGTGTATGTTCTGACCCAAGAGCGCGTCAATGAGCGGGATGACATCAAGGCCATCGACCTTTTCGTTATCGACGAATTCTATAAGCTCGCCTTCCAGAAACTTAAAAGCGGTACCACTGACTTCAAGGACGAGCGGGTCATTGAGCTCAACATCGCGCTTAGCAAGTTGCTTGAAGTTTCCAAGCAGTTCTATCTGACCGGCCCCTTCATAAACAGTATTCGAGGCCTTACAGAGCTGGGGTACGACCACGCGTTCATTTCCGCTGACTTCAATACCGTGGCTGTTGATGTGAAGACGTTCGGTGTGGATGCCAATGACGAAGAAGGCAAACTGGCGATGTTGGCGACTATCGCCCCCCAGTGCGAAGGCGCCACGATCATCTACTGCAAGTCGTCTAGCGTAGCCGGCAAGGTCGCCCGTGAGCTCGTCCGTCTAGGATATGGTCAGCCGTTCCAGAGTGAGCATATCGACTGGGTCGCCGAGGAGTTTGACCCAGAGTGGGATTACACCTATGCCCTAAGGAACGGAATCGGCCTGCATTTTGGTGGTCTGCCCAGGGCGCTGCAGCAGTACACCGCCGACCGTTTCAATACTGGTGACCTACGTTTTCTACTGTGTACCGCCACCATCATTGAGGGGGTGAACACGGTGGCGAAGAACGTTGTCATCTTCGACAATCGTAACGGCACCCGTGGAATCGACAAATTTACACATGGCAACATCAAGGGCCGTGCGGGCCGGATGGGCATCCATTTCGTAGGTAAGGTGTTCTGCTTGGAGGATGTTCCGGAAGACAGCTTGAACCAAGAGGTCGATGTGCCTTTGGGAATTCAGGATGCGGACACTCCTCTCAACCTGCTTGCTAGCGCACAGCCTGAGCATTTGTCCGAGTACTCCCAGGAGCGGTTTGAGACTGCATTCGCACAAGATCGCTTTTCCGTTGATCTTGTCAAGAAGCACTCCTATTTCAGGATGGAGCAGTTCGAGGAGCTCTACAGCATGGTTCAGATGCTCAGCGATGAAGAGTTCAAGTCCCTCGTATTTCACTGGTCGCCAGCGCCTGGTTTTCTGACTACCTTGGCCAAGATTTGTATCCAGCTCGTGCCCAAGTCGTTTTCCACGAATGGGTTGCAGACAAAAACGCCCGACAACATCTTGGCTAAATTGACCAGCTATCAAAGGGCAGAGAGTTACTCGGACTACTTGAAGGGCCAGATCGAGTATACAAAGCAGCGGATCAGGGACGACGAGGAGCGCATAAGTACTGGCCAAAAACGCATTAAGGCTGATGAGAAGTTGACTGTTTCGAGTGGTCTCAACAACGACTTGAAACTCGTAAGCAATGCCTTCGGCTACACCATTCCGAAGGTGTTGGGGTTACTGGAGGACGTGGTCGGGTTGCACGTGATCAAGCAGGGAAGCCGCAGCAAAATTGACTACAGCTACGTGAGGATGAGCTTCGAAAATTTTCATCTGCCGCCTGGGGTGAACGCGCTAGAAGAGATCGGCATCCCCATTCAGACGCTGCACCGCATGTCTGAGTTGCTGGAATTCCCAGAAGGAGCTGGGGTGGACGAGTTGGCTGACTATCTTCGGCAGAACGAGCGAGCTTGGGCGTTTATGGGACATGTCGACCGGAGCTTCGTGAGACGGGCGTTGGGGGCGGAGTGATAGAGCTACTGATTAAGCGATAGGTTGCTGGGATGGGGGCGTGTTGGGCTCCGGTGAACTGAGGGGCTGCTCAGCCCAGCAGGTGTAGGCAGTACGGATTGCCTAAGCGCCCCAGAGCAACGCTACGGCGAACACCAAGGACAGGACCAGAATGGCCATCTGCGCGGGAGTGAAGCCGCTATGGGTCTGCAAGGCGGCTTGCTGGGTGGCGGTCATGGCGCATCGGGCTCGCCGATGTACTCGCCGAGCATGGGGCGGGATCGCGGGGCTGGGCGTGCAGGGGCGTCAGGTAGCTCTGGACGCCGGAGCGGATGCGTTGGATATCCTCGCGTAGGCGCAGGTAGTCGAAGTGGTAGCGGGCGGAGATCGGATGGGGGAGGGCGGCATTGTTGTCGGCATGCCGCTCCAAGGCGTTGAGCTGACGGAGTACGGTCGCCAGCTGGGCGTGCTCGATGTCGGGTTCTCTTGCCAACGGCGCGCCATTGCTATCCAGAAGCAAAAGGACGAGCAGGAGCCACTGTAAAAAATGGTGCGTAGGTGCGTTCACTGCCGTGGGCCTCCACCCGTTCGGAATTACCCGATGGTGGTGAGGGGCGATCAACCACGCTGCAAAGAAAAGGGCAGAGTGATCCACCGCTTTATTCACGACAGCGGTTAGGGCAGTCTTATCTGACTACCGGGCGGGCCCAACATGGAGCTGTGAAGGACTATGGCGAGAATCAGACGGGTTGAAATTGCTAACTTTCGCGGGATCAAAACCCTAAGCTGGTGCCCCAACCCGGGCATCAATTGTCTGATCGGGCCAGGTGACAGTGGTAAGTCAACGGTCCTGGACGCCATCGATCTGTGTTTGGGGGCTCGCAGAAACGCTCAGTTCTCGGACACTGACTTCTACGGTCTCGATATCACCAACCCCATCAGCATCACCCTGACGTTGGGTGAACTTGACTCATCCATGATGAGCCTTGATGGGTACGGACTGTTCCTGCGCGGATACTTCAGTGAGCTGGATGTGGTGGAAGACGAGCCCGAGCATGGCGCTGAGGTTGTACTGAGCCTCAACCTCACTGTTGCAAGTGATCTTGAACCGTCCTGGACGCTCCTTTCGCTGCGCGCTATGCAGCAAGGGCTGATAAAAAGCCTGGCGTGGAAGGATCGGCTGGCATTGGCGCCGACACGTATCGGAACCTACTCGGACTATAACTTGAGCTGGCAACGTGGCTCGGTGCTCAACCGTATTTCGGAAGAGCGGCCAGACGCCTCTGTAGTTTTGGTTCAGGCGGCCCGAGATGCGCGGCAGTCGTTCGGGGACCAGGCTGAACAGCAACTGGGTGCAGCACTCGGGTTAGTCAAAACGACAGCGGATGAACTGGGTGTCACCGTGGGCGCAAAGGCAAGGGCTTTGCTGGATGCCCATTCTGTATCCTTCGGCGCAGGCACGATTGCTCTGCATAACGAGGCAGGCATTCCGTTGCGAGGGCTGGGCATTGGCTCCACGCGGCTTCTGGTTGCGGGCCTGCAGAGAAAGGCCGCAGCGGGCGCCAGTATCGTGCTTTCCGACGAGCTGGAGTATGGGCTAGAGCCTCATCGCATCACCCGATTCCTGGGGTCGCTTGGCGCGAAAGAGGCGGGGAATCCACCGATCCAGGCTTTTCTCACCACTCACTCACCCGTTGCGCTACGCGAACTGAGTGGTGATCAGCTCAGCGTAGTGCGGCCCCTCGATGGCAAGCACGAAGTTCGTGAAGTAGGTAGCTCAGACGATATTCAAAGCACAATCCGGCTGTACCCCGAGTCCTTTCTGGCACGCTCCGTGATCATTTGTGAGGGGGCAAGCGAGATCGGTTTGATTCGTGGGCTTGACCTCTATCGGGTGAGCACAGGCCGGCCTTCATTGATGGCGCTGGGTGTTGGCCTGGTCGATAGCGGTGGAGGCGATGCTGACCGCCCCTACCATCGCGCTGCTGCCTTCCAGGCGCTAGGCTACCGGGTGATGGTGGTTCGTGATGACGACAAGAAACCAACCACCGCAGTGGAGCAGGAGTTTCTGCGTAAAGGTGGACAGTTCGTTGCTTGGGAAGATGGACGCGCCTTGGAGGATGAGCTGTTCCATAGCCTTTCTGTGAATGGCTGTCTGAACCTCATCACCTTCGCTCACGGTCTTCACGAGGATCTGGTCCGTTCGCATGTCGTGACCGTTTCGAACAACGCGAACTCGCTTGAGTCCATCTGGGAAGAGTCCAGAAGTGGATCTCTATCGTGGAATACCCGATCAGTGCTCGGGAAAGCTTCGCGTACTCGTAAAGCAGGGTGGTTCAAGTCCATCTCGTGGATGGAGGAAGCCGCGCGCACAGTTATCGCTCCCGATCTTATGAATGGTAATCAGCCGTTCACGGCGAAGATGGATCGGATCTTTGAATGGGCGGCTCAATGATGGACGCCGAGGTCGATCTGCTTCAGATCAGTCGTGGGACGGTCACCGCGCCTGCTGGCTGCGGCAAGACTCAGCTGATTGCAAAGGCCTTGGCTTCCTATCAGGGGAGCAAGCCCATACTCGTTCTGACGCATACCAATGCAGGCGTGGCAGCGCTGCGCGCGCGTCTCGACCGTGCAGGTATCCGCTGCTCTGCCTACAGACTATCCACCATTGATGGCTGGGCAATGCGGCTCATAGCCACATTCCCGACGCGAAGCAACTATGACCCTGAGATTCTGAACCTAAAGACGGCTTCGCGTGACTATCCTGCCATCCGTGCTGCAGCGAGAAAGCTTCTTGAAGCGGGCCACGTGACTGATGTCATTCGTTCGAGCTATGCGCAACTGATCGTCGACGAGTACCAGGACTGTTCGGTCCCTCAACATGCCGTCGTCTACTACCTCTCTCAGGTTCTACCGACCTGCGTGCTTGGTGATCCCATGCAGGCTATCTTCGGCTTTCCAGGGAATGCTCTGGCCGACTGGAATCAGCATGTGTGCTCGCATTTTCCGGTCGTGCACGAACTGCGGATACCTTGGCGTTGGAACAATGCGGGTGAGCCAGCGCTGGGCGCTTGGCTGCTGCAATCTCGGCACGCGCTTGCCAGAGGGGAGCGCATCGATCTGAGGCAGGCGCCGCCTCAAGTTACTTGGGTGCCGCTCTCCGGGGCTGATGATCATCCCAAGCGGCTGAGTGCCGCACGCACGGCATCGCCCGTGACTGATGGCCGTGTGCTGATCATTGGTGACTCGATCAATCCAGACAGTCAGCGGAAGATTGCGAGCCAAACGCCCGGAGCGGTTACGGTCGAGGCCGTGGATTTGCGGGATCTGTTGGCATTTGGCCGTACCTACATCCCTGCCAGTCAATCAGGGTTTGCGGACCTCATGGCCTTTGCGCAAAGCGTCATGACAAACCTGGGCGTACCCGCGTTCATGAAACGACTGGAGTCATTGGCAAGGGGTACGGCACGTAACCCCGCAACCAAAGCCGAGGCTGCTGCCCAATACTTCTTGATACTGCCTTCTTTCGAGTCAGCTTCGGATTTGCTGACAGCGCTTCGGACGCACCCAGATGTGCGTGTCCATCGTCCTGCGATCCTGTATTCAGCATTGAAGGCTATGCGAGAGGCGGCGTCAGGTGCCATGTCCTTTGAGGCCGCTACGCAGCGTGCGCGCGAGGAGAACCGTCTGCGAGGCAGACCGTTGCCGAAGCGTGCTGTGGGTAGCACGTTGCTGCTGAAGGGCTTGGAGGCGGAGGTTGCAGTGATCCTCAACGGTGATGGATTGGATGCCCGTAACCTCTACGTCGCGATGAGTCGAGGCTCTAAGCGGGTTGTTGTATGCAGCGTCAGCCCGGTTCTAGGCTGAGTTGTTGCCTTGTCAAGGCGGTTCGAACTTTTATCACAAGTGTTTTTTGAAGCTGGCCGCTGAGATATCCACCGTCACAGCCAGAAGAAACGCTGCGGGCAGCAGAATCAGCACAGGCGTCATGCTGGCCGGCAGCGCCTGATAGACAGCCCACGGCAGCACCGTCAACGGCATCAGGCAGGCTTTGGCCCGGTGATAGATGAAGCCCGATTCCCGTCCAGCCTGGAAGCGACGGATGTCCCGCCGCACCAGCCCATCCACCAGTGTGGTGGTCGAAATTTCCTGGACAGCTCGATAGGTGGAAAATGCGTCTATCGAGGAGATTTTCATGATCAAGAAACGCAGGACATTCGACGAAGATATCCCCGCTAACAAAGCGAGTTGACATCCATGTCGTGAATTTGAGTGCGGTGCATGCCGTGACGAGCGCACAGGCGACCGCCATGAGGTGATTCAGATCACCTGGGTGCCGGTTGTTGCTACGGAGCTGGTGGTTCGAGCGGAAAAACGGTGTCGATACTTCAAACGTGCGTAACCCCTTCCTTTGAATTGAAGGATGTCGCACGTAAGGCAGATGGCTTAGCTGCAGGATTCGATCCTGCTATTTTGGTTATTTGAACGCTGTGCCCACTGGTATGAGCTGGGTGTATCGGAACCATGCCCCCGGAAGAGCGTTCCGTCGAGCGTGCAGATGTAAGCAGATGTTGTAGCGTGGAAGGGCCCGCTGCGTTGCTCGCGGGCCTTGCGGCGGAGCGTGCCCCGCACAGGGCTGTTCGCGCTGCAGTTGCGCACCAACGTTGGCTTGCTGGCTATCCTCGAGCGTGGTCTCGCACAGTGTTGGGTGATGCTCGCAGCAGTCGTTGACGTGATTGAAGGTCACGGTCCCAGGCTCGGGGTGGTGTGGCGTTCAGCGACGGTCGGTCTAGGGCAGCTGCTGGCATCTGTCGGATGCCTACGCCTGGGAACCCCCCGTTACCCATGCCGACGGATGCCCATGGACCCTGATGGAGCACCGTGGAAAATTTGGGCTTGCCATACTCGGTCGTCATAGTCCATGATCTCGTCAGCTGAAGCAAAGCCGGCTTGAAAAAAGCTAGTCTTTTCAATGGGGTGGGTGCTTAGTTGGCGTCTGATTTCCCGCTCCAGATACAGCATCCACCGGCATTCCACCGCGGTGTGAGGCAACGAAAAAAGCGACCTTCGGGTCGCTTTTTTCGTATGCGCGGCGTGCGTCGTCAGCGGCGTTGGCCGATGCGCACATTGCACCAGGTGCCGATGTCGTCGCGCTGGAAGCCGGGGCAGGCGTTGTCGATGGGCAGGTATACGTAGGCGGCGTCGTCGCGGTGGACGAAGTGATAGTAGTTCCGGCCGTCCTTGCCATACAGCCAATAGTTCGACGACCCCTCGTTGATCACGTAGGGCTCGAACGAGAAGATCGACGACTCGGTCGGGAGCGTGTTGCTTCGGTCCGTCAACAACATCCAGGCGTTGGAACCCAGCTGGGTCGCCATGCAGGCGATGAGCAGGGCCGACAACAATCCGGCCATGCCGAAAAAGATACTGCGCGAGGTGCGGCTGGTCATGGCGCTCTATAAGGGACGGCGAGGTCCGCCGGCGTAACGCGGATTCTCCCATGCGCGCTGCGATGGCGGTGGGGAAAGGCGGCGCTTCATATTCGCTTCACCGGCACTTCATTGCCTCCCCCTCCATGCATTCGATCCTGTACGCCTCGACCGCACAGGACACCCCGTTGATGGAGACGTCTTCTACCGCCTACGACTGGGACCTTGTCGTCGTTGGTGCCAGCTTCGCCGGCGCGGCCTGCGCGCTCGCCGCCGTCCAGTACGGCCTGCGTGTGTGCGTGCTGGAACGCAAGGCCGATCCCGGCGCGCGCCTGCACACCACCGGCATCATCGTCAAAGAGGCCATCGAGCAGACGTGGCTGGGCCGGGCGCCGGGTGAGTTGCTGCAACGTGTGGAGCGGGTGCGGCTGTATGCCCCCAGCCTGCGCAGCGTGCTGCTGGCCGCACCCGGCTACTACTTCATGACCACCGACACGCCGAACCTGCTGCGCTGGCTGGCGGCCGAACTGCGCGCCAACGGGGTCGACCTTCGCCTACAGCAATCGTTCACCCAGGCACGGCGCGACGGTGACGGCTGGCAGGTGGAGGGGGCAGGGCGCACCCGGTATCTGATCGGTGCCGACGGCGCCACCTCACGCGTTGCGCAGCGCACCGGGCTGGGCCGGGTGCAGGACAATCTGTACGGGGTGGAGCAGGAGTTCGCCGGCGTCCAGCTGGCCGAAGTCGGGGCACTGCACTGTTTTGCCAGCAAGCGCTTCGCTCCGGGGTACATCGGCTGGGCGGCGCAGAATCCAACCGGCGTGCAGGTGGGGCTGGCGCTGCGACACGATGCGGCCCACGCGCGGCAGCCTGACCTGGACGGATTCCTGCAGCATGTGCGCGACGTGGTGGGTCTGCCGGCTGCGGCGGTGCCGACCGCCACGCGCGCCGGGCTGGTGCCGTGTGGCCTGCCGGACGGCCCGATCACCGCGCCCGGGGTGGTCCTCACCGGCGACGCGGCGGGCATCGTGTCGCCGCTGTCGGCCGGCGGCATCCATTCGTCCTGGCGGCATGGCTGGGCCATCGGCGATGCCGCCGGCCTGCACCTGCGCGGCAATGGGCCGCCCGCCGAAGCGGTGGCGCGCAAAGCAGCACCCACCTTCCGCCGCAAACGTCTGCTGCGCTGGGCGATGGACCACCTGCAGATGGATTGGCCGCTCAATCTGGCACTGCAGTCCGGTGCGATGCGACGGGTGGCCGAGCAGGTGTATTTCCATCGGCGCGGGATGCGGGTCGGGGCATAGTCCTGGAGGCCAGGGGGATCTTTGATCCGCCCGGGTGCTGCCTCGCGATCCAGCCGTCAGCGCGGCAGGTACCCGCGATCGCGCCAGTGACGCATTGCGAATGCATCGTTGGTCGCATGGAACGGCGGGGTAACTTCCAGCAGTGCTGCGTTAACCTGCTCCAATTGGCCGGCGGCACGATGGAAAAGTCGAACGGCCTCAACCAGCCGCGGGCCACCCTCGGCATCCAGCGGCATCGATGGTTGTGCGCTCTCCTGATCGACGAGGTGGCGCACGCGAACGCGTTCCTGCCCATCCTGGCAGCGCTCGAGGTCGTAGTAGAAGCTCTCCATGGTCGCTTGATCTGTATCACGGCAGTAGCGACTCCGGGAAAAGCGCAGGATGGGATGCTGGCCTTCGGCGTCCGCGCCACGCCCGCGCTGCCGGAACGCGGCATGGAATCTGCCTGTCCAGAGTCCGTTGCGGTCACTGTCGTCGTAGTCGTCATACGGGGTGGCAACAGGCAGGGTCAACAGACGCCGCACCCGGTCGGCGGGGATCTGGCTGGCGGCCCAGTGCCGATGCGATGCCCACTCCAGCAGTGCTGCCCAGCCCTTGAGAATGAGGGCGGTGTACTCCGGCGTGAAGGTGACGCCCTCCACGCCGACCCAGTCTGGATCCGGCGTGTCCAGGTTGTCACAGGTGGCTTTCAGCAATACCCAGCCGCGTTGCGGCCTGCGCAGTGACACCACATCCCGCCACGACCAAGGGGCCGTCGCCGGTTCCTGCGTGAAGCTGACCCCGATGTTGCGCGCGATGTCCTTGATCAGGATGGCGCGTCGGGGGATGCGATGCTCTTCTGACAAGTAGGCCATCACGGTCAGGTCGAGTCCGTCGCGCTGAAAACTGTGCAGGCAACTTCCCTCGGGTAGCAGGTCCGGATCGGAGAGGCGGAGGAAGTTCTCGGGACTGACGTTGGCGTCTGCGAACAGCGATGGAATCGTGAACGGCGGATCGGGATGTTCCAGCGCATCCCTGCAGATGACGCTGTGGCCCGCTTCCAGTCGTTCGAGCATGGCGGTCGCATTGAGTGACCACTCCGGTGCCGGCTCTGGTTCCGCCTGCATCACGCAATCGGTGGCAATGATTTTCATCAGTTCATCGCCGTCCAATTCGTCCAGATCATCCACGCGCTTGAGGCAGCTCACCTTGCCGACAAGGTCCATGTGGTAGTCGGTTTGAATCAACAACGCGGCCGTCGTGTCGCCTTCTACATACAGGCACCCATGGTTGTAGTCGCCCCAGTACAGCTCCTCGATCGTGAGGTTGCCGCCGACATGGATCTGCTGGCCGCCTACGATGGCGTTGCGCGCCGTCAGATGGCCCAGCACGACCAGACCGCAGGCCCCATCGGTTTCCAGGCTCCATAGGTGTTGTTCAATGACGACGTTGCCGGTGACCAGGATGAACCAGGGCAGGACAACGTCGGCATCTGGCTGGCGCCAGCGGGCAAGCGGATCGTCCAGGTCCAGGCGGTCAAGATGCAGGTCGCCGTCGATGAGAAGGACGATCTGCCGGTCAGGCCGCAGGGATACGTCGTCGGCGCGATGGAACAGGGAGGTCTCCGGCACCTTGTTGGCGACGTCCGCGTAGCCGACCACCTCGAAGGGCCGGTCGGCCGCCAGGGTTTGGCTCACCTGCGCCGGCGTTGGAAACGGCGTGGCCGCAATGGCGTCGCACGAGCGGATGATGGCGCCGAACACCGAAATCCAGTTGCCGACAGCGGCGTCGGCCAACGATCCCATGCAATGCCGCAGCGCGTCTGCGACATCCCGATGCGACAACGTGACCGGCGCCGGGCGTACGCCATGGATCACGTCGAAGGCCCAGCCCAGCGGTTCATCGTCTTCGCCGGCCTGGTCCAGAGCGACCGCCCAGTCGAACATGGCCTGGAGCCGACCGTCGGCGATGTCGCCGTAGACCGCGTGCAGCAGATCCACGACGTTGTCCTGTACGTCGAAGGGAGAAGGGATGTCGTGTTGTGCTGCCATGCGCAGTGCCATTTCAACGGCCATCCGGTCGCGCTCTTCCACCACCAACGGCGTCGGCCAGCGTCGGGAGCGGGTAGTGGCCGCATGTATGTCGGTCAACCATGAGGCCGCGTCCCGTGGGCCGGCGTGCCCGCGCATCCACTGGGCTGCGAACTCGGCCATCTCCGACGGATCCAGGATCAAGGGCGACACGATGCGGTCTGTCAACGGGTCATGGCCGAAGTAGTGGCGTTGCCCATCCAGCAGCAGCGACTCGATGTGGCCCATGGCATTGAAGCGCTCGAGGATGGGGGTGTGCGGAGGAAAAAAGGGCATGTTCACGTCCCGGTATGCGAACGCACCAGTGTCCTTGTGCGGTCGCACGCGTGACCATGCAATTTGTTGCAGTCCTCTGCTTCAGGCCTGCAGCGTCCCCGGCTGCCTTGGGCGGGGCAACAACCGTAAATCAAAGCGGCTGCAGACAGTTGACGGCGTGAAGGAATCCCGACACAATAGCGCTCCTTCGACGCAGGTCGATGGGCCGGCAGTCTCCAGCACTTCACGGTGCGGTGCAGCCGGGGCAAGCGAAAGTCTGCGGGAATAGCTCAGTTGGTAGAGCGCAACCTTGCCAAGGTTGAGGTCGCGAGTTCGAGTCTCGTTTCCCGCTCCAGATTTCGACAGGGCCCCCTTGGGGCCTTGTTTTTCTCCGCGGTGGCACGCGGGCATCCTGATCGGCAGCGCCGGCGGGGATGTGAAATAAAGTGTGAAAAGGCTGGTGTGTTACCTGCGGTTTCGGTAAGATACGCGCCTGATTTTGCGGGAATAGCTCAGTTGGTAGAGCGCAACCTTGCCAAGGTTGAGGTCGCGAGTTCGAGTCTCGTTTCCCGCTCCAAATCCTGACCAGGCCCCGTTCTCGGGGTCTTGTTTTATCGGGGTATCATTGCCCGGTAAGCTGTAGGGTCACCGGCCTGGTGGCAGAGTGGTTATGCACCGGACTGCAAATCCGTTGAGATGGGTTCGATTCCCGTCCAGGCCTCCAAATTGATGACGCATAGAGCCCGCGAAAGCGGGCTTTATCGTTTGTCGGATCGCCTCCCATCTGAACGCTTCAGCGACGTGGTTTATCTGCCCGGCTGAAAGTGACAGCATCTCCCTTCCATCCAAGGACACGCCCATGCCCCTTCGCGCGATTGCCTACGTCAGTGAGGCGCCCGCCAGCTTGTCCAGGACCGCCTTGGATGCGTTGGTCGACGATGCTGCCCGCTTCAACACCGTAGCCGGCGTCACCGGCGTGCTGTTGTTTGATGGTGGCCGGTTCCTGCAGTACTTCGAAGGCCCGGATGACGGCATGGCTGCCGTGCACGAGCGCATCCTCCAGGCACGCAGTCACCATGGCATCGTGGAGCTGTGCCGGGGCCGCGTTCCCCAGCGCTATTTCCCGTTCTGGGGCATGCGCTGGCTGGGTGTCGAGCCGGCCCTGATCCGCCAGTTGTCGGCGGGCGACTGGGCCGGGTTTGCGCGCCGGGTCAATGACGGCGCGGCGGTAAGCACCGGTCTGGACCGGTTGCTTGACCTGCTGGCGCACACCCTGCCCGCGCCCCCGGCCATGCCGGCGGCGGCGGGGTAAGTCGACCGCCTCTGGCGGCCCGGTCTTCACCGCGTCGGCACGATCGGTTGACCACGATGCAGGCTGGTTCACTTCCCAGGTTCTGCCATGACATTGACCCAGCTGTTTGCCGCCACCGGGGCGCCCGGTTCGTTCTGGGCGTCGCCCAGCAACGTAAATGGCGTGCTCTGGCTCGCGATCGGCCTGGCAGGTATCGCGTTTTCGCTGGTGCTGGCCAAGGCGGTCAAGCGCTTCAATGGCCTGGTGTGGGCGCTGCTTGGCGTGGGGACCGCCATTTGCGCCTACGGAATCTGGCGGCTGGCGTCGTAGGCCGACCGCGTCAGCGGTTGCTGACATCACGCTGTCACTCTGTCCGGCCCATGCTGCTGGAGCGGGAGGGTGCAGCGCAGGTGAACGATTCAGCGATGTCCTCGCCAAACTGCCTCCTGCCGGTTGACTTGGTGCGAGGACCGTGCAAATTTTAGGTGAAGCGCAAGTGAACCTGTACGACGCAGGGTGGTAGCGCGTCTCCGATGCAAGGCAAGTCCAAGGGAGGTCGTATGCATTACGACGTACATGACTTGGCAAATGGCGTGCGCACCGAGCTGGAAGCCAGTTACAGCAAGCATGGCTGCGGCCCGGAATTCTGGACCACCTACCAGCAGGTGCTGGAGCGGTTGGTGCCCAAAGGGCGCAGCCGTACCCAGGTCACCAACGAATTGGCATTGATCATCGAGCAGTTGGGGATCGTGCGGCGCGCGCAGATGGTGCCGCCACGCAGTAGCCGCCTGCGCTGAGTTTCCGGTCGGGGGACCGGTGCCATTCGGGGGAATGGCGGCCGTGGGGCAAGGGATCAGGGGTCTATAGCCGATGCAGTCCGACACCCAGCAGCACCAGCAGGGTGATCAGTGCTGTGAGCGTGCGTGGCCGCAGCCAGCGGGTGCGGCGCTGCTGCATGTGGGCCGTGCTGGCATGGCGGAGCAGGCCGGCCGGGAACTGCCACGCGCGCATCTGCGTGTTGCAGGCGTCCACGCAGGCACCGCAGGCGATGCAGTCCACGTGTGGCCCACTGCGCACATCCAAGGCCATCGGACACGCCGCCACGCAGGCACCGCAATCCACGCAGTCGCCGAGCCGGTCGGCCGGGAAGTGCGGCATCGGCCCGGCCAGGGCCGGATGGGCGGCGCGGAAGGCGTAGTCGCTGGCGCTGACCGCATCGAGCAGGCCACGGCCGCGCTGCATCACCGCGCCCAGCCCGTGCGCACGCGGCCCCCTCGGTTCGCCACGGCGTGCGTCGTACTGCACCTGCGGGGTGTCCGCGTCACACAGGCTCGGGCAGATCCGCGCGAACGGGCACAGGTCGATGCACACCTGCTGGCGCAGGAAGCCGGCGTTGCCCCAGGTGGCCAGCGCGTAGAACGCCACCCAGAAGGTTTCCCAGCCGCTCCAGGCTGGCGGCCACAGCGTGCCGACCAACGTCTGCATCGGGCTGAACAGGCCCACGAAGGTCACCCCGGTCCACAGCGCCACCACCGCCCACAGCAGGTGTTTGGTCGCGCGCGCCAGCACAGGCTGGCGCAGGTGGCGCGCCGTGGCCTGCTCGATCCAGCGGAACAGACGGCTCCACAGGGTCTGCGGGCAGCCGTGGCCGCACCACACCCGCCCCGCCAGGGAGGTCAGCAGCACCAGGCTGGTGGCCATCACCGCCAGCAGGCCAAGCAGAACCCCGAGGTCCTGCGGCCACAGGGTCAGCCCGAACAGGTCGAAGCGGCGCCCGGGCAGGTCGAACAGCAGCGCCTGGCGACCGTTCCAGCGCAGCCACGGCAGCGCGTAGAAGGCAGCCAATAAGGCGGCCGACAGCAGCGGACGCCAGTGCGGCATGCGTCGCCCGCGCGGCGGCGGAAGCGGTGGCGGTGCAGGGTCGACCAGGTGCAGGTGAAGGCGGGCTGGCATGGTCACCCCAGCTGCTCGTCGTCGTCATCGCGGCGCGGCGGCCGTGACAGGTACCAGGTCAGGCCACTGGCGGCGGCGGTCACCGCCCAGAACATGAAAAAGCCCAGCGTGTAGCCCAGCTCACGGCTCAGCGCGTGCTGCGGAAAGCTGATGTCGCGCAGCTGCAGCGGATCGACAATGGCAAAGAACACCATGCTGGCCAGGCCAGCGGCGACGAAGCTGGGCCACAGGATGGCGCCCCATTGCTGGATCAACAGCCGGCGGCGGCGGGCCCCGGGTGGGTCGTGCAGGTCGGTCATTGCAGCCACGGTCAGTGTTTGACTCACAGACTAGGGCGCACGATCTGCGCCGACATTGATCCTGATCAAGAGGCCGCGCCACCCGCGCGCGCATGCTCGGCACCACGCAGTACCCCATCAGCCGCAGAGGAACCGCATGCAGCATCCGCCCGTCACCGCGTTGCCCACGCCATCGCTGGACCTGTGCAGCGAGCAGGAGGTCACCCGGCTGGTGCACGATTTCTACGCGCGTGTGCGCGACGAGCCGCGCCTGGCCCCGGTGTTCACCGCCCGCGTGCACGACTGGGATGCGCACCTGGCGCAGCTGGTCGATTTCTGGTCGGCGATGCTGCGTGGTACGCGCCGCTTCAACGGCGCGCCGATGCCCAAGCACATGGCCATGGACGAACTGGACCGCGACCTGTTCGACCGCTGGCTGCAGCTGTTCCGCCAGACCACCGCCGAATGCGCCAACCCGCCGATGCAGCGCCTGGCCGATGATGTGGCCACGCGGATCGCCGATACCTTCTGGCGCCGCTTCCAGATGCTGCGCTGGCCGCAGCTGCCGATCGCCGGCGCCGCGCGCCTGGATTGATCTGGCTCAATGCGCGTGGGGCCGCCGGCGCGCACGCTGGCGGCATGGACATCACCTCGCCTGCTGCCGCCGGGCTTGCCTGGCACTTCGACCCGGACCTGCTGCGCCGCCACGACCGGCCCGGCCCGCGCTACACCTCCTATCCGGCCGCACCGCATTTTCACGACGGCTTCGGCGCGCATGCGCTGCGCGCGGCCATCGGCGCCAGCAATGCCAGCGCCCGGCCGTTGTCGCTGTATGTGCATGTGCCGTACTGCAGCAGCCCGTGCTTCTACTGTGGCTGCAACCGGGTGATCACCCGCGATCACAGCAAGGGCGTGGCTTACGTGGCGCGCGTGCTGAGCGAAGCGGACCAGATCGCGCCGCTGTTTGATGACGCGCGCGAGGTGATCCAACTGCACCTCGGTGGCGGCACCCCCAACTTCCTCGCCGCCGCGCAGCTGCGCGAACTGGTGGATGGTCTGCGCGAGCGGTTCCGCTTCAGCACCGCCGCGCACCGTGATTTCTCCATTGAACTGGACCCGCGTTTCGTCAGCCCTGACGACATCGCCACGCTGGCCGCGCTTGGTTTCAACCGGGCCAGCCTCGGCATCCAGGATTTCGACCCGGTGGTGCAGCGGGCGATCAACCGCGAGCAGGGGGTCGAGCCAACCCTGGAGATCCTGCGCGCCTGCCGTGCGCACGGCCTGCGCTCGGTCAACGTGGACCTGATCTACGGCTTGCCACACCAGACCCCGGCCGGCTTCGCGCAGACCCTGGAAACGGTGTTGCGCGAGCGGCCGGACCGGCTGGCCGTCTATGGCTATGCGCACCTGCCGCACCTGTTCAAGGCGCAACGGCAGATCTCCGATGCGGCGCTGCCCGGCCCGGAGCAGAAGCTGGCCCTGTTGGGGCTGGCGGTGCGCCGCCTGTCGCTGGCCGGCTACCAGTACGTGGGCATGGACCATTTCGCCCTTCCCGACGAAGACCTGTCGCAGGCACAGCGTGCCGGTCACCTGCACCGCAATTTCATGGGGTACACCACCCATGCCGACACCGATCTGGTGGGGCTTGGCGCCAGCGCCATCAGCCATATCGGCGACAGCTACAGCCAGAACCCGCGCGACCTGCCGGGCTGGGAAGCGGCGGTGGATGCCGGGCGGTTGCCGGTGTGGCGCGGCCTGCAGCTGGATGCCGACGACGTGGTGCGCGCCGAACTGATCGGCCAGCTGATGTGCCAGGGCGAGGTGGACGGTCGCGCGCTGGCCACGCGCCATGGGCTGGATTTCGACGGCTATTTCGCCGATGCGCTGGTGGCGTTGCAGGCCTTGCAGCACGATGGCCTGGCCGAGTACGCCGACGGCGTGGTGCGCGCCACCGAGCGTGGCCGCCCGCTGCTGCGGCTGCTGGCGATGTGCTTTGATCGCTACCTGGCGCGGCCGGATCAGCCGGTACGCTACTCGCGCGCCATCTGAGGGCCGGTCATCGGCGCGGTGATGCGCGTGTAGTACCCTCCGCTGGCCTCGGCCAGTGGAGTGCTGCATGAAGAAGATGCTGTATTTCTGGGCAGCGTACCTGCTGTTTTTCGCTCTTCCGTTCCCGTGCATCCTGTACTACAGCATCGGTTATCCAGTCGATGCGGCCGAGCGAACATCGCCCGCCGTGGCCACCGTGTGGCTGGCATTGTCGATCCTGCTGTGGGCGCTGGTGGCGGCGGCCTATGTGCATACGCTGTTGCGGGCGCCGTTCCGCGCACAGGCGCGCACCCGGGCGATCCAGCGTGCGGCGATCCGCCGCCGCGCCCGCGTGGTGCAGGCGCAGGACACCGGGCGGCTGATGCGGGGCTGGCGGGTGTGGAACCTGACCCTGGCCTTCGACAATCTGTCCGGCACGCCGATCCAGGACCAGATGCTGGCGGTGGACAGCCAACCGCAGCTGCAGCGGTTCGTGGTCGACAACCAGCTCGATGCGCTGCTCAGCGATGATCCGGGCGGGTATCCCAACGTGGTGCTGGAAGGGGCGATGCCGGAGATCGACCGGGGTCGGCTGCTGCGCCGCGCGTTGATCGGCGTGGTGCTGCTGGCTGCGCTGGTGGCCTACTACGCCTGGTGCTGGAACGACCCGGGGCAGGGGAACGGGCAGGGCTGGACGTTCCTGGCCCCGTGGCATCCGCTGCTGGTCATGCCGGCCTGCCTGTGCGGTTATCTGGTGCTGGGCCGCCTGTTCACCCGCATGGTGGGGATCGACCGGCGCGCCGAAGCCCTCCACTACCGCGGTATCGGGGTCGAGGCGCGGGTGCTGCACGTGCACCAGACGGGGACCGAGGTCAACGCCCAGCCGGAGCTGGCGTTCCAGCTGGCCTTCGAGGACCGGCAGGGCAGCACCCAAACGGCCACCGTGCGCAAGGTGGTGAGCCTGCTGGACCTGCCGCGGGTACCACGGGAGCGCGCGCGCATTCTGTACCACCCCGATGACCCGTCGCAGGTGCTGATGCCGGACCTCTGAAACGCCCGTGCATTCCCAAACCGGGCGCGATCAGGCACCCTATGCCCCGCGTTGCCCGGATGGCGAAACTGGTAGACGCATCGGACTTAAAATCCGCCGGAGGCAACTCCATGCCGGTTCGATTCCGGCTCCGGGCACCAACGCTGGACAGGCGGCGCAATGCCGCCGGGTCCGCGCCGAATACCGTTAGCATGGGCGCTCCCTTGCCAGCCTGCGCCGCCGCCATGCTTACGCTCCATATCGGCAACAAGAACTACTCGTCCTGGTCGATGCGTCCGTGGGTGCTGATGGCCCAGGCCGGCATTGCGTTCGATGAAGTGCTGCTGCGGTTCGACAGCTTCGAGCCTGGCTCGCAGTTCAAGCGGCAGGCCATGGCGCTGTCGCCGTCGGGCACGGTGCCGGTGCTGGTGGATGGCGACCTGGTGGTGTGGGACACGCTGGCGATCGCCGAGTACCTGGCCGAACGTTTCCCCGACCGCGCGCTGTGGCCGCAGGCGGTGGAGGCGCGTGCCCTGGCGCGCAGCGTGTGCGCGCACATGCACAGCGGATTCGGCGCGCTGCGCCAGCACTTTCCGATGAACATCGAAGCCACGTTGCCGGAGGTGGGCGCGCGCGTGCTGCGCGAGCAGCCGGCCGTTGTCGACGACCTGCAACGCCTGCAGGCGCTGTGGGAACGCCTGCTGGCGCGCCACGACGGCCCATTGTTGTTCGACCCGTTCAGCATTGCCGATGCCTTCTTCGCGCCGGTCGTGATGCGCCTGAAGACCTATGCGCTGCCGGTCAGCCCGCGCGTGCAGCGCTACATGGAGGCGGTGCTGGCCTTGCAGGGCGTGCAGCAGTGGGTGGCCGGCGCGCTGGCCGAACACGACTTCCGCCCGTTCGAAGAGCCGTACCGGCAGGCGCCGGACGCGCGCGACGGCGGTGAATGACCTTTGCCGGTGCACCACCGTGCGTGCGGCGCAGTGATGAACCTGGACGCATTGTTCAACCAGCGCATCGCCGCGTTCGTGGCGGGTGGGCCGCCTGCGCGCGCGCCGGGGCCGCTGTTCCATGTCGAGGATGACGGGCAGCCCGGGCGTTGGCACCTGTCGGCCCGTGACCACCGTGGCCGTCCGATCGCACTGGTGCGCTGGCATGACGTGATCCGGGTACCTGCGTTGGCGCGCCGCATGCGCGACCGTGGCTACACCGATGCCGATATGTATGCGCTGCTGCTCGTGCTGACGCGGGCGGCCAACCTGTTTGCCATCGACGCCGGGCAGCGCAGCAACAAGGACTACGCCCTGTTCGGCCACGTGTTGCACCTGTTGACGTTGACGCAGCAGACAGACGCGCACCTGGCACTGCGCCAGCATGCGCTGTACTTCCTGCTGTTCGAGCTGGACGTCGATGATGAAGCGCGGGACCGCGTCCAGTTCGGCGAAGGACGCCTGCTGTTCCATGCTGAGCGGCTGGGCCCACGCCCGCTGTCGGTCGTTGTCGGCGCGATGTATGAGTGTCTGACCCTTCCTCGCCGGCGTTTCGCGCCGTTCCTGGAGGTGGCCCGCGCGTTCCACCTGGGCTGGGTGCACTGGCTGGAAACGCCAGCGCCGCCGCCCTGGCGCCTGGCACTGGACGCACCCCATGTAGCCCTCGCGCATCCGGATGTCTTCCTGGCCACGCTGCGCGATGACGAAACGCGCATCTTCGACGCGCTGCTCGATGCCACGTCACCCCGGGCGAGTCCGGCGGCGGGATGGGTGTCCCGCCTTGTGCTGATGCACTACGGTCTGCACGTGCTGCGCCACACGCCCGAGGCGGTGCTGCGGCTGCGCGACTACGTGGGCGACCCGACGCGCTTCTCGCAGGTGCTGTGCGCGCTGGTCACGCAGGGCGCGGTGCCGGACCGGGGCCGGTTCGATGCGCTGGGTCTGAGCAGCTGTCTCGTCCCCGCCGCATGACCGCGCCGGTCAGTTCGCGGCGGGTACCGGGCCCGCACCCAGGGCCAGCAGGGCGTGTGCATATTTCTGCGTCAACCGCTGCGACACCGCCGCGGGCAGGTACTGCAGGCGCGCCGGATCGCTGTTGTCGGCAATGTCGGCAAGCTTGACCTTCCGCGCCAGCGGGTTGCGTGCGATGGCGGCGTAGTAGTCGTCTGCCAGCACCTCCTCGCGCCGGGTGAGGCAGGCGACCGCCGCACGGATGTGGGCGGGGAACTGGGCCACCTCGGCCGCGAAGTCCGGGCAGTCTTCCACCACGTCGTGCAGCCAGGCCACCGCCTCGGCGTCGGCGTCGCCCCGCACACGCGCGGCCACACGCGCGACATGACCGATGTACGGGTGGCCGGCCTTGTCGATCTGGCTGGCATGGGCGCGGCGCGCGAGCGCCTCGGCACTGCGAAGGGTATCGATGGCGCATTCTCCTGGGGACCGATGGCTCCATTATGCGGGCGTCGGCCAAACGCAAACTTTACGCAGGCGCGTCGAGGTCCCCGTAGGCTGCGTTCGACCCCAACACAGGCAAGGCAGCATGGCGAGCGCGGCACGGGCAGGGAAGGCGGTGGCGGTACTGGCGATGGCGTTGTGGTGCGCGGCTGGCGCGCAGGCCCAGGCCCCTACGGGTGGGCCGACGGTGGTCGATCTGGCGCCGGTGGTGGTATCCGGTGTGCAGCCCGGTCCGGGCATGTGGAAGGTGACCGGCAGCGACGGCCATGCACTCTGGATTCTGGGCACGGTGTCACCGTTGCCGGCCAAGCTGGACTGGCGTGCCGATGAAGTCCAGGCGGTGATCGCCAGCGCCGATGAAGTGCTGGGGCCCCCCGGCTGGACGGTGGACGCCGACATCGGGCTGTTCAGGGGATTGACCCTGCTGCCCTCGGCGATGAAGGCCGCGCACGATCCGCAGGGCCGGCGCCTGGACGAGATCCTGCCGGCGGCGCTGTATGCACGCTGGCTGCCGCTCAAACAGCGCTACATGGGGCGCGACCGCGGCGTGGAGAAGGACCGTCCGCTGGTGGCGGCGGCCCGCCTGTACGGCGATGCATTGAAGTCGGTGGGGCTTGGCGGCAGCAAGCCGATGACCCGCGTGCTGGAGAAGGCCTACAAGGCACGGGGCCTGAAGCCGGTGCCGACCCGGGTGACGATCCGGGTGGAGGACCCGCGCGCGGCGCTGAAGGAAATGCGGGGCAGCACGCTGGCCGATGCCGCGTGCTTCCAGCGCACGCTGGATGTGGTGGAACACCAGCTGCCGCTGCTGGTGGAGCGGGCCAACGCCTGGGCGGTAGGCGACACCGGGGCGCTGCAGCAACTGGCGGTGCAGAGTCAGTACGACGCCTGCGTGGGGGCGATTGCCGACAGCGAGGTTGGGCGCCGTCGTGGCCTGGCCGGGGTGGACAAGCAGGCGGCGGACAAATGGGTGCAGATGGCGCGGGCCGCGCTGGGGCGCAACGCAACCACCTTCGCGGTGGTGCCGGTGGCGTTGCTGGTGCAGCCCGGTGGCTATCTGGCGCGCCTGGAGCAGGCCGGGTTCGAGGTCCAGGCGCCCTGAGCCTGCGACACACGGACGCACGCCTGCGGGTGCCGTGGCGCCCCGTCATCATCTATCTACACATGCAGGTTCGTGGCATAGTCCAAGCAGTTCTCAGGGGAGTTCTGACTGCATGCCGTTGCGTGCGATCGCCTACACCAGCGTCGCCTTCGAAGGGATTCAAGCATCGGATATCGATCGCATCCTTGCCGCGGCGACAAGCTTCAACAAGGTCGCCGGGGTCACCGGCGTGCTCATGTTCGACGGCACCCGTTTCCTGCAGTATTTCGAAGGCCCCGAAGACGGCGTCGATTCGGTGTACCAGCGTGTCCTGAATTCGCGCAGCCATCTTTTCCTGCGTGAGCTGGCACGTGGCTCGGTCCTGACCCGCCACTTCCCGCGGTGGACGATGGCGTCGGCGGCGATCGAACCGCAGGTACTGATCGGCATGATCGAGACCGCATGGGAAGGCTTCAGCCCGGCAGCGCCGATCGAAGGCCAAGGCCGGGTGGGGTTCGCCCGCCTGCTTGAACTGTGGACCGGGGTGTCCGGTGAACTGGAGCCGGCGGCGGTCATGCTGGGCTCGTAACGCAACTGTTCGTTCCCCGTAACAAGAACATCACGGGTCCGCGCCTACTATCTCTCTACCAGCTGTGACCGGTCCTGCGGAAACTCCGCCAGGCTGTCTGAAAGGGTAGTAACCGCAGCTGGACCATTTTGTTGGCCGTCGTCCGTACTCTCCGCGGACGGCGGCTTTGTTCTTTGTGGCACGCGGCTTCCCGCGTTAGGCTGTGCCATTCGTTTCCCGGCGCCGCCCCCATGAGTCCTTCCGCCCCATTGCCGCCCCCCACCTGCACCTGCTGCCTACCTCAGGGGCGCGGCTGATGGTCGTTGGGGCAGGCGCTGCGGATGCGCCACGTATCGCGGTGATCGGGCTTGGCTACGTCGGTTTGCCGTTGGCCGTTGCGTTCGGCGCCCGTCAGCCAACACTCGGGTTCGACATCGACCACGCGCGGGTGGAGGAGCTCCAGCGTGGCCATGACCACACCCTGGAAATGGAGCCGCACGAGCTTGCCGCGGCACGGCACGCCCGCTACACCGCCGACCCCGCCGAACTGGCCGCGTGCACCATTTACATCGTCACGGTGCCCACGCCGATCGATGCGCTGGAGCAGCCGGACCTGGGTCCGTTGCGAAGCGCCTCGTCGCTGATCGCCGCCGTGCTCAAGCCGGGCGACCTGGTGATCTACGAATCCACCGTCTACCCGGGGACCACCGAGGAAGTGTGCGTGCCGCTGCTGGAAGCCGGTTCCGGGCTGCGGTTCAACCACGATTTCCATTGCGGCTACAGCCCCGAGCGGATCAATCCCGGTGACCGCCAGCGCCGCCTGCCCGACATCCGCAAGATCACCTCCGGTTCGACCCCCGAGATCGCCGCGCGGGTCGATGCGCTGTACGCGACCATCATCACCGCCGGCACGTGGCCGGCGCCGTCGATCCGCGTGGCCGAAGCGGCCAAAGTGATCGAGAACATCCAGCGCGACGTCAACATCGCGCTGGTCAACGAGCTGGCGCTGATCTTCGACCGGCTCGGCATCGATACCCAGGACGTGCTCGATGCAGCGGGCAGCAAATGGAATTTCCTGCCGTTCCGGCCGGGCCTGGTTGGCGGCCATTGCATCGGCGTGGATCCCTACTACCTGTTGCACAAGTCCGAAAGCATGGGCTACCACCCGGACCTGATCCACACCGCGCGGCAGGTCAACAACCGGGTCGGTGCGCATGTGGCGCAACGCGTGCTGGCGCTGCTGGCGGGGCGCGGCACGTCGCCAGCCGCTGCGCGCATTCTGGTGCTGGGCGTGACCTTCAAGGAAAACTGCCCGGACCTGCGCAACAGCCGCGCGCTGGAGCTGGCGCAGTCGCTGCAGGCGGCCGGTGCGCGGGTGGACGTGCAGGACCCGTGGGTCGGGCCGGCGGTGTTGGCCGGCAGCGGCGTGCACTGGGTGGAGCGGGCCGATCCCGGTGCGTTCGATGCCGTGGTGCTGGCCGTGGCCCACGACGAGTTCCGTGCGTTCGACGCGGCCACCATCCGCGCACTGCTCACCCCAGACGGGGTGGTGTACGACGTCAAATCGGTCTGGCCACGGGACGTTGTCGACGACCGGTTGTAGACTCGAATGCGTTATTGATCGAGGAAAGCCATGCATCGTTACCTGGTCTACGTGCTCGCCATCCTGTTGTTGCCCGTCTGCCTGTGGCTGGCCACGATCTGGCCCGCCTGGTATTGGGGCGTCGGCGGCACCCTCGCGGTGGTGGTGCTGGGCACCTGGGACCTGTTGCAGAAGCGCAGCACGCTGCGCCGCAACTACCCGGTGATGGCGCATTTCCGCTACGGGCTGGAGTCGATCGGCCCGGAGATCCGCCAGTATTTCGTGCAGAGCGACCTGGAGGACGTGCCGTTCTCGCGGCAGCAGCGCGCACTGATCTACCAGCGCTCCAAGAACGAAATGGACGTGGTGCCGTTCGGTACGTTGCGCAGCACCTATGCGGTGGACTACGAGTGGATCAACCATTCGCTGGCCCCCACCGAGATCGCGCACAGCGATTTCCGCGTGCTGATCGGCCCCAATTGCGCCAAGCCGTATTCGGCCAGCGTGTTCAACATCTCGGCGATGAGCTTCGGCTCGCTGTCGGCCAACGCAATCCGTGCCCTCAACGAGGGCGCGCGCCGCGGCAGTTTCTACCACGACACCGGCGAAGGTTCGATCTCGCCCTATCACCGCGAGATGGGCGGCGACCTGGTGTGGGAAATCGGCTCGGGCTACTTCGGCTGCCGCGATGACGCGGGCGGTTTCAGCGAAGAGAAGTTCGTGGCCAATGCCAACACCGATCAGGTGAAGATGATCGAGATCAAGCTGTCCCAGGGCGCCAAGCCCGGCCATGGCGGCGTGCTGCCGGCGGCCAAGGTCAGCGCGGAAATCTCGGTCACCCGTGGCGTGCCGATGGGTGTGGACTGCGTGTCGCCGTCCAAGCACTCGGCGTTCAGCACGCCGGTGGAGCTGCTGCAGTTCGTGGCGCGCCTGCGCGAGTTGAGCGGTGGCAAGCCGGTCGGGTTCAAGCTGGCCATCGGCCATCCGTGGGAGTGGTTCGGCATTGCCAAGGCGATGCATGAGACCCAGCTGCTGCCGGACTTCATCGTGGTCGACGGTGCCGAAGGCGGTACCGGTGCGGCACCGGCCGAGTTCATCGACCACGTCGGCGTGCCGATGCACGAAGCGCTGCTGCTGGTCCACAACACGCTGGTCGGCCTGGACCTGCGCGACCGGATCAAGGTGGGTGCGGCTGGCAAGGTCACCAGTGCGTTCGAGATCGCGCGCACCATCGCGTTGGGCGCGGACTGGTGCAATGCCGGGCGCGGCTTCATGTTCGCGCTGGGCTGCATCCAGTCGCTGAGCTGCCACAGCGACAAATGCCCCACCGGCATCGCCACCCAGGACCCGCACCGCTGGCGCCACCTGGATGCGGCCGACAAGGCTACCCGCGTGCACAGTTACCACGACAACACCGTGCGCGCGCTGCGCGACCTGCTGTGCGCGGCCGGCTTGAACCACCCGTCCGAACTGGGCCCGGAGCACATCCTGCGCCGGGTATCGCCGGTGGAGATCCGCTCGCTGGCGTCCTTGTACCGGTACCTGGCGCCGGGTGAACTACTGCGGCAGGTGCCCGACCACGCGGTGTTCCATGATTACTGGAGCGACGCGCGCAGCGATTCGTTCCAGCCGCCGGCGCGGATCCAGGCGCTGCGCACGAGCAAGTCGCGATGATGGCTGGAACAGTTCGTGATGGCGGGGCTGCCGGGCAGAGCCCGGCGCTACGGGTGGGGACGGCCGAGGAGGCCGAGCGGCTGTGGGGGCTGCGCACCCGCTGCGTGCGTGACCTGTGCAGCACGGCGTACCCGCCCGAGGTGATCGCGCCGTGGGCGGCCTCGCCGCCGCCGGCGCAGTACGCTGGGCTGATCGCGCAGGGCGGCTGCGTGGTCGCCGAGGACGGGGCAGGGCAGCTGCTGGGCTACGGCATCCTCGACATGGCTGGCAATGAAATCGATGCGCTGTTCGTCGACCCCGACTGCGGCGGGCGTGGCATTGGCCAGGCCTTGATGCAGGCCCTGCAGGCCTTGGCCGATCCGGACAGGCCGCTGGTTCTGTCGGCCTCGCTCAATGCGGTCCCGTTCTACCAGCGCTGCGGCTTCCGCGCGCTGCGCGAGGAAACCTATCCGCATCCCAGCGGCGTCGCACTCGCCTCGGTGCGCATGCAACGCCCCTGACCCGGTAGTGCCGGCCGCTGGCCGGCTCCCCGCGGTGCCCGTGATGCAAGGTAGTGCCGGCCGCTGGCCGGCTCCTCGTGGTGCCCATGGATCTGCATGGAGCCGGCCAGCGGCCGGCACTACCGTTTCAACGCGGCCCGTTACCGGCGTTTCAACGCGGCCCGCTTACCGGGCCTGCAGGTACTCGATCACGCCGCGCCCGGCGCGCAGCCCGCTGGCAAAGCAGGCGGTCAGCAGGTAGCCGCCGGTGGGTGCTTCCCAATCCAGCATCTCGCCAGCGCAGAATGTGCCTGGCATCTGCCGCAGCATCAGCTGCGCGTCCAGCGCCTCCAGGCGGACGCCGCCGGCGGTGCTGATCACCTCGGCCATCGGGCGCGGGCGCAGCAGCGACAGCGGCAGCCGCTTCAACGCGGCGGCGATGCGGTCGGCCGGCAACTGGCCGGCGTCCTTGCCCAGCACTTCGAACAGCAGCGCCGACTTGACCCCGCCCAGACCCAACTGGCGGCGCAGGTGCTCACCGAAGCTGCGGCCCTGGCGGGGGCGCTGCAGCTTGTCCAGCAGCTGCGCCTCGGTCTGGCCGGGCAGCAGGTCCAGATGCAGCGTCACCGCGCCATCGCGCGCGAGGGTGTCGCGCAGGTCGGCGGCCATCGCATAGATCAGGCTGCCTTCGATGCCATCGGCGCTGATCACGCATTCGCCCTGCAGCGTGCGTGGTTGACCGTCCAGCGCGATCCAATGGGCCACCAGCGGCTTCAACGGCGCACCAGCCTGGCGATCGCGGAAGTACGCGGTCCAGTCGACGTCAAAGCCGCAGTTGGCCGATTGCAGCGGCGCCATATCAATGCCGCGCGCGGCCAGCGGTGCCACCCATGCCGCATCCGAACCAAGCTGTGGCCAGCTGCCACCGCCCATCGCCAGGACCACGGCATCGGCCTGCACCGTGACCTCGCCCTCGGGCGTTTCAAAGCGCAGGGCACCGTCGTCTGCCCAGCCGGTCCAGCGATGCTGCACATGCAGGCGCACGCCCTGTTCCTTCAGGCGGCGCACCCAGCCGCGCAACAGCGGGGCGGCCTTGCGGTCCACCGGGAACACCCGGCCGGAACTGCCCACGTAGGTCTCCACACCGAAACCCAGCGCCCAGTCGCGCAGTGCCGGGCCATCGAAGTCGGCCAGCCATGCGCCCACCTCGCTGGCCCGCTCGCGGTAGCGCGCCACGAACACCTCGTGCGCATCGGAGTGGGTCAGGTTCAGGCCGCCTTTGCCGGCGATCAGGAACTTGCGCCCGGGCGAGCCTTTGGCTTCATACACATCGACCTGGTGGCCGGCGGCGCGCACGGTTTCGGCCGCCATCAGCCCGGCCGGGCCACCGCCGATGATCGCCACACGTCGTGGGGCAGTGCTGGAAAGGGTCATGCAGGCCAATCAGCGCGGAGTGACGTCGAGCAGCTCGACATCGAACACCAGCGACGAACCGGGCCGGATCGGGCCGGCACCCCGGTCGCCGTAGCCGTATTCGGCCGGAATCATCAGGGTGCGCTTGCCGCCCACCTTCATGCCGGCGAAGCCTTCGTCCCAGCCCTTGATGACCTGGCCCTTGCCGAGGTCGAAGCTGAAAGGCTCGCCACGGTCGACCGAGCTGTCGAACTTGTCGCCGTGCTTGTCGGCGGTGCGTTCGTCGTAGATCCAGCCGGTGTAATGCACGGTCACTTTGCTGCCGGGCGTGGCCTCGGCGCCGGTGCCCGGCTGGGTATCGATCTTCTCGAACTGCGCGATCGTGCCGCCCGGGGGCGGGCCGGGCGGGGTGCAGCCGGCAAGCGCCAGCAGCATCAGGGGGGCAAGCAGATAGGAGGGCAGGCGGCGCATGGCGGCTCCGGATCGCAAAAACGGGACGCAAGGGTAGCGCATCGCCGGGCGCTATCATGGGCGCATGTCGAAACTGCTGCTCAACCTGCGCAATGTCGCGGACGATGAAATCCAGGACGTGATCGCCCTGCTGGACCAGGCGGGCATCGCCCATTACCGCACCGAGCCCAGCCCGTGGGGGATCTCCTGGGGCGGGATCTGGATCCGTGACAACGAGGACCTGCCGCGGGCCAAGGCCGTGATGGCGCCCTACCAGGAGGCCCGCGGGGTACGCGTGCGGGCCGAGCGCGAGGCGGCGCTGCGCGATGGCACCGCCGAAACCTTCGGCAGCCTGTTGCAGCGCCGGCCGCTGTTCGTGGTCGCCGTGCTGCTGGGCATGGTTGCCGCAGCGGCGCTGGTGTTCCTGCCGTTCGTGCTGCTGCGCGGCTGAACCGCGGCGGCCACGGCCCCGGCAGCGGGGCGGTCGGCATTTATAATGGGCCGATGATCGCCAATACCGCCGCCTACCATTTCACCCCCATCGCCGACCCCGACGCGCTGTGCGCCACGCTGCTGGAGCGCGCCACTGCGGGCGGCCTGCGCGGCACCATTCTGGTGGCGGGCGAGGGCATCAACCTGTTCCTGGCCGGCACCGAAACCGGCATTGCCGATTTCTACGCTGCCCTGCACGCCGATCCGCGCTTTACCGGGCTGCGGGTGAAAACCAGCTACAGCCAGATGCAGCCATTCGCGCGACTCAAGGCCAAGGTCAAGCCGGAGATCATCAGCTTCCGCATCGACGACGGCCAGCCGCTGGCGTACCCGCGCGCGCCGTCGGTGGACCCGGCCACGGTGCAACGCTGGCTGCGCCAGGGCCATGACGATGCGGGCAAGCCGGTGGTGATGCTGGACACCCGCAACACCCAGGAAATCGAGTACGGCACCTTCCAGGACGCGCTGGTGCTGCCGATCACCAAGTTCACCGACCTGCCCGACGCACTGGCGCCGCACCGCGAGGCGCTGCGCGACAGCACCGTGGTCAGCTTCTGCACCGGCGGCATCCGCTGTGAAAAGGCCGCGTTGTGGATGCGCAACGACGGCATGGACAACGTGCTGCAGCTGGACGGCGGCATCCTGGGCTATTTCGAGGCCGTCGGCGGCGAAGGTTACGAGGGCCGGTGCTTCGTGTTCGACGAGCGCGTGGCGCTGGATGCGGACTTGCAGCCGCTGGTCGATCAACCCGGTGCCGACGCCGCCTGAGCGCTGGCGGCCGGGCAGGGCGCGGGCCGACCGGAAGCTACGCGGCACCCTCACGAAGCCGAACCGCAGGAATCAGCATCCCGCCACCGGCACTGGCGGCGGGCGGTGGCCAGCCCCATCTGGATGGGATGACTTCTGGAGGGAACGCGTCCATGCAATTGTCGATTCTTGATCTGGCCCCCGTCTGCGAGGGCAGTGACACCACCCAGGCCTTCGCCAACATGCTGGACCTGGCCCAGCACGCCGAAGGCTGGGGCTACCACCGCTACTGGCTGGCCGAGCACCACAACATGCCGGGCATCGCCAGCGCCGCCACCGCCGTGCTGATCGGCCACGTGGCCGGCGGCACCCGTCGCATCCGCGTCGGCGCCGGCGGCATCATGCTGCCCAACCATTCGCCGCTGCAGGTGGCCGAGCAGTTCGGCACGCTGGCCTCGCTCTACCCCGATCGCATCGATCTGGGCCTGGGCCGCGCGCCCGGCACCGACCAGCCCACCGCGCGCGCCCTGCGCCGCTACTTCGACAGCGCCGACCAGTTCCCCCAGGACGTGCGCGAACTGCTGCATTACTTCGAACCGGCCCAGACCGGCCAGGCCGTGCGCGCCGTGCCCGGTGCGGGCATCCCGGTGCCGGTGTGGCTGCTTGGCTCAAGCCTGTTCAGCGCGCGCCTGGCCGCCGCGATGGGCCTGCCGTTCGCGTTCGCGTCGCACTTCGCGCCCGATGCGATGGACGAGGCGCTGGCGGTGTACCGCCGCGAGTTCCGCCGGTCGCAGTATCTGGAGGCCCCGTACGCGGTGCTGGGCATCAACGTGGTGGCGGCCGAGTCCGAGGCAGAGGCCAAGCGTCTGTTCACGACCCAGCAGCAGAGCTTCGTCAACCTGCGGCGCGGCAAGCCGGGGCTGATTCCGCCGCCGATCGACGACATCGAAGATTTCTGGCAGCCGCATGAAAAGCTGGGCGTGCAGAACGCGCTGGCGTGTGCGGTGGTCGGTGACGTGCGCCAGGTGGGCGAGGGCATGGCGGCGTTCGCGGCGCGCCACAAGCCCGATGAACTGCTGCTCACGGCCAACATCTTCGACCATGCCGCCCGCAAGCGCTCGTTCGGGCTGGCGATGCAGGCGTGGAAGGCCAACGCGTAAGGACGCCGTTGCGAATGCGCGCGGCCATCCGGGACGCGCGCGAAGGCGGCGTGACCGCATGGTTCACGCTGCCGTGGCTGCCGATCGGCTGTGATGGGGGCTCCCGTTTCAGGAGTTACGTCCATGGCAGAACACGACCGCCAACAGCACATCAAACAACTGGCGGGCATGATCCGCGATGTCGACATCGCCATGTTCACCACCGTCGGTGTCGACGGCCGGCTCTACAGCCGTCCGCTCGGCACGCAGGAAGTCGAGTTCGATGGCGACCTCTGGTTCGCCACCGAAGCCGACAGCCCCAAGGTGGCCGAGATCGCGCTCAACCCGCGCGTCAATGTGTCCTATTCCTCGCCCTCGGGTAACACCTATGTTTCGGTTGCCGGCACCGCGCGCATCGTCGATGACCGCGCGAAGATCGAGGAACTGTGGTCGCCGGCGATGAAGCTGTTCTTCCCCGGCGGCAAGGAGGACCCCAACCTGCGGCTGATCCATGTGAGCGCCGAATCGGCCGAGTATTGGGATGGCCCGGGTGGTCTTCTGGGTAGTGCGCTGTATTTCGTGTTGTCGGCCGTTACGGATGACCCGGGCGCGTTGTCGGATACCGGGACGGTGGACCTCAAGCCTGGGGCGTGATGGTTGGGCGATCGTCGGGCAGGTGTGAGGCGATTGCCGGGTAGCCGACCAACGGTCGGCTCTACCGCTTCGGGTGGCAGCCGACCAACGGTCGGCTCTACCCTTTCCGGTGGGAAGCCGACCAACGGTCGGCTCTACCCTTGTTGGTGGGCAGCCGACCAACGGTCGGCTCTACCGTCCGGGGGGGCGTGACCGTCCGGGGGGGCGTGACCGTCCGGGGTGGGAGCGTGACCGTCCGGGGGGGCGTGACCGTCCGGGGTGGGAGCGTGACCGTCCGGGTGGGGGGCGGGGTGTTGCGTCGGTAGGCGCCGACCGTTGGTCGGCGCGGCGTCAGAACCAGCGCTGGACCTGCTCCACGGTGTAGCTCACCAACTGTCCGGAGCTGAAGCCGAAGAACAACACGGCGGCCAGCGCGCCGATCCAGTTCAACAGCATCAGCATGCCGTCGCGTTCCAGCAGCGCCAGCGCGAACAACAGCAGCTGGAAGCCGAACAGATAGTTGGTGAACGGGATCGGCAGCGACAGCAGCACCGCCACCAGGATCAGCAGCAGGCCGGTGAGCGCGTGCGCCGGCAGCGGCACCAGCAGCGTGGGCAGGCGCGGCTTCAGCAGCGTGTCCAATCGTCGCAGCGGCCGGTCGATACGGGCCAGGAACCGGTGCATCGTGCCGCGCTTCGGGCCGCGGTTGGCAATGAACTTCGGCAGCCACGGCCGGCGCAGGCCGAACAGCATCTGCCCGCCGATCAGCAGGATCAGCGGGCCACTCACCGCGCCGCCCACCCCGGGAATCGGGATGAAGGCCGGCAGGATCGCCACGAACAGGAACACGCCGAACGCGCTCTGCTGCAGGTCCTGCAGGATCTTGCCCAGCAGCAGCCGCTCCTCCGGGTCGCCATGGTCGAACATCGCCAGCAACGTGCGGATGCCTTCGTTGCGGTACGCCGGGCGCCCCTCTTCCGGCGGGGTTGGATCAGCCGGTGAGTTCATCGGTCTCTTCTTCGGACAGCGTGCGCAGCAGCAGCTTGTCCACCCGCGCGCCGTCCAGGTCGACGATCTCGATGCGCCAGCCGGCCCAGTCGAAATACTCGCCCGCGTGCGGAATGCGCCCGAAGAAGTGGATGCACATGCCGGCCAGCGTGTAGTAGTCGCCGTCCTCGGCGTCGGGCAGTTCGGCATTGCCCATCAGTTCGCGCAGGTCTTCGATCGACAGCGAGCCGTCGACCAGGTAGGAGCCGTCCTCACGGGTCACCACCAGGGCGTCCTCGTCCACGTTCTCCACCGACTGCAGGCGGCCGACCACCGCGCCCATCAGGTCGCTGATGGTCACCAGGCCCTGGATCTCGCCGTACTCGTCCACCACCAGCGCCATCGATTGCTGTTCCTCGCGGAAGATCTCCAGCAGCTTCATCGCATGGGTGGATTCGGACACGTACAGCGGCTCGCGCAGCTGCTGGAACAGCGAATGGTCATCGCGCACCAGGCGCGTCACCAGGCTCTTCACTTCCAGCACGCCCACGATGTCCTGGTCGTTGTCCCGGTACACCGGGTACCGCGAGAACTCGTTCTCGCGCATCGTGGCGATGTTCTTCTCCGGGTCGGCCACGGTGTCCAGCCAGGCGATCCGGTTGCGCGGGGTCATCAGGCTGTCGGCGGTCCGGTCGCCCAGGCGCATCACCCGGTTCATCATGTCGCGCTCGTGCGCGTCGATGACGCCGGCCTCGTGGCTTTCGGCCACCAGCATGCGGATCTCCTCTTCGGTCACCGATGCGGCTTCGTCCTTGCCCAGGCCCAGCACGCGCAGCACCAGGCGGGTGCTGTGCGAGAGCAGCCACACCGCCGGGAAGGCGATCCGGGACAGCCAGCCCATCGGCCAGGCGACCAGACCGGCGATGTCCTCCGAGCGGGTGATCGCCAGCCGCTTGGGCACCAGTTCGCCGAAGATCAGCGTCAGGAAGGTGATCAGGGCCACGGCCAGTGCCTTGCCCACTTCACTGGCATAGGCAAAGGCGGGGAATACGCTGTGCAGCCACTCGGCGATGGCCAGGCCGATCGCCTCGCCGCCGAACACACCGGTCAGGATGCCGATCAGAGTGATCCCGATCTGCACCGTGGACAGGAAGCTTTCGGGCTTTTCAGACAGTTCCAGCGCGCGTGCGGCGCGCTTGCTGGTCCCGGCCATCTGCTTGAGGCGGCTCTTGCGCGAAGTCATGACCGACATCTCGGACATGGCAAAGAAGCCGTTGAGCAGGATCAGGGCAAGGACAATAATCAGTTCAAACACGGGCGTCGTCCCCGGTTGGTGGCAGGGAGGGCGTGTTCAAGCGATGGCGGCTACCGTAGGGCGCGTGAGCGCGGCGGTGCGGCGGGGGGTAAGGGTCGTCGTCCATAGAGTGCGCCCGAAGGCGCCCGCGCATCTTAACAAAAGGCCGGGGCAGGGAAGCAAACAGAGTCGTTCAGGCAGCCCCTTTGCGGCGTGAAGACAGGGGGGAGTACCCGGAGTGGACATCAAACCGTCATAATTCCGCCCGGTGCCGTCCTTCCTCGACGGCGAATAGGTTTCTCAATGTTCTCTCTGCAGACCATTTTCGGCTCCGGCAAACAGTTCTACACCCTGCTGGACGAGGCTGCCCAGGCCGCCCAGGACAGCGCCAAGGCGCTGCACGCCATGCTGCGCGATTCGGACCGCCAGCCGGCGCTGGACGCCTTCAAGCTGGCCCGCCTGCGCGAACGTGCCGCCTCGGACAAGATCAGCCAGGCGCTGGTGGACAGCTTCATGACCCCGATCGAGCGCGAGGACATCGAAGCGCTGGGTTCGGCCCTGTACAAGATCCCCAAGCAGGTCGAGAAGTTCGCCGACCGCTACTCGCTGGCCACGGCCCACCTGGAGCACATCGATTTCGCGCCGCGCGCGGCGATGCTCGAACAGGCTGCCAGCGTGGTGGTGGAGATGGTCAACGACCTGCGCCACATGAACCTGGACCGGATGACCGCGCTCAACGAGAAGCTGCGCTCGCTGGAGAACGAAGCCGACCGCCTGATGCTCGAGCTGTACCGCGACATCTACTCCGGCCGCCTGGACAACCTGCAGATGTTCCTGCTCAAGGAGTTCTTCGAGATCCTGGAAAAAGCCATCGACCGTTGCCGCGAGGCCGGTGTGGTGGCGTACCAGATCGTGCTGAAGAACAGCTGACGGACGCCACAGCATGCTGACCCTTGTCCTGGTGGTGATCCTGGCCGCGCTCGTCTTCGAGTTCATCAACGGCTTCCACGACACCGCCAACTCCATCGCCACCGTGGTGGCGACCAAAGTGCTCTCGCCCGGTTGGGCGGTGATGCTCGCGGCTTTCATGAACCTCATCGGCGCCCTGACCGGCACCGCCGTGGCGCTGACCATCGCCTCGGGCCTGCTCAACACCAACGTGGTCGACGTGACCCCGCAGGTGATCCTGTGCGCGCTGCTGGGCGGCATCATCTGGAACCTGATCACCTGGTGGAAGGGCCTGCCTTCGTCGTCCTCGCACGCCCTGATCGGCGGCCTGTGCGGCGCCGGCCTGGCCGCGGCCCACAACAACTGGGATGCGTTGATCTGGTCCGAGCGGATCGGCACCTGGGCCCAGAACAAGGGCCTGCTGTGGAAGGTGTTCCTGCCGATGATCACCTCGCCGGTGGCCGGCTTCCTGCTGGGCATCGTGGTGATGCTGCTGCTGTGGGCGATCATCGCCGGCATGGCCAAGGCCGGCGGCTGGCTCGGGCGCCTGGCGCGTCCGCGCATCGTCAATGCGTTCTTCGGCAAGGCACAGATCGTGTCGGCGGCCTACATGGGCTTCGCCCACGGCCACAACGACGCGCAGAAGACCATGGGCATCATCGCCATGACCCTGATCGGCGCCGAAGCGACCGGTGCGCTGAACGACCTGCCGTCGTGGCTGGCCTTCATGCATCCGGACGCGAGCGCCGGTGACGGCATCGCGATGTGGATCGTGCTGACCTGCGCCGTGGTGATGGCCGCCGGTACCGCGTCGGGCGGCTGGAAGATCATCAAGACCCTGGGCCACAAGATGGTCAAGCTGCATCCGATCCACGGCTTCGCCGCAGAGACCAGCTCGGCCACGATCCTGACCCTGGCGGCGCATTTCGGCATGCCGGTCTCGACCACGCACAGCATCTCCACCGCGATCATGGGCGTGGGTTACGCCAAGAACCCGCGTTCGCTGCGCTTCGGCGTGATCGAGCGCATCGTCTGGGCCTGGATCCTCACGATCCCGGCGGCAGGCGGCTGCGCGTACCTGATCCTGCGCCTGTTCGAACTGTTCGGCTGGGCATAAGCCCTCGGACCGTAGAGCCGGGCTCTGCCCGGCTGCCACGAAAAACCCGCCGAAAGGCGGGTTTTTTGTGGACGCAAACAATGCATCAGACGGGCGTGCCCGACAGATCCCGGCGGCGCGGCCGGGACGCCGAATGCAGGACTCCAGGACTCCGGGACTCCCTAGCTCCGGGACACGGGGACGCCGGACGCCGAACGCCGGTAGGGTCGCGCCCCAGCCGACTGCCGTGAACCCCCGCAGCCGCGATATCGGCATGGAAATGATCGGCATCCGCGCGCGATGGGACGGGATGTCGTTCGAAGGTCATGCCACCACCGAACGTYGCGCCGTTATCAGCAGTCGGCCGGGGCGCGACCCTACCTTGGGTGCCCATTGCTGCGGGACGCATCGGCATGACCCCGACCGGTATTGGCCCATGCGACGCGTTGGTCCGGCACGCGCTTCGGTAGGGTCGCGCCCCAGCCGACTGCCGTGAACCCCCGCCGCCGCGATATCGGCATGGAAATGATCGGCATCGGCGCGCGGTGACGGACGGGATGTTGTTCGAGGGTCATGCCACCATCGAACGTTGCGCCGTTATCGGCAGTCGGCCGGGGCGCGACCCTACCTTGGGTGCCCATTGCTGCGGGACGGATCGGCATGACCCTATCGGTGTTGGCCCATGCGACGCGTTGGTCCGGCACGCGCTTCGGTAGAGTCGCGCCCCAGCCGACTGCCGTGAACCCCCGCCGCCGCGATATCGGCATGGAAATGATCGGCATCCGCGCGCGGTGACGGACGGGATGTTGTTTGAGGGTCATGCCACCACCGAACGTCGCGCCGTTATCGGCAGTCGGCCGGGGCGCGACCCTACCTTGGGTGCCCATTGCTGCGGGACGCATCGGCATGACCCTATCGGTGTTGGCCCATGCGACGCGTTGGTCCGGCACGGCGCTTCGGTAGGGTCGCGCCCCAGCCGACTGCCGTGGACCCCCGCCGCTGCGATATCGGCATGGAAATGATCGGCATCCGCGCGCGCGGTGACGGACGGGATGTTGGTTGAGGGTCATGCCACCATCGAACGTTGCGCCGTTATCGGCAGTCGGCCGGGGCGCGACCCTGCCTTGGGTGCCCATTGCGGCGGGACGCATCGGCACGACCCTATCGGTGTTGGCCCATGCGACGCGTTGGTCCGGCACGGCGCTTCGGTAGGGTCGCGCCCCAGCCGACTGCCGTGAACCCTTGCCGCCGCGATATCGGCATGGGAATTATCGGCATCCGTGTGCGCGGTGACGGACGGATGTTGTTTGAGGGTCATGCCATCACCGAACGTCGCGCCGTTATCGGCAGTCGGCCGGGGCGCGACCCTACCGGGGTCACCCTTGCCGCAGGACGCAGGAGCAGCCCCCGACCGGTCTCCACCCCCGACGCACTGCTCAGGCGCTGCGGTCTCCCGCCAGCAGGCCGTACAACGCCGAGTCGGACAGCTCCCCGCCCACGCACCAGCGCTCGCGCAGCAGGCCTTCGCGCTGGAAGCCGATCCGCTCCAGCACGCGGGCCGACGGCACGTTGCGTGGGTCGATCTCGGCTTCCAGCCGGCGCAGGCCGCGGTCGTCCAGCAGGTGGTCGATGAAACACTGCAGCGCTTCGCGCATGTAGCCCTTGCCCTGCGCCTCGGGCGCCAGGTGGTAGCCGATCTCGGCGCGGCGTGAATCGGCATCGATCGCAAACACCACGCAGATGCCGAGCAACGGCGCGTCGGCGTGCTCGCGGATGCCCAGCTTGAGCTGGGTGCCGGCCCGCATCGCCGTCAGGTCGTCCAGGATCTGCGCGTAGGCCTGCTTGATGTCGGTCCAGGCGGGGTGGTTCCAGTAGCGCATCACCGCCGGATCGGACTGGATGGCGAACAGGGCAGCGCCGTCGCTGGCGCGGATCGGGCTCAGTACCAGGCGCGCGCTGTGGAGCTGCAGGGTCGGGTCGAAATACATGGGGACACTCGATCAGGAAGAGGGGCGGGCCGCATCGGGCAGCGCCATGTGCAGCAATGGATACGGTTGACCCTGGCCATCCAGCGGCGAGCGCCCGGTGACGACGAAGCCCAGGTGCTGGTAGAAGCCGACCGCCTGCGGGTTCTGTTCGTTGACGTCCAGTGCGATGGCCCCGAGCGTCTCGATGGCATGTCGCAGCAGGTGTTTGCCGATGCCGCCTCCACGCCGCTGCGGGTGGATGAACAGCATTTCGATGCGGCCGTCGGCGACCCCGACAAAGCCGTCGATCGCGCCGTGCGCATCGCAATACACCCACAGGTCCACCGCCGCCAGGTAGACCTCGCGGATCAGCGGTCGCAGCGTCTGGATGGCGTGCTCGGGCAGGAAGTCGTGGGTGGCCCGTACCGATGCTTCCCACAGGTCGGTGATGCGGTCGTAGTCGGCGGGCAGGGCGGGGCGGATGGCGGTCATCTGAAGGTCTGGCGGTGAACCGTGTTCGATTATCGCCGTTTCCCGCACACGACCGCGCCCGGAGAGGTTCAGGGTGCATTACCTGCCCGTCACACGGCAGGCAGAAGAACAAAAAAAGCCCGCCGGTAGGCGGGCTTTCTCATCGGGCGGCGGCTGGCGCTGCGATCACACTTCCAGCGAGGCCAGGTCGCCCTTGTTCTCCAGCCATTGCTTGCGGTCGCCCGCGCGCTTCTTGGCCAGCAGCATGTCCATCAGCGAGTGCGTCTGTTCGCCATCGTCGATGGTCAGCTGCACCAGGCGGCGCGTATCGGGGTGGATGGTCGACTCGCGCAGCTGCGGTGGATTCATCTCGCCCAGGCCCTTGAAGCGGGTCACGCTGACCGTGCCCTTGATCTTCTCGCGCTCGATCTTGTCCAGCATGGTGCGCTTCTCTTCTTCATCCAGCGCGTAGAACACCTGCTTGCCCACGTCGATACGGAACAGCGGCGGCATTGCCACGAACACGTGGCCGGCATCGACCAGCGCCGGGAAATGCTTCAGGAACAGTGCGGTCAACAGCGTGGCGATGTGCAGGCCGTCCGAGTCGGCGTCGGCCAGGATCACCACCTTGCCGTAGCGCAGCCCGCTGATGTCGTCTTTGCCCGGGTCGCAGCCGATCGCGATGGCGAGGTTGTGCACTTCCTCCGAGGCCAGCACGCTGCCCGAGGACACTTCCCAGGTGTTCAGGATCTTGCCGCGCAGCGGCATGATCGCCTGGAAATCCTTGTCGCGCGCCTGCTTGGCACTGCCGCCGGCCGAGTCGCCTTCCACCAGGAACAGCTCGGTGCGCGACAGGTCCTGGCTGATGCAGTCGGCCAGCTTGCCAGGCAGGGCAGGGCCCTGGGTGACCTTTTTGCGGGTCACCAGCTTTTCGGTCTTCAGGCGCGCGCTGGCGCGCTCGATGGCCAGCTGGGCGATCTTCTCGCCCATGTCCACGTTCTGGTTCAGCAGCAGGCTGAAGGCATCGTGTGCGGCACCCTCCACAAACCCGGCGGCCTGGCGCGAGGACAGGCGCTCCTTGGTCTGGCCGCTGAACTGCGGGTCGGTCATCTTCAGCGACAGCACGAACGACACCCGGTCCCACACGTCTTCCGGGGCCAGCTTGACCCCGCGCGGCAGCAGGTTGCGGAAGTCGCAGAACTCGCGCAGCGCCTCGGTCAGGCCGGTGCGCAGGCCATTGGCATGGGTGCCGTGCTGGGCGGTCGGAATCAGGTTGACGTAGCTTTCCTGGACCAGCTCGCCTTCCGGAATCCAGGCCAGGGCCCAGTCCACGATCTCGTTTTCTTTCTTCAGGTGGCCCACGAACAGGTCGGCCGGCAGCATCTCGCGCTCGCCCAGCTCGGCCTTGAGGTAATCGCTCAGGCCATCTTCGTAGTACCAGGTGTCCTGCTCGTCGGTGGCTTCGTCGCGCAGCTTCACGGTCAGGCCGGGGCACAGCACCGCCTTGGCGCGCAGCAGGTGGCGCAGGGCGCGCAGGTTGTACTTGGGCGTATCGAAGTACTTCGGGTCGGCCCAGAAGCGCACGCGGGTACCGGTGTTCTTCTTGCCGACACTGCCCACCACTTCCAGCGGGCTGGCGCGGTCGCCATTGCGGAAGGTGATGCGGTGTTCGCTGCCCTCGCGCTTGATGTGCACCTCGACCAGGGTCGACAGCGCATTGACCACGCTCACGCCCACGCCGTGAAGGCCGCCGGAGAAGGTGTAGTTCTTGTTGTTGAACTTGCCGCCCGCGTGCAGGCGGGTCAGGATCAGCTCGACGCCGGGGATCTTCTCCTCGGGGTGGATGTCCACCGGCATGCCGCGGCCGTCATCGCTGACCTCGCAGCTGCCGTCCTTGTACAGGGTGACCTCGACCGTACGGGCATGCCCGGCCAGGGCCTCATCGACGGCGTTGTCGATGACTTCCTGCGCCAGATGGTTCGGGCGGGCGGTGTCGGTGTACATGCCGGGGCGGCGCTTGACCGGGTCCAGGCCGGACAGGACTTCAATATCGGCGGCGTTATAACGGGCGTTCATCTGTTTTCATATAGCGCAAAGCGACGGCGAAGTTTGCGGTCTGGACGGTTTTTTTGCACGCCGCACGTTCAGGGGGCGGCCGACCAGGGGTGGATACACTGTGCGTGGTGGAAACCGTACCCCGGCGACCCCATCCCAAGCCGATACCGCGAGGAGTGACCCATGAAGAAGTTGCTGACCATCGTTGCCATTGCCGCCGCCGTCGTGGCCGTGCCGCTGGCCATGGCCCAGAACGCCGGACAGGGCCAGCCCACGCCGCAGCAGGGCGAGCAGGCCGACAAGGCGCAGTCCGAGGCGGACGCCAAGGCCAAGCGCCGGGCCCAGGCCACGGCCGAGATGAAGGCCAAGGGCGCGCAGGCCCCGCAGAAGGAAGAAGAGGAAGAGGCCAAAAAGAAGCGCTGAGCCTTCTTCCGCTGCCATGGGCGCCCCGGCCTTGCCGGGGCGCCTTTTTTTGTGGGGACCGCAATCCAGTGCTTGGGCTTGCGGCCTCCAATCTGTAAACTAGCGCTTTCCGGGAGCAGTGCGTGTCATCCATCAGCGAATGGACTGGCCTGATCGTGCGCGATCGCCAGCAGGGTAGGCAGAAGGTGACGGTCCCAACGGCGACCGGCACGGCCACCCCGACCTCGCCGACCGGTCCCCGCGCTGCCTCCCCGATCCCGTCCCCGGTGCGTGTGTCCGCCGCCCCGACCGACCGGATCCGCCCCCTTTTCCCCTTCACGTCGTCCGCCGCCCTGCGCGCCGGCGCCGTCTCCCCCTTCCTGACAGGACACCCCCAGCCATGACTCCCTTGATCTTCGTAACCGGCGGCGTAGTGTCCTCGCTCGGCAAAGGCATTGCCGCCGCGTCACTTGCCTCCATCCTTGAAGCCCGTGGCCTCACCGTCACGATGATGAAGCTCGACCCGTACATCAACGTCGATCCGGGCACCATGAGCCCGTTCCAGCACGGCGAGGTCTACGTCACCGACGACGGCGCCGAGACCGACCTGGACCTGGGCCATTACGAGCGCTTCGTGCGTACCCGCCTGAGCCGCAAGAATTCGGTCACCACCGGCCGCATCTACGAGAACGTGATCCGCAAGGAGCGCCGCGGCGACTACCTGGGCGCCACCGTGCAGGTCATCCCGCACATCACCGACGAGATCCGCCGCTGCATGGACGAGGCGACCGAAGGCTTCGACGTGGCCCTGGTCGAGATCGGCGGCACCGTGGGCGACATCGAGTCGCTGCCCTTCCTGGAGGCGATCCGCCAGGTGCGCACCGAGCGCGGCCCGGAAAAGGCGCTGTTCATGCACCTGACCCTGGTGCCGTACATCGCCGCTGCCGGCGAGCTGAAGACCAAGCCCACCCAGCACTCGGTCAAGGAACTGCGCTCGATCGGCATCCAGCCGGACGTGCTGCTGTGCCGTTCCGAGCAGGTGGTGCCGGATTCGGAGCGCCGCAAGATCGCCCAGTTCACCAACGTCTCCGAGCGCGCGGTGATCAGCGTGCCGGACGTGGACGTGCTGTACCGCATCCCGATGGGCCTGCACGCCCAGGGCCTGGATGACATCGTCATCAACCAGTTCAAGCTCGGCGACAAGGCCGGCCCGGCCGACCTGCACGAGTGGGAAGCGGCGGTGGACGCCACCCTGCACCCGCTGGACGAGGTCACCATCGCGGTGGTCGGCAAGTACGTCGACCACCAGGACGCCTACAAGTCGGTCGGTGAGGCGCTCAAGCACGGCGGCCTGCGCCAGCGCACCAAAGTCAACCTGAAGTGGCTGGAAGCCCAGGACCTGGAAGGCAGCGACATGGGCGCGCTGAAGGACGTCGACGGCATCCTGGTGCCGGGCGGCTTCGGCGACCGCGGCTTCGAAGGCAAGGTGCTGACCTCGCAGTTCGCCCGCGAGCAGCAGGTGCCGTACTTCGGCATCTGCTACGGCATGCAGGCCGCGGTGGTCGATTTCGCCCGCCACGTGGCCGGCCTGGAAGGCGCCAACAGCACCGAGAACGATCGCCAGTCGCCGAACCCGGTGATCGGCCTGATCACCGAATGGCGCACCGCCACCGGCGATGTGGAAAAGCGTGACGACAAGAGCGACCTCGGCGGCACCATGCGCCTGGGCCTGCAGGAGCAGCGCCTGAAGCCGGGCACGCTGGCCCGCGAGCTGTACGGCAAGGACGTGGTGTCCGAGCGCCACCGCCACCGCTACGAGTTCAACAACCGCTACCGCACCCAGCTGGAAGATGCCGGCCTGGTGATCGCCGGCAAGTCGATGGACGACACCCTGGTGGAAGTGGTGGAACTGTCGCGCGACCAGCACCCGTGGTTCCTGGCGTGCCAGGCCCACCCGGAGTTCCTGTCCACCCCGCGCGATGGCCACCCGCTGTTCATCGGGTTCATTCGTGCCGCGCGTGAGCGCAAGGCCGGCGCCCCGCTGGACGCGGGCGCCTGATCGCGCTGCGCACCGGTCGCCCTGCCGGGCGGCCGGCATGAGCCCGGACCCGCAGGCGGCGCAGAACGTGCGCCGCCGCTGGCGCGCCTGGCCCTGGGGCTGGGCCGCGCTGCTGCTGTCGATCGGCGCCTGGGCCTGCACCTTCATGCTGGTGGTGCTGGTGATGACCAGCATGGGCATGCCGGGCGATGGCAGCCATGCCCTGCAGGGCAGCGCCCCGTACCTGTATTTCACCCTGGCGCTGGGCGTCGGCCTGCTGCTCGGCGGCGTGGTCGCCAGCGTCCTGGCCATGCGCCTGCGCCGACAACCGGCCGGGGGCGTGTGCGCGCTGGTGCTGATGGCGCTGCTGCTGGTGGCGCTGCTGGTACCGGCGCTGTTCTAGGCCGCTGTCGCCGCGGCCCGCCCGCACGCCGATTTGGCAAGCGGCAGGTGGATGGCGATAATCACGCGGCAGCTTTTTCAGCGCTCCTTTTTTGGCGTTTCCCCTTCCTGACTGGTAACCGGCCCACCATGACCACGATCCGCAGCATCCACGCCCGTGAAATCCTCGACAGCCGTGGCAACCCCACGCTGGAAGCCGATGTCATCCTCGAGGACGGTTCGTTCGGCCGCGCCGCGGTTCCGTCGGGCGCCTCGACCGGCAGCAAGGAAGCAGTGGAGCTGCGTGACGGCGACAAGACCCGTTACCTGGGCAAGGGCGTGCGCAACGCCGTGGCCAACGTCAACACCACCATCGCCAACGCGCTGAAGGGCTATGACGCCGCCGACCAGGAAGGCCTGGACCGTCGCCTGATCGACCTCGACGGCACCGAGAACAAGGGCCGCCTGGGCGCCAACGCGCTGCTGGCCGTGTCCATGGCCACCGCGCACGCCGCTGCCGCCGCCAACAAGCAGGCGCTGTGGCAGTACCTGGCCGCCAAGACCGGCGTGACCCCGTCGCTGCCGGTGCCGATGATGAACATCATCAACGGCGGCGCGCATGCCGACAACAACGTCGACTTCCAGGAGTTCATGGTGCTGCCGGTCGGCTTCACCTCGTTCTCCGAAGCGCTGCGCGCCGGCACCGAAATCTTCCATTCGCTCAAGTCCGTGCTCAAGGGCCATGGCCTGAGCACCGCCGTGGGCGACGAAGGCGGCTTCGCGCCGGACTTCCGCAGCAACGTCGAAGCGCTGGATACCATCCTGGAAGCGATCGGCAAGGCTGGCTACACCGCCGGTGAAGACGTGCTGCTGGGCCTGGACGTGGCGTCCACCGAGTTCTACGAAAACGGCAAGTACAACCTGGTGGGCGAGAACAAGCGCCTGACCTCCGAGCAGTTCGTCGACTTCCTGGCCGACTGGGCCGCGCAGTACCCGATCATCACCATCGAAGACGGCCTGGCCGAGAACGACTGGGCGGGCTGGAAGCTGCTCACCGACCGCATCGGCAGCAAGGTGCAGCTGGTGGGCGACGACCTGTTCGTGACCAACCCGAAGATCTTCAAGGAAGGCATCGCCTCGGGCACCGCCAACGCCATCCTGATCAAGGTCAACCAGATCGGCACCCTGACCGAGACCCTGGAAGCGATCGCCATGGCGGACGCGGCCAACTACGCAGCCGTGGTCTCGCACCGTTCGGGCGAAACCGAAGACACCACCATCGCCGACATCGCCGTGGCCACCACCGCCACCCAGATCAAGACCGGCTCGCTGTGCCGCAGCGACCGCGTGGCCAAGTACAACCAGCTGCTTCGCATCGAAGAAGCGCTGGGTGCGGGTGCGCGCTACGCCGGCCGTGATGCGTTCGTGTCGCTGAAGCGCTGATCCCATGCGCAACTGGCGTTGGATGTTGCTGCTGCTGGCGCTGTTGCTGGCGTGGCTGCAGTACCGTTTCTGGTTCGGCCCGGGCAATTCAGGTGAAGTGATGACCCTGGAAGCCCAGGTCGACAACCAGAAGCGCGACAACGCCGGTCTGCAACAGCGCAATGACGCGCTGGCCGCCGAGGTCAAGGACCTCAAGGAAGGCCAGGCGGCCATCGAAGAACGGGCGCGCAGCGAGCTGGGCATGATCAAGCCCGGCGAGAAGTTCTACCGCGTGGTGGAAGATGCCCCGGTTGCGCCCGCGCGCGCGCCGGTGGCCGTCGACCCCGACGCCCCGCACCAGGACGTGCCCTGATGGGTACGGTCTGGGCGGTGGTGCCCGCGGCCGGCCGCGGCACCCGCTTCGGCGGGGAGACCCCCAAGCAGTATCTGGTCGCGGGCGACCGGGTATTGCTTGCCCATACGCTGGAAGCCCTGCTGTCGCACCCGGTCGTGGCCGGGGTGATGGTGGTGGTCGCCGACGGCGACACCGACTGGCCGGGCTGGCAGTCGCTGGCCGACAAGCCGATCCTGACCTGCATCGGTGGCGCCACCCGCGCCGCCTCGGTGCTGGCGGGGTTGCAGGCCTTGCCCGACAGCGTGCGGGCCGATGATTTCGTGCTGGTGCATGACGCCGCACGGCCCAATCTGGCGGCCGCCGACCTCGGCCGGCTGCTGGAAGTGGGACGCAATGATCCGGTCGGGGCGATCCTGGCCTCGCCGGTGCGCGACACCCTCAAGCGTGCCGGCGACGACGGCGGCATCGATGCCACCGAGCCGCGTGCCCGCCTGTGGCGCGCGCTGACCCCGCAGCTGTTCCGCCGCCACCAGCTGGCACGGGCCCTGCAGGAGGCGGCCGACGCCGGCGTGGAGGTCACCGACGACGCCATGGCGATGGAGCGGCAGGGGCTGCGCCCGTTGCTGGTGGAAGGCAGCGAGGACAACTTCAAGGTCACCACCCCGGCCGACCTGTCCCGATTCGAATTCGAGCTGGCGCGTCGCGGGTACTGAGCTCGCGCGCGTCGCCACAACTGCAGGTTTTTGCCATGAACACCGCACCATTCCCGCCGGTCCGCATCGGACAGGGCTACGACGTCCACGCCTTTGGCGAGGGCGACCACGTGATGCTGGGCGGTATCCGCGTGCCGCACAGCTGCGGCGTGCTGGCCCACAGCGACGGCGATGTGATCCTGCATGCGCTGTGCGATGCGATGCTGGGCGCGCTGTCGCTGGGCGACATCGGCGTGCACTTCCCGCCGACCGACATGCGCTGGAAGGGAGCCGACAGCGCGCACCTGCTCGACCATTGCAACGGCCTGCTGCGCGAACGCGGCTGGCAGGTCGGCAACACCGACATCACCGTGATCTGCGAGCGGCCCAAGGTGGGACCGCACGCGGCCGCCATGCGCGAGCGCATCGCCAGCGTGCTCGGCGTGGCGCTGGACTGCGTGAGCGTGAAGGCCACCACCTCGGAGAAGCTGGGCTTCACCGGGCGCGGTGAAGGCATTGCCGCTCAGGCCGTCGTGCTGCTGGTGGCGCTGTGATCGCGCTGCCGCTGGCGTTCGGCGCGCCGTTGCTGACCGCGAAGATCCGCACCACCCCCGACGATTTCCAGGTGGACGAGCTGCCCGCGTTCGAGCCGAGCGGGGAGGGCGAGCACCTGCTGCTCACCATTCGCAAGCGCGGCGCCAATACCGTGCACGTGGCAAAGGTGCTTGCCCGCTGGGCCGGGCTGCCGGACATGGCGGTCAGCTACGCCGGCATGAAGGATCGCCATGCGGTCACCACCCAGCGTTTCAGCGTGCACCTGCCCAAGCGGATCGCGCCGGACCCGGCGCTGCTGGCCTCCGATGAAATCGAGGTGGTCGAATCCACGTGGCACAACCGCAAGCTGCAGCGCGGTGCGCTGGCCGGCAACCGCTTCAAGCTGGTGTTGCGTGACGTGCAGGGCGATGCGGCGGCGATTGACGAGCGGTTGTCGTTGATCGCCGCGCGCGGCCTGCCGAACTGGTTCGGCGAGCAGCGCTTCGGTCGCGACGGCGGCAACGTGCCGGCCGCGCTGGCGATGTTCGGCGGGCGCCGGATGCGCCCGGACCAGCGCTCGCTGCTGCTCTCGGCGGCGCGCTCGGCGTTGTTCAACCAGGTGCTCGCCGAGCGCGTGGCGCAGGGCAACTGGGACGCCCCGCTGGACGGCGAGGTGTGGATGCTGGACGGCAGCCGCAGCGTGTTCGGTCCCGAGCCGTTCACCGACCTGCTGGCCGACCGCCTGGCGCGGTTCGACATCCATCCCAGCGGCCCGTTGTGGGGTGAAGGCGAGCTGCGCAGCAGCGAAGCGGCCGCGGCGCTGGAACTGGCCGCGGTCAGCGACGAGCAGTCGCTGGCGCTGCGCGCAGGGCTGGAAGGGGCACGCCTGAAGCAGGAACGCCGCGCGCTGCGCCTGCGCCCGGCGATGCTGCAGCACCAGTGGCTGCAGCCGGACGTGCTGGAACTGAGCTTCGCGCTGCCGCCGGGCTGCTATGCCACCGCGGTATTGCACGAGCTGGGGCCGGTAGAAGACGCCAGTCAGCCCGACGCCTGAACCACGCGCCGGAACGGAATGCAGCCGACCAACGGTCGGCCAGACCCACACCCAGGTAGAGCCGACCGTTGGTCGGCGTGGCGCGGTGCGTGGCTCCCCGGTGCCGGAACGGAAGGCAGCCGACCAACGGTCGGCTCTACGCGTCAAATCCACGCGCCGGAACGGAAGGCAGCCGACCAACGGTCGGCTCTACGCGCCAGATCCACGCGCCGGAATGAAATGCAGCCGACCCACGGTCGGCCAGATCCGTGTCCGGTAGAGCCGACCGTTGGTCGGCTTGGCGCGGTGCGTGGCTTCCCGGTGCCGGAACGGAAGGCAGCCGACCAACGGTCGGCTCTACGCGCCAGATCCACGCGCCGGAATGAAATGCAGCCGACCCACGGTCGGCCAGATCCACACCCGGTAGAGCCGACCGTTGGTCGGCTTGGCGCGGTGCGTGGYTTCCCGGTGCCGGAACGGAATGCAGCCGACCAACGGTCGGCTCTACCCGCCAGATCCACGCGCCGGAACGGAATGCAGCCGACCAACGGTCGGCTCTACCGCTGTGGCGGGTGTTATCGGTTGCTCAGAAGCACCAGCACCGCGCCGGTGCCGCCTTGGCCGGCCGGCGCCGAATGGAAGGCCAGTACGTCGTTGCGCTGGCGCAGCAGGCGGTCGACCAAGTTCTTCAGTACCGGTGCGCCGCCGTCGGACTGCAGGCCTTTGCCGTGAATGATGCGCACGCAGCCATGCTCGTGCGCATGCGCTTCCAGCAGGAACTGGCGCAGCAGGGTTTCGGCCTGCGCCACCGTGGCGCCGTGCAGGTCCAGTTCGTCCTGCACCGAATACTGGCCACGCTTGAGCCGCTGGAACATGCGCGCAGGCAGGTTGTCGCGGCGGTAGCTGGCGGTGTCGCCGGCTTCCAGCGGGCTGCTGTCGCGCAGCAGCCGCGCGAACTCGCCGCGTGCCTCCTGGTCATCGCGTTCGGCCATGCGCGCGCGCGGCTTCGGCTTGGGCGTGGGCGGTGGCGCCGCCGCGGGCTTGCGCAGGGGTGTGACCTCGCCGATGGCCGAACGGAACAGCGCGGCGGGGTCTTCGTCTTCAGGATGTGACATCCGTACAGCGTAATGCCAGGCGAGGGCAGCTGCCTACGGTTTCCGGGGTAGGACGATCTGCCCGCTTGCGGCACAATAGCTGACGCACTTGCGCGGTCGACCCGCCCCATCTGGGGACGCGCCGGCCCCGCCAACGCTGGAAAGTGATGGAATCGAAGTCTTGAAAAATCAAGCGGTTAAATCGCAGATGCGGATCCTGGTCAGCAACGACGACGGTGTCGACGCCCCCGGCATCAAGATGCTTGCGTCGGTATTGCGTGACGCCGGTCATGAAGTGACGGTGTTCGCCCCGGACCGTGACCGCTCCGGCGCCAGCAATTCGCTCACCCTGGACCTGCCGATCCGGCTCAAGCGCATCGACCACTACACCTGTTCGGTGGCCGGCACCCCGACCGACTGCGTGCACCTGGCGCTGACCGGCGTGCTCGAGTACGAGCCGGACATCGTGGTGTCGGGCATCAACAACGCGGCCAACCTGGGCGACGACGTCATCTACTCCGGCACCGTGTCGGCGGCGATGGAAGGGCGGTTCCTGGGCCTGCCGGCGGTGGCCATGTCGCTGGTGACCCGCAACCACGAGCCGCGCAACTTCGAGACCGCCGCGCGCGCCGCGGTGGAGATCGTGACCCGGCTCAAGGCCGACCCGCTGCCTGCCGACACCATCCTCAACGTCAACGTGCCAGACCTGCCCTGGAGCGAGATCCGCGGCTTTGAGGTCACCCGCCTGGGCAACCGGCACCGTGCCGAAGGCTGCATCGCCCAGCGCGATCCGCGCGGCAACGAGGTGTTCTGGATCGGCCCGGCCGGGCGCGAACAGGACTCCGGCCCCGGCACCGATTTCCACGCGGTACGCAACGGCTTCATTTCGATCACCCCGATCCAGGTCGACCTCACCCGTTACCAGGCACTGGAGAAGGTGGCTAGTTGGGTAGGTGGGCTGACCGCCGCGCTGGACCAGCCCGCATGAGCCCGCGCCTGCGCCTGCAGCCCGAAGCGGTTGGCATCGGCATGACCTCCCAGCGCGTGCGCGACCGGCTGGTCGAGCGCCTGCGCGAGGCCGGCATCGCCGACGAAGACACGCTCAATGCCATCCGCGTGGTGCCCCGCCATCTGTTCATCGACGAAGCGCTGGCCTCGCGTGCCTACGAAGACACCGCGCTGCCGATCGGCCACGGCCAGACCATCTCCCAGCCGTGGGTGGTGGCCCGCATGACCGAAGCGGTGCTGAAATGCGCACCGAAGACCGTGCTGGAAGTGGGCACCGGCTCGGGCTACCAGGCCGCTGTACTCGGCGCGGTAGGGCTGGAGGTCTACACCGTGGAGCGCATCGGCGACCTGCTGCGGCAGGCACGCAAGCGTTTCCGGGCGCTGGGCATGAACATCCGCACCAAGCACGACGATGGCCGTGCCGGCTGGGCCGAGCACGGTCCGTTCGATGCGATCGTGGTGACCGCCGCGGCACCGGCGCTGGTGGATGCGCTGGTGGAACAGCTGGCCGTGGGCGGCCGCCTGGTGGCCCCGGTGGGTGGCCCCGGTGCGCAGTCGCTGGTGCAGTTGACCCGTCGCGACGACGGCAGCATTGAACAGCAGGTACTGGCGCCGGTCACGTTCGTGCCGTTGCTGTCTGGCATGCTGGATTGATTCCCAGGAGCGTTACGTCATGAAGATCTTTGGTCCGCTGTACGAGCGGGCGATGAAGTGGGCCGCGCACGAGCGCGCCCCGACCTATCTCACCGTGCTCAGCTTCATCGAGGCCATCATCTTCCCGGTGATGCCCGAGGTGATGCTGGCGCCGATGTGCGTGGCCCAGCCCAAGCGCGGCTGGTGGTTTGCCACCCTGAGCCTGTCCGGCTCGATGGCCGGTGCACTGGTCGGCTATGCGTTGGGACATTACGCCTTTGAAGTGCTCAAGCCGGTGTTCGCCGCGCTGGGCATGTTGACCAGCATCGAGAGCGGCATCGCGGTGGTGCAGGAAAAGATGGCCGAGTCGCCGTGGGCGGTGTTCACCTTCCTGGTGCTGGGCGGCTTCATGCCGATCCCGATGAAGGTCTTCACATGGGCATCGGGTATCGTCGGCGTGCCGTTGCCGCAGTACTTCCTGAGCATGTTGATCGGCCGGGGCAAGCGCGTGTTCGTGCTGGCCGCGGTGATCCGTATTGGTGGACCGCGCGCGGAAGCTGCGCTGCGGCGTTGGATTGAACCGCTGGGCTGGATCGCGACCGTGCTGGTCGTGGCGCTGGTCGCCTGGCTTGTCTGGAGGTCGAAGTTCGCATGAGTGCTGATCGGTTGAACAAGGGAATGCGCGCCACGGCGCTGCTGCTGGCGGTGGCCACGCTGGGCGCGTGCGGTACCGCGACGGTGGTGAAGCCGGCTGGCGGCCGGGGCGGCACTGTCCACACCACGCCGCAGGCGTCGGTGGCCAAACCGGGCCAGACCGCGGTGATCCGCAAGGGCGACACCCTGTATGCGCTGGCGCGCATCCACAACATCACCCCGCGCGATTTGGCCGCCTGGAATGGGCTGTCCGAGCCGTACACGATCTACCCGGGGCAGACCCTCAAGCTGTATCCGGGTGGCGGCGCACCGGGTCGGGCACCGACCACGGTGGTGACCGCGCCGCGTCCCGGCACGACCACCCCGGTGGCCACGCCGACGCCGTCGCCGACCACCGCCATCAAGAGCAACATCAGCTGGCGCTGGCCGGCCGATGGGGCATTGGTGGGCAGGTTCGTGGGCGCCGATGTGACCAAGCAGGGCGTGGACATCGCCGGCAGCAGCGGCCAGCCGGTCCGCGCCACCGCGCAGGGCGTGGTTGTTTACTCCGGTGCCGGCCTGGTCGGCTTCGGTGAGCTGATCATCATCAAGCACAGTGACCAGTGGCTGTCGGCCTATGGGCACAACCGCAAGCGCCTGGTCAACGAGGGCCAGAGCGTGAAGGCGGGTGAGCAGATTGCCGAGATGGGCCGTACCGGTACCACCCGCGACATGCTCCACTTCGAGATCCGTTACAACGGCAAGCCGGTCGACCCGCTGCTGTACCTGCCGCCGCGGTAATCAGGGCAGCCGACCAACGGTCGGCTCTACCGGGGATTCCGCGCAGCCGACCAACGGTCGGCTCTACCGGGCGTTCCGGGCAGCCGACCGACGGTCGGGTTTACCGGGTGTTTCGGGCAGCCGACCGACTGTCGGGTTTACCGGGTGTTTCGCGCAGCCGACCAATGGTCGGCTCTACCGGGCATTCCAAAGGCACAAAAAAGGCCGCTCGCGGCGGCCTTTCCTGAACGAAATTCGCCGGTTTCAGCCGGTGAGGATGAACGCCGCCGCCACCTTGCGGCCTTCGCCGGCCAGGATGTTGAAGGTCCGGGCCGCTGCCGGGTTGTTCATCACTTCCAGGCCGATGCCACGGGTCAGGCAGGCGGCCATCACGGCGGCCGGCGGGAACACCTGGGTTTCGCCCGTGCCCAGGACCACCAGCGCCGGATTCAGCGCCAGCACCGGCTGCAGGTGCTCGGGGGTCAGTTCGGCGATATTGGCCACCGGCCACGCCTCGATCAGCGTCTCCGGGGTCAGCACGAAGCTGCTGGCCAGGGTGCGGTCATTCACCTTCGCGGTGCGGCCATCGGCGGCGCGCAGGGCGTAGGCGTAATCGGGCAGTTCGTGACTCAGTTGCATCGTGGGGTCCGGATCAGCCGCGCGGCAGCACGATCTGGCGCATTTCCTTGCTCGGGCGGTACAGCACGGCCACATGGCCGATGCGCTGCACCAGCGCGGCGCCGGAGGCGGTGGTCAGTTCGGCGATCATCGCGTCACGGGCATCGCGGTCTTCGGCAGCCACCTTCACCTTGATCAGTTCGTGGCGTTCCAGAACTTCCTCCAGTTCGGCCAGGAAGGCCGGCGTGACCCCCTTGCCGCCGATCTGCAGCAGGGCTTTCAGATCATGGGCATGGCCGCGGAGGAAGCGGGTCTGGGCAGAGGTCAGGGCAATAGACATTCAGGAACAAGCGGTTAACTGGGGCGATCAGGGTATCATGACCACCCGTTCCGGCCCTATTACCAATGGTATCGCGCAGCAAGAGCAGTCAACGCTGGTTGAAAGAACACTTTTCCGACCCCTTCGTGAAGAAGGCGCAGGCAGAGGGCATGCGCTCGCGCGCCGCTTACAAGCTGGAGGAGCTGCTCGCGCGTGACCGGTTGCTGAAGCCGCACATGGTGGTGGTCGACCTGGGCGCGGCCCCGGGCGGCTGGTCCCAGCAGGTGCGCCGGCAGATTGGCGACACCGGCCGGGTGCTGGCCCTGGACATCCTGGAGATGCCGCCGCTGGCCGGCGTGGAGTTCCTTCACGGAGACTTCAGGGAGCAAACCGTCCTATCGGAGTTTGAAGCGATGCTGGGGGATCAGCCGGTAGACCTTGTTCTGTCGGATATGGCCCCCAATAAAAGTGGCATGGACGCGGTCGACCAGCCGCGGATGATGCACCTGGCGGAGTTGGCGTTGGAATTTGCCGACAACCATCTCAAGCCGGGTGGTGCGTTCCTGATCAAGCTGTTCCAGGGCGTGGGCTTTGACGACTACGTGCGCGAGATGCGCCGCCGGTACGACAAGGTCGCCATCCGCAAGCCGGAAGCGTCCCGCAAGCGCTCTCCCGAGGTGTATGCCTTGGGGCAGGGCAAACGCGCGCAGATCAAGTAAGCTCAACCATACGAATCGCGTCAGGAATTAGAGGAACACCGGAGCCAATGAGGATGAACGACTTGACCAAGAACCTCCTGCTATGGGTGGTCGTCGCCGTGGTGCTGATGGTGGTCTTCCAGAGCTTCTCGCCCAAGAGCAGCGGCGCGGGAGCCCAGGGCGCGACCTATTCGCAGTTCCTGGACCAGGTGGACAGCGGCAACGTACAGAAGGTCACCTTTGCCGGTGACGTGCGCGGCGGCACCAGCCAGCTTTCCTACACCACCCGTGGCGGCCAGTCGGCCACCATCACCGCGCCCTACGATCGTGACCTGATCAACGTGCTGCGCGGCAAGAACGTGGAAATCGTCCAGGAAGAGCCGTCCAGCGGCATCTCGCTGGGCGCCATCCTGATGAACTTCCTCCCGGTGATCCTGATCATCGGCTTCTGGTTGTTCATCATGCGGCAGATGCAGGGCGGCGGTGGCGGCTCCAAGGGCGCCATGTCCTTCGGCAAGTCGCGCGCCAAGCTGCAGGGCGAGGACCAGATCAAGGTCACCTTCGCCGACGTCGCCGGCTGCGACGAAGCCAAGGAAGAAGTGGGCGAACTGGTCGACTTCCTGCGCGACCCGACCAAGTTCACCAAGCTGGGCGGCAAGATCCCGCGCGGCGTGCTGATGGTCGGTCCGCCCGGTACCGGCAAGACCCTGCTGGCCCGCGCCATCGCCGGCGAGGCCAAGGTCCCGTTCTTCTCGATCTCCGGTTCGGATTTCGTGGAAATGTTCGTCGGCGTCGGCGCCAGCCGCGTCCGCGACATGTTCGAGCAGGCCAAGAAGCAGGCGCCGTGCATCATCTTCATCGACGAAATCGACGCCGTCGGCCGCCACCGTGGTGCCGGCCTGGGCGGCGGTCATGACGAGCGCGAGCAGACCCTGAACCAGCTGCTGGTCGAGATGGACGGCTTCGAGGGAGGCGAGGGCGTGATCGTCATCGCCGCCACCAACCGTCCCGACGTGCTGGATCCGGCGCTGCTGCGTCCGGGTCGCTTCGACCGCCAGGTCGTGGTGGGCCTGGCCGATGTGCGCGGCCGCGAGCAGATCCTCAAGGTGCACATGCGCAAGCTGCCGCTGGCCGACGACGTCGAGCCGATGGTGATCGCGCGCGGTACCCCGGGCTTCTCCGGTGCCGACCTGGCCAACCTCTGCAACGAGGCGGCGCTGTTCGCCGCGCGTGGGGGCGAGAAGGAAGTCCGCATGGACCACTTCGACCGTGCCCGCGACAAGATCCTGATGGGTGCCGAGCGCCGTTCGATGGCGATGAGCGAAGAAGAAAAGACGCTCACCGCCTACCACGAAGCCGGCCACGCCATCGTCGGCCGCCTGGTGCCCGAGCATGATCCGGTCTACAAGGTCACCATCATCCCGCGCGGTCGCGCGCTGGGCGTGACCATGTACCTGCCGGAAGGCGACAAGTACTCGATGAACCGCGTGGCGATCGAATCGCAGCTGTGCTCGCTGTACGGCGGCCGTGTGGCCGAAGAGCTGATCTTCGGTACCGACAAGGTCACCACTGGTGCGTCCAACGACATCGAGCGCGCCACCAAGATGGCCCGCAACATGGTCACCAAGTGGGGCCTGTCCGACGAGCTGGGTCCGATCGCCTATGGCGAGGAAGACGATGAAGTGTTCCTGGGCCGTTCGGTCACCCAGCACAAGAGCGTCTCCGACGACACCGCGCGCCGCATCGACGAAGTGGTGCGCAGCATCCTGGACAAGGCCTACGCCCGGACCACCGAACTGCTGACCGCCAACCTCGACAAGCTGCACACCATGTCGCAGCTGCTGCTGCAGTACGAGACCATCGACGTGCCGCAGATCGATGCGGTCATGGAAGGCCGCGATCCGCCGCCGCCGATGGGCTGGGAAAAGTCCAACAAGGACGGTGGCAACGGCAGCAACAACGACAAGGGCGGCGACGCCCGTCCGGTGCCGCCGATCGCCGGTCCTGCCGAGCAGCTGTAAGCAGGCAGTGATGTGAATGACGAAGGCCGGGGCAACCCGGCCTTCGTCGTTTCCGCGCCATAATGGCGCCCTCGTTTTCGTCGTCCGTTCCGGAGCTGCCATGTCCATCCCGCCCCCGACCCCGGTGTCGCACACCGCCGAAATGGTGATCGCCACGGTGGTGGGTGTAGGCATCGGCCTGTTCCGCGACAACTTCCTGCTGGGCGCCGGCATCGGCATCGCGTTGGGCATCCTGCTGAGCATTGCCAAGACCCTTTACGTGGATCGCAAGCGCCGCCAGCAACGCTGAGCGAGGCTTGCGCTGCGGTCAGGGTGGCGGCAGGATGACGCTGCCGCGCGGCACACTCGGTGATCGCGCGCCTACATTCCAGGGGGAATCCATGCGTCATTCGTTGCGCGCCGCTGTTGCGGCGCTGTCGTGCTGTGCCACACCGGTACTGGCTGCCGAGATCCACGTGCAGGACCCGGTGCCCTATGCGGCGTCGTCCTACATTGCCGAGAACATCAAGACCGAATGCCGCATCGGCGCGCAGCTGGCCAGCGCGTTGGGCAAGGATGCGCCCAGGCATGGCAACACCATCGTCTTCGACACCGCGCTGCCTACCGACCACGGTCGGGTGCTGCAGCTGGAGCTGGTCGAGGCGCAGAGCGCCGGCAATGCGTTCTCCGGCCACTTCAAGTCGGCCACCGCGCGGGGTGTGTTGTTCCAGGACGGGAAGCAGATCGCCTCGGTCACGGCGCGGCGCACGTCGCGTGGCGGAGCGTTCGCCGGCTTCAAGGGCTCCTGCGACGTGCTGGAGCGCACCGTGAATGCGATCGGCAGCGATCTGGCGCAGTGGCTGGCCAATCCAGTGGACGGCGCCAAGCTCGGCGATCTCTGACGGTCGCAGCGGTACGCCAGCGTAAACTACGCGCTGGCGTATTCCGTGGACCTGCCCATGTTCGACATTTCCCCCCAGCTCGATTGCGGCGGCCGCGTGCTGCGGCTGGACCGCCCGCGCGTGATGGGCATCGTCAACGTCACCCCGGATTCGTTTTCCGACGGCGGCGCGCACGACACCGTGGAGGCGGCGGTCGCGCATGGCCTGCAGCTGGTGGCCGAGGGTGCCGACCTGCTGGACATCGGGGGCGAGTCCACCCGTCCCGGCAGCGCGCCGGTGCCGCTGGAGGAAGAGCTGCGCCGGGTGATCCCGGTGATCGAGCGGTTGGCGGCGGAAACCGCGGTGCCGATCAGCATCGACACTTTCAAGCCGGCGGTGATGCGTGCCGCCGTGGCCGCTGGCGCCGGCATGATCAACGACATCCATGCCCTGCGTCAGCCCGGTGCACTGGACGCGGCCGCCGACCTCGGCGTGCCGGTGGTGCTGATGCACATGCAGGGCGAGCCGGGCAGCATGCAGGACACCCCGCACTACCACGACGTGGTGGCCGAGGTGCATCGCTTCCTGACCGAGCGCATGTTCCAGGCCGAGATGGCCGGTGTGGCCAAGAAGCACCTGGTCATCGACCTGGGCTTCGGCTTCGGCAAGACCACCGAACACAACATGACCTTGCTGGCACGCTCGGCGCGGTTCCTCGATCTCGGCGTACCGATGCTGGCCGGCCTGTCGCGCAAGCGCAGCATCGGCGAGCTGACCGGTCGGGAGCAGCCGCGCGACCGCGTGGCCGGCTCGGTGGCCGCGCACCTGATTGCCGCCCAGCGCGGCGCGATGCTGCTGCGCGTGCACGACGTGGCTGCCACGGTCGACGCACTCAAGGTGTGGGCCGCGGTGGACGCGGTGCCGATGCCGCGCGTGGACGCCGCCCCGGCGATGCCGCGCTGGCCGGACGACGCCTGATGGGCGCAGACCAGCGTCCGCTGGCGATCGCGGTGATGGGCCCGACCGCGTCGGGCAAGACCGCCACCGCGATCGCGCTGGCCCAGCAGCTGGGCGGCGAGATCGTCAGCGTCGATTCGGCGCTGGTCTACCGCGGCCTGGAGATCGGGTCGGCCAAGCCGGATGCGGCCGAGCGCGCGCAGGCCCCGCACCACCTGCTGGACCTGCGGGATCCGTGGCAGACCTATTCAGCGGCCGAGTTCGCCGCCGATGCCGCGCGCGCGGTCGCCGACATCGTCGCCCGCGGTCGCATGCCGATACTGGCCGGCGGTACCGGGCTGTACTTCCGTGCGCTTCTGCAGGGACTGTCGCCGATGCCGCCGGCCGATCCCGACACCCGCGCGCGGATTGCCGAACAGGCGGCCGCCGAGGGCTGGGCGGCGCTGCACGCCGAACTGGCCGGCATCGACCCGGTGGCCGCGGCGCGCATTCACGCGACCGACCCCCAGCGCATCCAGCGTGCGCTGGAGGTGTACCGGCTGAGCGGCACCCCGATCAGCGAATGGCAGAAGCTGCCCGGCGTGGATCGCCTGCCGGTGCGCACCCTCAAGCTGGTGCTGGCCCCGCGCGAGCGCAGCGTCCTGCACCAGCGCATCGAGACCCGTTTCGACGCCATGCTGGCCCACGGCTTCCTGGACGAGGTCCGTGCCCTGCGCGCCCTGCCGGAGATGGCCCGGGTGGCAGCGCCGCTGGACCTGCCGGCGATCCGCGCGGTCGGTTATCGCCAGGCGTGGGAGTTCCTGGACGGGCAGGGCAGTGCCAGCCAGTTCCGCGACCGGGGCATCCAGGCCACCCGCCAGCTGGCCAAGCGCCAGCTGACCTGGCTGCGCGGCGAGCTTGATGTGCGCTGGTTCGACCCCCATCTGGATAAGGCTTCCCTGGCAGACGCGGTGTCGACCTTCGTCGCACGCTGACTCCACGCCTTCTCCCCTCCGGCCCGTGTACCATCAAGGATTCCGGTGGGCGGCGGGGGCCGTGGAACTGCCGGAAGACCATAAAAACAATAATCAGGAGTTGGCAATGTCCAAGGGGCAATCGCTGCAGGACCCGTTTCTCAATGCACTTCGGCGCGAGCGCGTGCCGGTTTCGGTGTATCTGGTCAACGGCATCAAGCTGCAGGGAACGATTGAATCGTTCGATCAGTTCGTGGTGCTGCTGCGTAATACGGTGAGCCAGATGGTGTACAAGCACGCCATTTCGACCGTGGTCCCGGCACGCAACGTGCGGGTCGGTCCGGGCGGCGGCTATGTGCAGTCCAATGAAGGTGGCGCCGAAGGCGTCCAAGGTGAAGACGACGTTGAGTAATACGTTCGGTATTTTCGGAGAACTGCGTGTTTGACCGTTCCAAGCGAGGCGAACACGCACTCCTGATCCAGCCGCATTCCGGCCGGCTCGAAGACGATGTGCTTGAAGAGTTCACCGATCTGGCCCGCTCGGCAGGGGCCAGCATCGCGGCGACCGTGACCGCGCGCATCGATCGGCCCAATCCGTCGATCCTGATCGGCACCGGCAAGCTGGACGAGGTGAAAGCCGTGGCCGATGCCACCGGCGCCGACCTGATCCTGGTCAACCATGCGCTGTCGCCGGGGCAGGAACGCAACCTCGAACGCTTCCTGGAACGGCGCGTGATCGACCGTTCCGGGTTGATTCTGGACATTTTCGCCCAGCGCGCGCGCAGCCACGAAGGCAAACTGCAGGTCGAGCTGGCGCAGTTGCGCCACATGTCCACCCGGCTGATCCGCGGCTGGACCCATCTGGAGCGTCAGCGCGGCGGTTCCATCGGCCTGCGCGGCCCGGGTGAAACCCAGTTGGAAACCGACCGCCGCCTGCTCCAGAAGCGGGTTGAGCAGCTGCAGAAGAAGCTGGAAAAAGTAGAAGTGCAGCGCACCCAGATGCGCCGCGCGCGCGTGCGCAGCGAGTTGCCGCGCGTGGCCCTGGTGGGCTACACCAATGCGGGCAAGTCGACGCTGTTCAATGCGCTGACCGGTGCCGAGGCGTATGCCGCCGACAAGCTGTTTGCCACCCTCGACCCGACCGTGCGCCGCATCATCGTGCCCGGTGGCAGCGTCGTGCTGGCCGACACCGTCGGCTTCGTGCGCGACCTGCCGCATGAGCTGGTGGCTGCGTTCCGCTCGACCCTGAGCGAAGCGCGCGAAGCCGATTTCCTGCTGCACATCGTCGATGCGGCCGATCCGCACCGCGAGGAGCGCATCGCCCAGGTCGACGAAGTACTGGCCGACGTCGGTGCCGGGGATCTGCCGCAGCTGCTGGTCTTCAACAAGATCGACCGCATCGACGGTGCCGACGTGCGTCACGACGCGCAGGACGGGATCCCCGATGAGGCGCGCCGTGAGCGGGTCTGGATTTCCGCGCGCGACGGGCTTGGCCTGCCGTTGCTGCAGTCCGTGCTGGGCAAGCGGCTGGGCCTGCAGCATGTCACCGGCGAACTGCGGCTGCCGCCCAGTGCCGGCCGGCTGCGCTCGCGCCTGCACCAGCTGGAAGTGGTGCGCAGCGAACAGGCCGACGAAGACGGCTGGCTGCTGGACGTCGACCTGCCCATCGCCGAAGCCGAGAAACTGGCGGCGGGCGAGGGCGGCGAACCGATCCGCGCCCTGCTGCCGGAAAAGCTGCCGGAGTGGTAATYCCGGCCGGCCCCCACGCCCCGTAGAGCCGGGCTCTCCCCGGCTGTCAGCGCCCCCGTAGAGCCGGGCTCTGCCCGGCTGTTCGCGATTCGTAGCGCCGGGCTCTGCCCGGCTGTTCGCGATTCGTAGCGCCGGGCTCTGCCCGGCTGTTCGCGATACGTAGCGCCGGGCTCTGCCCGGCTGTTCGACACCTTCAAGCCGGGCAGAGCCCGGCTCTACGTGTATCAGGGCATCAGCCGGGCAGAGCCCGGCTCTACGTGCATCAGGGCATCAGCCGGGCAGAGCCCGGCTCTACGTGCATCAGGGCATCAGCCGGGCAGAGCCCGGCTCTACGTGCATCCGCCGTCCGTCTGCACCGGTCGCGACACTGCGTCGCACGCCCCGCACACGACACCGCCGTCGATTTCGGCTAAAACGGGGCATTCGTTCCCCCGTTCCAGGATCCCCATGCACGTCCCCACCGATGCCGAACTCGGCGTCCTCGCCCGTGATGTCGGCCAGCGCCTGCAGCAGGCTGCCCTGCAGCTGGTCAGCGCTGAAAGCTGCAGCGGCGGCTGGATCGCCAAGGCGATGACCGACGTGGCCGGCTCGTCGGCGTTCTTCGATTGCGGCATGGTGGTCTACAGCTACGAGGCCAAGCAGCGGCTGCTCGGCGTGCGCGCACACACCCTGGAACAGTTCGGCGCGGTCAGCCGTGAAACCGTGCTGGAAATGGTGTCCGGCGCGTTGATCAATTCCGGCGCCGGCATGGCCGTGGCGGTGACCGGCATCGCCGGCCCCGGCGGCGGCAGCCCGGACAAACCGGTGGGCAGCGTCTGGATCGGCTGGAAGCAACGCGGCGGCTACGCCCGGGCGCAGCTGTTCCAGTTCGACGGCGACCGCGATGCCATCCGCCGCCAGACCGTGCAGCAGGCGCTGACGGGAATTTTCGCCCCGGTGTGACATCCTGAGCGCGTGCGTCGACAGGAGCTGTACCGATGTGGGAAACGCTGGGCACCGTGCGCGACCTGGGGCGATTGCAGGAAATCGCCTCGGTCCTGATCCGCTATGGCTTTGGCGACCTGGTGCGCCGGATCGGCCTGGCCGATGTGCTGGAACGGGCCGGTCGCCTGCTGCACTGGAACGACACGGAGATGCTGCGCATGACCGCCCCGGTGCGGGTGCGTCGGGCGATGGAGGACCTGGGCCCCACCTTCGTCAAATTGGGCCAGGTGCTGGCCACGCGCGTGGACCTGTTCCCGCCGGACTGGATCGCCGAATTCTCCGAACTGCAGAACGCCGTGCCGGCGCTGCCCTACGCGCAGGTGCGCGAGCAGCTGGAGGCCGACCTCGGCGCGCCGGCCACCGAGGTATTCGCGTGGCTGGATGAAACCCCGATGGCGGCCGCCTCGCTGGCCCAGGCCCATCGCGCGACCCTGCACGACGGCACCGCGGTGGTGTTGAAGATCCGCCGGCCCGGCATCCGCGAAGTGATCGAGGCCGACCTGCGCCTGCTGGCCCGGCTGGCCGAGATTGTCGAAGCGCGCCTGCCGGACCTGCAGCGCTACCGCCCGGCCGAAGTGGTGCAGCAGTTCCAGGTGTCGCTGCGTCGCGAGCTGGATTTCGCCGCCGAATGCCGCAATGCCGAGCGCATCGCCCGCAACTTCCAGGGGCGCCAGGACATCCTGATACCCAACGTACACTGGCAGTGGACCTGCGAAAGCCTCAACGTGCAGGACTTCGTGGATGGCATTCCCGGGCGCGACCTGGCCGGCGTCGACGCAGCCGGCCTGGACCGCGTGCAGCTGGCGCGTCGTGGCGCCTACATCGTGCTCAAGATGGTGCTGGAGGACGGGTGTTTCCATGCCGACCCGCACCCGGGCAACATCATTTACCTGCGCGACGGGCGGATCGGTGTGATCGATTTCGGCATGGTCGGCGCCATTTCCGAGCAGCGTCGCTTCCAGGTCGCGCAGCTGCTGCACGGGCTGGTGAGCCAGGAGCCTGAAGCGGTGTCGGACGTGCTGCTGGACTGGGCCGGCGGCGTGGACGTGGACGAATCGCGGCTCCAGCAGGACATCAGCACCTTCGTTGACCAGTACCGTGGCGTGCCGCTCAAGGACCTGCACATGGGCCTGATGCTGGGCAACATCACCACGCTGCTGCGCCAGTACTCGCTGACCCTGCCGGCCGACCTGGCGCTGATGATCAAGACCTTCCTGACCCTGGAGGGCATGGGCCGCCAGCTCGACCCGCAGTTCGACATGGCCAGTGCGGCGCGGCCCTACCTGGAACGGGTGATGTGGCAGCGCTATGCGCCCGGCGCGGTGCTCAAACGCGGCAAGCGCAGCCTGGTCGGGGTGATGGACCTGCTCGGCGACCTGCCGCGCGACGTCCGCCGCCTGCTGCAGATGGCACGCCGCGGGCGCCTGCAACTGAAAGTGGAAACCACCGCGCTGCAAGGCTTCGGCGACCAGGTCAACCGCGCCGCCAACCGGCTGGTGATGGGCATCGTGACCGCCGCGCTGATCATCGGCTCCTCCATCGTCATGCACAGCGTAGGTGGCGTCTCCAGCCGCTGGCTGCTGGCACTGGGCGTGGCCGGCTTCATCGGCGCGGGCTTCTGTGGCGTGTGGATACTGTTTTCGATCTGGCGCAGCGGCAAGAACCCCTAGGGTTCTTGCCGCTGGGATCCGAAGGATCCCGCAATCTGCCGCCAACGCGGCAGATTGCACGTAGAGCCGACCGTTGGTCGGCTGCTCTACCTGGCCGCCCTCATGACCCTCCAGCTAACGTCGCCGCCCGTCCTTCGCCGGCCGTGAACGCCCGATTGCGACCACCGACCAACGGTCGGCGGCTACCGGCTCAGCCAACACAGCACAGGTTCGCCGCCCACACGCGCTTGCCGCACGATCAGACACCACCCGGTAGAGCCACCCAATGGGTGGCTGCTCTCCGTTTCGGTCGTCATGGAACCCTGATCCATGGGATTACACACGCCAAACCCCGGAACCCTAGCCGAAGCCGACAAGAATCCGCGCCGGCATGCAGTGCCGCGCCTTCGCGCGGTCACCGACCAACGGTCGGTGGCTACCGGTCCAGCCAACACAGATCTGGTTCGCCCATGCGTGCTTGCCGAAGGATCAGACACCACCCGGTAGAGCCACCCCATGGGTGGCTGCTCTTCGTTTCGGCGTCATGAATCTCTGGCCCATGGGATTGCACACGCCAAACCCCGGAAACACAGTCGAAGCCGACCAGAATCCGCGCCGGCATGCAGTGCCGCGCGTTCGCGCGGTCACCGACCAACGGTCGGTGGCTACGGAGTGCTGAAGGCTTCGGTGGGGGTGGGATGGTCCTGCCGCTTCCTGCTCTTCTTCTGTGGGCACTTGCGTGCCCACATCGTTAGTAGTAATACTACTAACCATGGACCTGACCGATACCCAGCAGGCGATCCTGCAGTTGATCGCCGAGCGTATAGAGACCGATGGCGCACCGCCGTCGCAGACGGAAATCGCCCGCGCGTTCGGCTTCAAGGGCGTGCGCGCGGCCCAGTACCATCTGGAAGCGCTGGAGCAGGCCGGGGCGATCCGTCGCATTCCCGGGCAGGCGCGCGGCATCCGGCTGGTGCAGGCGCCGCCGCTGCAGGACGGCCTGCCGGCCTCGCTGTCGGTGCCCGCATTGCCCGACCACGTACTGCGCCTTCCGGTGCTGGGCCGGGTCGCTGCGGGTCTGCCGATCGGCGCGGACATCGGGTCCGACGATTTCGTGGTGCTCGACCGGGTGTTCTTCTCGCCTGCGCCGGATTACCTGCTCAAGGTGCAGGGCGATTCGATGATCGACGAAGGCATCTTCGACGGCGACCTGATCGGCGTGCACCGCACCCGCGACGCCCGCTCGGGCCAGATCGTGGTGGCGCGCATCGATGACGAGATCACCGTCAAGCTGCTCAAGATGGGCAAGGACCGCATCCGGTTGCTGCCGCGCAACCCCGATTACAAACCGATCGAAGTGCTGCCCGACCAGGACTTCGCAATCGAAGGCCTCTATTGCGGCCTGCTGCGGCCCAACCGCTGACCCCTCTACTACGTAAAACCTGCACGGTCTTTTGTGGCGATTCTCTGGTTCCGCTGAGGTTGGTACGGATGTCCGATAATTTTTTTCCGAACGCCGGGCAGAATCTCAGCCTGTGCGATACGCCAGCCTTAAAGTGAACCCATGGCCAAGAAGACTTCCAAAGACAGCACCTCCACCGACACGACCTCTGCAAGGACCACTCCGATGGACGAAAACAAAAAGCGCGCCCTCACCGCCGCGCTGAGCCAGATCGAAAAGCAGTTCGGCAAGGGCGCCGTGATGCGCATGGGCGACCGCGTCGTCGAAGCGGTCGAGGTCATCCCCACCGGTTCGCTGATGCTGGATATCGCACTCGGCATTGGTGGCCTGCCCAAGGGGCGTGTCGTTGAAATCTACGGTCCGGAATCCTCGGGCAAGACCACCCTGACCCTGCAGGCCATTGCCGAATGCCAGAAGAAGGGCGGCACCGCTGCCTTCATCGACGCCGAGCATGCACTGGACCCGATCTACGCCGCCAAGCTGGGCGTGAACGTGGACGACCTGCTGCTGTCGCAGCCCGATACCGGTGAGCAGGCGCTGGAAATCGCCGACATGCTGGTGCGGTCCAGCTCGGTGGACATCGTGGTGGTCGACTCGGTTGCCGCGCTGACCCCCAAGGCCGAAATCGAAGGCGAAATGGGCGACCAGCTGCCGGGCCTGCAGGCCCGTCTGATGAGCCAGGCGCTGCGCAAGCTCACCGGCAACATCAAGCGCTCCAATACCCTGGTGGTGTTCATCAACCAGTTGCGCCACAAGATCGGCGTGATGATGCCGGGCCAGAGCCCGGAAGTGACCACCGGCGGCAACGCCCTGAAGTTCTACGCCTCGGTCCGCCTGGACATCCGCCGCATCGGCGCGATCAAGAAGGGCGACGAGATCATCGGCAACCAGACCAAGATCAAGGTCGTCAAGAACAAGCTGGCACCTCCCTTCAAGCAGGTCATCACCGAGATCCTGTACGGCGAAGGCATCAGCCGCGAAGGCGAACTGATCGACATGGGCGTGGAAGCCAAGCTGGTCGAGAAGGCCGGCGCCTGGTACAGCTACGGCGATGAGCGCATCGGCCAGGGCAAGGACAATGCCCGCGGTTACCTGCGCGACAACCCGCAGATCGCCCAGCGCTTGGAAGCCGAGCTGCGCGAGAAGTTCCAGCCGGAAGAGGCTGCCCGTGAAGGCGGCGACGACGCCGAAGACGACGTCGAGTGAGTTTCCTGCGGGGCAGGGCAGCGCCGTCAGTGACGCTCGCCCTGCACCGCGGTTTCCGTATTCCCCCGACGGGGGGAGCGCCAGGGACGGCGCATTTGATTGAGTAAAGGTGGCCATGCAGGATTCCGACAGCCCGGCACCCCGCCGTAAACGCCGTGTCAGTGAACAGACCCCGGTCCAACGGGCGCTGGGCCTGCTGGTGCGCCGGGAGCATTCGCGCAAGGAACTGACCCGCAAGCTGCAGGCCCGGGGCATCGAGACCGAGGCCGCCGTGGCGGCGGTCGACAAGCTGAGCGAGGCCGGCTGGCAGGACGACACCCGGTTCGCCGAGAACCTGGTCCGGATCCGGGCCAACACCGGCTACGGTCCGATCCATATCCGTGCCGAACTGGGCACCCATGGGCTGGACAGCGAACAGATCGCCCTGGCCATGGACACCTTCGAGGGCGATTGGGCCGAAAATGCCCGGGATCTGGTCTGCCGTCGTTTCGGCGAGGCCGGCCCCCAGGAGCTGCCGCAACGCCGTAAAGCGGCCGATCTGCTGGCCCGGCGCGGGTTCGACGGCGACACCATTCGGCGCGCCACCCGCTACGACCCTGACGACTGAGCGGCCCGGGCCTGATACCCTTTGTGGTTTCGGCGGTCCAGCAGCGACACCCGGCCATTGGGGCTGAGTGCCATGGACCGGCCGGCCCGCATAAAGCCAGCCCCCATGAACGCATCCGTCACATTCACTACCTCCCAGATCCGCAGCGATTTCCTTGAGTTCTTCAAGGGAAAGGGCCACACCATCGTGCCGTCGGCGCCTCTGGTGCCGGGCAATGATCCGACCCTGCTGTTCACCAACTCCGGCATGGTGCAGTTCAAGGACGTGTTCCTTGGCGCGGAAAAGCGCAGCTACGTGCGCGCCGCGGACGTCCAGCGCTGCCTGCGCGCCGGCGGCAAGCACAACGACCTGGACCAGGTCGGCTACACCGCGCGCCACCACACCTTCTTCGAAATGCTGGGCAACTGGTCCTTCGGCGATTACTTCAAGAAGGACGCCATCGCCTGGGCCTGGGAGCTGCTGACCCAGGTCTGGAAGCTGCCGGCCGAGCGCCTGCTGGTCACGGTCTACCAGACCGATGACGAGGCCTACGCGCTGTGGCGCGACATGATCGGCATCCCGGAAGCGCGCATCGTACGCATCGGCGACAACAAGGGTGCGCCGTTCGCGTCGGACAACTTCTGGCAGATGGCCGAAACCGGCCCGTGCGGCCCGTGCACCGAGATCTTCTATGACCACGGCGACCACATCGCCGGCGGCCCCCCGGGCTCGCCGGACGAAGACGGCGACCGCTTCATCGAAATCTGGAACCTGGTGTTCATGCAGTTCGATCGCCAGCCCGACGGCACCCTGGTGCCGCTGCCGGCGCCCTGCGTGGACACCGGCATGGGTCTGGAGCGCCTGGCCGCGATCCTGCAGCACGTGCACACCAACTATGAAATCGACCTGTTCCAGGCGCTGATCCGCAAGGCCAGCGAACTGACCGGCATGGCCGACCTGGAGAACAAGTCGCTGCGTGTCATTGCCGACCATATCCGGGCCTGCTCGTTCCTGATCGTCGATGGCGTGCTGCCGTCCAACGAAGGCCGCGGCTACGTGCTGCGCCGGATCATCCGTCGCGCGCTGCGCCACGGCTGGATGCTGGGCGTGCGCCAGCCGTTCTTCAGCAAGCTGGTGCCGACCCTGGTCGAGCAGATGGGCGTGGCCTATCCGGAACTTCCGGCCCAGGCCGATACCGTGGTGCGCGCGCTGCAGGCCGAGGAAGAGCGTTTCGCTGAAACCCTCGACTCGGGCATGAAGATTTTCGACGACGTGGCGGCCAAGGTCAGCGACGGCGTGATCCCGGGCGTGGATGCCTTCCGCCTGTATGACACCTACGGCTTCCCGGTCGACCTGACCGCCGACATCGCCCGCGAGCGCGACATGACGGTGGACATGGACGGCTTCAACGCCGCGATGGACAACCAGCGCGAAACCGCGCGCGCCGCCGGCAAGTTCGGCGGCGGCGTGACCCTGTCCGCCGACCTGGTGGCCACGCTCAAGCCGACCGTGTTCCTGGGCTACGACCGCCTGCAGGCCGACGGCCTGACCGTGCTGGCCATGCTCAAGGACGGTCGCCCGGTGGACGCGGCGCAGGCCGGTGACGAGGTGATCGTGATCACCGACCAGACCCCGTTCTACGCCGAATCCGGCGGCCAGGTCGGCGACACCGGTGAACTCGCCGGTGCGGGTGGGCAGGTACAGGTCAGCGACACCCAGAAGTTCGCCGGCCAGTTCCATGGCCACGTCGGCTCGATCACCCAGGGCAGCCTGAAGGTGGGCGATGTGCTGCGTGGCCAGGTCGATGGCGAGCGCCGTGGCGCCACCATCCTCAACCACTCCGCCACCCACCTGCTGCACGCCGCCCTGCGCGAAGTGCTGGGCACCCATGTGCAGCAGAAGGGCTCGCTGGTGGCGCCGGACCGCCTGCGCTTCGACTTCGCGCACTTCGCCCCGATCAGCGCCGAGGACCTGGCGGTCGTCGAGCGCAAGGTCAACGCGCAGGTGCGGGCCAACAACGCCGTCGAAGTGCACAACATGGCCATGCAGGAAGCGCTGGACTTCGGCGCGATGGCGCTGTTCGGCGAGAAGTATGGCGAGAACGTGCGCGTGCTGAAGATGGGCGATTACTCCACCGAACTGTGCGGCGGCACCCACGTGGGCCGCACAGGTGACATCGGCCTGTTCAAGATCACCTCCGAAGGCGGCGTGTCCTCGGGCGTGCGCCGCATTGAAGCGGTGACCGGGCAGGGTGCGCTGGATTACGTGGCCCACGAAGAGGCCGTGCTTGGCGAAGCGGCGTCGCTGCTCGGCGGCAACGCCGGCGACGTGGTCGACAAGATCCGCCAGCTCGGTGAGCGCCAGAAGAAGCTGGAACGCGAACTGGACGCATTGAAGGCCAAGCAGGCCGCGGGCGCCACCGCCGATCTCGGTGCGTCGGCGGTCGAGGTCAACGGCATCAAGATCCTGGCCGCGCGCCTGGAAGGCTTCGATGCCAAGGCGCTTCGTGACGCAATCGACCGCCTCAAGCAGCAGCTGGGCGACTCGGTGATCGTGCTGGCCGGCACCCAGGACGGCAAGGCAGCCCTGGTCGCCGGCGTGAACGGCAGTGCAATGGGCAAGGTCAAGGCGGGGGAACTGTTGTCCCATATCGCCAGTCAGACCGGGGGCAAGGGCGGCGGCCGCCCGGATCTCGCCCAGGGTGGTGGCGAGGACGGGCCCGCCCTTGCTTCTGCCCTTGCGGCCGTTGTCGACTGGGTCACTCCCCGTATCTGAACACCTGAAGCTTCCTGCTCCTTGAAGGGGCGGGAGGCCTGACGGTACTATGGCTAATCCTTTCCCTTTGTCGTGTGGCGTTCCTTGGCTGGGCGCCGAGCCGGTGGGGAAGATCCACCGGTTCCCTGGAGACTTGCAAAAATGTTGATCCTGACTCGCCGCGTAGGCGAAACCCTGATGATCGGTGACTCGGTCAGCGTGACCGTGCTCGGCGTCAAGGGCAACCAGGTGCGTATCGGTATCACTGCTCCGAAGGACGTGGCCGTGCACCGCGAAGAGATTTACCAGCGTATCCAGCGCGGCGATGAGCCGAATGCATCCGGAAGTGAAAATTCTTCGGATTAAGGCTTTACCTTCGGGCGCGGAAAACGTTATTATTCGCGCCCCCGCTGAGATGATTCAACGCAGCGGCGGAACCAGAACACTGGAGCGGTGCCCGAGTGGCTGAAGGGGCTCCCCTGCTAAGGGAGTATAGGGCTTAAAACTCTATCGAGGGTTCGAATCCCTCCCGCTCCGCCAGATGTGAGAAAAGCCCTTGAGCGCAAGCTCAGGGGCTTTTTTTTGCGTCTTTTTTTACCCCTCTGCAGGGAAGGGATGCGTCAAGGTAGGCCCCGTCCTTCGACGGCGGATGCAGCATGAACGCCCGCCTGCTGCGCTGACTCGTCTTTCACGGGTGTACACCTATGGTTCTCTGCCGACTGTGGATGGGCCCTTCTGTGCTGCACGAACACGAACACGACACCGCGAAGTGGCGTATCTACGAGGCCCTCCTGCAGGCCACGCCGGATCTGTCGTATGTCTTCGATCTGCAGCATCGTTTCATCTATGCCAACAAGGCGTTGCTGGACATGTGGGGCATGCGGTGGGAAGAGGCAGCCGGCAAGACCTGCCTGGAACTGGGCTATGCGCCATGGCACGCCGCCATGCATGACGACGAGATCGAGCAGGTGATCGCCACCCGTCGACCGGTACGTGGCGAGGTGCCGTTCCCGCACACCACCGAAGGCACCCGCGTCTACGACTACATCTTTACGCCGGTGTTCGGGCCGGACGGGCAGGTGGAAGCCATTGCCGGCAGCACCCGCGACATCACCGAACGCACCCGCCACGCCGAGCACCTGCAGTTGCTGGTCAACGAATTGAATCACCGGGTCAAGAACACGCTGGCCACTGTGCAGTCGATCGCGCGGCAGACCTTCGCCAATGCCGAGGGCATGGACGACGCCTGCGGCAAGATCGAAGAGCGCCTGCTCGCCCTGGCCAGCGCGCACGATGTGCTGACCCGCGAAAACTGGCACAGCGCAGACGTCGCCGAGCTGGCCCGTGGGCTCGCTGCACAGGGCCGGTTTGATGCACGACAGTTCGAGGTGCAGGGCGAATCGTGCCGGATCGATCCGCGCCGCGCGATGGCACTGGCCATGGCACTGCATGAGTTGTGTGCCAACGCGGCCCGACACGGCGCGTTGTCCACGCCAGACGGGTCGGTGCATATTGCCTGGCAGCGCAACCGGCGCGGCGACGGCGAGGAGCTGGAGCTGGTGTGGCGCGAGCGCGGCGGCCCGCAGGTACAGCCGCCGGCCCAGCGCGGCTTTGGATCGCGGCTGCTGGAACGCGGACTCAAACACGACATGGGGGGTAACGTGGATCTGGCCTTTGAGCCCGAGGGTGTAACCTTCCGGGTCTCGATTCCCCTGCCTGACGATGCACACGAGGTTGACTGATGAAGGCGCGCGTACTGGTGGTTGAAGACGAATCGCTGGTCGCGATGATGGTCGAAGACTGCCTGATTGAACTCGGTTATGAAGTGGCGGCGGTGGCCGCCAATGTGGATGCCGCACTGGCGGCGCTGCAGGGCGGCGGCATCGACTGCGCCATGCTCGATGTGAACCTCGGCGGCACGCCGTCGTTCCCGATTGCCGAAGCGCTGGAAGCGCGCGGCATCCCCTACATGTTTGTCACCGGCTACGATGGCACCGCCATCCCGCCGAATTTCCGGGCGCGGCATGGCCTGCAGAAACCGTTCCGGATGCGCGAACTGCAACAGGCGATGGCCGGGCTGCAGGATGCCCCGGCGGTGCCGGGCGATCTGATCGCCTAGCGCGCGTCGCCCGGCGTCCGGGGTGTCCCGGCACGCCGTGGCAGGGCAGGGCGGCCGCGCCGCCCGGTGATCAGGCCGCGCGTGCCTGCGCCAGGGCCAACCGCACTACACCTTCGAAACGCTCCAGTTCGCCGCTGTCGGTGCTGGCGCGCTGGTACTGCGTCGGGTCGTCGAGCACATCCAGAACCACGGCGGTACCGCTGCCATCGTCGGCCATGACAATCACACTTTCGTAGATGCAGCCGCTGGTCAGCGCGCGCCAGCACCGCAGGGTGGTGCCGTCCAGCCACACCGCCCAGCGATCGTCGCTGGCGCGGGGCCACAGGCCGTCGCGCAGCTGCGCCAGTTCCTCGGCGGAAAAGCCATGGCCGCAACGGATCGGCCAGCGGGTGCCGGTCAAGGGCGGAAGGCCGCCGCGCTGGGCGGGGGAGAAATCGATCATGTGCGTGCCTCGTGGGCCGTTGTGAGTGCATGCGCTGCGGTGACGCATGCCGGCACACAGTCTACCGGTGAGTTAGTAGTTTTGCTAATTTCGCGCGCGCCCACGGGCCCAGCGCCTGCGATGGCCAAGGCAGGCTGCGTCATCGTGGACCGCGACAGCCCGCGGCTGCGCGAGTAGAATCGCGCCGCACTGAAGGCGTTGCAGCCTTCAACCCCCCTTTCCCTCCAGCCGCCGCCAGAGGACTTCTTTCCTTGCTGGAGGCGTTGCCGTGTCCGTTGCTTCGTTCCGTGTTGTCCCCACCCGCGTCGGTCGCGCTGCGTCGTCGCCGTCGTTGTCCCCGTTGAGCCTGGCACTGGCCAGCGCACTTGGCCTTGCCGTGTTTGCCACGGCCGCACAGGCCGACGACGCGCCGGCACCGCCCAAGGACGACGCAGCGCAGACCCTGCAGACCGTGCAGGTCACCGCCAACCAGTTGGGCACCGTCACCGAGGGCAGCGATTCGTACACGCCCGGCACCATCGCCACCGCCACCCGGCTGGTGCTGAGCCCGCGGCAGACGCCGCAGTCGATCAGCGTGATCACCCGGCAGGAGATGAGTGACTTCGCGCTCAATGGCATCGACGATGTCATGAAGGTCACCCCGGGCATCAGCATCGTTACCTACGACAGCGAGCGCACCGAGTACTACGCGCGCGGCTTTGCGGTGCAGAACTTCCAGTACGACGGCATTCCGATGGCGCGCGATTCGGCGTACTCGGCCGGCAATACGCTCAGCGACATGGCCATCTACGACCGCGTGGAAGTGCTCAAGGGCGCCACCGGCCTGCTCACCGGTATGGGCGACCCGGGCGCGACCATCAACCTGGTGCGCAAGAAGCCGACCCGCGAACTGGCCGGCAGCGCCACGCTGGGTGTGGGCTCGTGGGACAGCTACCGCGCCGAGGTGGACGTCGGCGGGCCGCTGACCGAAAGCGGGCGCGTGCGTGGCCGCGTGGTCGGGGCCTACCAGGACAAGCATTCCAACGTGGACCACTACCAGCGCAGCAACCAGGTGTTCTACGGCATCCTGGAAGCCGATCTCGACGACAGCACGCTGCTCACCGTCGGCGCCGACTACCAGGACAGCGATCCGCGCGGTTCCAGCTGGGGCGGCATTCCGCTGCTGGACAGCACCGGCGCCTTCAACGACATGCCGCGTTCGTTCAACAACGGGGCGCGCTGGAGCCGCTGGGGCCAGTACAGCCGCACCGCCTTCGCCACGCTGGAGCACACCTTCGGCAATGACTGGGTGGCCAAGCTGCAGCTCAACCACCAGGTCAACGGGTACGACGCCTCGCTCGGCGCGGCCGCCGGTGGCAACCCGGACCCGGTGACGGGGGAGGGCGTGAGCATGTGGCTGGGCCAGTACATCGGCAAGACCACCAGCAACGCCGCCGACCTGTATGTCAGCGGCACGTTCGACTGGTTCGGTCGCCAGCACGAACTGGTGGTGGGCGGTAGCGTGTCGCGCAAGCGCTGGGTCAACAACGGTTACTCGCCGCAGCCCGGCTACATCAGCAGCGTGGCCGACTACTACAGCTGGACCGGTGACGTGCCCGAGCCGGACTGGCAGTGGGGCTACGGCGACAACCAGGTGACCCGCGAGAGCGGTGCGTACGTGGTGGGCCGCTTCGACCTGGCCGATCCGCTCAAGCTGATCGTCGGCAGCCGCATCGCCAACTATAAATCGCCAGATACCGACGAAAGCGGCGTGATCGTGCCGTACGCCGGCGTGGTCTACGACCTCAACCGCAACTTCTCGGTCTTCGCCAGCTACAGCACCATCTTCAAGCCGCAGGGCAACCAGGACGAGCAGGGCAAGACGCTCGACCCGATGGAAGGGCGCAGCTACGAGGCCGGGCTGAAGGCCGAATTCCTCGAGGGCCGCTTCAATGCCAGCGCGGCGGTGTTCCAGCTCGACCAGGACAACTACGCCGAACCCACCGGTGGCCGCACCCCCAGCGGTGGCATCGCCTACCGCGGGCTGATGGGCGTGCGCACCAAGGGCTACGAGCTGGAGATGTCCGGCCAGGTGGCGCCGGGCTGGCAGGTCCAGGGCGGCTACGCGCACAAGATCGCGCGGCAGCAGTCGACCAAGGTCTCCACGCTGGAGCCGGAAGACCAGTTCAGCCTGCACACCAGCTACCGCCTGCAGGGCGGCGCGCTGCAGGGCTGGAGCGTGGGCGGCGGTGCGCGCTGGCAGGGCAGCACCTTCGGCACCATCACCAACCCGGCCAACGGTGCCAGCCTGGTCCACCGCACCGAGCCGTACTGGCTGCTGGACGCGATGGCGCGGTATGAGTTCAACGACCAGCTGTCGGCCACGCTCAACGTCAACAACCTGCTGGACAAGCGTTACTACACGATCTTCAGCTGGTACAGCACCTACACCTGGGGCGAACCGCGCAACGTGCGGCTGACCCTCAACTACAAGTTCTGATGATGCGCAGCACCCCGGCCCGTGCGCCGGGGTGCTGCAGGCGGTCCAGGCCGCTATTGCCGTTACGTTGACGCCGTCCACGCATGGCGTGCACCGCGCGAATGCGAGGGTGGGCATTGGTCCGCCCTGCAGGAGTCGCCGTGAACGCACGTCGCCAGTTTCTTTCCGCCGCCGCTGTCGGCACTGCCGCATTGGCGGCGTCCCCGTTGCTCGCCCAAGCCGCTGGCCCGGGCAGCGTGCTGCCCACGCGCGGGCAGGTCAGTGCGCGCACGCTGGCCACCAACGCGGCGGGGCAGGCGGGGCGCTATCGGCCGCACACCCGGCTGGGACTGGGCGGGGTGGCGATCGGCAATGGCTTTGCGGCCACCACCGATGCCATCAGTGAGGCGACGCTGGCAGCGGCCTATGCGGCCGGCGTGCGCTGTTTCGATACCTCGCCCTGGTATGGGCTGGGCCTCAGTGAGCGTCGTTACGGCCATCACCTGCACAACCACCCGGCACGCGAGTACACCCTGTCGACCAAGGTCGGCCGCCTGCTGACGGCCACGACGGGCGCACTGCAGAAAACGATGTGGCAGGAACCGTCACCGTTCCACTACCGGTACGACTATTCGGCCGACGGCACCCGCCGCTCGGTGGAGGACAGCCTCAACCGGCTCGGCGTGTCGCAGCTGGACGTGGTGTTCATCCACGACCTGTCTCCGGACAACGAGAAGGACCTGGGCATGCCGTGGGAGCAGCGCTTCACCGAGGCGGCCAAGGGCGCGATGCCGGCGTTGACCCGCATGCGCGAAGAGGGGCTGATCAAGGCGTGGGGATTCGGCGTGAACCGCCCCGAGCCTGCGCTGCGCGCGATCGACGAGGCCGACCCGGACATCTTCCTGCTGGCCTGCCAGTACTCGCTTCTGGACCACGACCAGGCCCTGCACGACACCTTCCCGAAGATCGCCGCGCACGGCGCGTCGGTGGTGGTGGGGTCGCCGCTGCTGGCCGGCTACCTGGCCGGGCGCGAGCGGTATCTGTACGACGGCACAGTGCCTGCCTGGGCGCCGGACAAGCGCGCCAGGGTCCAAGCCATTTGCGATCGTCACGGCGTCGACCTGCGCACCGCGGCGCTGCAGTTCGCCGATGCGCCGGCGGTGGTGTCGGCGGTGATCCCCGGGGCGCGCACGCCCGAACAGGTACTGGCCAACGTGGCCTCGATGTCGGTGGCCATCCCGGCCGCGTTCTGGGCCGAACTGAAACAGCAGCAGCTGATCGCCGCGGATGCGCCGGTGCCCACGGCCTGACGCGCAGCAGGCGACCCCGATCGGGTCGGGGCCGCCTGCATTCATCGCACGGGCTTACAGCGGAAGGTCGAACACCAGCACTTCGGCATCGGTGGCGTTTTCCAGCGTCACCTGCGCCTCGTCGCTGATCTGCAGCGCGTCGCCGGTGTCCAGGGGGATGCCGTTGACCTGCACCTGGCCCCGGGCCACCTGCACATAGACACCGCGACGCGGGGCCAGCGGCAGCTGCACGCGATCGTTGCCGTCCAGGATCGTGGCGTAGATGTTGGCGTCCTGGTAGATCAGCAGCGCGCCGTCACGCCCATCCTTGGCGGCGATCAGGCGCAGCTGGCCGCGCTTGGCCTCGGGGGCGAAATGGGTCTCCTGGTAGCTCGGGGCGATGTTCTCCTGGTCGGGGAACAGCCAGATCTGCAGGAAGTGCACCGTCTCGTCGGCCGAATGGTTGAACTCGCTGTGGCTGACCCCGCTGCCGGCGCTCATGCGCTGCACGTCGCCGTAGCGCAGCACCGAGCCGGTGCCCATCGAGTCCTTGTGCTCCAGTGCGCCGCCGAGCACGTAGGAGATGATTTCCATGTTGGCGTGGCTGTGGGTGCCGAAGCCCTGGCCGGCCTGCACGCGGTCCTCGTTGATCACCCGCAGCGGGCCGAAGCTGGTGTAGCGCGGGTCGTAGTAGTTGGCGAAGGAGAAGGTGTGCATGGAGTTCAGCCAGCCATGGTCGGCCTTGCCACGGGTGGTGCTCTTGCGGATCTGCAGCATGGTGGATCTCCTCGGGTATTCGATGGTTTCGATGGTGGTCCGGGAGGCGTTTGCCGTGTCCCTTTCCTGTTGGCGCCAGTATCCGCTTGCGCCTGGGGTTTGAAAAACGGATAGTTTCGCAAGCCATCATCGAAAAATTCGAATGCTCAAGCTCAGCCTGGATGCCCTGCAGATCCTGGACGCCATCGACCGCCGCGGCTCGTTCGCCGCGGCCGGCAAGGCGCTGCACAAGGTGCCGTCGACCATTTCCTACACGGTGTCCAAGCTGGAACAGGACCTGGGCGTGCAGCTGTTCGACCGGGTGGGCCCGCGCGCGCAGCTGACCCAGGCCGGGCAGGCGCTGCTGGAAGAGGGGCGGCACCTGCTGCGTGCCGCGCGCGAGCTGGAGATGCGGGTGCGCCGGGTGGCCTCGGGCTGGGAAGCGGAGCTGACCGTCGCGGTGGACTCGATGTTCCAGCCGGCGCTGTTGGCCGAGGACGTGCGCGCGTTCAATGCAGTGGCCGAACAGACCCGCGTGCGGCTGATCAGCGAGTCGCTGTCGGGCACCTGGGAGGCCCTGCTGGACCGGCGCGCGGACCTGCTGGTGGGCGCGGCCGGCGAAGGGCCGAGTGGTGGCGGCTACGTAGTGGAGCCGATGGGCGTGGTGGAATTCGTGTTCGCGGTGTCGCCCTCGCATCCGCTGGCGGCGGCGCCCGGGCCCTTGGGGCGCGAACAGCTGGCCGCGCACTGTGCGATCGCGGTGGCCGATTCGGCGCGGCGGTTGCTGCCGCGCACGGTGGGCCTGCTGATGGGGCAGGAGACGGTGACGGTGCCCGATACGGTCAGCAAGTTCCGCCTGCAATGCGCCGGGCTCGGGTTCGGTTTCCTGCCGGCGCCGTACGTGCAGCAGGCGGTCCAGCAGGGTCGGCTGGTGATCAAGCAGGTGGAAGAGCCCAAGCCCGACGAGACCTTCTGGCTGGCCTGGCGGCCGGGCGAGGAGGGGGCCGCGCTGCGCTGGTGGCGGACGCGCATGCAGGGCCCGGCGGTGATGGCCGGCTGGTGGCCGACGATGCAGGGCTGGCTGGGATGAGGTGCCTGACCGGGCGCGGCCAAGCTGAATCGCCGCTGCGCTGTCATCGCACGGTCATGTGGATGCGATAGAGCGCGTCGGCATCGGTCGGTACCCTGCCGGGCTCAATCTGGTTTTCCGTGTGTCCCTCATGAAGCGCCTGCTGCTGTTGTTGCTGGCCGGGGCCGGCCTGTGGCTGGCTGCCTGCTCCTCGCTCACCTCCACCGCTGCCTCGACCTCGCTCAGCGACCGGCTGGTCGCGCCCGGTGGCGTGTCCACGTTGCTGGACACCGCGCGCATTGCCGCGGCGGTGGACGGCGTGCCCAACCGGCATGGCCGGGTCACCAGCCGGGCCGGCGTGCCGATCTTCTGGCGGGCGTTCGACCCGGGCCAGTACGGGCTGCGCTACGAATATCTGGCCCAGCAGCACGAGAACGGCGAGCCGCTGCAGACCGGACTTGCGTTGGCGCTGCCTGCGCCGTTCCGCGCGCAGCCGCCGCGCGGCACCGTGGTGCTGCTGCACGGCTGGATGATGAACGGCGATGCGATGCTGCCGTGGTCGCTGCAGCTGGCCCAGGCCGGCTACCGCGTGGTCACCATCGACCTGCGCAACCACGGCCATTCCGGTGCGGGGCCGTCGGGCTATGGCACGTTCGAGTCGGACGATGTGATCGACGTGATCGATGCGCTGCAGGCGCGCGGTGAAGTGGTGGGGCCGCTGTACCTGTTCGGTGTGTCCTACGGCGCGGCCACGGCGGTGTTTGCCGCCGACAAGCTGGGCGACCGGGTCAGCGGCGTGGTGGCGATGGAGTCCTTCGCCAATGCCGGCGATGCCATCCGCAGCATGATCCCGCACCTGATGGCATTGCAGCCCAGCGCGTGGAAGGCCCAGGCGATGGCCGCCTACGGGCGCTGGCGCTACGGCGGGCAGGACATCGACGCGGTGATTGCCGCGGCCAGCCAGCGCCTGGACCTGGACCTGGATCGCGTCGATGTGGCGCGCGCGCTGGCCGACACGCGTGCCTGCGTATTGCTGGTGCACGGGCAGGATGATCAGCACGTGCGGGTGGACCAGGGCCGACGGCTGGCCTTGGCCAGCCCGCGCGTGCACTACATCGAAATGCGCGGCGAAGACCACATCACGCTGCCGTTGCGGCTGGACCTGCTGGGTGGGGTGGTGGACGACTGGCTCGCGCAGGAGAGCCCTGCCGGCGCGCAGTGCGCCGCGCCGGAGATGCCGCATGAGGCCGACCAACTGGTGATGGCGCAGCTGCAGGCGCAAGCGCCGCGCGGATGATCGCGGGATAGGTGTCGCTGGCCGACACCAGGCGATCCCAGCATCCCGTAGTGCCGGCCGCTGGCCGGCTCCACGCAAATCTCCCAGCGTTCATGGCGAGCCGGCCAGCGGCCGGCACTACGCGTGGTGGTTCGAGGATCATGACGAGCCGGCCAGCGGCCGGCACTACGCGTGGTTGTTCAAGGGTCATGACGAGCCGCCCATACGCGGTCGTTCGAAGGTCAAGGCGGGTCGGTCGACGCGCGTTGGCTGATCCAGAACGCAAAAAAAAACAGCAGCCCAAGGCTGCCGTTTTTCATCGATGCAATGGTGCGCCCGGAGAGATTCGAACTCCCGACCGCCTGGTTCGTAGCCAGGTACTCTATCCAACTGAGCTACGGGCGCATTTGCATTGTCTGGTTGTGCGTCCTGCCGTACGTGTTGCCACGTTCGACGGGAGGGCAGGCGAGCCTGCTGTGCGATGTAATGGTGCGCCCGGAGAGATTCGAACTCCCGACCGCCTGGTTCGTAGCCAGGTACTCTATCCAACTGAGCTACGGGCGCATTTACATCACGTTGTACTGCTAATGCCAACGGCGGAGTTGGCAACCTGTTGATGGTGCGCCCGGAGAGATTCGAACTCCCGACCGCCTGGTTCGTAGCCAGGTACTCTATCCAACTGAGCTACGGGCGCGTCAACAGGAGCGGAATTATGCGGATGTGGGCCGCATTCGTCAACGCCTTTGTGAAGAACTTCACTCAAATGAATGAAAAAGCAGCGTGGCCACGGCCTGCGGCGATTTCATCCATGCGAAGTGATCCGCATCGGTTCCCAGCGTCGCCGCATCGAGCACGCGCAGCGTGGCCTGCACCTGCGGCAGCTTGGCCAGCAGGCCCTGCATCGAAGGGACCGGCGCCAGCCAGTCCTGCGCCATCACCACGGCCGTGGCGCGGCCGCGCACGGTGCGCAGGCCGGCTTCCAGGTCGTCGGTGATGCCGACGCCGGCGAAATGATTGTTCAGCCCGACCCGGGCCCAGTCGCCGATCAGGCCGCGTGCCTCGGTGCCACCGAACCCCAGCCGGCGCCCGTGCAGCACACCCTGGCGTTGCGCCAGCCAGGGCAGGAAGCGGTAGATCAACGGCAGCGTCCAGCCGCGTGGGCCGGGGAAGGTGCGCCAGTACGGCGTGCCGCTGGCGACCAGCCACAACCGCTGGAACACCGCCGGATGCAGCCCGGCAAAGCAGCAGGCCAGCTGCCCGCCCAGACTGTGCCCGCCGATGAGCGTGTCCATCGCGCCGTCCCGCGGGAGGGCGGCCAGGCTGGCCGGCAGGTCGTGGTAGAGGATCTCGCGATAGCCCCAGTCCTGCGTGCGCGAGGGGCGCAGGCTGCTGCTGCCGTTGCCGCGCCACTCGTGCAGGTACACGGCGATGCCGTGCGCGGCCAGCGCATCGGCCAGCGGCAGGTAGTGGCGTGCCGCCACGCCCAGTGCCGGCAGCCACAGCAGGCGCGCGCGTGGTTGGGCCGGCACGCGGGCCAGCAGGTCGAAACGGTGGTCGTCGGCGGCAACGACCGGTAACGTCAGCGCCTCGATCATGCCGGGCGCGCCGCGCCGAAATGGTCGATCACCAGCACCTCGCTGCGCCCCGGGTAGTAGCCCCCCTGCAGGCCGCGGGCGACGTAGTCGATGGCCGCTTCACAGGCATTGGGCAACGACAGGCCCTGGCACAACTGCGCGGTGATCGCCGAGGCCAGCGTGCAGCCGGTGCCATGGGCGTCCACCGGCAGGCGGGCGTGGATGAACTCGTCGCGGGTGACGCCGTCGAAGTAGCGGTCGACCACGCGGGCACCTTCTTGCAGGTGCCCGCCTTTCAGCAGCACCGCGCCGGCACCGAGATCGAGCAGGGCCGCAGCGGCATCCTCGGCTTCGTCGGCACTGGTGATGGGGCGGCCGAGCAGCAGCTCCGCTTCGGGAATGTTCGGGGTCAGCAGCGTAGCCAGTGGCAGCAGGCGCGTGCGCATCGCGTGCAGCGCGCTGTCCTCCAGCAGCCTGGCACCGCTGGTGGCCACCATCACCGGGTCCAGCACCACGTGCGTGGGGCGGTACTTCTCCAGCGCATCGGCCACCAGCCCGATCACCTCGGCATTGGCCAGCATGCCCAGCTTCACGGCGTGGATGTCGAAGTCGGCAAAGCAGGCGTCGATCTGTGCCTGCAGGAATGCCAGCGGCGGCACGTGGACCGCGCTGACGCCGCGGGTGTTCTGCGCGGTCAGCGCGGCAATCGCCGACAGGCCATGCACGCGGTGGGCGGCGAACGCCTTGAGGTCGGCCTGGATGCCGGCGCCACCGCCGGAGTCGGAGCCGGCGATGGTGAGGGCGGAAACGGGAGAGGAGGGCGTCATGCGGCGATTGTGCAATGTTTGCCGCTGGCGTGCTGCTCAGCGCGCGCGCCACCGCCGCCATTGCTGGAACAGCATGTAGCCCAGGCCGGTGCAGCCGGTCAGCAGGGCAGGGGCGAGCAGCGCGTCGTACCCCCAGCGCAGGAACAGCCACGCACCCAGGATGCCGCCGGCGAGGAAGCCGCTGACGATCAGCCCGCTCAGGGTCAAGCGCCGGATCGGCAATGGCAACCCGCGCAGCAGGTGGCCCAGGCCGATGCCCAGGTCGGTGAACATGCCGCTGAGGTGGGTGGTGCGCACCACCGCACCGCTGAAGGTGGTGGCCATGGCGTTCTGCAACCCGCAGGCCATCGCCGCGGCCAGTGCGCCCCAGATCTGGTGCTGTTTGAACAGCGGGATGGCGGCCAGCAGCAACAGCGATTCCAGCGTGAGCACCACCCCATAGCGGCGGCCCAGTTGCAGGGTGCTGTCCTGCACGATCATGCCGCTGAGCATCGCGCCCAGGCAGAACGCGATCAGCAGGCCCCACAGGTGGCCGACCACACGCCAGTCGCGTTGTGCCAGCGCCATGCCAAGCTGGCTGGTGGTGCCGGTCATGTGGCTCACCGCCTGGTGTTCGAATCCCAGGAAGCCGACCACATTGACCATGCCGGCCACGCAGGACAGCGCGATCGCACCGATCCAGACCCAGGTCGGAAGCCGGATGCTCATCCGGCGTGCGGGCGGCTCATCGCGGCACGGTCAGGGCCATGCTCAACGGCCCTTCGGCGGGCCGTTGAACTGCACATCGGAGAAGCTGCCGGTGGCCGGATCGAACACCGCGCCCCAGAACTGCGCCCCGCCGTCACAGACCCGGATGGCGTCGCGCGCCGGGTCGATGTCGGTGCCGTCGGGCAGATGGAAGGCGTTGAGGTAGATCAGCTGCCTGCCGCCCATCTCGATGCCGACGTACTGCCGGTCGAAATCGGCGGCATGGGGCACCTGGGCGTCCAGGCCGGGCAGCTGGGCTTCCAACTGCTCCACCTGCTGGCGGCTGGGCGCCCAGTAGCCGGTGACCGCCCCGGCCTCGCGGCCGGGGCTGGAACGTGAGCAGGTGTCCAGCACCTGGGCGGCGATCACCGGGCGGGTGACCACCCAGGACTGGCCGGTCTTGACCGCGGTGGGCACGCTGGCGCCCGGGCGGACGTTGGCAGGCGTGCAGGCGGCCGCCAGCGCGGCAAGCGCCAGCGGCAGGACGGCACGGGACAGGGAACGGCTCACAACACCTCCGAGGCGTAATCGGCCAGGCGCGAACGCTCGCCACGACGCAGCGTGACGTGGGCGCTGTGCGGCCAGTTCTTGAAGCGGTCCACCGCGTAGGTCAGGCCCGAGGTGGTTTCGGTCAAGTACGGGGTGTCGATCTGTTCGACGTTGCCCAGGCAGACGATCTTGGTGCCGGGGCCGGCACGGGTGATCAGGGTCTTCATCTGCTTGGGGGTGAGATTCTGCGCTTCGTCCAGGATCAGGTAGCGCGACAGGAAGGTACGCCCGCGCATGAAGTTCAGCGAGCGGATCTTGATCCGGCTGGCGATCAGGTCGTTGGTGGCCGCACGGCCCCACGCGCCGCCTTCCTGGGTGTGGGTGAGCACTTCCAGGTTGTCGGTGAGCGCGCCCATCCACGGCGTCATCTTTTCTTCCTCGGTGCCCGGCAGGAAGCCGATGTCTTCGCCGACGCTGACCGTGGCACGGGTCATGATGATCTCGCGGTAGCGCTGCTGGTCCATGGTCTGGGCCAGGCCGGCGGCCAGTGCCAGCAGGGTCTTGCCGGTACCGGCGGTGCCGAGCAGGGTGACGAAATCGATCTCCGGGTCCATCAGTGCGTTGAGGGCGAAATTCTGCTCGCGGTTGCGCGCGCTGATGCCCCACACCGCGTGGCTGCCGTGGCGGAAGTCGTTGACCAGCGACAGGGTGATCTTGTCGCCGTCCACCTTGGCCACGCGCAGTTCGACTTCATCGTCGCCCGGCAGGTAGGCGTACTGGTTGGGGTGCCAGCTCTCGTCTTCGCTGGCGATGATTTCGTAACTGGTGCGGCCCTTGTCGCTCCAGCTGCGCAGGTTGTCGGTGTGCTTCTTCCRGAAGTCTTCCGGCAGCTCGGTGGCGCCGGTGTAGAGCAGGCTGAAATCGTCCAGCGCGCGGTCGTTCTCGTAGTCTTCGGACACGATGCCGGCGATGGCCGCCTTGATCCGCAGGTTGATGTCCTTGGAAACGAACACCACCGGAATCTCGGGGATCTGCTCCTTCAGCGCCAGGATCGCGCCGAGGATGGCGTTGTCCGGGATGACCGCGCCAAAGCTCTTGCCCGCGTCGAAATGACTGGTCTGGAAACGCAGCAGGCCCACGCTCTGCTTGCCGCGCAGCTGCAGCCCGTTGGGCCGAAGCAGCGGAATGCCGTCGGCCAGGTTGTCCAGGCCCGACGCCTGCACCAGCTCGTTGAGGAAACGGCTGACCTGGCGCGCGTTGCGGCTGGCCTCGGTGGTGCCCTTCTTGCCGTTGTCCAGCTCTTCGATCACCTGCATCGGCAGGTAGACATCATGCTCCTCGAACTTGAACAGCGCGGTCGGATCGTGCATGAGCACGTTGGTATCCAGAACGTAGATGCGCTTGCCTCGGGTCATCGTCATTTCCTGGTGGCAGAACAGGGACAAGCCATCACAGCCTGCAGGGCAGGGTGATGGCCATTGGGGGGTGCAGGTTGGTCACTGGGTTTTCGCGGCCTTCAGGGCTTCAAGGACGGTGTCTGCGTGGCCGGCCACCTTGACCTTGCGCCACGTCTGCACGATACGACTGTCCGGCGAAATGAGGAAGGTGCTGCGCTCGATGCCACGCACCTGCTTGCCGTACATGTTCTTGAGCTTGATCACGTCGAAGGCGGTGCACAGCGCTTCGTCGCCATCGCTGATCAGCGGGAAGGCGAAGCCCTGCTTGGCGCAGAAGTTGTCGTGGGATTTGACCGAATCGCGGGAGACGCCGAACACGCGCGCATCGAGGCGGGTGAATTCGGGCAGCAGGGCGTTGAAGTCGATGCCTTCGGTGGTGCAGCCCGGGGTGCTGTCCTTCGGGTAGAAGTACAGCACCAGCCACTGGCCGGCGAGTGCGCCGAGAGAGGTGTGCTCGCCGCCGGACAACGCCAGCGGCAGTGCGAGGGTGGTGCTGTCCAGGGTGTCGCCGTCGTTCATGGGTTCCTTTCCGGATCCTGGGGTCGTGCCATTACAACTGCATGAAACGCTGCGCGCCCGTGACGAACGCGCGAACGATCAGAACTTCATCGGATCCATGATGGCATCCAGGTTCAGGTGGTCGCAGAACTCGAGGAAATCGTCGCGCAGCGCGGCGATGTGCATGTTGGCCGGCACCCCGATGGTGACCTGCGCCGAGAACATCTCCGCCCCGGTCTGCATCGCCCGGTAGCGGGTGCTCTGCAGATTTTCGATGGTGATGCCCTGGCGGTCGAAGAAATCGGCCAGCTGGAAGAGGATGCCCGGCTTGTCGGCGGCGATCACTTCCACGATGTACGGCAGCAGGTTGGACTGCGCCTGCTTGGCACCGGTGCGGTACCACACCAGCTTCAGGCCTTCTTCGCGCTCGAGCCGGGTCAGCATGGCTTCCAGCTTGGCCACCGCGTCCCACGAGCCGGTGGCCAGCGCGGTCACCGAGACGTCGCGGCCCACCGTGGCCAGGCGTGCATCGACCAGGTTGCAACCGCTGTCGGAGATACGCCGGGTGACGGGCAGCAGGGGGGACTCCGGATGCGTCGTGTAGGCGTTGATCAGGAGATGGTTTTCGGTCGGCGCAGGCCGCGGCGTGGTGTCGGTCAAGAGGGTTCCGGGTGATGCAAGGTGAGTCTGAACGGCCGGCGACGGCACGTTCGCCGGAGTCCAGCATACTTGCCCGTGCTTTCGACCCGCAAGTAACATGCAACGTACATCCGGCCGGCGTTTAGGCCCGCTGGGTTCCCCCTTTCTTCCGAGCAACGTTTCCTTGTCCCTTTCCGGTCTCATCACCGCGCTGGCCACGCCTTTCAAGGCCGATGGCGCATTGGATCCCGACGGTTGGCAGCGCCTGCTGCATCTGCAACTGGAGGGTGGCGTTCACGGGGTGGTGGTCGCCGGTTCGACCGGCGAGGCCGCCACCCTGTCCGACGACGAGTACGACCAGCTGCTGCGCAGCGCGGTCAAAACCGTGGCCGGGCGCATCCCGGTGCTGGCCGGGACGGGCCTGTCGGGCACGGCCAAAACCATCGAACAGACCCGCCGTGCGGCCGCCAGCGGCGCCACCCATGCGCTGGTGGTGACCCCGCCCTACGTGCGCCCCACCCAGGAAGGGCTCATCGCCCATTACCGCGCCGTCGCCGACCAGGGCGGGTTGCCGGTGATCCTGTACAACGTGCCCGGCCGGACCGGCTGCGACATGCTGCCCGAGACCGTGGCCGTGCTGGCTGCCCACCCGAACATCGTGGGCATCAAGGAAGCGGTGGGCGATGTGGGCCGCGTGCAGGCCCTGCTGGCGCTGCGTTCAGCCGATTTTGCCGTTCTCAGTGGCGATGACGGCACCGCGGCGCGCTCGATCCTGTCCGGCGTGGATGGCTTGATCTCGGTGGGCTCCAATGCCTTGCCGGGCGCGTACCGACGCATGTGCGACCTGGCTGCGGCCGGCGAGCGCGAGGCGACCGAGGCGTGGGATGCCCGCCTGGAACCGTTCCATGAATTCTGCGGCGTGGAGTCCAATCCGATCCCGGTGAAGGACCTGCTGCGCCGGATCGGCATCGGCCACGGGCTTCGCCTGCCGCTGCTGTCCCTGTCTGCGGCGCACCATGCCGCTGCCGAACACCTGGCCACCGATATCGGTGCGCTGGAAGCACTATCCAACCACTGACCACCCGTGGTCACCCAGGAGATTCCCATGCGTCAATCCGTTTCCGCCATCCGCGTGTTGTCCTTCGCGATCCTGGCCACTGCCACCCTCGTGGGTACCACCGGTTGCTTCAAGCGCGGGGCCAAGGGCGACTACGCGCTGGCGCCGGAAATGCGTCCGCTGGAAGTGCCGCCGGACCTGAACGCCCCGGGCGGCAGCCCGGCCGCCCAGGTACCGGTGTTGGCGTCGCAGGCGGCCAAGCCGGCGCCGGCGGCAGCGTCCACCCAGGCCCCGACCAACGCGGCAGGCTTCACCGTGCCGGGCAGCAAGGACGAGGTGTTCGGCAAGGTCGGCACCGCGCTGGAATCGGTGGCCGGCGTGAAGATTGCCAGCAAGGCACAGCTGCTGGGGTCCTATGACGTGGCCTACGAAGGCAGCGACTTCCTGGTCCGCGTGGTCGGCGTGGAAGCCGGCGCCTACGTGTCGGCCGTTGACCCGCGCGGCCTGCCGGCCACCGGTGCCGCCCCGACCAAGCTGCTGGGCGAGCTGAAGGCGAAGCTGGCTCCGTAAGGAAGCCCGCGGTAGGTCCGGTTGCTGGCCGGGCAGGTGTGCATTGCGTGCCTGCCCGGCTCTGACGCTTATGGCGTTGGGGCGAAGGGCAGCCGGCCAGCGGCCGGCACTACCGGGGATCCGGTTCGGGAAACAAAAGGGCGCCCTAGGCGCCCTTTTTCGTTCGGGGATCCGGCTGGAGAAACGAAAAGGGCGCCCTCGGCGCCCTTTTCGTTTGCGGCATGCTGCGGCTCAGCGTTCCAGAAGGGGCAGCTTGTCCGGCTTGCCGTCCCATTCGCCGGCGTCGGCGGGCGGGTCCTTGCGCACGGTCAGCACCGGCCAGGCCTTGGCCAGCTCGGCGTTCAGGGCGACGAACGCTTCCTGTCCGGCGGGCACGTCGTCTTCGGGGAAGATCGCGTTGACCGGGCATTCGGGTTCGCACAGGGTGCAGTCGATGCACTCGTCCGGGTCGATCACCAGGAAGTTCGGGCCTTCATGGAAGCAATCCACGGGACACACTTCCACGCAATCGGTGTGTTTGCACTTGATGCAGTTTTCGGTGACGACGAAAGGCATGGGGAAATCCGGCGTTAAGCCGCGTAATTCTAGAACAGGTTGTGCCTGAATGCTGGCGTGGCGTGCTAAGTCGGCCCGCCCGGATGTCCAGGTAAGTCGGGGCAGCCCTTGTGCAGCAACGCGTTGCGGGGTCTGCATGGCGATCGGGCCGGACGGTTGCGGTGTCTGCGCACCCGCGCGCTGGGCGCGGGGATTCCCTGTGCACGTGTGTCTCCGCTGCCTGACCGCCCGGTGCATGCCCGGCCCGCAGCCGGTCAGGCCACGTGGACCCGGCTCTCCGGCAGACCGGGGTGGTCCTGGCGCGCGCTGAACAGGCTGCCCGCATGCGGGCTTGCGGCCAGTGCCTCGGGCGTGTGGTCCAGCTGTGAACTGATCACGTACAAGGTGCGCAGGTCGGGGCCGCCGAAGGCAACGCAGGTGGGGTTCTTGACCGGCACCGGCTGCACCTGCAGCAGTGTGCCGTCGGCGCCATAGCAGCTCACCTGGCTGGCCCGCCATTGCGCGTTCCAGACCCGCCCGTCGGCGTCCACCGCCGACCCGTCGGGCTCGGCAGCGCGGTTGGCCAGCGTGGTGAACACACGCACGTTGGCGGTGCTGGCGCGCTCGGGGTCGTAATCGCAGGCCATGATCTGCGGCGTCACCGAATCACACCAGTACAGCGTGCGGCCATCCAGGCTGAAGCTGATCGCGTTGGGAATCACGATGCCCGGCAGCGGCAGTGCGCGCAGGCCGTGGCGGCTGGAGTACTGATAGAAGCGGCCATCGGCGGCCCGCGCCGGGTGTTCGTTCATGGTGCCGAACACGAAGTTGCCGTGGCGGTCGGCGCGGCCATCGTTGCTGCGCGTGTACGCGTTGTGTGGGTCCACATCGGCCAGCCACTGCAGCGGCAACGCATCGTCGGTGGCGGCAGCCAGGTCGGCGCGATGCAGCGAACTGACCAATGCAACCAGCAGCGTGCCATCGTCGAACAACCCGATGCAGCCGGGGCGGTCCGGCAACACCCAGTGGCGCGTGCTGCCGCTGGCCGGGGTGTGCTGCCACAGCCGACGTTCGGCGATGTCGATCCAGAGCAGGCTCTGCCGCCGGTCGCACCAGAGCACGCCCTCGCCGTGGGTGCAGCGGCTGTCCACCGCCAGCGTGGCCGGCGCGCGTTCGAGGCTCATTGCGACGCACCGGTGGGCATCCGCACGATCGGCGTGGCGCCACAGCGGGATGGGGTGATCGGGCGAACGAACATGGGCATGGGCAGGCGCTCCTCGACAATGCCGCGCCACGCCCGGGAGTGGGCAGGGCGGCCAGGCGGGCATGGTCGCAGTGGAGGGCGTCGGTGATCAACCGGTGGTCCAGCGCGGCGATGCGCGCACGCCGCCGCGGGCCGTCGCCGTGCCCCGGCCCACCCGCCGCCGCCCAGCCGGCGCGAAAGGTATGAGAACCTGCGCCATCCGTCCCTGCTGCGGTCGTGCGCAGCGTCCCTTCAACCCAGGGTTTCCCATGACCAGTGCTTCGCTCAGCAGTACACGTGCCGGCAGCGGCGAGAACACCGGCTTCATCATCCTGATCAGCTGCGTGGCCACCATCGGTGGCTTCCTGTTCGGGTTCGACAGCGGCGTGATCAACGGCACCGTCGATGGCCTCAAGGACACGTTCCAGTCCAGCTCGGCCGGGATCGGCTTCGAGGTGGCCTCGATGCTGCTCGGCTGCGCGATCGGTGCGTTCTTCGCCGGCCGCCTTGGCGACCGGCTCGGCCGCCGCGGCGTGCTGATCATCGCCGCGGTGATGTTCCTGTTCTCGGCCCTGGGGGCCGGTGCGGCGCACAGCTCCACGGTGTTCATCATCGCCCGGGTGATCGGCGGCTTCGCGGTGGGTGCGGCCAGCGTGATGTCGCCGGCCTACATTGCCGAGGTGGCCTCGGCCCGGTACCGCGGGCGGCTGGCCACGGTGCAGCAGATCGCGATCATCAGCGGGTTGTTCTGCGCCTTCCTGAGCAACTACCTGCTGGCCAAGGCGGCCGGCGCCTCCACCGAGTCCCTGTGGCTGGGCCAGGCGGCATGGCGCTGGATGTTCTGGATGCAGGCCATCCCCTCGCTGCTGTTCCTGTGCCTGCTGCTGGTGATCCCGGAAAGCCCGCGCTTCCTGGTGGTCAAAGGGCGCCGTGACCAGGCCTTGGCGGTGCTGACCCGTCTGTACGGGCCGGCCGAGGCGCAGGCCAAGATCACCGAGATCGAAGGCTCGTTGTCCCAGGACCAGCACCGCCCGACCTTCTCCGACCTGATCAGCAAGGCCACCGGCAAGCTGCGCCCGATCGTCTGGATCGGCATCGGTCTGGCCGTGTTCCAGCAGCTGGTGGGCATCAACGTCGTCTTCTACTACGGCGCGGTGCTGTGGCAGGCGGTGGGTTTCTCGGAGAACGACGCGCTGCTGATCAACGTACTCTCCGGTGCGCTGAGCATCGGTGCCTGCCTGGTCACCGTGGTGCTGATCGACCGCATCGGCCGCAAGCCGCTGCTGTGGATCGGCTCGGTGGGCATGGCGATCTCGCTGGCGCTGGTCACCATCGCCTTCGCCAGCGGCTCGCTGGATGCCGGCGGCAAGCTGCAGCTGTCCGACAGCATGGGCGTGCTGGCGCTGGTGGCGGCGAATGTCTACGTGATCTTCTTCAACATGTCCTGGGGCCCGGTGATGTGGGTGATGCTGGGCGAGATGTTCCCCAACCAGATCCGCGGCTCGGGGCTGGCGGTGGCCGGCGCGGCGCAGTGGACGGCCAACTTCGCCATCACCGTGTCCTTCCCGGTCCTGCTGGGCAGCATCGGTCTGGCCGGGGCGTACGGCATCTATACGGTGGCCGCGGTGCTGTCGGTGTTCTTCGTGCTGCGCTTCGTCAAGGAGACCAAGGGCAAGGAACTGGAGCAGATGGAGGGCTGAGCGCGCGCCCGACCGGGGCGACCCGGTCGGCCGGTGCAGCGGGCAGTGTGTGCTCCCCGCTGCGCGCCTGGCAGGGCAGGGGCCGGCGGGCCCGGGCCTGGAACGCAAAAAACCCCGCCGTGGCGGGGTTTTTGGCTTCCGTGCAGCGCGACTGGTGCTCCCTAGGGGACTCGAACCCCTGTTTTAGCCTTGAGAGGGCCACGTCCTAACCATTAGACGAAGGGAGCAGGCTTTGTCGCGAACTGCGCAGCGCGCTAGTATATGGACCTAGATGCCATTGGGCAATCCCGAAAACTCAACCGGAAGCGCCAACATCAATTCTTCTGCTACATCACCGTTCAGCCTGCGCGTGATTCCGCGCGACCAGCACACCATCTCCCGCAAGGACATCAGCCCCAACGCGTTGCGCGTGTTGTACCGGCTGCGTGATTCCGGGTTCGCTGGCTACCTTGTCGGGGGCGCCGTGCGCGACCTGCTGGTCGGAGGCAACCCCAAGGACTTCGACGTGGCCACCGATGCCACCCCGGAACAGGTCAAGGCGCTGTTCCGCAACTGCCGCCTGATTGGCCGCCGCTTCCGGCTGGCCCATGTGGTGTTCGGTCGCGAAATCATCGAAGTGGCCACCTTCCGCGCCAACATCGACGATGGCAGCGGCGACCGCGAGATGGAAAACGGCATGCTGGTCCGCGACAACGTCTACGGCAGCATCGAAGACGACGCGATCCGCCGTGACTTCACCTGCAACGCCCTGTACTACGCGATCGAGGACTTCTCGGTGCGCGACTACACCGGCGGCTTCGAAGACGTCCAGGCGCGCCTGATGAAACTCATCGGCGACCCGGAAAAGCGCTACCAGGAAGACCCGGTGCGGATGCTGCGCGCGGTGCGCCTGGCGGCCAAGCTCGGCTTCCAGATCGACGACGCCAGCGCCGAGCCGCTGCCGCGGCTTGCCGGCCTGCTGGCCGAAGCCGCGCCGGCGCGCCTGTTCGAGGAAGTGCTCAAGCTGTTCCTGTCCGGGCACGGCGTGGCCAGCTTCGAAGGCCTGGAGCGTTACGGCCTGCTGGACGTCATGTTCCCGGAAAGTGCCGCCGCGCTGCGCAGCAACCGCAGTGGCGCGCTGCGCCGCATGGTCATCGAAGGTCTGCACAACACCGACCTGCGCGTGGCCAATGATGAGCCGGTGTCGCCGTCGTTCCTGTTCGCGCTGCTGCTGTGGCCGGCGTTCTGCCGCGCCCTGGCCAGCCTGCAGAAGCAGGGCGTGGCGCTGGAAGAGGCGCAGCGTCGCGCCGCCGACCGCGTCACCTTGCACCAGCTGACCACCATCGCGCTGCCGCGCCGCTTCTCGCTGCCGATGCAGGAGATCTGGCTGCTGCAGGGGCGTTTCAGCTCGCGCCAGCGCAAGCGCGTGATCCGCACCCTGACCCATCCGCGCTTCCGCGCCGCCTACGACTTCCTGGTGTTGCGCCAGGTGGCCTCCAGCGAGCACAGCGCCGACGTCGAGTTCTGGCGCGAAGCCCAGCTGCAGTCCGGCCCGGAGCTGGATTCGGCGCTGGATGCGGCGCATGTCGAGGGTGAGGTCGACGAAGACGGTGCACCGCGCAAGCGTCGGCGCCGGCGCCGTCGTCCGGGCGGGGCCGCCACGGGCGAGTAAGACGTGACCGCTGCCTGCATTGGATTGGGCGCCAACCTGGGCGACGCCGCGCAGACCCTGCGCGACGCGTTCGAGGCCCTGGCAGGGGTGCCGCGCACCACGCTGCGCGCGCGCTCCCTGTTGTACAGCACGCCGCCCTGGGGCAATGAAGACCAGCCGGCGTTCGTCAACGCCGCCGCGCTGCTCGACACCGCGCTGAGTGGCCCGGAACTGCTGGACGCGCTGCTGGGCATCGAGCGCGACTTCGGCCGGGTCCGCCAGCCGGGCGTGCACTGGGGGCCGCGCACGCTGGACCTGGACCTGCTGCTGTTCGGCGAGGACGTGATCGACCTGCCGCAGCTGAAGGTCCCGCATCCCTACCTGCACGAACGCGCGTTCGCGCTGCTGCCGCTGGCCGACGTTGCCCCGGACGCGGTGATTCCCGGCCACGGCCGTGTGCGGGATGCTGTGATGCGGGTCGAGGCCTGCGGGATCGCGCCAATAGGGGGATAATGCGGGGCTTATCGCCACCGGTTATCAGCTCATGAGTACCCACGCAGACAGCAAGCCCTGGACCGTTCCCGCCCTGGCCGAGGCCAAGCGCAACGGCCAGAAGCTGGTGATGTTGACCGCCTATGACGCCGGGTTTGCGCGTGCGTTCGACGCCAACGGCGTGGACCTGATCCTGATTGGCGACTCGCTGGGCATGGTGGTGCAGGGGCATGATTCGACCCTGCCGGTGACCACCGACGACATGGTCTACCACACCCGCGCCGTGTCCCGCGTGCTGCAGCGTGCGCTGCTGGTGGCCGACCTGCCGTTCGGCGCCGACGCCACGCCCGAACGCGCGCTGGATGCCTCGCTGCGCCTGCTGCAGGCCGGCGCGGAGATGGTCAAGATCGAAGGCGCCGGGTTCAAGCTGGACATCATCCGCTACCTGGTCGAGCGCGAGATCCCGGTCTGCTCGCACCTGGGCCTGACCCCGCAGTCGGTGCTGCGCCTGGGCGGTTACCGCGTGCAGGGCCGGGGCGATGCCGCCCAGCAGCTGCGCGACGACGCCAAGGCGGCGGTCGCCGCCGGTGCCACCCTGATCGTGCTGGAGTGCGTGCCTACCCCGGTCGCCACCCAGGTCACCGCCGACGTGTCCGTGCCCACCATCGGTATCGGCGCCGGCCCCGGCTGCGACGGCCAGGTGCTGGTGCTGCATGATTTCCTTGGCCTGGACAGCGGCCATCGCCGACCGAAGTTCGTCAAGGATTTCCTTGCCGACGGCGGTTCGGTCGCCGGTGCTGTCCGTGCCTACGCCGACGCCGTGCGCGACGGCTCCTTCCCCGACGCAGAACACGCCTACGCCTCATGATCGAAACCGTCACCGAACTGTCCCGCCTGCGCGCCGTCGTCAACGGCTGGAAGCGTGAGGGCCTGCGCGTCGCGCTGGTCCCCACCATGGGCAACCTGCATGCGGGCCACTACTCGCTGGTCACGCTGGCCCGGCAGTACGCCGACCGCGTGGTCTCCAGTGTCTTCGTCAATCCGACCCAGTTCGGCCCCAACGAAGACTTCACCCGCTACCCGCGCACCCCGGAAGCCGACACCTCCGGGTTGGAGCAGGCTGGCTGCGACGTGCTGTGGCTGCCGACTGTCGAATCGATGTATCCGTTCGGCATCGAACTGGCGGCCAGCGTCAACGTGCCGGGCATCAGTGGCCTGCTGGAAGGCGCCCACCGCCCGGGCCATTTCGATGGCGTGTGCACGGTGGTCTCGCGCCTGTTCAACCAGGTGCAGCCGGACGTGGCCGCCTTCGGCAAGAAGGACTACCAGCAGCTGGCGGTGATCCGCCAGATGGTGGAAGACCTGGCCTTCCCGATCCAGGTGGTGGGCGGGGACATCGTGCGTGAAACCGACGGCCTGGCGATGAGCTCGCGCAACCAGTACCTCAACGCCGACCAGCGCCCGGTCTCGACCACCATCCACCAGGTGCTGCTGGGCATGCGCGAGGGCTTCATTGCCGGCAAGACCCGCAGCCTGATCGAAGCCGAGGCCACCGCCGCCCTGCAGGCCGCCGGGTTCCAGGTGGACTATGCGGTGGTGCGCAAGCCGGACCTGTCCGAGCCGGCCGACGCCAATGACGGCACCCGCGTGGCCCTGATCGCCGCGCGCATCGGCAACACCCGGTTGATCGACAACCTGGAGTTCTGAGGGGCAACCCCCGGGATTGAGGGGGTACCCCGGGGCGTCCACCGTCCCGCGGATGTGACCCCAGATGACCGTGCAGCCACCCATGGGGTGGCAATACCGCGGGTCGGGTGGGGTCGTGACGATGCTGAACCGCTGGCAGCCCCCGGCGCGGGCGGGCGCGGCTTGCCCTGCCCGTTGTCCGGCGGGTGCTAGAATTTCCCTTTCCTTTACCGTTGTCCCGTTGCCATGCATCTGTCCCTGCTCAAGACCAAGATCCACCGCGCCACCGTCACCCACTCCGAGCTGAACTACGAAGGTTCCATCGCCATCGATGACAACCTGCTGCAGGCCACCGGCATCCGTGAGTTCGAACAGGTGCACATCTGGGACGTCACCAACGGTGCGCGTTTCTCCACCTATGCCATCCGTGCCGAAGCCGGCAGTGGCGTGGTGTCGCTCAACGGCGGCGCGGCGCGCCACGTGCAGGTCGGCGACATCATCATCATCGCGGCGTTCGCCAGCATGAGCGAAGAAGAAGCTGACAGCTTCAAGCCGAAGTTGGTATATGTGGACGGCAAGAACCAGATCTCCCACACCAACGACAGCATCCCGACCCAGGCCGCATGACACAGCACAACGGATTCGACCCGCTCCACTCCCATGCCCAGCGCCTGCGTGGCGCAAGCATCCCTTCGTTGATCGCCGCCGAACCGGGCCGCGCACAATCGCTGGGGTTGCGGGTCGGTCCGTTGTACGTCAATTTCGCGCGGCAGAAGTACGACCGCGCGGCGTTGGACGCACTGCTGCAGCTGGCCGCCGAGCGCGATGTCGCCGGCGGCTTCCAGCGCCTGTTCCGCGGTGAAACGGTCAACCTGACCGAAGGCCGCGCAGCGCTGCATACCGCATTGCGGGGCGACCTCAGCGGCGCACCGGTGGCCGGCGAAGCCTTCGCCACTGCCGCCCAGGTCCGCGCGCAGATGGGCGACCTGATCGCCGCGCTGGAAAAGACCAACGTCACCGACATCGTCAGTGTCGGCATCGGTGGCTCGGACCTCGGCCCGCGCCTGGTTGCCGACGCGTTGCGCCCGGTCAGTGGCGCGCGCTTCCGCGTGCATTTCGTTTCCAACGTGGACGGCGCCGCCATGCAGCGCACGCTGGCCACGCTCGACCCGGCCACCACCGCCGGCGTCCTGATTTCCAAGACCTTCGGCACCCAGGAAACCCTGCTCAACGGGCAGATCCTGCATGACTGGCTGGGCGGCAGCGAACGCCTGTACGCGGTCAGCGCCAACCCGGAGCGGGCGGCCAAGGCCTTCTCGATCGCCGCCGGCCGCGTGCTGCCGATGTGGGACTGGGTGGGCGGGCGCTACTCGCTGTGGTCGGCGGTCGGGTTCCCGATCGCGCTAGCGATCGGCTTCGAGCGTTTCGAACAGCTGCTGGCCGGTGCCGCGCAGATGGACGAACACGCGCTCACCGCGCCGCTCGAGCAGAACCTGCCGGTCCTGCATGCCCTGACCGATATCTGGAACCGCAACCTGCTGGGCCATGCCACGCATGCGGTGATGACCTACGACCAACGTCTGGCGCTGCTGCCGGCCTACCTGCAGCAGCTGGTGATGGAAAGCCTGGGCAAGCGTGTGCAGCTCGATGGCAGCCCGGTTGCCAGCGACACCGTGCCGGTGTGGTGGGGCGGGGCAGGCACCGACGTGCAGCACAGCTTCTTCCAGGCACTGCACCAGGGCACGAGCGTGATTCCGGCCGATTTCATCGGCTGCGTGCGCAACGATGACCCGTACGTGGTCAACCATCAGGCGCTGATGGCCAACCTGCTGGCACAGACCGAAGCGCTGGCCAACGGCCAGGGCAGCGACGACCCGCACCGCGCGTATCCCGGTGGCCGCCCGAGCACGCTGATCCTGCTCGACGCGCTCACCCCGCAGTCGCTTGGCGCGCTGATCGCCATGTACGAACACGCCGTGTACGTGCAGTCGATCATCTGGAACATCAACGCCTTCGACCAGTTCGGCGTGGAGCTGGGCAAGCAGCTGGCCAGCCAGTTGCTGCCGGCGTTGCAGGGTGAAGCGCATGCGATCACCGACCCGGTGACGCTGGAGTTGCTGGGCCGCCTGACCGCCTGACCACCGCGTAGATCCGACCGTTGATCGGCTAAAGGCCGGGTAGAGCCGACCGTTGGTCGGCTAAAAGGGCAGGTAGAGCCGACCGTTGGTCGGCTATCGCGCGCAACGCGCGGTGTTGGTCGTCGTGGCGAAGAGCAGCCGACCAACGGTCGGCTCTACCGGTTGATGCGCCCGTGTTTGAGCAGCCGACCAACGGTCGGCTCTATCGATGCAGGTTCAGTGCGGGTAGGGCCGACTAAAAGGGCAGGTAGAGCCGACCGTTGGTCGGCTATCGCGCGCAGCGCGCGGTGTTGATCGTTGTGGTGAAGAGCAGCCGACCAACGGTCGGCTCTACCGGTTGTTGCGCCGGTGTTTGCGCGGTCGATTCGCGCTGGGCCTTACCGGCTCGGGTCGCGTTCCGGACTCGGCCGCTTGGCCAGCTTGCGCTGCAGCGAGCGGCGGTGCATGCCGAGCAGGCGCGCGGCGGCCGATACGTTGCCGCCGGTTTCGTGCATGGCCTGCTGGATGTGTTCCCACTGCAGCCGGCTGATCGGGGTCATCGCGTCCGGTGGCTCCAGGTCGCCATCGTCGGCCGGGCCATCGTCTTCTTCGCCCAGCGCACGCAGGATCATCGGCACGGTGGCCGGCTTGGGCAGGTAATCGTCGGCGCCCAGCTTGATCGCTTCCACCGCGGTGGCGATGCTGGCGTAGCCGGTGACCAGCAAAATCCGCATGTCTTCGCGCAGGGCGCGCAGCGGCTGGATCAGCGACAGGCCGGATTCGGAGCCCAGCTTCAGGTCGATCAGCGCATATGCCGGCGGGTTCTGCCGGGCCAGCAACAGCGCCGAGGCAATGTCGCTGGCGGTCACCGTTTCCAGGCCTTTGCGGCCCAGGCTGCGCTGCAGGGTGCGCAGGTACAGCTCGTCGTCGTCGACCAGCAGGCCATGGCTGGCAGCGGGCAGGGTGGGAATGTTCATGCGGAAGTCTCCGAAGACGTCAAAGGCAGGCGGAAGCCGACGCGGGTGCCGGCGCCGTTGGCCGGGCGCATCCACAGTTCGCCGTCCAGGCGTTCAATGGTGGCGTGCGACAGGGCCAGGCCCACGCCCATGCCCTGCGCCTTGCCGCTGTTGAACAGGGTGCCGGGCAGAACCGCCTGGCGGGCATCGAAGCCGTGGCCGTAGTCGCGCACTTCGCCGATCAATGTGTCCCCTTCAATGCGCAACGTCAGGTCCACCTGCGGGCGCTCGGCTTTCTCGCCGGCGTCGGCGGCGTTGTTGAGCAGCACCATCAGCAGGTGCCCGATGCCCGGGTCCAGTGGCAGTTTCAACGGTGCGTCGTCGTTGCGCTTGAGGGTGATGGTCGGGCGCACCAGCCGCCACTGTTCCAGCACCTGCGGCAGGGTCACGGTGTCGCGCCCGGGGGCGTCGCCGGCGGCCGGGCGGGCCAGCGCCAGCACCCGCTCGCGGCACTGCACCAGCAGCTCGCGCAGTGTATCCACGTCATCGCGCACTTCGCTGCTGTTGGTCTGGTCGGCGATGTCATCGGCCAGCAGGGTCATGGTGGCCAGCGGCGTGTTGAGCTCATGGGCCACCGACGCGGCATGGGTGGCCAGGGCGACGATGCCTTCATTGCGCACGAAGCGTTCGCGCAGCAGGGCCAGCTCATGCTCGCGGTGGCGCAGGGCGATCGCCAGGCGGGTGGCGAACACCAGCACCACCGTGGCCGACAACAGGAAGTTGCAGACTACGCCCCACTGGTGCATCTGCATGGCGGTGAAGTAGCCGGCCGGCAAAGGCAGCCCGAAGATGCCGCTGACCGCGTAGCCGATCAGGCAGGTCGCGGCCACCGCCAGGGTCCAGCGCAGGGGCAGGGCGAGCGCGGCCAGGGCGATCAGGATCAGGAACAGCGAGCCGAACGGATTGCCGATGCCGCCGCTCCAGCCGACCATCCAGGTGAGCACGCTGACGTCCACCAGGATGTGGCCGAAGGCGGTCACCGGCGCGGTGTCGGCGTCGTTCACGCGCAGCTGCGCGTACAGGTTGAACAGGGTCAGCGCGGCCACCCCCGCCCACAGCGGCAGCTGCGGCAGTTCCAGCCCCAGCACCGAGGTGGCCACCAGGATCGTGGCGGCCTGGCCGGCCACGGCCAGCCAGCGCAGGCTGCACAGGGTTCGGAGGAAGGGGGCGTCGGTGCCGGTCATTGCGCACATCCTATGCGCTCGGGGGCTGGCCTGCCTGCGACAATCGGCCGCATCGGTTGAATGAGTGCCGACCAACGGTCGGTAGCCACCCCGCGCGCGTGAACACGCGTGGCGCGCTAAAATGGGGGATGCATGACGCCGTGACCCAACCGACCCAACCGTCCGACACCTCCGTGTGGGCCCGCCGCCAGACCCAGGCCGTCCGCATCGGCGGCGTGGTCGTGGGCGGGGGCAGCCCCGTGGTGGTGCAGTCGATGACCAACACCGACACCGCCGACATCGCCGCCAGCGTCAAGCAGGTGGCCGAACTGTGGCGGGCCGGGTCGGAGATGGTGCGGCTGACGGTCAACAACCCCGAGTCGGCCGCGGCCATCCCGCGGATCGTGGAAAAGCTGCAGATGATGGGCATCGACGTGCCCCTGATCGGCGACTTCCACTACAACGGCCACCAGCTGCTGACCCAGGAGCCGGCCTGCGCCGAAGCCCTGGCCAAGTACCGGATCAACCCGGGCAACGTCGGGTTCGGCAAGAAGAAGGACACCCAGTTCGCGCAGCTGATCGAGTTTGCGATCCGCTACGGCAAGCCGGTCCGCATCGGCGCCAACTGGGGCTCGCTGGACCAGTCGCTGGCCGCCCGCCTGATGGATGAGAACAGCCAGCGGGCCACCCCGTGGGATGCCGGCCGGGTGCTGCGCGAGGCGCTGATCCGTTCGGCGCTGGATTCGGCGCATACCGCGGTCGAACTGGGCCTGCCGCGCGATCGCATCGTGCTGTCGGCCAAGGTCAGCGGCGTGCAGGAGCTGATCGCGGTCTACCGCGACCTGGCGCAGCGCTCGGATTTCGCGTTGCACCTGGGCCTCACCGAGGCCGGCATCGGCAGCAAGGGCATCGTGGCCTCCTCGGCGGCGCTGGCCGTGCTGCTGCAGGAAGGCATCGGCGACACCATCCGCATTTCGCTCACCCCCGAGCCGGGCCAGTCGCGCACCGCCGAGGTGATCGTGGCCCAGGAACTGCTGCAGACCACCGGGCAGCGTGCCTTCACCCCGCTGGTTACGGCCTGCCCGGGCTGCGGCCGCACCACCTCCGAGTTCTTCCAGGAGCTGGCCAAGGTGGTGCAGAACCACGTGCGCGAGAAGATGCCGGTCTGGAAGGTCAGCCACCCGGGTGCGGAGAACATGACGCTGGCGGTGATGGGCTGCATCGTCAACGGGCCGGGCGAGTCGCGCCACGCCAACATCGGCATTTCGCTGCCGGGTACCGGTGAAACCCCGGCTGCGCCGGTATTCGTCGATGGCGAGAAGGCCGTGACCCTGCGTGGCGACCACATCGCCCAGGATTTCGTGGCGCTGATCGACGATTACGTTGAGCGAAAGTATGTCCGCAGCGTCGGATAAGCCCGACGTGCTGGCCGGCCGGGAGCCGGTCGCCGGTTTCCGCCAGTGGATGGCGCACAACGCGTGGCGGTTCGTCCTGCTGTTCGCCGGCGTGCTGCTGCCACTGGCCGGCTTCGTCGCACTGGCCGACGAGGTGCACGAATTTGAATCGTTCCACTTCGATGCGCCGCTGCTCTGGAAGATGCACGGCCTGCATTCGCCGGGGCTGGACCAGTTCTTCACGCTGCTCTCCAAGCTGGGCTACGAGTGGTTCCTGATCCCGGCCGATGTGCTCATCGTGGTGGCGCTGCTGTGGGGTAAACGGTGGCGCGAGGCCAGTTTCGTGGCCATCAGCTTCGTCGGTTCGGCGCTGTTGAACCTGGGCAGCAAGCAGTTCTTCCAGCGCGACCGGCCCAGCCTGTGGGAATCGATCGCCCCGGAAAGCACGTTCAGCTTTCCCAGTGGCCACGCGATGGGCTCGATGACCCTGGCGGTCACGGTGGCCCTGCTGGCCTGGAACACCCGCTGGCGCTGGCCGGTGCTGGTGCTGGCACCCGGGTTCAGCGTGCTGGTCAGCGTGTCCCGGGTGTACCTGGGGGTCCACTATCCGTCGGACATCCTGGCCGGTTGGTGTGCCGCCCTGGTTTGGGTGGTAGGGTGCTTCCTGGTCATGTTCAGGCGCCGGCATCCCTGGCGCCACCGCCCCCTCGCCGGGCTGTCGGCCGCAAAGGCCGATCGCGACGGGGTATAGGCGTACAGTAATAGGCGTAGTAAACCGATATGGCCTGGGGTGAAAGGCTAAGGGGTAGGGGTAATCCAGCTTGGTTGTGATGCGGGCACCAGAACGCGCCGACGGGAAGGTTTCTTCCTTGTTATCGCATCATCCCGCCGCTAGGCTTGCCCCCGTTCGCAGCGTTTGAAGAGGTACGTGGATGACGATTCGAGTGTATCTGGTGGACGATCATGCGCTGGTGCGAACCGGCATGAAGATGATCCTGTCCAACGAGACCGATATCGAGGTAGTCGGTGAAGCGGACTCCGGCGAAGATGCGTTGCCTGACATCCGTCAGCTGCGACCGGACGTGGTGCTGTGCGACCTGCACCTGCCGGGCGTCAGTGGTATGGAAGTCACCGAACGGGTGGTGCGTGGCGACCACGGCACCCGCGTGGTGATCGTCTCGGTGCTCGAAGACGGCCCGATGCCCAAGCGCCTGCTCGAAGCCGGTGCCTCCGGCTACATCGGCAAGGGCTGCGATGCACAGGAACTGCTGCGTGCCGTGCGCGACGCCGCGCTGGGCCGGCGTTACCTGGGCAGCAGCATCGCGCAGAACCTGGCGCTGTCCAATGTCGAAGGCACCCAGTCGCCGTTCGACGCCCTGTCCCCGCGCGAACTGGAAGTGGCCCTGCTGCTCACCCAGGGCCTGCGCCAGGAAGACATCGCCAAGCGCTTGAGCCTGAGCGCCAAAACCGTCAACACGCACAAGGCGCGCCTGTTCGAGAAGATGGGCATCCACGACAACATCGCGCTGGCCCGCATGGCCAGCCAGTACGGTCTGGTGGATCCGGCACGGCCGATGTAACCGGCGGCACCAACGTCGTGTACAAAAACGCCCGGGCATGCCCGGGCGTTTTGTTGTGATCGGTTACCGGTAGAGCCACGCCATGCGTGGTTGCTCCCCCGACAGTGCCTCAGTGCGCGCGAACCCGCGCCACGATCTTCGCCGCCTGCGCCGCGCTGTCGCGCACCTTGTCCCACTGCCCGTGCTCGATCCAGCTGCCCGGCACCATCCACGAGCCGCCGATGCAGACCACGTTCTTCTGCTCCAGGTACTCGGCCGCCGTATCCTCGGTGATGCCACCGGTCGGGCACAGCTTCAGGTCCGGAATCGGCCCGGCCAGGCCCTTGATCATCGCCAGCCCACCCACTGCCGAAGCCGGGAACAGCTTGCACACCCGGAAGCCCCGCGCATACAGCGCCAGCATCTCGGTCGGCGACGCCGCACCCGGCACCACCGGCAGTGCCGCCTGCGCCAACGCATCGGCCATGTGCGCCGGCGTACCCGGCGTCACCAGGAAATCCGCGCCCGCATCGATCGACTGCTGCATCTGCGCCACGGTCAGCACCGTCCCGGCACCCACCACCACATCGGGCAGCTCACGCTTCAGCATCGCCAGCGCTTCCATCGCCACCGGCGTACGCAGGGTCAACTCGATCGCCGGCAACCCACCTTCCAGCAACGCCGCACTGACCGCACGGGCCTGGTCGAGCGTATGCACGGTCACCACCGGCAGAATGCCGGCTGCATGCAGCAGCTCGGCTGCGCGCTTCTGATGTTGCTCGATGCTCATTGTTGTCTTTCCCTTTGCTGATTCGAGCGACGCCATCAAGGCGCCGCGATATGTCGGGAGGGAGCGGTTGGCCCCCTTCGGGACCGTCCAAAACATGGATGTTTTGGACGAGCCCCCATGGATGGGTTCACGGCGTGTCCCGAAGGGGGCCAACCGCTCCCTCGGCACGGGACAGCCGCCGCTGCGTCGGTCGTCGCCTCAGGCGTCCTTGGCCTCATGCGGCGCTTCCGCCGCCGCTGCATCACGCCCCAGGTCGTACTCGGCGTCGTAATTCCAGATATCGCCGTCGGCCGTTGCCGGCCCGCACGAAATCGAAATCGCGCCCTGGTCGGCCGGACCGACCACGCGCCGGTTCAGCGCGAACAGATTGCGCCCCATGTCGTGCGCCGCCGGTGCCGTGTTCGGTGCCGGTGCGCGCGCCGCGAACTCCGCCGCGTCCACCAGCAGCTCCAGCGTCCCCGCTTCGCCATCCAGACGGATCATGTCGCCCTCGCGCACCCGTGCCAGCGGCCCGCCGCGCGACGCTTCCGGCGTCATGTGGATCGCCGCCGGGAACTTGCCCGACGCGCCCGACAGACGACCATCGGTCACCAGCGCCACACGCCGCCCCTGGTTCTGCAGCAGCCCCAGCAACGGCGCCAGCGAATGCAGCTCCGGCATCCCGTTCGCGCGCGGCCCCTGGAAACGCACCACCGCCACGAAATCGTGCGGCAGCACACCGGCGGCATGCAGCTTGTTCAACACCTGCGGTGCGTCCACCACCACCGCCGGTGCCTCGATCGTACGGAACTGCGGCTTCACCGCCGACAGCTTGATCAACGAACGCCCCATATTGCCGCGCAGCAGCCGCAGCCCACCCTGGGCCTCGAACGGATCGGCCACACCGCGCACCACGTCCGCATCCGCGCTCGCGCGCAGCCCGTCGACGTACGCCAGCGTGCCATCACGCAGCGCCGGCTCCTGCCCGTACTGCGCCATCCCGCCTTCGGCCACCGTCTGCAGGTCGGCATGCATCAGCCCGGCCTCCATCAGCTCGCGGAACACGAACGCCGTACCGCCCGCAGCCGCGAAGCGGTTCACGTCGGCCTCGCCGTTCGGATACACCCGCGCCAGCAGCGGAATCAGCTGCGACAGCTCGTCCATGTCGTCCCAGGTCAGCACGATACCGGCCGCCCGTGCCACCGCGATCCAGTGGATGGTGTGGTTGGTCGAGCCGCCGGTGGCCATCAACGTCACTACCGCATTGACGATCGCACGCTCGTCGATCAGCCGGCCGAGCGGACGGAAATCGTCCCCCAGCGCGCAGATCTCCAGCGCACGCTCGCCGGCGCGGCGGGTCAACGCATCGCGCAGCGGCGTATCGGGATTGACGAACGACGCGCCCGGCAGCTGCACGCCCATCGCTTCCAGCAGCGTCTGGTTGGAGTTGGCGGTGCCGTAGAACGTGCAGGTGCCTGCACCGTGGTACGACGCCGCTTCGGCTTCCAGCAGCTCCTCGCGGCTGGCCAGCCCGGCCGCATAGCGCTCGCGCACTTCGGCCTTCTGCTTGTTCGGAATGCCCGGCGTCATCGGACCGGCCGGCAGGAAGATCGCCGGCAGGTGGCCGAACGCCAGCGCGCCGATCAACAGGCCCGGCACGATCTTGTCGCACACCCCGAGGTACACGGTGGCGTCGAACATGTCGTGGCTCAAGCCGATTGCCGTGGACTGCGCGATCACATCGCGCGAGAACAGCGACAGCTCCATGCCGCCGCGGCCCTGGGTGACGCCGTCGCACATCGCCGGCACGCCGCCGGCCACCTGCGCGGTGGCGCCCATGTCGCGCGCAACGGCGCGCAGGATCTCCGGGTACGACTCGAACGGCTGGTGCGCCGACAGCATGTCGTTGTAGGCGGTGATGATGCCCAGGTTCGGGGTGACACCGCCGCGCAGGCGCGACTTGTCGGTCGGCCCGCACGCGGCGAAGCCGTGGGCGAGGTTGCCGCAGCTCAGGCGCGAACGGAACGGCCCGTCGCGCAGCGACGCATCGATCCCGGCCAGGTAGGCCGCGCGCGAGGCGACGCTGCGCTGGATGATGCGCTGGGTGATGGCATGAAGTTGGGGATGCAGGCTCATTGGCTACCGGCTATGAGAGGGCGGACGAACAACACCGGGGACAGGTCAGTCACACCAGTGGACGCGCAGTTTCGCGCCGTCGAGGTCGATCGCGTTGAGGATGGGATACAGCTGCGGGTTGTTGCTTTCCAGCGCCTGTTTGAGCACTTCCAGCTTCTGCTTGCCACGCAGCAGCAGCAGGCGCTGGCCGCTGTGCCTGAGCCCGTGCGGGGTCAGCGTGATGCGCAGCGGCCACTGGTTCGCACCCGGGCAACCGGTGGCGTCCAGGGCGGCGTAGGGCAGGGTGCTTTCCAGTGCCCGGGCCAGGTCCTTGGAACCGGGGAACAGCGACGCGGTGTGGCCGTCGTTGCCCATGCCGAGCACGCTCAGGCACGGCGCCTGGCTGTGCTGGGCCTGCAGGTTGGCGGTATACACGCATTCCGGCAGCGGCTTGCCGACCCGCACCAGCGGATCGAAATGCGCGCCGTCGGCGCGGCCGAGGAAACTCTCGCGCACCAGCCAGGCGTTGCTGTCACGGTCCTGCGGCGACAGCCAGCGCTCATCGACCAGGCTGACTTCCACCCGGTCCCAGTGCACGTCCAGTTCGGCCAGCGCCTGGTACACCGGTGCCGGCGTGGTGCCGCCGGACAGCAGCATGCGCGCGCGCCCGAAGGTGGCGATATCGTTGTTCAACGCCTGCGCCATTTCGGCGGCGATGGCTTCGATCCAGGCATCGGCGTCGCCGTGGCGGATCAGGGTGAAGCGATCGGATGTATCCAGGCTGTTCATGCGTTGGTTCCTTGCAGGTCGCGTTCAACATCGGCGGCATAGGCAGCCGAACCCAGCAGGCCGGCATGCGGGTGCATCACCGCCAGCGACGGCACGCGGGCCATGATCGAAGAGAAGCGCCCCTTGTGCTCGAAGCGCTGGCGGAAACCGGAGTGCTGCAGCGAATCGAGCATCTTCGGGGTCAGCCCGCCGGTCAGGAACACGCCGTCCCAGGCGCCCTGCATCAGCACCAGGTCGCCGGCGATGGCGCCGAACACCGCGCAGAACACATCCACCGCACGCATGGCCTGCGGGTCGCCGTGCAGCGCACGGGCGGTGACATCCACCGGCTGCAGCTGGCCCGGATCGATGTCGGCCATCTCGCACACGGCGCGATGGATGTTGACCAGGCCCGGGCCGCAGATCAGGCGCTCGTTGGAGACCCGGCCGAACTGCTCGGAGAGGATTTCCAGGATGCGGATTTCCTCAGGCGTGCCCGGCGGGAAGCTGACATGGCCGCCTTCGGTTTCCAGCGGATAGCAGCGGCCATGGCGCAGGATCAGGCCACCGACGCCCAGCCCGGTACCCGGGCCGATCACCGCGTAGTTGCGCGGCTGGCCCGGCTTGCCCGGCACCCACGCCGCGCCGCCCACCTGGACCACGTCCTGCGGCTGCAGCAGCGAAATGGCCATCGCCTGGGCGGCGAAATCGTTGATCAGGTGCAGCTCGTCGAAGCCGAGCATGTGCGCGGTGCGGCTGCGCGAGATCACCCACGGGTGGTTGGTGATGCGCGCTTCATCGCCGTCCACGCGGCCCGCCACGGCGAACACGCCACGCGTGGCCGAGGCGCCGACCTGTTCCAGATAGTGCCGCGCCGCATCGCCCAGCGAAGGGAAATCGGCTACCGCGAATTCGCGGATGCTGTCCTGCTGCAGCGGGGCCTCAAGGGTGGTGTCGGCAAGCGCGAAGCGGGCGTTGGTGCCACCGATATCGGCAACCAGGACCGGTTGGTTCTGCAGCGTCATGCGTCGCCGTCCTTGCGGCCGGCGTCGGCATCCACTTCAGCGGGCAGGAAGCCGGCCGCTTCGGCCGGACCCCATTCGCCGGCCGGGTAGGGCTGCAGCGGCAGGCTGGCGGCCTTCCAGGCATCGCTGACACTGTCGATCCAGGCCCAGGCGGCACGCACTTCGTCGTCACGCACGAACAGCGCGTGGTTGCCGTTGAACGCATCCAGGAACAGGCGTTCGTAGGCGATGCGGCGGTGCAGGCCGGTCGGCACGGACAGTTCCAGTTCCAGCGGATGCAGTTCCAGCGCGCCCCATTCCGGGCCGGCCAGCGAACTCATCAGGCCCAGCTCGATGTTCTCCTGCGGCTGCAGCTGGAACACGATGCGGTTGGGGGTGGCGTTGCGACGATGCGGCCGCTCGAACAGCCAGTGGGTGACCGGCTTGAGCGTGACCACCACGCGGGTGGTGCGCTCGGCCAGGCGCTTGCCGGTGACCAGGTGGAACGGCACGCCGGACCAGCGCCAGTTGTCGATATGCGCGGTGACCCCGGCGAAGGTTTCCACGTCGCTGCCTTCCGGCGGCTGGTAGGCCTGGGCCGGCTGGCCGTTGATGGTGCCGGCGGTGTAGCGGCCGCGCACGCTGTCGCGGGCGGCGTGCTTGGCGTCCAGCGGGCGCAGCGCACGCAGCACCTTGACCTTCTCGTCGCGGATGCGGTCGGCTTCCAGCGAGGCCGGCGGCTCCATCGCCACCAGGCACAGCAGCTGCAGGATGTGGCTCTGGACCATGTCGCGCAGCGCGCCGGAGCGGGCGTAGTACGCATCGCGCCCGTCCACACCCTCGCTTTCGGCCACAAGGATGTGCACCGACTCGATGTAGTTGCGGTTCCACACCGCTTCCAGCAGCGTGTTGCCGAAGCGCAGCGCGATCAGGTTCTGCACCGCGGCCTTGCCCAGGTAGTGATCCAGGCGGAACACGCGGTCTTCGTCGATCCACTGGCCGATGGTGGAGATGATCTCCTCGGCGCTGGTGCTGTCGCTGCCGATCGGCTTTTCCAGCATCAGGCGGTGCGGTGCGGCCAGGGCGCCGCCCTTGGCCAGGCCTTCGCAGGTGGAGATGTACAGGCCCGGGGGAATGGCCAGGTAGCTCACGCAGTGGCGGTTGACCAGATCACTGACCGACTCGGCCACCGAGTCCGGGTTGCGCAGGTCCACCGACCGGTAGTCGATGCGCGACAGCAGCGACTGGATGTCGTCCTGGCTGGCCATCGGCATGGCCTGCTGCAGGCGCGGGCGCAGGATGTCGCGGAAACCCTCGGTGTCGTGCGGGCTCAAGGCCAGCGCACGGATCTTGAAATCCTCCGGCAGCAGGCCGTCGCCGAGCAGGCGCAGCAACGAAGGGAACAGGTAGCGCTGGGCAAGGTCGCCGGTAGCGCCAAACAGGAAGAGGGTGTCGTGCATCGCTCGAGTTTCAGATCCGGGTGACATCGTTGTCAATCGCTTCTCGTCTATGTTCTCGGGGGTCCAGCTGGGCATGGTGTCCAGTGCTGCAGGTGCAACATGAACAGGCACCGGGCCAGCGCATCATGGGGCATGCACGGGGCGAATCGGGAGACTGTGCGGCTCCCGATGCGTCGCGGTCATGACCGACCAACGGATACTGCCACGTGAAAACGTTTACATGGCAGAATGAGCAGACTGTATTCGATTGCAGTGGTCGCCGTCATGCGGCACCACGCCATCGACCTGCCATCGGGAGGGCCGAAGGCAGTTCCGCATCAACAGCCCGGCAGCGGGCGGACTGGAATGGGTGATATGGCAAAAGTGCAGTTGCAGGGCGTTCGCAAGGTCTACGACAACGGCCAGGTGGCCGTCCAGGGCGCGACCTTCGAAGTGGCCGATGGCGAATTGATGGTGCTGGTGGGGCCGTCGGGGTGTGGCAAGTCGACCTTGCTGCGCATGGTGGCCGGCCTGGAAGAAATCAGCGGGGGCACGCTGACCATCGGTGACCGGGTGGTCAACGACGTGGCGCCCAAGGACCGCGACATCGCCATGGTGTTCCAGAGCTATGCGCTGTACCCGCACATGACCGTGGCCGAGAACCTGGCCTTCGGCCTGAAGCTGCGCGGCCACGACAAGGCCACGATCAGCAAGCGGGTGACCGAAGCAGCCGACACGCTGGGCCTGACCGACATGCTCGACAAGCTGCCCAAGGCGATGTCCGGCGGCCAGCGCCAGCGCGTGGCCCTGGGCCGCGCCCTGGTGCGCGAGCCGGCGGTGTTCCTGCTCGACGAGCCGCTGTCCAACCTGGACGCCAAGCTGCGCCACAGCGTGCGCACGGAAATCGCGCAGCTGCACCGCAAGCTGGGCACCACCATGATCTACGTCACCCACGACCAGGTGGAAGCGATGACCCTGGGCCAGCGCATCGTGGTGCTCAAGGACGGCGTGATCCAGCAGATCGACACGCCGATGGCGCTGTACGACCGCCCGGCCAACCTGTTCGTGGCCGGCTTCCTGGGCAGCCCGGCGATGAACGTGCTGCGTGGCACCCTGCAGCGCAACGACAGTGGCGTGGTGGTGCAGGACACCCAGCTGACCGCGCCGCTGGGCCAGGCGGCGATCGATCCGGCCTGGATCGGCCGCACCGTCGCCGTGGGCGTGCGCCCGGAGCACCTGCAGCCGGCCGCCGCCGACGATGCCACCGCGTTTGTGGCCACCATCGACGGCATCGAGCCGGTGGGCAACGAGATCTTCGTCAACATGACCGGTGGCGGCCAGCCGCTGGTGATGCGCGTGGCCCCGCAGGCGCTGCCGGCAGTGGGCGAGACCATCCGCGTGGCGATCCACCCGCAGGGCCTGCATTTCTTCGATGCGGAAAGCGGCGAGCGGTTGAACGCGGCCGGGTAGGTCACGACCGTTGGTCGTGACCGCGATGCCCGTGACGGCGAGACGGGGTGTGGCCCGCATGCATCGACCAACGGTCGATGCCTACCGGGTGGTAGGTCACGACCGTTGGTCGTGACCGCGATGCCCGTGACGGCGATACAGGTGTGGCCCGCATGCATCGACCAACGGTCGATGCCTACCGAGCGGTAGGTCACGACCGTTGGTCGTGACCGCGATGTCGGTGACGGCGATACGGGTGTGGCCCGCATGCATCGACCAACGGTCGATGCCTACCGGGCCAGGCCATCCAGCAGCGGCAGGTGCACGGCGTCCACTCCGTCCACCGACAGCGGATCGCTGGCGATCTCCAGCGGCAGCACCGCCAACGCCAGGTCGCCGGCCACGCTGGCCACCGTGCCGATCGCCGCCCCGTTCTGCTGCACCTGTGCACCGCTGGGCGTGCCATCGCCCACCCGCAGCAACTGCAACGCGCGCTTGGCCTTGCCCAGGAAATGGGTGCGCGCCACGATCTCCTGGCCCGGGTAGCAGCCCTTCTTGACGCTGTACCCGTTCAAACGGTCCAGCCCCAGCTGCTGCGGCGTCCATTGCTCGCGCTGGTCGGCGGCCAGGCGCGGCAACCCGTAGCGCAGATCCGATTGGCGCCAGGCCAGCACGAAGCCGGCATCGTCGGCGGCGGTGGCACCGTCCAGCGGCGCGATCCGCAGCGTCCGGGGCAGGGCATCGCTGCCCACATCCAGCTCCAGCGTCTCACCGTGTACCGCGATTGCGGCGTCCGACGCCGCTTCCGGCGCAGTGAAGCTGCCGGCCACGATCCGGTCATCGCGCACCGCGATCTTGACCTTCCGACGGAACACAAAACGCTGCAATTGCGACGCAATCGCATCGGCGTCGCCATCGGCCAGCACCAGCAGGATCCGTTCTTCATCCACCCGGATCAGCTGGAACACAGCAATGGTGCGGCCTTTGGCGCTCAGCCAGGCGCTCCACTGCCAATGCCGGACGGGCAGGGCGGTGACGTCGCTGGAAAATTGGGCGTGGGCGAACGCGGCCGCATCGGGACCATCCAGACTGAGCAGCTGGTGACCGGAGAGGCGCGGAAAACCGTTGAAATCCATGGGCAGGTTGTCAGGCACGTGAACGGGGTCTAAAATTTGTGCGTTGCGAGACCACCCATGATAGGCCAAACAACCCCCACTCCAGATTCCGACTCCGAAGCCCCGCAGGTCGATGAGAAGCAGCCGCTTCCGCAGACCCCTGTGGTGCCCGTGGAGATTGGTGGCCGCGGCGGACTCGATCCGGTGCGGTATGGAGACTGGGAGAAAAACGGACGCTGCATCGATTTTTGATCAGCATTGAGCCAACGCGGCATTGCGCCGCCCAGCCGAGACAACGAGCCCAGCGAATGGCCGCCAGAGAACGTCCCCTTTCCCCGCACCTTCAGGTGTATCGCTGGCAGATTCAGATGGCCACCTCGATCCTGCATCGAGCATCCGGCATCTTTCTGTCTGTTGGAGCCCTGATCATCGCCGGCGGCCTGCTCGCCCTGATGATGGGTCCTGAATCCTGGAACTGCTTCACCGGCCACGCCGGTAGCTGGTACGGCAAGTTGTTCCTGTTTGCATGGACGTGGGCCTTCGCCTACCACCTGTGCAACGGCATCCGGCACATCGTGCAGGACTTCGCGATCGGCTTCTCCATTCCTGCCTTCGTGCGCAGCAGCTGGATCTCGGTCTTCGCCAGCCTGGTGATCACCGCCCTGGTCTGGGCCTACGTCTTCGCCGGAGCCGCCGCATGAACAAGTTCCGTACCCCGCTGAAAAACGTGCGTGGCCTTGGCGCGGCCAAGACCGGTACCGAGCACTTCGTGATGCAGCGCCTGACCGCCACCGCGCTGGTCGGCCTGACCATCTGGTTCCTGGTGTTCGTGCTGAGCCTGATCGGCGCCGATTACGTGACCGCCACCGACGCGGTGTCCAAGCCGTGGAATGCGGTGCTGCTGGTCGGCTTCCTGGTCGCGATGTTCTGGCACGCCCAGCTCGGCCTGCAGGTCGTGCTGGAAGACTACATCCACAACTCGCTGCTGGCCCTGGCGCTGCAGACCACGGTGAAGTTCATCGCCGTGCTCGGCGCGATCGTCAGTGTTTTTGCGGTCGCCCGCATTGCGCTCGGCGTTGCCTGAGTCCAGGCACCAAGACAGGAATCCAGATTAGATGTCCGCTTACAAGATTACGGAACACAAGTACGACATGGTCGTGGTCGGCGCCGGTGGCGCTGGCCTGCGCGCTACGTTCGGTCTTGCCGCCAAGGGCCTGCAGACCGTCTGCCTGACCAAGGTCTTCCCGACCCGTTCGCACACCGTGGCCGCGCAGGGCGGTATTTCCGCCGCGCTGGGCAACATGGGTGAAGACGACTGGCGCTACCACTTCTTCGACACCATCAAGGGCTCCGATTGGCTGGGTGACCAGGACGCCATCGAGTACATGTGCCGCGAAGCGATTCCGGCCATCATCGAGCTGGAACACTACGGTGTGCCGTTCAGCCGTACCGAAGAAGGCAAGATCTACCAGCGTCCGTTCGGTGGCATGACCACCAAGTACGGCGAAGGCCCGTCCGCGCAGCGCACCTGCGCCGCGGCCGACCGTACCGGCCACGCCATGCTGCACACGCTGTACCAGCAGTCGCTGGCGCACAACGCGCGCTTCATGATCGAGTACTTCGCCCTCGACCTGATCTTCGATGACGAAGGCGTCTGCCGCGGCGTGCTCGCCCTGGACATGGCCGACGGCTCGCTGCACCTCTTCCGCGCCCATGGCGTGGTGCTGGCCACCGGCGGTTACGGCCGCGCCTACTTCAGCGCCACCTCGGCCCACACCTGCACCGGCGACGGCGGCGGTCTGGTCATGCGTGCCGGCCTGCCGATGCAGGACATGGAGTTCGTGCAGTTCCACCCGACCGGTATCTACGGCGCGGGCTGCCTGATCACCGAAGGCGTGCGTGGCGAAGGCGGCATCCTGCGCAACAGCAACGGCGAGCGCTTCATGGAGCGCTACGCACCGCACTACAAGGATCTGGCCTCGCGCGACGTGGTGTCGCGTTCGATGACCATCGAAATCCGCGAAGGCCGCGGCGTCGGCGAGCACAAGGATCACATCCTGCTCGACCTGACCCACCTCGGCCCGGGCGTGATCGACGACAAGCTGCCGGGCATTGCCGAAAGCGCCCGCATCTTCGCCGGCGTGGACGTGCACAAGCAGCCGATCCCGGTCATTCCGACCGTGCACTACAACATGGGTGGCATCCCGACCAACTATCACGGCGAAGTCGTGCGCAAGCTGGGCGACAACAACGATGCCGTGGTACCGGGCCTGTACGCCATCGGCGAAGCGGCCTGCGTGTCGGTGCACGGCGCCAACCGCCTGGGCTCCAACTCGCTGCTCGACCTGGTGGTGTTCGGTCGCGCCGTGGCCAACCGCTGTGCCGAGACCATCAAGTCCGGCGCGCCGCACAAGACCCTGCCGTCCGATGCGTGCGACAAGGCGCTGGGCCTGCTGGACAAGCTGCGCTACGCCAACGGCGACACCCCGACCTCGGTCATCCGCGACAACATGCAGCGCACCATGCAGAACGACGCGGCGGTGTTCCGGACCAGCAAGACCCTGGAAGAGGGCTGCAGCAAGATGGCCGAGATCTTCGACTCCTTCCAGGACGTCAAGGTCACCGACCGCTCGCTGGTGTGGAACTCGGACCTGATCGAAACCTACGAGCTGAACAACCTGCTGCTCAACGCGGTGGCGACGATCAACTCGGCCGAACAGCGCAAGGAAAGCCGTGGCGCGCATGCGCATGAGGACTTCCCGGACCGCGACGACGTCAACTGGCAGAAGCACACGCTGGTCAACGTCGACGACAAGGGCAAGTGCAGCTTCGACTATCGCCCGGTGCACATGTACACGTTGAGCAAGGACGTGGACGTGGTACCGCCGAAGCCGCGCGTGTACTAAGAGACCTGCGGGATGACCTCCGGCCACGCAGCGCCTGCCCACCTTCCTGCCCGCACGGGCAGGGTGGTGCGCGCGCTGCGGGTCGGCGGTGTCAACCTCCTCATCTTCCGTGCTAGCCGCGCCTGCATCGCAGCGCGAGCCGCCTGAGCCAACGAGAACAGCCATGGCCGAGTTTTCCCTCCCCAAGAATTCCAAGATCGGAAAGGGCAAGCACTTCCCCGCCAAGAGCGGTGCGAAGAACACGCGCACTTTCAAGATCTACCGCTGGAGTCCCGACGACGACAGCAACCCGCGGACCGATACCTACGAGATCGATCTGGACAGCTGCGGCCCGATGGTTCTGGACGCGCTGATCAAGATCAAGAACGAGGTCGACCCGACCCTGACCTTCCGTCGTTCGTGCCGCGAAGGCATCTGCGGTTCGTGCGCGATGAACATCGACGGCACCAACACGCTGGCCTGCACCCGTGCCATTGCCGATTGCGGCAAGGCCGAAGTGCCGATCTACCCGCTGCCGCACATGAGCGTGGTCAAGGACCTGGTGCCGGACCTGACCCACTTCTACGCGCAGTACGCCTCGATCAAGCCGTGGATCCGCACCCAGACCCCGCCGCCGCCGGATCGTGAGCGCCTGCAGTCGCCGGAAGACCGCAAGAAGCTGGACGGCCTGTACGAGTGCATCCTGTGCGCGTGCTGCTCCACCAGCTGCCCGAGCTACTGGTGGAACGGCGAGCGTTACCTGGGCCCGGCCATCCTGCTGCAGGCCTACCGCTGGATCGTCGACTCGCGCGATGAAGACACCGGTGCGCGCCTGGACGAGCTGGAAGACCCGTTCAAGCTGTACCGCTGCCACACCATCATGAACTGCTCGCGGACCTGCCCGAAGGGCCTGAACCCGGCGCTGGCCATTGCCGAGATCAAGAAGCTGATGATGGCGCGCCGCGCCTGAGTGCACGTAGAGCCGGGCTCTGCCCGGCTGTGCACGTAGAGCGGGGCTCTGCCCCGCTGAAAGTAGAGCGAGGCTCTGCCCCGCTGAAAGGAACCGGGCTTGCCCGGCTGCATCAACGCCGGGCGCGACCCGGCTGCACGTTCGGCCGGGCCATGCCCGGCCTTGCTGTTTCCGGAGCCTGATCGATGGACGAAGCCACTGAACTGAAGAAGCTGCGCTGGCGTTGCCGGCGTGGCATGCGTGAACTGGACCAGCTGTTCGGGCGTTACCTGGACCGTTGCTGGCTGCAGGCACCTACCGAAGAACGCGAGGTTTTCCTGTTCCTGCTGGAAAGCGAAGACGATAGGTTGTGGCGCTGGTTCATGGGTTACGAGGAGTGCCCGCATGCCCAGCCTGCCGCGCTCATCGCCCGGATCCGCGCCCTGCCGGCTTGAATGGCGGCCTTCCCGCTGGCAGTGCGGTGCGCATTGGCTGATCACCGCGCTGCTGCCGTGGGCGGTATGCAGCACTGATCTGGCCGACCGCTGGCACGGGCCGGTGGCCCTGCTGGCCGTGGCCATGGGCGCAACCGGCGCCTGGCGCTACGGGCGCATGCCCGCCCAGGCCATCGTGATACCCCCCGGTGACGCCCCGGCGCAGGTGGATGGTCAGCCGGTCGATGACCTGCAGCTGTCCGATCGTGGCGTGCTGCTGCAACTGGCCTGGCGCCAGCAGGGACACCGCCGCTGGCGGCTGTTCTGGCCCGACACGCTCACCCCGGCGCAACGACGTGAACTGCGACTGGCCGTGCGCGCACGCTGCATTTCCCGTTCACGTCCAGCAGTGGCACCATAGCCTGAATTGTCCGGCGCACCTGCATGTTCAAACCCATACCTGTTTCAATCGGTCTGCGCTATCTGCGCGCCAAGCGCCGCAACGGCTTCATCTCCTTCATCTCGATGGCCTCCATCCTCGGCATCGCGCTGGGCGTGACCGTGCTGATTACCACGCTGGCCGTGATGAGCGGCTTCCAGAAGGAAATCCGCGACCGCCTGCTGCAGATGACCGCCCATACCACCATCACCAGCGATGGCGCGCCGATGTCGGACTGGCAGCGTGCGGTGGATGCGGCCAAAAAGGATCCGCGCGTGGCCGGCGCCGCGCCGTACATCGAGATCCAGGCCATGCTCAGCGGTCCGCGCGTGCAGGGTGCGATCGTGCAGGGCATCGACCCGGCGCTGGAGCCGGGCGTGTCGGTGATCAACCAGAAGCTGGTCAAGGGCAGTTTCGACAGCCTCACCCCGGGCAGCTACAACCTGCTGGTGGGCAAGGAACTGGCGATCTGGCTGGGCGTGAATGTCGGTGACACCGTGCTGGTGACCCTGGCCGAAGTGCAGGGCACCCCGGTCGGCGCGATGCCGCGTCTGAAGCGCTTCACCGTCAGCGGCATCTTCGAGGCCGGCTACAACGAGATCGACAAGGGCGTGGCGTTTGCCAACATGGCCGACATGGAACGCGTGCTGCGCATGGACGGGGTGACCGGCGTGCGGCTCAAGCTGCATGACATGGACAAGGCGCTGGACGTTGGCGTGGACCTGGCCCACAGCCTGGGCGGCGCGTACCGGGTCAGTGACTGGACCCAGCAGAACGCCAATCTGTACCACTCGCTGCGCATGGAAAAAGTGGTGATGGGCATCCTGCTCTCGCTGATCATCGCCATGGGCGCGTTCAACCTGGTGTCGTCGCAGGTGATGCTGGTGACCGACAAGCAGGCCGATATCGCCATCCTGCGTACCCTCGGCCTGACCCCGGGCGGAGTAATGCAGGTGTTCATGGTGCAGGGCTCGTTGATCGGCATCATCGGCACCGTCGCCGGCGTGATCGGCGGCATCACCCTGACCTTGAACCTGGAACGCATCCTCGGCGCGATCGAGACGGTGTTCAACATCAAGCTGTTGCCTGAAGACGTCTACTACATCACCGGCCTGCCCACCGACATGCAGGCCCCGGACATTGTCATCATCACCATCACCGCGCTTGTCATGAGCTTCCTGGCGACCCTGTACCCCGCGTGGCGTGCTGCCCGCACCCAGCCGGCGGAGGCCCTGCGTTATGAATAACGTGATCAACCGCGGCGACGAAGTGATCCGCGCCCAGTCGCTGGCCAAGGTGTACGCCGAAGGCCGCATGCAGACCCATGTCTTCAATGGCCTGGACCTGAGCGTCAGTGCCGGTGAGACGGTGGCGATCATCGGTGCCTCCGGCGCTGGCAAAAGCACCCTGCTTCACCTGCTGGGCGGGCTGGACACGCCCACCGCCGGCGAGGTGTATGTGGGCGGCCAGCGCATGTCCGGCCTGTCCGACGGCCAGCGCGGTGAGCTGCGCAACCGCGCGCTGGGCTTTGTGTACCAGTTCCATCACCTGTTGCCGGAATTCACCGCGCTGGAAAACGTGATGATGCCGATCCTGCTCACGCCGATGCGCTCGCCGTTGTCGCAGCGCTTGATGTACGCCGGCTTCGGCGTGATCGGCACGACGCTGGCCAGCATCGTCAACGGTGCCACCGCCTTCGTTCGCGGTGGACCGCAGGTGGCCGAGGCGCGTGCGCGGGCGACTGCGTTGCTGGAATCGGTGGGGCTGGGCCACCGCCTGGAACACAAGCCGGGCGAACTGTCCGGCGGCGAACGTCAGCGTGCGGCCGTGGCGCGCGCGCTGGTCAACAAGCCGGCCTGCGTGCTGGGCGACGAACCCACCGGCAACCTGGACGACAAGACGGCCGCGACGGTGTTCGAACTGATGCTCGAACTCAACCGCGCGCACCACACCAGCCTGGTGCTGGTGACCCACGACCGCAGCCTGGCGCGCAAGCTGGACCGCGTGCTGGAGCTGCGCGAAGGGCGCCTGCACGAACTGGCCAGCAGCGAGGTCTGAGCTGGCCGCTGAATGGCCGGCGCGGGCGTCTCGCCGGCCTCACCCGACAGGTGCATCATCGGCATGTTCATCCTTGAAGGTGGTGCCATGAAAACCCTGATCGGAGCGGCTGCGCTGTGCCTTGCCCTGGTGGCGTGCGCCACCACCGGGCGCCTGTCCAGCCAACAGCGGCTGGAGCTGTACCGGGCCCATGCCGGTCCGCCACAGGACAGCCTGCAGTACTTCGGATCATTGAATGGCTGGACCGAACTGGGCGACAGTGCGCTGGCGGTCTGGACCCGCCCCAGTGAGGCGTATCTGCTGGAACTGCGCGGTCCGTGCCAGGGCCTGGACTACGCCACGGCCATCGGCCTGACCAGCCAGATGGGGCGGGTGTCGTCGCGGTTCGACAAGGTGCTGGTGCGTGACCCGACGCCGGGGCCCACCCTGCCGTGCTTCATCGGCAGCATCCGCAAGCTGGATGTCCAGGCCTTGCGTTCGACCGAGAAGGAGCTGCGCCAGGCGCAGGTGCAGGAGCGCCAGGACGCCCAGGACGTACCGGCGAAGTAGCGGGCAAAGGTCCTGCCGAGGAGCCCGGTAGCTGCCGACCGTTGGTCGGCAGGCTATCCCGGCAGCTGCCGACCGTTGGTCGGCAGGCCGCAATCACGCTTCGGGAACGAATCCTGCCGGCTTTTCGGCATCCTTCTCGAACAGGTATTTCACCAGCTCGGTTTCCAGGAAAGCACGGTGCTTGGGATCGCGCGGCGACAGCCGGTTTTCGTTGATCAGCATGGTCTGGTGCGCCAGCCAGGCGCTCCAGGCGCTCTTGCCGATGCCATTGAAGATGCGCTGGCCCAGCTCGCCGGGGTAGGGCACGAAGTCCAGGCCTTCGGTGTCGCGTTGTTCGTACTGGCAGAAAACGGTGCGGGGCATGGCTTACTCGGACTCGGGTGAAGGTGGTGCGCCCCGCATTGTACGGCGCTTGGGCCGGGCCGGCGGCGCGCCGGTGTCCAGCAGCTTGCGGATCGGCGCAGGCAGGCCGAGGCTGGGCAGGTCGGCGGCGGCTACCCAGCGCAGCGACGGGTCATCGCGCTGCAGGCCGTCCACGCGCTGCACCAGCACCTGCAGGTGCAGCCGGTAGTGGCTGAAGGTGTGCTCCAACACGGGCAGCACCTCGGCGTCGTCCAGCGAACCGGTCACGTGGGCATCGAACCAGTCCTGCAGATCACTGCCGGTGTCAGCCTGCGGCAGCGTCCACAGTTGCGCCCAGATCCCGGTATCCGGGCGCTTCTGCAGCAGCACGCGGCCGTGGCCGTCGCGCAGCAGCAGCGCGGTGGCCTCGCGTTCGGGCAGGGTCTTGGTGGGCTTGGGCGTGGGCAGCTGATCGGTGCGGCCTTCGCGGCGCGCCACGCAGTCCGCCTGCAGCGGGCAGATCACGCAGGCCGGCCGGCTGCGGGTGCAGACGGTGGCGCCCAGGTCCATCTGCGCCTGTGTGTAGTCGGCCATGCGCGCGTCGGGCACATGCGCCACGTGCGCGTCGGCGAGGTCCCACAGCACCTTCTCCACCTTGGGCAGGCCGGGGAACCCGTCAATGCCGTGGTAGCGCGTCAGTACCCGCTTGACGTTGCCGTCGAGGATCGCAAAACGGTCGTTCCACGCCTGGCTCAGGATCGCCGCGGCGGTGCTGCGGCCGATGCCGGGCAGCGCGTTCAAGGCCTCGACATCGCGCGGCAGCGCGCCATCGTGCCGTTCAACGCAGCGCTGCGCGGCCGCATGCAGGTTGCGGGCGCGGGCGTAGTAGCCCAGCCCGGCCCACTGCGCCATCACCGCATCGTTGCTGGCCGCGGCGAGGTCGGGCAGGGTGGGGAACACGCGCAGGAAGGCCAGGAAGTACGGAATGACCGTGCCGACCTGGGTCTGCTGCAGCATGATTTCCGACAACCACACCCGGTACGGCGAGCGCGGATGCTGCCACGGCAGGTCGTGCCGGCCATGCCCGTCGAACCACGGCAGCAGCCGCGCGACGAAGGCATCGTCGGCGGGGACAGGGGCGCTGGCAGTGGGCTGGCGTGGCATGGGGATTCCTGGACGGGGGTAGAGCCACCCGATGGGTGGCTGCTCTATCCGGGCGGGGCAGCGCAAACTGCCGACGACGCATCCTGTGCGATACAGCCACCCATGGGGTGGCTCTACCAACCCGGGTGCGGCGATGCATTCACCGGGGGCGCGCGGGACGTACGCCCACCGCGCCGTTGGATCAGCTGCCCAGCGCTTCGGGCAGCAATGCGTCGACGAAGGCTTCCGGGTCGAACACGCGCAGGTCTTCCGGGCGCTCGCCGATGCCGGCGAAGCGGATCGGAATGCCGAACTCGCGGGCCAGCGCGAACACCACGCCGCCCTTGGCGGTGCCGTCCAGCTTGGTCACCACCAGCCCGGTCACGTTGACCGCGGCATGGAACTGGCGCAGCTGCGACAGCGCGTTCTGCCCGGTGGTGCCATCGATCACCATCAGCACCTCGTGCGGTGCCGCCGGGTCGATCTTGCCCAGTACGCGGCGGATCTTGCCCAGTTCGTTCATCAGCCCGCCCTGGGTGTGCAGGCGGCCGGCGGTGTCGGCGATCAGCACTTCGGTGCCACGGGCCTTGCCGGCCTGCAGGGCATCGAATGCCACCGAGGCGGCATCGGCGTTCTGGCCCTGGGCGACCACGGTTACACCGTTGCGTTCGCCCCAGATCTGCAGCTGGGCCACGGCGGCGGCACGGAACGTATCGCCGGCAGCCAGCATCAGGCTGTGGCCATCGTCCTTGAAGCGTTTGGCCAGCTTGCCGATGGTGGTGGTCTTGCCCACGCCGTTGACGCCGACGGTGAGGACCACGAACGGCTTGGCGCTGCGGTCGATGACCAGCGGCTTGGAGACCGGTTGCAGGATGGCGATCAGGTCGCTGCGCAGCGCAGCCAGCAGCGCGTTGGCATCGGCGAATTCGCGCGCCTTCATGCGCTTGCGCAGGCCCTCCACCAGCGCGGTGGTGGCGCCCACGCCGACATCGGCGGTGATCAGCGCGGTTTCCAGTTCGTCCAGCAGGTCGTCATCGAGCTTGGGATTGCGCGAGAACAGGCCGCCGAAACTGCGCGCGATGACGCTGTTGCGCAGGCGGTCGCGCCAGCCCAGCTTGCCCGGCGCTGCGGCAGCGGTGCCTTCACCGGGTTCGGTGGCCAGCGGCTGCGCGGCTTCCTGGGTGATCTGGTTGGCCACTAGTACCGGCGGCGGCAAAGGCGCGGCGATGGGTTCGGCCACCACCAGCGGGGCCGGGGTGGTCGGTGCGGCAACGGCGGGCGCCACGGTGGCGGCCGTGTCGGGCACGGCGACCGGAACCACGGCAGGTGCGGCCACAGGGGCGGCGACCGGTGCTTCGGGCGTGACCGGTGCTGGCGCGACGGTGGCAGCAGGCACAACCGGCGGCAGCGGCGCGACGGGCGGCGCAACGGGTGCCTCGGCCGCAGGCGTCTCGGCAGCCGGCACGAGAGCGGCGGGCACCTCAGCAGCAGGCACCTCGGCAGCAGGTGCCTCGATCGGCGTCGGCGCCGACGGGCCATCCTGGCTGGCCTGCGGGAACGCCGCGGCCAGTTCTTCGGCCGAATAGTGCTGGGTCTTGGGCGCGTCCTGGGGAGCGTCCTGGGTCTTTTTGCGACGGAAGAAACTGAGCATTGGATTCGGCGCTGAAATCAGGGGGATATGCTACCACTGCACCCTTGGAAGGCAGTGCGAACGTGGGTGGTGCAGCATTGCTGCGGGCAGCCGACCAACGGTCGGCTCTACCGGCCACCACCCACCACCAGGTAGACCCAACCGGTAGATCGGCCCGGTAGAGCCGACCGTTGGTCGGCTACCGCAGAACCAACCGGGTAGAGCCGACCGTTGGTCGGCTACCGCAGAACCAACCGGGTAGAGCCGACCGTTGGTCGGCTCCCGCAGAGCCAACCGGGTAGAGCCGACCGTTGGTCGGCTGCCGCAGAGCCAACCGGGTAGAGCCGACCGTTGGTCGGCTACCGCAGAGTCAACCGGTAGAGCCGACCGTTGGTCGGCTGCCGTAGAGCCAACCGGTAGAGCCGACCGTTGGTCGGCTGCCGTAGCTAAAGCCAGCGCCGCGGCAGCCGCTAACGGCTGTGAAGCACTGCGTCATGCGGACGCAGCTGTACCTCGTGGAGTGCCGAACCGTGAACGTGATGTCCATTGCCAGCGCGGGCCTGCGCGCCGCCACACTCGGGGTGCAGGCGGCCGCGTCGAACGTGGCGCGCCTGCCGGTAGCCGAGGCCACCCGGACCGGCGTGACCCAGACCGCAGTGGCCGGCGGCGGGGTGGACGCCAGCCTGGTCGAAGCGGCGCCCGATCCGGCTGCGCCGGTGTCGGACCTGCTCGCCGCGAAAGAGGCGGTGCTGACGTTTGCGGCCAACGCCACGTTGATTCGCCGCAGCGACCAGATGCTGGGCGCGTTACTGGACGAGCGCGCCTGACCCCGGACCACCACAGCCGGTAGTGCCGGCCGACGGCGCGGTTGCGTCCAGGCAATGCCGACCAACGGTCGACATCTACCGGCGACATCCGGTCGGCCACGCGGCCGACCCGACATCGATCCGCTCCACCGGTAGGTGCCGACCGTTGGTCGGCACGGACCCCCAGAATTGCATTGCCGGTACGCAATGCCGGCCACGCGGCCGACCCGACATCGATCCGCTCCACCGGTAGGTGCCGACCGTTGGTCGGCACGCTCCATCCAGCATCCGTCGCCTTACGCCGACAATTCCAGCAGCAGCTTGTTGAGCCGGCGCACGTAGGCGGCCGGGTCCTTCAGCGTGTCACCGGCAGCCAGTGCGGCCTGTTCGAACAGCACGCGGCTGAGGTCGTCGAAGCGGGTGCTGTCGGCTTCCTGGTCCAGCTTGCCGATCAGTGGGTGGCCGGGGTTGAACTCGAACACCGGCTTGCTGTCGGGCACCTTCTGGCCGCTGGCTTCCAGGATCTGGCGCATCTGCAGGCCCAGGTCCTGTTCGCCGATGGCCAGGATCGCCGGGGAATCGGTGAGACGGTGCGACACGCGCACGTCGGCGACATCCTCGCCCAGCGCGGCCTTGATGCGGTCGACCAGGCCCTGCTTGTCCTTGGCGGCCTCTTCCTGGGCCTGCTTGTCCTCGGCGCTTTCCAGCGCGCCCAGGTCCAGGTCGCCGCGGGCGACGTCGACGAACGACTTGCCATCGAACTCGGTCAGGTACCCCATCAGCCATTCGTCGATGCGGTCGGTGAACAACAGCACTTCGATGCCCTTCTTGCGGAACACTTCCAGGTGCGGGCTGTCCTTGACCTGGGTGTAGCTGTCGCCGGTCAGGTAGTAGATCTTGTCCTGGCCCTCGATCATGCGGCCCACGTAATCGGCCAGCGACACGCTCTGCTCGCCGCTGGCGTCATGGGTGGAGGCGAAGCGCAGCAGGCCGGCGATCTTTTCGCGGTTGTTGAAGTCTTCGGCGGGGCCTTCCTTGAGCACCTGGCCGAACTGCTTCCAGAAGCCGGCGTAGACGTCGGGCTTGTCGGTGGCCAGCTTCTCCAGCATGTCCAGCGAGCGCTTGGTCAGGGCCGACTTCATGGAGTCGATGACCGGGCCGGACTGCAGGATTTCGCGCGAGACGTTCAGCGACAGGTCGTTGGAATCGACCACGCCCTTGATGAAACGCAGGTACATCGGCAGGAACTGTTCGGCCTGGTCCATGACGAACACGCGCTGCACGTAGAGCTTCAGGCCCTTGGGCGCGTCGCGGTGGTACAGGTCGAACGGGGCGTGGCCGGGCACGTACAGCAGCGAGGTGTACTCGAGCTTGCCTTCGACCTTGTTGTGGCTCCACGCCAGGGCATCCTGGTGGTCGTGGGCGGCGTGCTTGTAGAACTCCTGGTACTCGGCGTCGCTGATCTCGGTGCGCGGGCGGGTCCACAGGGCGCTGGCGCGGTTGACGGTTTCCCATTCAACCTCGGCCGGGGCGTTGTCGCCGTGGTGTTCCTTGACCATCTGGATCGGCAGGCCGATATGGTCGGAGTACTTCTTGATGATGCCGCGCAGGCGCCAGCCATCGGCGAAGTCGTGCTGGTCGTCCTTGAGGTGCAGGACGATGCGGGTGCCGCGCTCGGGCTTGTCGATGGGTTCGACGTCGAACTCGCCTTCACCGCGCGAGGACCAGTGCACGCCCTCGCTGGCGGGCAGGCCGGCACGGCGGGAGTAGACGTCGACCTGGTCGGCGACGATGAAGGCGCTGTAGAAGCCGACGCCGAACTGGCCGATGAGCTGGGAGTCTTTCTTCTGGTCGCCGGAGAGCTGGCGCAGGAAGTCACCGGTGCCGGACTTGGCGATGGTGCCGAGGTGCGCGATGGCATCCTCGCGGCTCATGCCGATGCCGTTGTCGTCGATGGTGAGGGTGTGGGCGTCGGCATCGAAGCTGACGCGGATGCGCAGGTCGCCGTCGTTTTCGAGCAGGGCCGGCTGGGTCAGCGCTTCAAAGCGCAGTTTGTCGGAGGCATCGGCGGCGTTGGAGATGAGCTCGCGAAGGAAGATTTCCTTGTTGGAGTACAGCGAGTGGATCATCAGCTGCAGCAGCTGTTTGACTTCGGTCTGGAAGCCCAGGGTTTGTTTTTGGGTCTGCTCGGTCACGGTGACGATGCTCCTTGGACGATGCCGCGCCCGGCGCGGCGGCTGGCTCAAGGGGTAGGGGTGGTGGGGGTGGTTTTCAAGAGCGGGGGCAGGAGCCGAGGCCGAAGCCGAAGCCGAAGCCGAAGCATGAAGCCAGAGCATGAAGCCAAAATCTCGGCGCCTACCTGTTTGCGTAGGAGGCCGGTGGGGATGCGGTCCCGGGACACGGCGTAAATCCGTCCCTGGAGCCTCGTGGGCAACATCCATGTTGCCCAACGGTCCCGGGACCGCATCCCCACCGGCCTCTGGCAGACGTTCCGAGTGACGCGGGTAGAGCCACGCCACGCGTGGCTGATTTTCGTTCCGGGGCAGGGATGTTGGTAGCGGCCGGTAGAGCCACGCCATGCGTGGCTGCTCGTCGTTCTGGAATCGGTACTCGTGGTGGAGACGGTGGCCGGACCGCCTAGAATGGCGCCCTGAATCGCCTGATCTTCGTGCCCATGACCTGTTCCCGCCCGTTCGACCCGTCCGCTCTTTCCTTCTGGAGCCGCGCATGAAGCCGCGCCTGCCGGTGGCGGCGGCCGTGGGCCAGGTGCGGATCATCGGCGGCAAATGGCGCGGGACGAAGTTGCCGGTGCCGCTGTCGCCGGGGCTGCGACCCAGCAGCGACCGGGTCCGGGAGACGTTGTTCAACTGGCTGATGCCGCGGATTGGCGGCGCGCGGGTGCTGGACCTGTTTGCCGGCAGCGGGGCGCTGGGGCTGGAGGCGGTGTCGCGTGGGGCCGGGCAGGCGACGCTGGTCGAGCGTGATGCCGGATTGGCCCGGCAGCTGCGCGAATCGGTAGCCAAGCTGGGCGCGCAGGGGCAGGTGGCGGTGGTGCAGGCCGATGCGCTGCAGTGGCTGGCGCAGCCGCCGGCGGGGCAGGCCGATATCGTGTTCGTGGACCCGCCGTTCGCGGCCGGGCTGTGGGATCAGGTGCTGGCGGGGCTGGGGCCGCATCTGGCCGCCGATGCCTGGCTGTACCTGGAGGCACCGGCCGAGCAGGCGCCGCGGGTGCCCGCGCCGTGGCTGCTGCACCGCGAGGGCGGGACCCGGGAGGTGCGTTTTGCCCTGTACCGCCGCGCCACTGCTACACTTTCACCAGATCACAACGTGTAGCTGACGTATGACCGTGGCCAACCGCCGCATTGCCGTTTACCCGGGCACCTTCGATCCGATCACCAACGGTCACATCGACCTGGTGAACCGGGCCGCGCCGCTGTTCGAGAAGGTCGTGGTTGGCGTGGCGCAGAGCCCGTCCAAGGGCCCGACGCTGCCGCTGGAGCTGCGCGTGCAGCTGGCGCGCGATGCGCTGGGCCACAACCGCAACGTCGAGGTCATCGGCTTCGATACCCTGCTGGCGCATTTCGTGCGCTCGGTGCAGGGCGGGGTGCTGCTGCGCGGGCTGCGCGCGGTGTCCGATTTCGAGTACGAATTCCAGATGGCGAGCATGAACCGTCACCTGATCCCGGAGGTCGAGACCCTGTTCCTGACCCCGGCCGAGCAGCACAGCTTCATTTCGTCTTCGCTGGTCCGCGAGATCGCCCGCCTGGGCGGCGACGTGTCCGGCTTCGTGCCCGCCTCGGTTCTCGAGGCGCTGCGCAAGGTCCGTGAAGCGAAGTCGGGCCCGTCGTAAACACCTGTCAGATCCACACATACCAAGAATCACCAAGGGAGGAATTCCATGAACAACACCATGCGTGCCATGTTGATCGCGTCGTTCGCGCTGGCCTTCACCGCCTGCAAGAAGGAAGAGGCTGCTCCGGTTGCCGAAGCCCAGCAGGCGCTGGTCGCCCCGGACGCCAATGACGACGCCGGCTGGAAGAAGTACCTGCAGGCCGTGGCCGTGCAGAACATGGGCAACATCACCAACAGCCCGTTCCTGTACTACCTGTCCCCGGAATCGGACCCGGAGTTCGCCGCCAAGTACGAGCGTCAGGTCGAGAGCGCCACCCAGGCCGTCGCCCGCGGCATCCAGCCGGGCAACATGCTGGCCTTCGGTTCGTCGGCCTCCTCGAAGATGGCCGACATGATCCAGGCCGTGTTCAAGGATGTGCCGGCGGACTCGATGAAGAACGTGCGCGTGGTGTTCATCGGCAAGGCCGCTGACAACGCCCGCGTGCAGTCCATCATCCAGCCGACCGGCGCCGAGTACATCTTCGTAGAAGCCAAGTAACCCGTGCAGTGGCGGCCGCGCGTCCCGCGTGGCCCGGGCGGCTTCTGCGAGGAAGCCGCCGATGACCGGCCGGCGCGTATGCGCTGGTCGGTCTTCATCCGCCGGCGCGGGCGTGGAGTAACGCCATGTCGCTGAAAATCAATGAGCTCTGCGTCAACTGTGACGTGTGTGAGCCAGCCTGTCCCAATCAGGCCATCTCGATGGGTGAAACCATCTACGTGATCGATCCGGCCCGCTGCACCGAGTGCGTGGGACATTTCGACGAACCCCAGTGCGTGGTCGTCTGCCCGGTCGAATGCATCGATCCCGATCCGGACATCCCGGAAACCCAGGACGCCCTGCTGGCCAAGTTGTTCGGGCTGCAGCGCGACCATCCCGAACTTTATGCGGAGCCCCCATCCGAATGAACATGTTGTCGCGTCGTTGGTTGCTGCTCGTCCTGTTGTGGTCCCCGGTGGCATGGTCCGCCGCACCCGTACAGGGTTCCCTGGCCAGCCATCCGGACGGCGCGGCCATTGCCAGCGGCCACCACCTGGCCACCGAGGCCGGCATGGAAATCCTGGCCAAGGGCGGCAATGCATTCGATGCGGCGGTGGCGGTGTCGTCCACCCTGGCGGTGGTCGAGCCGATCAGCTCGGGGTTGGGCGGCGGCGGGTTCTTCCTGCTGCATGATGCCCGGACCGGCAAGGATGTGATGCTGGATGCGCGCGAAACCGCGCCGCAGGCCGGCACCGAGGCCGCCTTCCTGGACAGCAAGGGCGAACTTGACCGCGACCGCTCGGTCAACGGCCCGTGGTCGGCCGGCATCCCCGGCCTGCCGGCGGCGCTGGTGGAGCTGTCGTCCAAGCACGGCAAGCTGCCGCTGCGCACCTCGCTGGGCCCGGCGATGCGGATCGCCAGTGACGGGTTCCCGGTGTATGCCCGCATGGCCAAGGGCTATGCATCACGCCGCGAAGTGATGGAGCGCTACCCCGGCACGCGCGAGGTGTACCTGCGCAACGGCAAGCCGATCGCCGAGGGCGACCTGTTCCGCCAGCCCGAACTGGCTGCCACGCTGGAGCGGTTGGCCGACAAGGGCTTCGACGGCTTCTACCGCGGTCAGACCGGCAAGGCGCTGCTGGCCGGCGTGAAGCAGGCCGGCGGCACGTGGACCGCCGACGAGCTGGCCGGCTACCGGGTCAAGCTGCGCGAACCGATCGTGTTCAAGTACCGCGACTGGACCATCACCACCGCCTCGCCGCCGTCGTCCGGTGGCATCGCGTTGGCATCGATGCTGCAGATCCTGGAAGGCTGGGATCTCAAAGCGATGGACCAGGCCCACCGCACCCACCTGGTGGTGGAAGCGATGCGCCGCGCCTACCGCGACCGCACGTTCTTCCTGGGCGACCCGGACTTCGTGCAGATTCCGCAGAAAGTGCTGACCAGCAAGGACTACGCCCAGGGCCTGCGCGCCACCATCCACCCGGAGAAGGCCACCCCGAGCGACCTGCTGTCGGGCAACCCGACCCCGCTGGAAGACGACGAAACCACGCACTTCTCGATCATCGACCGCGATGGCAACCGCGTGGGCGCTACCCAGACGGTGAACCTGCTGTACGGCTCGGGCCTGATTCCCAAGGGCACCGGCGTGCTGCTCAACAACGAAATGGACGATTTCGCGCTGAAGCCGGGCACGCCCAATGCGTTCGGCGTGATGGGCTATGCGGCCAACGCGCCCAAGCCGGGCAAGCGCATGCTCAGCTCGATGACCCCCACCTTCATGGAATCGTCCGACAAGGTGGTGGTGCTGGGCACCCCGGGCGGCAGCCGCATCATCACCATGGTGCTGCTGGGCATCCTGGGCTACGACGACGGCCTGACTGCACAGCAGGTAGCCGCCTTGCCGCGCTACCACCACCAGTGGCTGCCCGACGAGATCTCGGCCGAAACCGGCGCGCTGTCGGTGGACACGATCAAGCAGCTGCAGGCGATGGGCCACAAGATCGAGCTGCCCGGCGACAGCGCCGAGGGCGGCCGTGGCTCCAGCCATGTGTGGGGCAACCTGCAGACCGTGGAGTGGGACCGCAAGGCGAACGTGCTCAGTGGCGGCAGCGACCCGCGCAATCCGGTGGGCAGTGCGGCGGTAACGCCTGCCGCCGCGCGCTGAGCCGGCGTCACCCGATCCCGCGAAAACCCCGCCTGCCGGCGGGGTTTTTCGTTGTGTGAACCGATGCGCCTAGCGAATATTTAACGCGCCGCGCCGGATAATTTGCGCATGAAACTATGGTCGATACGCGGTAACTCACAGAAGCTCGACGGCGGTGCGATGTTCGGCAATGCGCCGCGCGCGGTCTGGGAAAAATGGGCGGCACCGGATGATCTCAACCGGATCGAGCTGGCGTGCCGCGCCCTGCTGGCCAGCCCGCTGGCCGGCAAGACGGTGTTGTTCGAGACCGGTATCGGCGCGTTCTTCGAGCCCAAACTGCGCGACCGCTACGGCGTGCAGGAACCGCGCCACGTACTGATGGAATCGCTGCGCGAGGCGGGTTTCGAGCACGAGGATATCGACGTGGTGGTGCTCAGCCACCTGCATTTCGACCACGCCGGTGGCCTGCTGGCGCAGTGGAGCGAAGGGCGCGAGCTGGAGCTGCTGTTCCCCAATGCCACCTTCCTGGTAGGCGCCGAGCACTGGCAGCGTGCGCTGCACCCGCACCCGCGTGACCGCGCCAGCTTCATTCCCGAACTGCCCGGCCTGCTGCAGGCCAGCGGGCGGCTGGAGATCGTGGACGGCCCGTACTCCAAGGCGCTGGGCAACAGCGTGCGCTTCAGCTTCAGCGACGGGCATACCCCGGGCCTGATGCTGGCCGAAATCGTCGGCCCCGAGCAGGTCGATGGCCAGGCGCGTGGCGGGGTGGTGTTCTGCGCCGACCTGATTCCGGGCCGGTCGTGGGTGCACGTGCCGATCACCATGGGCTACGACCGCAACGCCGAACTGCTGATCGACGAGAAGCGCAGCTTCCTGGAAGACAAACTCGCGCGCAACGTGCACCTGTTCTTTACCCACGACCCGCAGTGCGCGCTGGCGCAGGTGGTGCGCGACGACAAGGGCCGGTTCGGCACCGTCCACGAGCAGGGCGAACTGAAGGCCCGCGCGCTGGCGTGACACACCCCGCAACGCCGGTAGGTGCCGACCGTTGGTCGGCACGTCATGGTAGTGCCGGCCGCTGGCCGGCTCCACGTTATGCGTCCGGGGCTCCACGTTACGCGTCCGAGGTTCATGAAGAGCCGGCCAGCGGCCGGCACCACCGTGGGAGCGTCCGTCCAAGCGCACCGGTAGGTGCCGACCGTTGGTCGGCACGGCACCCCATCCGAGCACCGGGTACAACCCGGCGCGACCCTCAATGCGCCTTAAGACACCCGCTCATGAAGGTCTTGCGCGCATCGCCGGCCAGCTTCTTCGCGGCGGCATCGGCATTGCAGGTTTTCATGCGTTCCTGCGGCGTGGTCGCCACCGGTGCCGGCCCGCTCAGGCAGGCCTTCTGCGCGGACTTGTAGGCCTCGCCGGTCTTGCCCTTGTTCTTGGCCGAACAGTCGGCCATGCGCTGCTGCTGCGGGGTAGCGGCATGGGCCAGGACGGGGCTGCCGATCAGCAGCAGGCAGGCCAGCAGGGACACAGTCTTCATGGCAACACTCCACGCACGGGTAGGGTTGCGCGCAGCTTCTGCCTCGCCCTGAGCAGGCCGCGTGAAGAAGCCGGCGGCCGCGCAGGCCGCCAGCCAACGCGTGGATCAACCGACCACGCGGGTACCGAAGATGCGATCACCGGCATCGCCCAGGCCCGGCAGGATGTAGCCCTTTTCGTTGAGCTGGGCATCGATGGCGGCGGTGAAGATCTCCACGTCCGGGTGCACGGCCTGCACGGCGGCGATGCCCTCCGGCGCAGCCACCAGGAAAATGCCCTTGATGCGGCGCGCGCCCGCGCGCTTGAGCATGTCGATGGTGGCGATCAGGGTGCCGCCGGTGGCCAGCATCGGGTCCAGGATCAGCGCATCGCGCTCTTCCAGGCGACCGGTCAGGCGCTCGAAGTAGGGCACCGGCTGCAGGGTTTCCTCATCGCGCTGCAGGCCCACCACGCTGACCCGCGCAGCCGGGATCAGCGACAGCACGCCGCTGAGCATGCCCAGCCCGGCACGCAGGATCGGCACCACGGTGATCTTGGCCCCGGCAATGCGCTGCACCGTCACCGGACCGGCCCAGCCGTCCATGGTATGGGCTTCGGTGTCCAGGTCGGCGGTGGCCTCGTAGGCCAGCAGGCCGCCGAGCTCGTTGGCCAGTTCGCGGAAATCCTTGGTGCTCAGGGACGCATCGCGCATCAGGCCGATCTTGTGCTGCACCAGCGGATGGCGCACTTCGACGATTTTCATGGGGAAAGGCAACGGTAAGCAGGAAGGCCACTAGTGTGCCGCAAGCCCCACCGAAGCCAAAGCCCGGCGCCGCAGCACACGGTGTCACGCCCATGCAACCTCCCGGACATACCGTGCTGACCCAATCTTTACGCCGTTGGGGAATGCCGTGCAGAACAAGAGCGTGTTGGGCCGGGCGATCAGCCTGTCGTTGTTGGTGATGGCCAGTCCGTCGGTGTTCGCCGCCGACACCAGCGTGGGCACCGCGGCCAGTGGCGCCGGGGCGATCGACCTGGACCGGGTCGAAGTCCGCCCGCAGCTGGAGTCGCAGACCCGCGCGGTCGACCTCAAGCGCAGCAGTGACGCCATCGAGGACGCGGTATCGTCCGACGCCATGGGCGTGTACCCGGACAAGAACGTGGCCGAGTCGCTGCAGCGCCTGCCCGGCGTCAGCGTGACCCGCGACCAGGGCGAGGGCCGCTTCGTGGTGATCCGTGGCCTGGACGCCAACCTCAACAGCGTCAGCGTCGACGGCATCGCCATCGGCACCCCGGAGGATTCCAGCCGCGCCGCACCACTGGATGTGATCCCCTCCGACTCGACCGAGCGCCTGCGCGTGGTCAAGTCGCCCACCCCGGACATGCCCGGCGACGCCATCGGCGGTGCGATCCTGGTGGAATCGGCCTCGGCCTTCGACCGCGACGGGCGCAGCCTGCGCGGCAAGATCGAAGCCAGCCACCAGCAACTGTCCGGTGAGACCAGCCCCAAGGCGGCCTTCAACTACAGCGAGGTGTTCGCCGACACCTTCGGCGTGGCGGTGGGCGTGAACTACCAGAAGCGCAGCTTCGAATCGGACAACACCGAGGTGGAGTACGGCACCTTCGAGGGCGGGGCCGACGATGACCTGTTCGCCAACAGCCTGCAGCGCCGCAAGTACGAGATCGAACGCAAGCGCATCGGCGCCAACCTCAACCTGGATTGGCATCCCGACGAGGACAACCGCTACTACCTGCGCACGCTGTACAGCCAGTTCGACGATGCCGAAACGCGCCAGCGCACCATCTTCGATTTCGGCGACGAGGGCATCACCGCGCTGGGCGGCAACCAGTACCGCGTGGATGACCTGGCCGCCGACAGCATCCAGAAGCGCATGCGCTACCGCACCAAGAAGGAAAATACGTTCGCCGCCAGCGTCGGCGGTGAGAACCGCCTGAGCGGTGCGGTGGTCGACTACAAGGTGGGCTACACGCGCACCGAAGAGCGCGTCAACGACGAGATGGAAGCGCGGTTCGAATACGCCGGTGATGACCTGTCCGCCACCGTCGACCAGAACAGCCGGGTGCCGCGCATCGCGCTCAGCGATGCAGGCTGGATGGACAACGGCAGCTACGACTTCGACCGCATGGTGCTGTCGCCCAAGCGCGTGGACGACAAGGAACACAGCGCGCAGGTCAACCTGCGTTTCGACGGCGACAACGCCAGCTACAAGTTCGGCCTGCTCGGTCGCTGGCGCGACCGCGACGTGGACACCAACGAGCGCGAGCTGCGCGTTGGCCCGGACATCGCCCTGTCCGACTGGACCACCGGCACACCCGAGCACCGCGGCGGCACGCTGGGCCAGGGCATGAGCTCGGATGCGATGCGCCGTTACTGGGCGCAGTTCGGTGGCCAGTACAGTGCACGCCCGCAGGATGCCGGTGGCAATGCGCTGGCGTCGCTGGAAGAGGACTACACCGCCCGCGAGGACATCTTCGCCAGCTACGCGATGGGCACCTGGGACATCGGGGCACTGCGCATCATCGGCGGCGTGCGCGTGGAGAACACCCAGTTCAGCGCAACCGGCAACAGCGTGGACGTGGCCAGCAATGGCCGCACCTACACCGTGACCCCGCTCACCGTCAGCCGCAGCTACACCAATGTGCTGCCGGGCCTGCACCTGCGCTACGACGCCGGTGATGCCTGGGTGCTGCGCGCGGCCGCCAACAAGACCGTCTCGCGCCCGTCGTTCGGCGACATCGCCCCGCGCATCGGCCTGAGCCGTGGCGACGAGGAAGTGCGTATCGGCAACCCGCAGCTGGACCCGTACGAATCGAAGAACATCGACCTGTCGATCGAGAAGTACATCGGCACCACCGGCATCCTGTCGCTGGGCCTGTTCCACAAGGCGATCGACGGCTACATCGTCAACACGGTGAGCACGACCGACCCGGCGTACCCGGACTTCAAGGTCACCCGGGTGATCAACGGCAACAAGGCCACCGTCAAGGGCGCCGAGTTCAACTGGCAGCAGCAGCTGGCGTTCCTGCCGGCCGGCTGGGACGGCCTGCTGGTGGGCGCCAGCGGCACCTGGCTGGATACCGATTTCGATCCGGGCCTGGCCGGGCGCGAGCGCGACGACTTCATGCTGCCGCGCGCCTCCAAGCACGTCTACACCGCGCACATCGGCTATGAGAAGGCCGGCTTCAGCACCCGCGTGGCGGCGGTGTACCGCAGCGAGTACCTGGACACGCTGGGTGACAGCGCTGCCTACGACATCTACGTGGCGCCCAACACCCAGCTGGATTTCAGCCTGGACTACAAGATCACCGCCAACGTGAGCGTGTACCTGGAAGCGCAGAACCTGCTCGACAAGCCGCTGGAGCTGTACCAGGGCACGCGCTCGCGCACCCTGCAGATGGAAGAGTACGGCCGCACCTATGCGCTGGGCCTGAAGGTGGCGCTGTGATGCGCGCACGTCATGCCATGGCGGTGGTGAGCCTGGCGCTGCTGGCGGCGTGCAAGGCGGCGTCCGGCCCGGCGGCCGATGCGCCGGCCGGCGCGGCTGCAGCGCGTTCGGTGGCCACGGTGGCCGAAGCCTTCCTTACCCCGATGACCCCGGCCGACAACATCGACTCGCCGGCCAGCTGGACCGCCCCCGACGGCAGGCAGTGGCTGATCGCCACCGCCAAGACCACCCACAAGCTGGTGGTCTATGACGGCCAGACCGGCGCGCACCTGCGTGACGTGGGCAGCCAGGGCACCGCCCCGGGTCAGTTCGACCGCCCCAACGGGATCGCCGTGATCGACGACCTGGTGCTGGTGGTGGAGCGCGACAACCACCGCGTGCAGGTGCTGCACCTGCCCGATTTCACCCCGCTGGGGGTGTTCGCTGCGGCCGACCTGCGCAAGCCCTATGGGCTGTGGGTGAACAAGCAGCGCGAAGGCTACGACGTCTACGTCACCGACTCCTACGATGCCGGCGAAGATGCGCAGGGCAATGACCTGCTGCCGCCCCTGGCCGAACTGGACAAGCGCGTGCGCCGCTACGCACTCACGCTGAAGGGGAACGCGCTGGACGCGACCCTGGTGGGCAGCATCGGCGACACCAGCGAGGCCGGCGCCCTGCGCGTGGTCGAATCGATCTGGGGCGACCCGGCCAATGACCGCCTGTTGATTGCCGAGGAAGACGAGACCTACGCCAGCGAGATCAAGGTGTACACGCTGGAAGGCCGCTTCACCGGTACCACGTTTGGCCGCGATGCCTTCCAGGCGCAGGCCGAAGGCGTGATGCTCAAGACCTGCGGCAAGGATGGCTGGTGGATCACCACCGAGCAGGGCAAGCAGCGCAGCGTGTTCCACCTGTTCGACCGCCACACCTTGAAGCATGTGGGCGCGTTCCAGGGCAACACGGTGGCCAACACCGACGGCATCTGGCTGGATCAATCGGCGTCTGCGCGGTTCCCGCACGGCGTGCTGTATGCCGTGCATGACGACCAGGGCGTGGTCGCGTTCGACTGGGCCAACGTCGCCCGGCAGTTGTCGTTGCCGCTGGAGTGCGCACCATGACGCGCGCCACGATTACCACTGCGGCATTGCTGTTGGTGCTGCTGCTGGGCAACGTCACGGCGGCCGCAAAGGCATCCGACAGCGCTGCCGAACCCAACACCCAGGTGCCCGCCGGCAACCGCCACTATGCGGCCACTGGTTTCCCGGACCGCATGGTGGCCTCGCCGGCACAGGACGCCGCGCGCGGCTTCGGCGTGTCCTGGCGGACCGATGCCTCCGTCAGCGCGCCAACCCTGGAGTGGGTGGTGGCCGGTGACTCGCCGGACGTGGGCACGCCCACCCGCATCACGGCGGCCACCCGCGCGCTGGAGACCGAGAACGGCCCGGCCCATTACCATCGCGCCGACGTGGCCGGGCTGCAGCCGGACACGCTGTATCTCTGGCGGGTGCAGGGCAACAGCACCTGGAGCGCGTGGCACCAGCTGCGCACCGCAGGCACCGCCCGGCAGCCGCTGACGTTGCTGTACTTCGGCGACACCCAGAACAAGAACCTCAGCCACGTCTCGCGCGTGCTGCGTGCGGGCATCAAGGCCGCACCGGACGCGCGCCTGAGCCTGTTCGCCGGTGACCTGGTCAGCGGCGGCGACGGCCAGGACGACAGCGAGTGGGGCGAGTGGTTCGCTGCCGCGGGCTGGCTGCCGCAGGAAACCGCGGTGGCCCCGGCCATCGGCAACCACGAGTATTTCGAGGAATTCGAAGACACCCCGCAGGAGCGTCGCGTGCTGGGCCGGCACTGGCCGGTGACCTTCGCGCTGCCGCGCAATGGCGTGGACGCCGCCGACACCAGCACCTACTGGTTCGACTACCAGGGCGTGCGCATCGCCGTGCTCGACGGCACCTCGGCACTGGACCTGGGCACCGCGCAGGCGCAGGCCGCGTGGCTGGACACGGTGCTGGCCAACAACCCGCACCCGTGGAGCATCGTGCTGTTGCACCAGCCGTTCTACTCGCCGCGCGAGGGCCGCGAGAACGCCGAACTGCGCGACGTGCTGCTGCCGGTGGTGCGCCGCCATCAGGTGGACCTGGTGCTGCAGGGCCACGACCACACCTATGGCCGTCGTGGCGAGGGGCAGGGCGCCACCCCGCAGTTCGTGGTCACCGTGGCCGGTCCCAAGCAGTACCGCCTGTCTGAGCAGGCGCGCGCGACGATGGCGCCGGTGGGCGAAGACACCCAGCTCTATCAGGTCCTGAAGATCGACCCGCAGCACCTGCGCTATGAAGCACGCACGGTCACCGGCCAGCTCTATGACGGCTTCGAACTGACCCGTGCCGCCAATGGACGCAAGCGCAAGACCGAACTGACGCAGGGACGCATCGCCCCCCGTGACTGCACGCGCGTGCAGACCCTCAAGGGCCGCGCCGACCGTTGCTGGGAATGACCCCCGGGCCGGGCCGTTGCGACGCGCCCGGCCGATGCTGGAGAAGAAGATGACCACCCGACGCGCTCTGCCCCTGGCCGCCATCGCCGCTGCCTTGCTGCTGCTGGCCGGTGCCGGTGGCGCCACCAACGCCGTGCTGCACCCGTTCCTGGCCGCCCAGCCCAAGGAGGCCCCGGACGAGGCCAACCTGGCGGTGGAAATACCGGCCGGCAGTTTCACCAAGTACGAGATCAAAGAAGACGGCCTGGTCCATGTGGACCGCTTCCAGTCGATGCCGGTGGCGTACCCGGCCAACTACGGGTCGATGCCGCGCACGCTGGCCGGCGACAACGACCCGCTCGACGCGCTGGTGCTGACCCGCGGGCCACTGCATCCCGGCGTGATCGTGCGGTTCCGCCCGATCGGATTCCTGAAGATGCTGGACAACGGCGAGCATGACGAAAAGGTCATCGGCGTACCCACCGACAAGCTCGACCCCACCTACGCCGGCATTCGCGACCTGCAGGACCTGCCACTGATCGAACGCCAGCGCATCGAAGCGTTTTTCCGCGTGTACAAGGACCTGCCCGAAGGACGCAATCCGGTGCAGCTCGATGGCTGGGGCAACGCCGCCGAGGCCAAGGCGCTGATCCGTGCCTCGATGCAGCGCTTCGACCTGCAGCAGCAGCGCCGCAAGGGCGATTGAGGCGCTCGGCGCCGATGTATCCTCTGCCCACATGGACGAGGGCCTGGCGATGGAGAAGGCGGGGTGGGCAGCGCAGCTGAGTGTGGTGCTGCTGGTATGGGAACTGCAACTGCTGGCCGTGCCGATGACGGCGCTGAGCGTGTTTGCGCTCGCGTGGTTGTGGGGACCTGCGTTTCACCCTGACCACGTACCGATGCGGGCGGCGGTGGTGGTGGCCCTGATCGCCCTGGTGGGCTTCTGGCGGCTGGTGCTGGGGTTCTATCGCGCCGGCCTGCGCCTGGACGGGACACCGCTGTGGGCACGCGTGTGCACCGCTGCCGGCGCGACGCTATGCGCGGCGGGGCTGGCGGTGGGCATGTTCCAACGTCCCACCGGTTGGGCCTACATCGGGGTCATGGGCGTGCCGATGCTGCTGCCACTGGGACACATGCTGGCCCTGTCGTGGCGTACCACCCGGCAACCACCGGTGCGCTGAGAAGGCGCGCCGCGCCGCCTGGCCGCCACGTACATGGGCTAGCCCGCCCGTTGTATGCTCGGCGCACTACAGCCGGGGGGCGGATGATGGGCAAGTCGCAGTGGGCCAATGGGTTTGGCGTGGCCTTGCTGGTGCTGGAGCTGCTGTTGCTGGCACTGCCCGTCACCCTGCTCGATGGCTTCGGCCTGTTGATGCTGTCGCGTCCGACCGGTCACCCGGATTACGCGCCGATGCTGGTCGGCGTGTTGCTGGCCAGCGTGGCACTGGTCGGCTTCTGGCGGCTTGCGTTCGGCTTCCTGCTCGATGGCCTGACCCTGCACGGTGCGCCGCGCTGGGCGCGCTGGTGTACCGGCACCGGTGCCGTGCTGTGCCTGGGGGCGTTGCTGATTGCCGGCCTCTTCAACCGGCTCAACGCACTGGCCTTTGTCGGCGTGCTGGGGCTGCCGGTGATGGTGCCGCTGGGCCACATGCTGGTGGTATCCCAGCGCGTGCCCACGCCACCGCCGCTGCCGTAGGCGTGCTCAACCGCGCGCGGCGGCCGCTTTATCCACGCGGCGTTTGAACACGGCCATTTCCTTCTCGGCCTGCTTGTCGCCGTTGCGCTGCGCCACGGCAATTCCTTCCTGCCATGCCCGTGCCGCTGCATCGGTATCGCCGGCGGCCAGCCACGCCTTGCCCAGCAGTTTCCAGCCCGCAGAATAGGCCGGGTCCTGGGCCAGGCAGCACTCCAGGTGCGCGGCCGCCTCGGCGGGCTCGCCCGCGTCCAGCAGGCCCTTGCCCAGGCTGAAGCGCAGCAGCGCACTGTCGCGCCCGGCGTCGAGCATGCGCTGCAGGGCGGTCATGTCCATGGCAACGCATCCACGTCGGCGCGGCCGTCGATGCGCGTGTAGCGGCTGCGGTGGTAGGCCAGTGCCGCGCCCGGTGCCGCCTCGAAACACTCAACCCGGCCCACGATCAACACGTGGTCGCCCAGTGGCAGGCTGCGCTCCACCGTGCACAGCAGCCAACCGACCGCATTGCGCACCCGCGGTGCGGCGCCCCCCAGGTCGAGCACGTCCGCAGCGACCGGTGTGCGACGCCGCAGCGGGTCGGCGAAGTGGCGCGCCACCGCTTCCTGGCCGGACGACAACAGGCTGATGCCGAAGTACGCCGCGTCGCGGAACATGGGCAGGTCGGCGGCGCGCTCGCCGATGCTCCACGCCACCAGCGGTGGCTGCAACGACAGCGTGGTGAACGAGTTGATGGTCATCGCCACCGGCATGCCCGCCGCGCCGTGCACGGCGACAACCGCCACGCCGGTCGTGTACTGCCCGAACACGTGGCGCAGTGCAGCCGTGTCGGGCCCGGCACCGGACGCATCGGCGGCCACGACCGGTGCCGCAGCAGGTGCCGGGCCCGCGCGCATCAGCGCCCGCCCGCCGCCTCGAAGCGACGTGCCACTTCGCTCCAGTCGATCAGTTTGAAGAACGCGCCGATATAGTCGGGGCGGCGGTTCTGGTAGTGCAGGTAATAGGCGTGCTCCCACACGTCCAGGCCCAGGATCGGCGTGCCGCCGGACAGGTTGGCGTAGGCGCCCATCAACGGGCTGTCCTGATTGGGGCTGCTTTCCACCAGCAGGCGACCGTCGCGGCCCAGCGTCAACCAGGCCCAGCCGCTGCCGAAGCGGGTCTGCGCGGCCTTGGTGAAGGCGTCCTTGAAGGCGTCGTAGCCGCCCAGGTCCCGCTCGATTGCCGCCGCCAACGCACCGGCCGGGCTGCCACCCTGAGTGCTGAGCACGGTCCAGAACAGGCTGTGGTTTGCATGCCCGCCGCCGTTGTTGCGCACGGCGGTGCGCACGCTGTCGGGCAGCGCCTCGATATCGGCGATCAGCTGTTCAACCGGCATCGGTTCAACGCCGGCGTCGGCAAGCGCGGCGTTGAGATTGTTGACGTAGGTCTGGTGGTGACGCGCATGGTGGATCTCCATCGTCTGTGCGTCGAAGTGCGGTTCCAGTGCGTCGTAGGCGTAGGGCAGGGCGGGCAGGGTGTAGGTCATCGAAGACAACTCCGTCAGGGGAGGAGACATCTTCGGACCTCAAGTATGGTTGAGGTCAAGCGTGCCGGTGCAGCGCGTCAGCCATCGTTGGGGCAGGCCGGCGCAACCAACGCCGGCACACCCGCGAGGCGAGCATGCAGGCAGCCAGGGCGACGGCCCAGCGGATGCCATCGTGGCCTACGTAGAGCTGCACCAGCTGCCACCAGTACCGGCCGAACAGCAACACCATACCCGCGGTCACCACCACCAGCACGGCGATCAGCACAGGCACCAGCCGCTTCTCGACGCCGGCCTCGTGCACGCTGACCTGTCGCAGTACCGCGGCGGTGAAGTCCGGCGGCGGCGCGCTGCGCGGCAACGATCGCAGCGCCATCGCGATCTGCCGGTAGTCGGCCGACGCCGCATTGGTACGGGCGTCTGCTGGGTCGCCTGCATGCAGCCGACCTTGCTCCTGGGCCGCCCATTCGTTGGCATCGGAAGGGGAGATGCGATCACGGTTCATACGGTAGCTCCCATGCGGGCGTGCAGAATCTGCCGCAGTTGCCGGCGGCTTCGAAACAGATGACTCTTGATGGTGCCTTCGGCAAGCGCAGTCACACTGGCGATCTCCGCAATGGGCATCTCTTCCAGATGATAGAGCGTGAGCAGTGTCCGCTGCAGCGGCGGTAGTGCCTCGATGGCGGCATGCAGCAGGGCGTGGTCCTCCTGCGTGCTGGTGTGGGTTTCAAGGTCGAACCCGTCGCTGACCCGTTCTGCTGCGGCATGCATCTGCCCATCCGGGCCATTGTCGGCGATGGGAATGCGACGGCGTTCGAGGTGCCGCTTGGCCACCGAGTAGGCGACCTGCGCAATCCATGCTTTCAGGGGGCGTTCGCCACGGTACTGGTGCAGCGACTGATGCACGCGCAGGAAGGTCTCCTGGCACAGCTCACGGGTGTCGTCGGGATGGCGGACCATGCGGTCCACGATATGCCAGCACAGGCCCTGGTAGCTGCGCACCAGCTGTTCGAACGCACCCGGTGTGCCGGCAAGGACAGCGGTGACCAGCGCGTGGTCGGCGTGCAGTGTGGCGTCGTCGGGAGCGATGGGGTCGGGCATTCCCATAGGGATACGTCCTGCGGCCGATCGGTTGCAAGTGCGCTTGGTGCAACCGCCGCCGCCCGCACCGTATCTCCTTCTGCACACACCCCAACCACAGCGAGGCATTCCATGGATTTCAACCTCATCCTGCCGATCATCCTGATTCTCGGCGTCGTCTACACCATCAAGAGCGTGGTCGACGCCGGTACGCGGCGCCGGATCATCGCCGCCCACGGGTCCGAGGCGCTGGTGCGCTCGCTGCTCGATGGCGACGCCAGCAAGCGCCGGCAGTCGGCGCTGCACTGGGGCAGCGTGCTGGTGGCGGTGGCGCTGGGCTTTGGACTCATCGACCTGCTTGGCATCAACGAGGTGACCCCGGGCGCGATCGCGCTGTTGCTGGGTGCTACCGGGCTGGGCAACCTGGCCTATTACCTGCTGGAACGGCGGGTCCGCTGAGGGCGGTCACGGTTCGTGGATCGGGCAGCGGTTGAACCGGGAACGGAACTGCCGCGATGCCGCCATCACCACCCGGCGTGCGCGGTTGAGGCTGCCCAGCGGGCGGTGCGCAGCAAGCGCGTGCCAGGGTGCGAAGGCCAGGGCATCTTCGCGCGCTTCCGCATCGGCGCTCCATGCCGGCTGTGCGCCGATCGACAACTGCCCCACCGGCAGGAACGGGCTGAGGCCTTCTGGCCAGGCCACGGAGGCATCCTCGATGGGCATCTGCGCCAGGTCGCGGCACAACTGCACGCGCAGCTCCCACATCACCGGGGCGGCCAGGTCGGCGAAGAATGCGGCGATGGCATCGCGCTGGGCATCGGCGCCGGAGGGCAGTGGCTGTCCACGCAGCGCCAGCAGGGCCGGTGACACCGGCACCCACGAAAACTTGGCCATGTACGGGCCGTACAGGAACGGCACCTGGGTAAAGAAGGTTTCGCCCAGCGGATGATGCTGTGGCTCGCCGCCCAAGGCCTTCAAGGTGGCGCTTTGCCCGCCCACTGCTTCCAGCACCGCTTCGGCACCGCGCAACGTGGCCGACAGCACCTGCTTGGTGCGCGGCATGCGCTCGGTGGTGGCCGCCAGCAGTTTCGCCGCGCGGAGGAAACCCTGCACGCCCGGCGTACTGAACGCCGGTCCGTTGACCATCAGGAAGTCCTGGCTGTGCTGCTCATCGCCGCCTTCCACGCGCGCACCCTGCACGCCCAGAATCTTTACGGCCATCGCGCGCGGGGTGGAAACGCTGTCCGGCAGCTGTTCGGCCGGCGGTGACGACAGCCGCACCAGCGCGTCATACGCGCCGGGGCGGGCGAACAGCCCATGGGCAAGGTCGGCGGGCAGGTCGTGTGCTACCTGGAAGCGTGCGCGCAGCAGTGCATGACCCTTGGCATGCACCGCCCGATGCGCATGGCCTTCATGCTCGGCGACCGTGCTGGCCATGTCGGTGAACAGCCTGGCCAGGGCAGTGATGGTCTCTTCTTCGTCCGGTGCGCGGTGTTCAACGTCGGGCGAATAGGCAACAGCGGGCGCGAACGGGGGCATGGGGCGGCATCCTGGGCAACGGGAGGAAGTGCCGGCTGGAGTGACCGTGGATTACGCCCTGGCAGCAGCCGGCTGGGGCATCGCATGCAGCCACCTTGAACGCCGCCGCGTGCAAGGCCGGTGCACGGCGCATGGCTGCCGTGCGAAGGACGCGCCCTGTTGCCCGCCGCCGCCTGCCGGCGTCACCACTCCAGCGTCTCGAAGAAGGTGTCGGCCGCCTCGTCATCGCCCAGCACATCGGCCGCTGCCTGCAGGGCCGCGTCACGATGCGCCGGGCGAAGCTCGCCGTCGTCGTCTTCCAGGTCGTCGCCGGCCTTCAAGTACACCGTGCCGACGGCTGCAAGCACGGCGACGAAGGTGGGCAGGTCCTCGGTGAGCACCGTTGCCTCCCACGTACCGGCTCCGTGGAAGGCAAACAGCACCTGCCCACTGTCGAGGTCCAGGATGAACGGGTCCGCGTTCTGGTCGGCGATCACCAGCCACTGTTCGGGCCAGTCCGCGATGCGCGCGCCGGCATCGCCTTCCCAGCGATAGCCCGCCTGCAGCGCCCACAAACGGTGCAGCGGCGGGAACGCGACGTTGACCCCGGGCACGCTGATGCCGACCGGGCCGACGCTGGCATGCACGGTCTCGCCCCACGGGCCGACCTGCGCATAGAACGCGGCGAGCGCCGGCGGCAGTGGGACGTCGCCTTGCCAGAGGTCGGTCGATTGCGCCTGCAGCGGGCCGAAGCGGGCAAACGAAGCGTGCAGTGCGTGCATGGTGCGGGTCCATCCGGGCGGGACTGCGAAGACTAGCCAGCATCGAGGCAGCGCACAAACCCGGTGTGGCGCCGGGCCAGTGCGTGTTCTTCACCGGGGCTGGCTATCATGGCCACGGTTTTTTCGTCTGGGTGGTGGTTGTGACGGTAGCGCTGGTGTGGTTTCGCCGTGATCTGCGGCTGCAGGACAACCCGGCCCTGCAGGCCGCGCTGGATGCGGGCCATGTGCCGGTACCGGTCTACATCCATGCGCCGCACGAAGAGGGTGATTGGGCCCCGGGGGGCGCATCCAATGCCTGGCTGCACCGGTCGCTGGTGGCGCTGGACGCCGACCTGCGCGCGCGCGGCTCGGCGCTGGTGCTGTGCCAGGGTGACAGCCATGCCGAGCTGGAGCGTCTGATCGCGCAGACCGGGGCGGTGGCCGTGTACTGGAACCGCAAGTACGAACCGGCCACCCAGCCGCGGGATGCGGCCATCAAGCGCGCGCTGCGCGAGCAGGGCATCAATGCCGAAAGCCACAACGGCAGCCTGCTGCTGGAGCCGTGGGATATCGCAACGCTCCAAGGCAACCCGTACAAGGTATTTACCCCGTTCTGGCGCAACGCACTGACTCGCCTGCAGGTGCCGGCCCCGATGCCTCCGCCGGCGCGCTTGCCTGCGCACGCGGTGCAGGGCGTTGCATTGGACGCGCTGCAGCTGGCCGCGGCGCTGCCTTGGGACGCGCAGTTCTGGGACCACTGGCAACCCGGTGAAGCCGGCGCGCACGAGGCGCTGACGGTGTTCATCGACGGCGCGCTCAACGGGTATCGCCAGCAGCGTGACCTGCCCGACCGGGTGGGTACCTCGCTGCTGTCGCCGCACCTGCATTTCGGCGAGATCGCGCCTTGGCAGATCGTGCGCCGGCTGCAGGACGAACGCAGTGCCAGCCGTGACGCCGACATCGACGGCTACATCCGCGAGCTGGGCTGGCGCGAGTTCTCCTACCACCTGCTGCACCACTTTCCACAGACCCCGGACCACAACCTCAACCCGCGTTTCGACGGGTTCCGTTGGACGCCGCCCAACGCCACACAGCTGCAGGCGTGGCAGCAGGGGCGCACCGGCATTCCGATCATCGATGCGGGCATGCGCGAGCTCTGGGCCACCGGCTACATGCACAACCGCGTGCGCATGCTGGTGGCCAGCTTCCTGTGCAAGCACCTGCGCCAGCACTGGCGCGAAGGCGCGCGCTGGTTCTGGGACACCCTGGTGGATGCCGATCTGGCCAACAACACCATGGGCTGGCAATGGGTGGCCGGTACCGGTGCCGACGCTGCGCCGTATTTCCGCATCTTCAACCCGGTCACCCAGTCGGAGAAGTTCGACCCGCAGGCGCGCTACATCACCCGGTGGGTGCCCGAGCTGGCCCCCCTGCCGCTGAAGGCCCGCTTCGCGCCGTGGCAGCACCCGCACCTGCTGGCCGAGCACGCGCCAACGTATCCCACCCTGCCATTGGTGGACCTGGCGGCGGGACGGGATGCCGCATTGGCCGCTTACCGTCACACCGGAAGCGTGTAAACCCGGCTGCGCGGGCCCCGCTCAGAAAGCTGAACGGGGAGCTGGCACGGGTTTGCATCGTCATGCCGGCATCGCGTCTGCGTGTTTATCCTTTGGGCGCTCGCACGCCGGTAGACCGGTAACCAAGGAGAACACCATGATTCGACCCGCAACCCGTAACGTGGCCCTGGCCCTGATGACCGCCGCTGCCTTGACGGCCTGCGCCACCGGCGGCTCGTACACCCAGTCCGATCCGTACGGCAATCCCACCCAGCAGCAGAACAAGACCGGCCGCAACGCGCTGATCGGTACTGCCGTGGGTGTGGCCGCCGGCCTGCTCAGTGGCAACAGCGCCACCGAGCGTCGCCAGCACGCGATGATCGGTGCCGGTATCGGCGCGCTCAGCGGCGCGGCCATCGGCCAGTACCAGGACCGGCAGGAGCGCGCGCTGCGCGAACGTACCGCCAACACCGGTATCGACGTGTCCCGCGATGGCGACAACCTGACCCTGAACCTGCCGGACGGCATCACCTTCGACTTCGGCAAGTCCACGCTGAAGCCGCAGTTCTACGGCTCGCTCAATGGCGTTGCCAGCACCCTGGCCGAGTACAACCAGACCATGATTGAAGTGGTGGGCCATACCGACAGCATCGGCAGCGACGCGGTCAACAATCGCCTGTCCAAGGAGCGTGCCGATTCGGTGGCGGCCTACCTGACCGCCCAGGGCGTGCAGGGTGCCCGTATCGAAACGCTGGGCGCCGGCAAGGCTTACCCGATCGCCGACAACAGCACCGATGCGGGCCGCGCGCAGAACCGCCGTGTGGAAATCCGCGTGATTCCGCTTCGTCAATAACGCGCAGCGTTATTGACGGGTCCGGCTCACGGCCGGAGCAAAATGCCGCCATTTCAGGCGGCATTTTTGTGGGTACCGGCCGTTGGCCGGTACGCCATGTACACGTCCGCGCGTTCGCGGGCCCGTGCCGACCAACGGTCGGCACCTACCGGCGGTGGGTGGGTACCGGCCGTTGGCTGGTACGTCATGAACACGTCCGTGCGTTCGCGGCGCCGTGCCGACCAACGGTCGGCACCTACCGGCGGTGGGTGGGTACCGGCCGTTGGCCGGTACGCCATGAACACGTCCGCGCGTTCGCGGGCCCATGCCGACCGACGGTCGGCACGGGCGGGGTTGCGGTAGGTACCGGCCGTTGGCCGGTACGTCATGAACACGTCCGTGCGTTCGCGGGCCCATGCCGACCAACGGCCGGCACGGGCGGGGTTGCGGTAGGTACCGGCCGTTGGCCGGTACGCCATGAACCCATCCGTCTGCGCGGCTCTTACCAGTCGTACTGCACCTGCAGCCGGGCGTACCGCGGGGTGGTGTTGTAGCGCGCCTTGCCGTAGTTGAAGTAATCGGTGATCGTCCCGGCGGCATTGACGTCGTAGCGTTGCTCGTACACCTGCACCGGCTTGACCGAATTGAACAGGTTGATCACCGACAGCTGCACGCTCAGCCCGGCCAGCGCCGTCGGCGAATACACCACGTTCGGGTTGAAGGTCGCCGTCCACGGCGTACGGCCGCTGCTGCCCAGCTTGGCGATGTCGTCCTCACCCACGTTGCAGGTGTGGAATACCCCGCGGTAGCCGAATTCCGTGCCGAAGGTGCCGTTGCCGCCGCCCAGGCAGCTGATCGGCGTGCCCGACTGCACCAGCAGGTTGGCGCCCACCTGCCACTGCGGGCTCAACTGGTAGCTGCCGAACAGCTTGATGCTGTGGCGACGGTCGTTGAACAGGTAGCCGTCGGCGCCGTAAGACAGCTCCTTGAAATCGAAGTCCGAGGTGGTGCCGGTGTCATCCTGGCCGTTGGTGCTCTTCACCAACCCTTCGTAGTTGCCGTGCAGCTTGGCCCACGTGTAGCTGGCACTGGCATACCAGCGTTCGGTGCGCTTTTCGGCGGACAGGGTCAAGGAGGTGTAGCGGCGCTTGGCCTTCGGTCCCAGGTCCTCGCCGGGGACGCGGATGCTGTCGGGCGTACCGTCGCCGTCCACGTCGATGTCCAGCACCAGGTCGCTGCCCGGGTTGTACAGCCAACAGCCGGGCAGGCCGCCGGGCACTTCCCACTCACTGTCCCAATGCGAGACGTCGTAGCCGGACGCCTTGGCGGCGTTGTAGAGCGCGCGCGAATCGCAGGTGTCATCGATCACCTGGTTGATCCGGCGCAGGGTGAGCTTGGCGCCGAGGGTCCAGCCATCGACCCAGTCGTTACCCGAGTGCAGTTGCCGCTGGTAGCCGAGGATGAGTTCGTCCTGGGTATACGGCTTGAGCCCCTGTGAGGCGACCGCGCGCGGGTTGGGCGTGCTGCCGTCGGCCCCGTTGACCACACTGTCGGCACTGCCATCGCGGTAGGAGCCGGTGATGTTCGGCTTGCCCGTCACCGGGTCGTACCCGTCGTAGGTGAAGTAGTCCATCGTGTAGTACGAAGCGGTGGCGGCGCGCAGCGCCACGTTGGCCGCGATCGGCAACGAGTAGCGGCCGAGCGAGGCGTACAGCTTGCTGTCCCCGTCACCGGTGGGATCCCACGACAGGCCCAGCCGTGGCTGCCAGATGTTGTCCTGTTTGACGAACGTGGCGCCGCTGCCGTTGCGGTTGTCGAACGAGTCGTTGCGCAGCCCGGCGTACAGCATCAGCCGGTCGGTGACCTGCCAGTGGTCTTCCAGGTACCACGATGCCTGCTTGACGCCGATCGCGCCCCCGGTACGGAAGTTGATGCGCTGGGCGTAGTTCGCGTAGAGGTTCCAGTAGGCACCGCTGGAGTACGCCGTGCCTTGCACCGAGGTCCAGTCTTCCTGGCTGTAGCCGCCGCCGAGCTGGTGGTTGCCGAGTTGCCAGACCAGGTCGGCCTGGGTGGTGCGGCGTTCGTTGCTGCCGCTGCGCAGGCCCAGCTGGCTGTCCACTGCACAGCCCACCTGCTTGCCGAGTACGCGGTCCACCACGTACGGGCATTCACCATCGGGAGCGTTGATGTCGCCCTCGTAGTCGCCGCGCTTTCCGTCCGGGCTGAGCGTGTACTCGCCGGTGTGGTTGCGCATGCGGCCATGCTGCACGCTGGCGGTGAGGTCGTCGGTGAGCTGGCTGGTCCACTTGAACACATGGGTGGTGCCACCGGCGCGACCTTCCTTGCGGCCGCGATAGTCGCTCTTGCCGGGCTCGGCATCGGGCTGGTCGCTGCTGTAGTCGGCGTCGTAGTAGTCGTAGCGGTAGCGTTGGCGGTTGTCGAAGCCGGTGTATTCCAGGTGGTTGCGGTCATTGAGGTACCAGTCCAGCTTCAACAGCCAGTACGGGTCGCGCGAGCGGTAGTCTTCCGCCGATGCCGACAGCGAGGCGGGTGGTACCGGGGTGTCCGGGTCGCTGGCGCGACGCGGGCCGCTGGCCGTGCGGCCACCGAAGGCGGTGCTGTCCGAGCGGCTCAGGCTGCCCAGCGCGAACACGAACAGTTTGTCCTCGATCAGCGGGCCACCGGCCCAGGCGCTGGCCACGTCGCTGGACCTGCTGTTGTTGTCGTACGAGCGCAGGATGCTGCCATCGCTGCGCAGGGTGTCCGGCGCATTCTCCCGCAGCGCGGAAGGCTCGGTGGTCCAGCTGAACCCGCCTTTCCAGGTGTTGGTGCCGCGCTTGACGTTGACGCTGGTCACGCCGCCGGTGGAGAACCCATAGCGTGCGCCATAGCCCCCGGTCTGCACGTCCAGCTGGTCGATGGCCTGGAACGGCACCTCGGAGAAGGACAGGCTGTCGAACAGGTTGGTGACGTTGAAGCCATTGACGTAGTAACTGTTTTCCGCCGCCGAGGCGCCACCGAACGAGGCCGGACCAAAGAAGCTGCTGCTGGCCACGGTGCCCGGTGTCAGCAGCGAAATGCTGGTGATGTCGCGTGCCACCGGCAACGTGTTGAGCTGCTCGGCGGTGAAGGTGGTGCGCGTTTCCACGCTGCCCAGGTCGATAGGGGCGGCGGCAATGGCGCGCACCCTGACCGTCTCCAGCGTGGCTGCCCGGGCGAAGTCCGCCTGCGTGGTCTGGCCCGCCACCACGGTTACGTGGCGTTGCTCGCTGCTGCCGTCGGCGCGGGTGATGCGGACCTCGTACTGGCCGGTGGACAGTGCCGGCAGGCGGAAGCGGCCGTCAGGGTTGATCCGGGTCTCACGCGTGGTGCCAGCGTCCAGGTGCCGGATCTGCACCGTGCCCTGGGTGGCGCCGGGGACGTGGCCGAGGATGTCGCCGACCGTGCTCTGCGCCATCGCGGGCAGCGGCGACAGCAGGGCCACCAGCAACAGGGAAAGACGGGTCTTGCGCGGTTGGGTCCGTGCGCGGAACGGGTGGTGCATGTGTCGCCTCCAGTGCATCCGGCCGGGCTGGCCAGGTCGCGTGGGGCGGAACCTAACGCCGCGTAGACAGTTGAAGTGCGCAGTGGTTCGCGGGAACGGCGTTCAATGTGACGCGGGTCGGAGAAACAGGGATGGGAATGATCAAAGGCGTGATGCAGTTCGCGCTGAACGCCTCCGCAGCAGTGCGATGGATGCAGTGCGCAACGACGCCGATCACGACAATCCGCGCAGACAGTGCCAGATGCGACAAGGCCGCCCGGAGGCGGCCTTGTGCGGCAGCGGATCGACAATCCACCGCAGGGAAAAAACCCGCGATCAGGTCGCGGTGACCGTCTCCAGAATCCGCTTCCCAGTGGCCTGCAGTTCCTCTTCGGCCTGCGCATTCTGCTGCTTGGCGAACTTCGCGTTCGGGCACTGCGCCAGCATGTAGTTGGCGTCGAAGTCGAGCTTGGCCACCAGGAAATCAACGAACGCACGCACCTTCGGCGAGACCAGCCGGCCGCCGGCGAACACTGCATTGAAGTCCACTTCAGGGCCGGTCCAGCCGGCCAGTACGCGGCGCACCATGCCCGATTCGACGAATGGCTTGGCCATCACGTCACCGGTCAGCAGCAAGCCTTCGCCGCACACCAGTGCACCGTTCAGCGCGGAGGGATCATTGGCCACCAGCAGCGGATTGACCGGGAAGTCACGCAGGTCGCCGCCGTTCTCGCCCAGCTGCCAGAAGAACCGGTTGTTGTTGAGGTTGCGCGCCTTGCGCATCGCCAGGATGCGATGGAACTGCAGTTCGTCCGGATGCAGCGGCTCGCCGTAGCGCTCGATGTAGGCCGGGCTGGCGAACACCTGGGTGCGCAGGCTGCCCAGCTTGCGCGCCACCAGGTTGGAGTCGGGCAGGGTGCCCACGCGCAACGCCAGGTCGGCTTCGCCAGCAATCAGGTCGAGCTTTTCGTTACCCAGGTGCATGTCCAGCTGGATTTCCGGGTACTGCGCATGGAACTCGCCCAGCAGCGGCGCGATCCAGGTGATGCCGATGGAGTAGGGCACGGTGAAGCGCAGCCAGCCACGCGGACCGGACTGCAGCTGGTTGACTGCACCTTCGGCTTCTTCCAGTTCGCGTGCGATGCGCTGGCAATGCTCGTGGTACACCGACCCGGCCTCGGTCAGGCCCAGCCGGCGCGTGGTCCGGTGCAGCAGGCGCGCGCCCAGGCGCGTTTCCAGTTCCTGCACCTTGCGGCTGACCGTGGTCTTGGGCAGGCCAAGCGCAGTGGCGGCGGCAATGAAGCTGCCTTGCTCGACCACCTTGACGAAGATCAGCGTGTCGTTGAGATCGTGGGCCATGACGGGTCCGAAGTCGGGGAGGGGATAGGGTGCCCGAAAGATTGTGCCGGGTACGGGACGATTATTCCCCTTAATCCGGACTAATCAAGTGGGAGTTTGAGGACTAATCTGGCGCCATTCCCGAATTGAAGGACCTCCGCCATGTGGTTGCGGAACATTCTTGGCCGCGTACTGACCGGCCGCACAGCCCCGCTGGACCTGGCGATGACCGTTGAGAAGCGGCCCTCGTCCTTGTCCTACAAGGCTTTCCGAGAGTTCACCCCGCCCGCCAAGATGCAGCGCGGCGGCAGCCTGCGCCTGGGCAATCGTGATCTGGGCCGACTGGGCCGGATTGGGATTATCCCGGCGGCGGGAGTGAAAGTCCCATGAGTGGGACGCTGGCCCCCGAGGTCCTTGTTCTGGGCGGCACCGGTAGTGTCGGCCAGGGCATCGTGGCTGCGCTGCTGGAGGCCGGTAGCCCGGTCCTGGTGGTCGGCCGCGACCCCGGTCGGCTGGCGGCCCTGCAGGAACAGTTCGCCGATGAGCCCGGTCTGGAGACCCTGCTGGGTTCCTTCGGCGACGACGCCTCGGCGCAGACCGTGGCCGAGCGCATCGCGCCGCGCCGGCGCGCGTTGTCGGCCGTGGTCGATGCGATGGGTGGGCCTTACAACCGCGGCCGGGTGACCGATCGCAGTGGCGACGCGCTGCTGCAGGCGCTGCAGGCCGACGTGATGCCGCACGTGCATGCCGGCCGCCACCTGTTGCCGTTGCTGCGCGGTGGCACCCATCCGCGCCGCTACGTGTTGATCGGCGGTCCGGCCGGCTTCAAGCCGTGGGCCGGGCACGGTGAATCGTCCATCACCATGTCGGCCACGCGCATGTACGCGCAGGTGCTGCACCAGGAAGCGCAGGCGCTGGGCGTGCGCGCGCAGATGCTGGAAGTGTGCAACCCGGTCTGCACCCCGGCCAATGCGGCCAACGCCTGCATCGAGTGGCCCAGCGCGTTGCTGGTGGGCCGCCGCCTTGTATCGCTGCTGGACACCTGTACCGACAACCGCGCCATCGTGCGTTGCGATGCGCGCGATGCCGAACTGCCGCGCGGCCTGCTGCACAGGGATTGGCCTCCCCCGATGTCGCGCGACACCGCTGGCGCTGCTTGACCTCTACCAAGGTTGAGGTCGCAGGATGCGCCACCCACGTTCTGCACTACCCCGATTTCCGAATACCACCCCTCCGTACGGATGCATGTCATGACCTCCTCCAATTCCACTCCGCATAGTCTTACCCGACGGCTGGCCATGGCCGGCGTCTCGATCCTCGCCGCCGCCGTGCTGGCTGCCTGCAGCGGTGGCCACGCAGAAGAAGCCGGCATGCCGCCGCCGCCGCAGGTGAGCGCCGCACCGGTGCTGATCAAGCCCGTCAGCCAGTGGGACGACTTCAGTGGCCGCGTTGAAGCGGTGCAGAGCGTCGAGCTGCGCCCGCGCGTGTCCGGCTACATCGACAAGGTCAACTACGTCGAAGGCGAGGAAGTGAAGAAGGGCGACGTGCTGTTCACCATCGACGCCCGCAGCTACCAGGCCGAGTACGACCGCGCCCGTGCCGAACTGGCGCGCGCCCGCACCCAGTCCACCCTGGCCCGCAGCGAATCCGAACGCGCCAAGAAGCTGTCCGACCAGCAGGCCATCTCCACCGAAACCTGGGAGCAGCGGCGTGCCGCGGCAGACCAGGCCGGTGCCAGCGTGCAGGCCGCGCAGGCTGCGCTGGATGCCGCCGCGTTGAACCTGGAGTTCACCAAGGTGCGCGCGCCGATCAACGGCCGCGCCGGCCGCGCGATGGTGACCGCCGGCAACCTGGTCACCGCCGGCGACAGCGCCAGCGTGCTGACCACGCTGGTGTCGCTGGACACGGTGTTCGTGTACTTCGATGCCGACGAAGCCACCTTCCTGCGCTACGCCCAGATGGCGCGCAAGGGCGAGCGCCCGAGCGAGCGTGACAGCGATCTGCCGGTCAAGGTCGGCCTGTCGGGCGAGGACGGCTACCCGCACGAAGGCAAGGTCGACTTCCTCGACAACCAGGTCACCCGCAGCACCGGCACCATCCGCGTCCGCGCACTGCTCGACAACGCCGATCGCACCTTCACCCCGGGCCTGTTCGCCCGCGTGCAGCTGCTGGGCAGCGGCCAGTTCCAGGCCATGCTGATCGACGAGAAGGCCGTGCTGACCGACCAGGACCGCAAGTATGTGTACGTGGTCGACAAGGACGGCAAGGCACAGCGCCAGGACATCACGCTGGGCCGCAATGCCGACGGTCTACGCATCGTGCAGCAGGGTCTGAAGGCCGGCGACCGGGTGATCATCGACGGCGTGCAGAAGGTCTTCATGCCGGGCATGCCGGTGCAGGCCAAGGCCGTTGCCATGCAGCCGGTTGCCGCGCCGGTCGCTGCGCCGGCTGTCGCAAAGAACTGAAGAGCAGCCGACTGACCGTCGGCTCTACGTAGGAGCCGACCCACGGTCGGCTCTACCGTGACTGCCATCGCCCCGTGCAGGGGAGCCCGCCACCGCTGTCACCTGTGACAGCGGCCGGGGTCGTGCACGCCGGCGATGGTGAAACCCCAGGAATCCACCCATGGACTTTTCCCGTTTCTTCATCGACAGGCCGATTTTCGCGGCGGTGTTGTCGATCGTGATCTTCGCCGCCGGCCTGATCTCCATTCCGATGCTGCCCATCGGCGAGTACCCGGAAGTGGTGCCGCCGTCGGTGGTGGTGCGTACCGTGTACCCCGGCGCCAACCCCAAGGTGATCGCCGAAACCGTGGCCACCCCGCTGGAAGAGGCCATCAACGGCGTCGAAGGCATGATCTACCTCAAGTCGGTGGCCGGCTCTGACGGCGTGCTGCAGATGACCATCACCTTCCGCCCGGGTACCGACCCGGACGAAGCGGCGGTGAAGGTGCAGAACCGCGTTGCCCAAGCCCAGGCGCGCCTGCCCGAGGATGTCCGCCGCCAAGGCGTGACCACCCAGAAGCAGTCGCCCACCTTCCTGATGGTGGTGCACCTGACCTCGCCCAACGGCAAGTACGACACCCTGTACCTGCGCAACTACGCCCGCCTGCACGTCAAGGACGCCCTGGCGCGTATCCAGGGCGTGGGCGATGCGCAGATCTTCGGCGGTGGCGACTACGCCATGCGCGCCTGGCTCGACCCGGACAAGGTGGCCGCGCGCGGCCTGACCGCGAGCGACGTGGTCGGTGCCATGCGCGAGCAGAACGTGCAGGTCTCGGCCGGCCAGCTCGGCGCCGAGCCGATGCCCAACAGCCAGTTCCTGACCCTGATCAATGCCCAGGGCCGCCTGCGCAGCGAAAAGGAGTTCGGCGACATCGTGCTCAAGAGCGGTACCGACGGTGAAGTGGTGCGGCTGTCGGACGTGGCCCGGGTGGAACTGGGCGCCGGCGACTACACCCTGCGCTCGCAGCTGGACGGCAAGAACGCGGTCGGCATCGGTATCTTCCAGGCCCCCGGCGCCAACGCGCTGGAGATCCGCGATGCGGTGATGGCCAGCATGGACGAGATGCAGAAGACCATGCCTGCCGATGTGAAGTACGAAGCGGTGTATGACACCACCATCTTCGTGCGCGACTCGATCAAGGCCGTGGTGTCCACCCTGCTGGAAGCCATCGCGCTGGTGGTGCTGGTGGTGATCCTGTTCCTGCAGACCTGGCGCGCCTCGATCATTCCGTTGATCGCCGTGCCGGTGTCCATCGTGGGTACGTTCGGTGCGCTGTACCTGCTGGGCTTCTCGATCAATACGCTGAGCCTGTTCGGCCTGGTGCTGGCCATCGGCATCGTGGTCGACGATGCGATCGTGGTGGTGGAAAACGTTGAACGCAACATCGAAGAAGGCCTGACCCCGCTGGCGGCCGCGCATCAGGCGATGCGTGAAGTGTCCGGCCCGATCATCGCCATCGCGCTGGTGCTGTGTGCCGTGTTCGTGCCGATGGCGTTCCTGTCGGGCGTCACCGGCCAGTTCTACAAGCAGTTCGCGGTCACCATCGCCATCTCCACGGTGATCTCGGCGATCAACTCGCTGACCCTGTCGCCGGCCCTGGCCGCCCGCCTGCTCAAGCCGCATGGCGCGCCGAAGGATGCCCCGACCCGCATCATCGACCGTCTGTTCGGCTGGGTGTTCCGTCCGTTCAACCGCTTCTTCAAGTCCAGCTCGGAGAAGTACGAGCGCGGCGTGTCGAAGATCCTCGGTCGCCGCGGTGCGGTGTTCGTGGTGTATGCGGTGCTGCTGGTGGGTACCGGTTTCATCTTCAAGCTGGTGCCGCCGGGCTTCATCCCGACCCAGGACAAGCTGTACCTGATCGCCGGCGTGAAGCTGCCGGAAGGCTCGTCGATCGCGCGTACCGATGAAATGCTGCGCAAGGTCGCCAAGATCGCCCAGGAAACCGATGGCGTGGCCCACACCATCTCGTTCCCCGGCCTGAACGCGCTGCAGTTCACCAACACGCCCAACACCGGCGTGGCGTTCATTCCGCTCAAGCCGTTCAACGAGCGCCATGGCCGCACCGCCGCGCAGATCAACGCCGAGATCAACCAGAAGATCGCCGGGCTGCAGGAAGGCTTTGCCTTTGCGATGATGCCGCCGCCGATCCTGGGCCTGGGTAACGGCAACGGCTACCAGATGTTCATCCAGGACCGGGGCAACCTGGGCTACGGCGCGTTGCAGAACGCGGTGCAGTCGATGCAGGGTGCGGTCGCGCAGACGCCGGGCATGGCGTTCCCGATCACCAGCTACCAGGCCAACGTGCCGCAGCTGGATGCCGAAGTGGACCGCGTCAAGGCCAAGGCACAGGGCGTGCAGCTGACCGAGCTGTTCGACACCCTGCAGACCTACCTGGGCTCGTCGTACGTCAACGACTTCAACCAGTTCGGTCGTACCTGGCAGGTCATCGCCCAGGCCGACGGTCAGTTCCGTGACAGCGTCGAGGACATCGGCAAGCTGCGTACCCGCAACGATCGCGGTGAAATGGTGCCGATCGGTTCGATGGTCACCGTCAAGGAAACCTTCGGCCCGGACCCGGTGCTGCGCTTCAACGGCTACCCGGCCGCCGACCTGGCCGGTGAGGCCGATCCGCGCCTGCTGTCCTCGGCGGAAGCGATGACCAACCTCACCGCCATCGCCGCCAAGGTGCTGCCGGTGGGCATGGCCACCGAATGGACCGACCTGAGCTACCAGCAGGCCACCCAGGGCAAGGCCGCCTTCATCGTGTTCCCGGTGGCCATCCTGCTCGCGTTCCTGGTGCTGGCTGCGCTGTATGAAAGCTGGTCGCTGCCGCTGGCGGTGATCCTGATCGTCCCGATGACCCTGCTGTCGGCGTTGTTCGGCGTGTGGATGACCGGTGGCGACAACAACGTGTTCGTGCAGGTTGGCCTGGTGGTGCTGATGGGCCTGGCGTGCAAGAACGCGATCCTGATCGTCGAGTTCGCCCGGGAGCTGGAGATGGGGGGCAAGGGCATCGTGGAGGCCGCGCTGGAAGCCTGCCGCCTGCGTCTGCGCCCGATCGTGATGACCTCCATCGCCTTCATCGCCGGCACCATCCCGCTGGTGCTCTCGCACGGCGCTGGCGCCGAGGTGCGCTCTGTCACCGGCATCACGGTGTTCGCCGGCATGCTGGGCGTGACCCTGTTCGGCCTGTTCCTGACCCCGGTGTTCTACGTGGCCCTGCGCAAGTTCGTCAGCCGTAACGGCGGCGGGCAGCTGGTGACCCACGGCGAACCCACCATCCACCATTGATCCCATCCCCCGCGAGGTTTCATACATGAATACCGCTACCCAAACGATCGCCCTGGTCACCGGTGCCACCCGCGGCATCGGCCTGGAAACCGTCCGCCAGCTGGCCCAGGCCGGCGTGCATACGCTGCTTGCCGGGCGCAAGCGCGACGTCGCCGTGGCCGAGGCGCTGAAGCTGCAGGCCGAGGGCCTGCCGGTGGAGGCGATCCAGTTGGACGTGGGTGATGCCGCCAGCATCGCCGCCGCCGTGCAGACCGTGACCGAACGTCACGGCCGCCTGGACATCCTGGTCAACAACGCCGGCATCCTGCTCGATGACATCAAGCTGGCCCCGTCGGCGCAGACCCTGCAGACCTGGCGCGACACCTTCGACACCAACGTGTTCGCGGTCATCGCCGTGACCCAGGCGTTCCTGCCGCTGATCACCGCCTCGCCGGCGGGCCGCATCGTCAACGTGTCCAGCATCCTGGGCTCGCTGACCCTGCACAGCCAGCCGGGTTCGCCGATCTATGGCTTCGCGGTGCCGGCCTACAACGCCTCCAAGAGCGCGGTGAATGCCTGGACCGTGCAGCTGGCCTATGAGCTGCGCGAGGGCACCACCAAGGTCAACACCGTGCACCCGGGCTACGTCAAAACCGACATGAACGGTGGCGAAGGCGAGATCGAAATCAGCGAAGGCGCACGCTCCAGCGTGGGCATGGCGTTGATCGGCGCCGACGGCCCGAACGGCAGCTTCACCTACCTCGGCGAGGTGCTGCCATGGTGATCCGCCTGTTGACCGTGGCCGTGACCAGCGCGCTGCTGGCCGGCTGCGTCAGCGTCGGCCCCAACTACCAGGCGCCACCGGCTACACCGGTGACCCTGCAGGGCGCCGCCGCGCCGGTGTTCACCTCCGCCTCGCCGGTGGCCAGCTGGTGGGCACAGTTCGATGACCCGGTGCTGGAACAGCTGGTGCACGACGCACTGGGCACCAACCTGGACCTGCGTATCTCGATGGCCCGCGTGCGTGAAGCGCGCGCGGTGTTCGTCGAACAACGCCTGGACCAGTTGCCGCACGTCACCGCCGGCGGCAGCTACGACCGCCGCAAGCAGCCCGATGCCACCGTGGGCGGCGAGCGTGTCTTCAGCGAGACCTACCAGCTCGGCTTTGACGCCGGCTGGGAGCTGGACCTGTTCGGTCGCCAGCGCCGTGCCGCCGAAGCGGCGCGTGCGGACCTGGGGGCCGAGCAGGACAACCTTGCCGATGCCCAGGTCACCGTGGCCGCCGAAGTGGCGCGCAACTACTTCGAACTGCGTGGGTCGCAGAAGCGCATCGACGTGGCCAAGCGCACCCTGGTGAATCTGCGCGATACCCAGCGCCTGACCGAGGCCCGCTGGGAACTGGGTGCCGGCAGCGAGCTGGACGTGCAGAGCAGTCGCGCACGCCTGAAGGCGATCGAGGCCGACATCCCGCTGCTGGAAGTGGCTGAAGTGCAGTCGCGGCATCGCCTGGCGGTGTTGCTGGGGCAGCGTCCGGATGCACTGGACGAGCTGCTGCAGCCGCGCGAAGTACCGGCCTACGCCAAGCAGCTGCCGTTGGGTGACACCACCGACCTGCTGCGCCAGCGTGCCGACGTGCGCAGTGCCGAACGCCGCCTGGCCGCCGCCACTGCCCGCGTGGGCGTGGCCACGGCCGATCTGTTCCCGCGGATCAGCCTGACCGGCTTCGTCGGCTTCCTGTCCGGCGATGCCAGCGGCCTGGTCAACGGTGCCAACAAGGCGTGGTCGGTGACCCCGTCGATCAGCTGGGCCGCGTTCGATTTCGGTACCGTGCGGGCGCGCCTGCGTGCCAGCAAGGCGCAGGCCGACGGTGTGGCGGCCGAGTACGAGAAGGCGGTGCTGTTGGCGCTGGAAGACACCGAGAACGCGCTCACCCGGTATGCCAAGCAGCAGTCGCGGCTGGCCATCGTCGCCGAGCAGGCGCAGGCCGCGCGGCGTGCCGAGCAGCTGGCGCAGATCCGCTACCGCGAGGGTTCGGAAGACTTCCTGACCCTGCTGGATGCGCAACGCACCCAGCTGGCGGCGGACGACGCACTGGCGGCGGCCGAATCCACGGTCAACGTCAGCGTTGTGGGGGTTTACAAGGCTCTGGGTGGTTGGGGCCAGCAGCAGGATGCGGCACCACCGGCCGTGGCCGGCACGCTGCGCTGACCTGGCAGGTGAGGGCGGCCTGGCCGCCCTCACCTGTGCGCTGCGTCAGAGTTTGCCGCGACAGTGAGCCAGAAAAGGGGCCGTTGGCGGCTTTGCCACTGCCGTACACATCAATCCAGGTGATACAAAGCGTCCCTCTTACCGGGGACGTTTCCATGATCACACCCAACCCGTGGCGAGGCGACGCCGCGCCCGCCCAGAACGGGCAGTCTGCGTTGTCGCCCGGCGCGATCATTCTGCTGGTGCTCGCCGCCTTGATGGTGGCGCTTGGCTTTGCCAGGCTTCCCGACACGCTGCTGGCCATCGGCGTCCTTCTGATCGGGGTGTTCCTGGCCATCGTGGCCCGGGTCTGCCAGGCGCGCGACCAGCATCTGGCGCTGTGCCGGCTGTTGGGGGAAAGCGCCCGCCAACGCATGCGCTGAATCAGTCCCAGTGGTTGGCCGTTGCGCCTTCCTGCCCATCGCGCATGCGCACGATGCAGAACCGATGGCCGGTAGGGGCTTCCATCACCCACCAGCGTTTGACGAAGCCGATCCGGCGCGCGCCCAGTGCTTCCAGCCGCGCGGCCTCGGCGTCGATGTCGTCGCTTTCGATATCCAGATGCACGCGTGACGCGTGCTCTACCCGTTGCACTTCCACATTCAGCCCGGCCGGTGCGCCCACCAGGTCGGCGTACTCGGCCCCCTCTTCGCTGTAGGCCGGTTGGGCGCGGTACCCCAATGCTGCCGACCAGAAGGCAGCGGYCTCGTCGGCGGGGGTGGTGTGGCAATCTATGATGAAACCGGCCAGGCGGCTGCGGTGGGCCATGGTGGGCATCTCCAGGGTGGGAGGGTGCCGGTATCGCACCGCGGGCATCGACGTGGCGTGATGTGGCCCGGCCAGCGCTATCCCAACCTGCCGCGGCCGCCGTGATGCCCAGGCCGCGCCGTGACGTGCGGCACGGCCTGGACGGGGTGCCTCAGCGCGCTGCCGCCGCCGGGAAGCGCAGGTCGGCCTGCACCGGATAATGATCCGACGGCAGCACGCCGCCGGGCGCATCGTCGAGCGTCTGGAAACGGTCGACCTTGAGGCCGCGCACCAGGATCCAATCCAGTTCCACGGTCGGCTTGCCGGTGAAGTCGTGGAAGGTCAGGCGCGGGCCCTCCACCTTGGTGGCCAGCTTGCGGGCATCGCCCAGCGCTGCGGTGAAGGCCTGATAGGTGGTGCTGCCCGGTTCGCTGTTGAAGTCGCCGGTGACCACCACCGGGATGTTCTTGGGCAGCGTGGCCAGGCGCGTGGCGATCAGCTCGGCGCCCAGCACGCGGCGCGGCTCGTCCTCGTCGCGGTAGGGCAGGTGGGTGTTGAGCAGGTAGAACTGCTTGCCGTCGGCCTGGCGCTGGAACAACGCCCAGGTGACCATGCGCGGCATGAGGTTGCCCCAGGTGATGCTGCCCGGCACGTCGGGCGTGTCGGACAGCCAGAAATCGCCCTGTTCCACCACCGTCAGCTGCGCGCTGTCGTAGAACACGCCCATGTGTTCGTCGCCGCTGCCGCCGCGACGGTCCTTGCCGAACCAGCGGTACCCGGGCAGGTGGGCCACCAGGTAATCGGCCTGCTTCTGCACCAGTTCCTGCGTGCCGAACACCGCCGGATGCTGCTCGCGCAGCAGGCTGACCATCGCATCGCGGCGGTCGTCCCAGCGGCGACCGGGTTCGGTATCCACGGGGGTGCGCACATTGAATGACATCACCCGCAGCGGGGCAGCCGTTTCAGCCAGTGCGTGGCCGGCCGGCAGTGACAAGGCCATCAGCGCCAGCAGCGCGGTACGACGAAAACGAGACAACATTGGAATCCCTCCATCCCATGAAAACGTTTCCCCCGAAGGGTTGCATGGAATGGGGCCAGGGGGAATTGCACGCATTGGCGGCTGGCGGGGCAGGCGGAGCGCGCCTACCCCGTGCGGCTCAACGCCGCCGTCTTACTCGTTGGGCACGTACCACTGCCCGTCCTGGTCGATGTGGTAGACACTGGCAACGTGGCGATTGCCGTTCTCGTCCAGGTAATAGGTGGTGCACCGCTGGTGGTACACGTACTTGGCGACCATGAACGGGACGCACTCGGTGAAATGACCGTCCAGTGGCGAGGCCTTGGCCATGCCGACGGTTCCGGTTGCACCCAACGTGACTACCAATGCGGCCATCGCGGCCAAATGCAGTTTCATCAGCAGGTTCCTTGCTTCTGCAGCGCACATGCGCCTGCGCTGTTTAGCATGCAGGTACGTGCGGGGCAATCCATGTGCGAAGGCTGGGCTGCAGAGCGGTGGAACAGAGAAGGAGTGATGACTGACGCCAGCCCTCAGACGAGAGCTGGCGTGACGGTGTTTCAATCACTTACGGAAGCGCGCACCCGGCGCCCCTCATGCATCGCGAAAATGTGCCGAAACAGATGCCTTCACTGGTTCCCGCGGCCTGGCAGGCCCGGTAGTTGGTGTAGCAGATACTGCACGGATAAGGCTGGGCCGTGGCCGTGGCCATTCCCAACGTAAATGCGATTGAAGCGATCGCAACAGACAGCCTGAGTCCAATTTTCATGCTTTCTTCCGTTGTCTGCCCTCCTTGGGCAAGGTCGAGGCTACAACCTGTAATTGCGGCTTTCAACCGGCACCCATCGTGATAATGCGAAGACCGATACCCAGTATGCGCATCGAGACATGGGGTAGGAAGTTACCGACAAGCTTTCGTGACGTCCGTTCCATATGTGACGAAGAGGATCCGCTAATTTTGATTCGCTCGGTGATTGGGCCTATCACGGAGTGATACGCAATTCGCAGATTCAAACGTCTGGTCGCCGTCGCTGTATTCTCTTCCGCCTGTCTTGGCGCCACTGCCTTTGCCCTCCTGGCGAACTCCTGCAACTGGGGCTGCACGCGGGCGTACTTTGCCTGCATGGACAGCGGTGAGAACGCCGCCGTGCGCTGAAGCACGCGAACACTGTACTGAAAGCTGCGGCGGATAAGCCTCGGGCGGGCCTCAGCCGGCTGGGCCTATCACCTGTGGTGGACGAGCGCGGCGGCAGGCCCGTCCCATCGCACTGCCGCACGCTCAGTTCGCCAGCAGGATCCAGCCGATCAGGCTGTTGATCACGATGCCCAGCATCAGCACCCACGCGGTGGACAGCACCGTGTTCGGCCACGACCGCTGCAGGGCCACCTTCAGCCAGCCAGCCTGCACCACCGCATACCAGAGCAGCGACAGCACCGACACCGCAATGCCGATCTGGGTGGACAGCGTGCCCGGCAACCGCACGAACACCATGCTGGTCGACAACGCCACCGCGAACGGGGCCGTCAGGTAGCACTGCATGAAGAACGGGCGGCGCAGCGATTCGCGGGTCATCGCCACCTTCTTGCGCCGCAGCAGGTGCACGCTGCTGATCAGCGGCCACACCGCAAAAGTGATCGAGCGATACAGCAGCAGGCTTTCCTCGTTGCCGAACACCGTGCGCGACAGCTGCCCGGTCCCGGTCACCTGTTGGTGCATCAGCAGCTCCACACCGTGTGCGACCAGCACCGCCAGCATCAGGAACATCGGCGGGCTGATCGCATCGTCGAACTGGTTGTCCAGCTTCTGGGTCAGCTCGGTGTTGACGTACTGCGCCATGCGCCGCGGATGCACGATGACCCGGTACAACGTGCGCGGAAAGAACAGGAACCAGGTGCAGAGTTCGTAGAGAAACTCTTCCAGCGACCGGAGCAGTTTGAGGAAATCCATGGTCAGTGGATGGCGACGGTCAACGTATGCGGTGCCTTCTCGCCGCGACGTGCCTGCGCACGCATCTGATAGACCTGCACCACATAGGTGCCGGAGGCGGGCAGGGTGCCGGTCCAGCGCCGCTTCTCATCGGTGCTGCCCAGTGCCTCGCCCTGGCCGGGCACCACGCCCGGCGCGTACACGTTGAAACTGGCGTTGGCGCTGCCCGCCAGCGTGACGGTCATGGTCTGGCCGGCGCGTGCGCCAACCGTGTAGCGCACGGTGTCGTAGCCGGCAACGGTGCCACGCAGCGTGGCGCTGCTGGTGCCCTTGGCGAACTGCACCGGCGTGGTGGTGACCTTGTCGGCCGCGCCGGCCAGGGTCGGGGCCAGTGCGAGCAGGGCGGTCAACAGGATCGAACGGAAGGGGGCCATGGCAATCTTCGCAGTCCGGGAGGGGATGACCGGAGCATGATCGCCTGCACATCAAGGTGTTGTCGATGACGCCAGGGAGGGTAACCTTGGCGGTTCCCTTCTTGAACGGCAGGCCCCCCGATGGATTACCAGCTTGTGATCAAGTTCTGGAGAAAGTCACTGGACGACGAGGCCTTCCTGGCCACCCTGGAGGCCGAGCTCAGCCAGGTCCTGGGCACGACGGCGGCGCTGGACGGCCACGACATCAGTGCCAAGGAAATCAACCTGTTCATGTTCACCGACGACCCGCGCTCGGTCTTCCGGCGGGCCAAGGACGTGCTGGACCGGCTTGGCGTGCTGCACAGCGTCTCGGCCGCCTACCGGCTGGTGGGGGGCGCGCAGTTCACCTCCGTGTGGCCGCTGCGCATGGCCCGGAAATTCACGCTGCCGTGAGCGAGCGTCGGTACCGTCACAAGGAGCGTCACGCGTGACCCAGGCTACCCAGGCAATGTTGAAGACCCTGACCGCTGCCGTCGCCGCCGAGTTCGCGGCCGCGGGATTCGTGCTCAAGCGCGGGCGCCATTTCGAGCGCGTCAGTGCATCCGGCCGCACCCACCGTTACACGGTGGGGTTGTCCAAGCAGAAAGGGTGGTACTCGCTCCACCTGACCCTCGGCCTGCTTGATCGCACGCTGATGGCAGGGGTGAACGCCGTGCTGGAACAGGCACTGCGCGACGAGGCGTTCGATTATCCGGAGAGTTGGCCGCCCGCTCTGGTTGAATCCACGATCAAGGAGCGTGTGTCCAACCCTGTGGTGGCGGAGCTGACCGATTGGCGGAGCCTCCGGGATGGCGCTGAGACGCTGGAGGCCTTCAACGCACGGTTCTGGATCTGGCTGCGCGCGTTCGACAGCCTCGACGAAGTGCCGGGCTGGCAGGCGCAGCTGTCCGCGAGCGTCACGCTATCGTTGGAGTGGTTCCGCACGGCGGACGCAGCGGAATGGATCGAAGCCAACACCGACTATCCCGCGCTGTATCTGTTGCACCGGCGCTCGGCACACGACGCGCTGCAGGCGCGCTACCAGGCGCTGTTGGAGCGCGCGCCCGATCCGCAGGAGATGCGGCTGTTCCATAAGCACCTGAGCGCGGCGGCGGGTTGACCCATCCGGTGTTACGGGGGCAGATTGAGACAAACCGCACCGGCACCCAGCATCATGCGCAACAGCATTCCGTCTTCCGGGCACCCCGAGGTCAGCCTGCGTCCCTTGGTGCGGGACGACGCCGACGCGTGGTATGCCTGCCTGATGCAACCGGGCGTACTGGCGCGCACCAGTTGGCAGCTCTCCTCCGTGGACGATCTGGCCCCGATATTCGACGCGCTGGAAGCAACCAGTACGCCTACCCAGATCCGCATGGCAGTCGTCGACCGCGCCGGTGCCTTGGTGGGTAGCATCGGTTTCCACAGCATCCAGTGGCCGCATGGCACCGCAGAAATCGCCTATGAGCTGTGCCCGGCGTACTGGGGGCGCGGGATTGCCAGCGCGCTGTGCCTGTCGGTCAGCCAATGTGCGTTGGCGGCATTCGGCTGGCATCGCATCCAGGCCTGCGTGCTGGACAGCAACGCGGCCTCCGCTTCCGTGCTGCGCCGGTGTGGTTTCCGGCATGAAGGCCGGCTGCGCCACTTCCGGCAGGTGCGCGGTGTGGCGCGTGACTTTGATGTCTATGGATTGATCTCGACCGACGGCGGCGTCGCGTCGGGCTGAACGTCGGTCGTGCAGCGTTCGGCACGGCAGGAAAAGCAACCGCGCCCGGCGTTGTGCAGATGGACCTGGTGCACGTGGGGATCATCGAACAGCTGGTCCAGCGTGGCGGCCACTTCAGCGCCTTCGCAGACCTGTCCGCTCAGCATGAACGCCCCGGCGTCGTAGGCGCGTACCGACATCTGCCGGCGATGCACGTAGGGCGGCACCACGCCGGGTGGCAACACGCAGCGTACTGCCTGGCACCGGATGAACACCGGCCCGGATGCGCGGTAGGGTGAGGTGCATGCCAGGTGCGTGTAGGGAAGCAGCAACAGTTCTTCGCCGACGCGTGCGTCGACGAGGCTGATGCGGCACGGGAATCCGTGATCCTGCGTGGCTACGCAGCGCACGATCCCGCGCGCTGCGAGGTCGCTGTCATCCATCTCAACGAGGTATTCGAATTGGCGGTGGTCAAGGCCGCTCAGATGCCAACGGTGCATGCGCGTCTCCTGGTGTGCGCCCATCGTGATGCGATGCAGGGGAAGTTGCTCGCCATCTTTGGACACCACACCATCGGGCAGCACAACACAGTATTTTTGGCGCCGTCGGAGCCGCAGCGATTCCTTCGCTCGCTGGCCGGGTGCACACTACGACCTATCCCGCCTTCTTCTCATGCACGGACCCCCATGTTCTACCAGACCGATATCCGCGAGCTCCAGCCGGGCATCACCCCGTTTCCTACCGAGGTATTCGCTTCCGGGCAGACTTGGTTGGCGGCGCATCTGCTGCCGCTGATCTCCGTGGACCTGGGCATTCTGCGTCCGGCACTGGCAGGCACCGTGGCCACGATGCTGTGTCCGGTCGAACCCTATGAAGGATGCCTTGGCGAAGAGACCGAGGCGCATCACAACGCATGCATCGGCACCAACTGGATCGCGTTCGAGCTGACGACCGACAACCGCATGCGTTTCCTCGGGGAAGAAGGCTACTTCCTGGGGAGCAACGTGCAGGACCCGGAGCTGGTGGAGCACATCGGCGAAATGCGGGACAGCTACGCAAGGGCGAAGGCCTATTTCAAGGCGCATGGGCGGTTGGCCAGCTATTCGCACTTTGGCGAAGGCGGCCCCAACGAGCAGGCCTACCTGGACACGCTGGGTGGACAGATCTCCGACGGGAACTGGACCGAGACCGCGCCCATCCCGCCTGCGTTCGAGCTGTGGCTGGATCCGCTGATGTACGAGCGCGATCGCGTGGCCGATGCGGAGAATGTGCGCATCACCCGAGCGGGCAGGCCGTTCTTCGCGGTCGCCACGGTTGCCGGCTACAACTGGTGTGCCACCGGCCCGGATGCCATCGTGATGCTGTATGAGCCGGACAGCCGCACTGTGCTGTTCTCGTTTGATTGGACCTGACGGACGGCGGGGTGTTGAGGCGGCGGGCGAAAGAGCGGGCGGGGGAAGGTGGTGCCCACAGGATCCGCTGTCGCTGCGGAGCAGCTCCGATTTGCTAGGATCCAAGGTCCCAACACTGCCAGCAGATGGAACCATGCAGTTCGATATCTCCATCACAGACTCGCCTGGTGCAGAGGCGCTGGATCTGATCGCCAATGGATTGGATGGCTTCAATTTGGATGCGGCCGGTTACGCCGACCGACGTGCGTTGGCGGTTCTGGTCACTGATCCCGAAACCGGCAAGGTGCTGGGCGGTCTGACTGGCCGGACATCATTGGGGATGTTGTTCATTGATCTGTTCCACCTTCCGGCAGAACTGCGTGGGCATGGCCTCGGCGCGCGCATTCTCGCGACCGCTGAGGACGAAGCCAGGCGGCGTGGGTGCTGCTCTGGTGTGCTGTACACCATCAGCTTCCAGGCGCCGGATTTCTATGTGAAGCATGGTTGGCAGGTGTTCGGCGAGATACCGTGCGAACCGGCCGGAACGCGTCGCGTGTTTCTCAGCAAAGACTTGTCAGCGGCCTGAGCGCCGGACGACCCCAGCGAGGGGGGGCGGATCACCCGCGACCGCCAATCAGGTGCTGGGTGACGATCGAAACGGCTTGCACCGGTGACATCAGTGCCGTGTCTATTGAAAACGGTGCATCGGCCCACGCTTCATACTCGTGATCCAACACCGATTGCCAAGAGGGGGGTGTCAGCCCCGGAACATCGCCCGGCCTTGTTTCCACCCGCCGCTGATGTTCACCTTTATCCGAGCAGATCACTTCAATATTCACCAGCTCAACGCCAGCCGTCGAGGCGATCTCGCTCCAGGCAATTCGGCTCTCCATCACGGGATTCACACCATCAACGATGACTGTCCGTCCCAGAGTTAGATTGCTCAGCGCAAGCGCATTGGCAACCATGTAGCCACTACGCCCCACGTCTTGCGCAAGCGCACCGGAGTTTCGAAGCGCTTGCTCAATCGTATCGATCCGCAGATACAGAGCGCCAGTTTTCGCGGCGAGCCCCTTGGCGATAGTGGTTTTTCCGGTGCCCGGAAGGCCGCTGAATACGATAAGCACTCTCTGTCCTTGCGGTGGGGTCGACTCAATAGGCGCGTTAGCCGGATACACGATGGCCGCTGCCCAACCTCGCTCGCCGCTACGTCTGCACGCGGGTCAGTTCCTGCATCAGATTAGCAGCTGTGGAGAGCGGGCTCAGGCAACGACAGCGCGCCGTACGTCGCGGTTGTTGCGCGGCGTTTTCACCGCGCGCCTGAAGCAATGGGCCTGCATCGCGGGTGGCGCTGTTGTCCTAGAATGGCCACATGGACCTACAGAATCGATACCGAGGCGCTCTGCTCGGCTTGGCCGCAGGCGACGCCGTTGGCACCACGCTGGAGTTCAAGCCACGCGGCAGCTTCGAACCGCTGACCGACATGGTGGGCGGCGGGCCCTTCGAGCTGGAGCCAGGACAGTGGACGGACGACACGTCCATGGCCCTGTGCTTGGCCGAGAGCCTGATCCGCTGCGACGCGTTCGATCCACGGGATCAGATGAACCGCTACGCCAATTGGTATCAGCATGGCTACTGGAGTTCGACGGGCACCTGCTTCGATATCGGCGTGGCAACACGCGGCGCGATCCACACCTACCTCGTGACCGGGGAGCCTCTGGCGGGCAACACCGACCCCGATAGCGCGGGTAATGGATCGATCATGCGCTTGGCGCCCGTGGTCCTTCGGTTTGCCAGAAAGCCGGAGCTGCAGGCCATGGCCGTGCTGAGTTCCCGCACGACGCACGCGGCGGGGGAGTGTCTGGACGCGTGTCGCCTGCTGGCCGTGGCGCTTGAACGCGCGCTGGCGGGGTGCGACAAGGCGGAGGTGTTGGACCTGGCCGCCATCGAGGTGTCCAGCCAGCGTCTGCGCAACATCGCCGCCGGCGGATACCGGAGCGCCACGCGCGACCAGGTACGTGGCACAGGCTACGTCGTGGACAGCCTGGAAGCCGCCTTGTGGTGTTTCCACCAGCACGACACCTTCGCTGGTGCGGTGCTGGAGGCGGCGAACCTCGGTGACGATGCGGATACCACTGCGGCGGTTGTCGGTCAGCTGGCGGGTGCCTTCTACGGCGTGGCCGGCATCCCAGCGGCTTGGCTCGCCCGTGTGCACCGGGGAGACGAGATCGCGGCATTGGCGGACGGCCTGCTGCAGCGCAATCTTACCGAGGCATAGGCTGGCTGCGCACAGCGCATGCCGGAAATTAAAAAGCCCGGGAACCCTTATTGTGTAAGGATTCCCGGGCTTCTTCGGATTCTTTCGAACCCGTCATTGGTGGAGGTGGGCGGAATTGAACCGCCGTCCGAAGGCACTCCATCCCCGGTACTACATGCTTAGCTCGCCGTTGAATCTCGCCCTGTGGCAGCACGGCGTGCAAAGCGCACCCCAGGACCAGCCTGCTTTAGTTAAGTCGTGACTGACAGGCAGCCATCACAACCGGTTCCGTGATAATGACCCTACATCTACGAGCACGGGCACAAGTAGGTTCGGGGGTTCGCCTTAGGCGGCTGTAGAACTAAAGCAACTGCTGCTGTTTAGGCGGCGATTGCGAAGTCCGAACCGTAGTTGTCGTCGTTGGCAACTAAAAGTTTGCTGCTGGATTAACGAGGAAAGCTGCCCCCTCGGCATGCACCAAGTAACTTCACAACCCCCGTCGAAACCAATGCACCCCCGGTTTCTTCAAGAACCGCAAGACGTCTGGCGACCCAGACGCTACTTGACGGGGCCAATGCTACTCCACTCCAGCTGAACAGTCACGCGAGCACGTTGGTGCGCGCGGGGCGGGTTCACAGGTATGTCCCCTCGCTATGCAGCAGTTGACGGATGCTGCGGAACAGCTGCAGCGCTTCGGCCTGCTGGGCCTCGGTCATGCGGGCCTGGAACATGGCCACCTGGTTGGCGAACTGGCGGTCGTCGATCGGAAGCCCCTCGTCGTGCGCCGCCAGTGCGTAGGCATAGGCCTTCACGTCGTCCTGCTCGACGCCCGTGCCGTACTCGTGCAGCGCGCCGAGCTGGGCCAGACCGGGCGGGTGGCCCAGTTCGGCGGCGATCAACGTGTAATGCGCGCCCTTGGCCAGGTCCTGGGGCACGACGTCGCCGCGGCCATACAGGTACTGGTCGGCCAGGTAGAACACCGCATGGGCGCGGCGCTCCTTGCCGATCACCTCCAGCCAGCGCTCGGCCTGCACCGGATCGGGGTCGACGCCGAGCCCGGCGAGGTAGGCGATGGCCAGCTGTTCCTGTGCGAACGCGTCGCCGGCCTCGGCCGCCTTCAGGTACCACCGGGCCGCCTCGGGCAGGTCGACCGCGATGCATTGGGCGCCGGTGGGGTAGCGGTTGTAGCGGTTGATAGGGCCGCCGATGGCGTGGATGTCACCCAGCCGGCGCATCGCCTCCGCATGGCCTTGCGCCGCGGCCTGGCGGTACAGGGTGATCGCGCGGGGCAGGTTGGGCGGCGTGCCCAGTCCGAACAGATGGGCCTCGGCCAGGCTGGACTGGGCGGCGGGAAGCCCCTGTTGCGCCGAACGCTGGTACCAGCGCAGGGCCTCATCCGGATCTCGGAGGACGCCGTTTCCGGCGGCGTAGGCGTGGCCCACCCGGTTCTGAGCAGGCGCATCACCGGCCTGGGCCAGCACCAGATCCGCCGCGAAGGTGCCGTCGGGTTCCTGCAGGGCCGTGCCTCTCATGCTGGCGGCGTCATCGGGGGTTTCCATGCGGTCGTCCGCGATGCGTCGGCGGTCCGCTTCGTCGGCCGTGCAGGCGTGCATCGCGGGGATGGCGGCGGGTCTGGCGGCCGTCGCCGCGGTCGCCGTGGCGGCCAACGCACTGAACAACAGCAGTGGGGTCAACGTGCGCATCGTGAATGTCCTTTGCGGAATGGGGTGCATCCCGAAAGGGCCACCGGTACTACGTACAGGGCCTACCGTTGCCGGCGGCGTGGTCTGGCTCAGGTCGTCGCGGTGCGTCGGCTGCGCCACCCGAGCCACAGGCCGGCCAGCAGGCAGGCGGCGATGATCGCAATGGACAGGGGAAGGTGGAAGCTGCCTTCGCCGGCCACGGCGAAGCCGACGTGGATGAGGAAGGTGGCGATCCCGAGTGCCGCGCAGATCCGCGCGTACATCCGCGCCTGCGGGCTGCCCAGCACGACGTGCCGGTACCCGAGCAGCAGCACCGGCAGGGCCAGCAGGTTGAACAGCAGGTAGCCCTGCACGCCGCCCGGCAGGTGGAACAGGTCCCACTCATGCCAGTAGGCGGCGTCGATCTGGTGCACGATCAGTGCCAGCAGCGTGGCGAAGTAACTCTTTTCCATGAGGTGCCGGCAGGCGTCCGTTCCTGTTCTGTCTGCGTGCCGCGGTGGTTCAGCGCTTGCCTTCGCGCTGGCGCTTGCTGTCGGCCTGGTGCTTGGCCTTCAGCTTGCGCTGGTGGTTCTGTTCGTTGCGCTGGGAAATGGCCTGCTTGCGGGCCTCCGGCTGGACCTGCGCCATCAGCGCGTCCACGCGTGCCACCAGGCGGCGGTGCTCGAGGGTATCGAAGGTCTGGTTCTCGGACGCGTCGCGCTTGGCATTGCGCACCAGGTAGGTCAGCACCTTGAGCAGGGCAGCCGGGTCCATCGCGCGGGTCAGCTCGGCGAAGATCGACTCATAGGCGGCGATATCGGCCTTGATTTCAGCGATCGGGTCCGCGCTCGCGGTGGTTTCCTGGGGGATTTCCTGTGTCACGCAACGCTCCAGCCTGGGTAATAAGCGGGGATTCTGACACTTGTGGGTGCGCTGCGGGAAAATGCCGTGCGCGTGGCCCGGCCGTGTGCGCTCAGGCGCTGGCCAGCCGCTTGCGCAGGTAGCTTCGGTGATGCCCGGGCGGAAAGTCCTCCAGCCGCCCGAAGACCTCATAGCCCTGCTTGAGGTAGAAGCCCTCGGCCTGCCAGGAAAACGTATCGAGCATGGCCGAATGGGCGCCCATCGCCCGCGCCTGCTGCTCGGCATCGGCGAGCAGGGCCTGGCCCAGCCGACGGCCGCGCTGGCCGGCGTCCACCCACAGGGCGTGCACCATCAGCCAGCCGCCGTAGACATCGGCCACCAGACCGGCGCAGGGCTGGCCCTGCGCGTCGCGGATCACCCGATGCAGGGGCTGGTCGTCCAGTGCCGTGCCGCAGGCGGCGTCGTTGAACGCACGCAGCCCGGCCAACACCGCCGCCGCGTCGTCGGCCGTGGCCGGTTCGATACGGGGTGACGGGGCAGGGGCGGTCACGCGTCGCGGTTGTGGCGGCGCATGGTCCGCGACTTCTCGCGGGCCCAGTCGCGGTCCTTTTCGGCGTCGCGCTTGTCGTGGGTCTGCTTGCCCTTGGCCAGGGCGACCTCGAGCTTGATCTTGTTCTTGCTCCAGTACATGGCCGTCGGGACGATCGTGTACCCGTCGCGCTGGACCCTGCCGATCAGCTTGTCGATCTCGCTGCGATGCAGGAGCAGCTTGCGCTCGCGGCGGTCGTTGGCCACCACGTGGGTGGAGGCCTGGATCAACGGGGTGATCTGCGCCCCGATCAGGAAGATCTCGCCATCACGCACGTAGGCGTAGGCATCGACGATGTTGCCGCGCCCGGCGCGGATCGACTTGACCTCCCAGCCCTGCAGGGCCAGGCCAGCCTCGAAGCGATCTTCGATGTGGTACTCGTGGCGGGCACGCTTGTTGAGCGCGATGGTTTTGTTGGCCGTCGCGCTCTTTGCTTTATCCTTGCCGCTGTTCTTGCTCATGTCCGTATTGTCTCCGATTCGGGCCTCCCCGGTCGATTCATCAGCAATCAGTAATCGAAATGCCAACTATCCGCCGTAGTGCCCTGGTCGAACATTCGGCTGCCCGCATGTTTGACCTGGTCAATGATATCGATGCCTATCCGCGCCGCTTCCGCTGGTGTTCGGCTGCGCAGATCCTGGAATCCGGACCGGACCGCCTGGTGGCGCGCCTGGACCTGGGGTTGGGCGCGTTCTCGACCTGGTTCATGACCGAAAACACCCTGCAGCGCCCGAGCAGCATTGATATGCAGCTGCGCGACGGGCCGTTCAAGCGCCTGCACGGGCGCTGGGAATTCCATGCGCTGGCCGAAGATGCCTGCAAGGTCAGCCTGACCCTGGAGTTCGAACCCACCTCGCGCCTGCTGGGACCGGCGCTGGCGCTGGGCTTCCAGGGATTGGCCGACCGCATGGTCAATGACTTCGTCAGCGTCGCCGATGCGCAGGACTGAGCCGTGATTGCGGTGGAGGTGGTGCTGGCCTGGCCAGACCGGGTGGTGTCGCGGCAGCTGCAGTTGCCCGCCACGGCCACGGTTGGCGGGGCCATCGCGGCCGCTGCGCTGGAGGGCAGTGCGCTGTGCCCGGCAGTGGCCGTGCACGGGGTGCTGGCCCGCCCGACCCAGCAGCTCCGCGAGGGAGACCGGGTCGAGCTGTTGCGTCCGCTGCTGGCCGACCCCAAGGACAACCGCCGCCGGCGCGCCCGCGCCAGCAGCTGAAGCGGGGTCAGGCTGGCTCAGCGGCCGCGCTGCTTCTTCTTGTCCTTGGCCAGGTTGCGGCCGAACTGGCGCACGCTGGACTTGGCAAGCTCGGCATCCCGGTTGGGGAAGTACTCGCCGTCCCAGCGGGTGACCTGGTCATTCTCGAAGTAGACCGTGAAGTTCTTCACTTCGGTCTGGCCGAGGCGGTTGACCCGCTCGCTGGCGGTGTAGTCCCAGCGCTGGGCGTGGAACGGGTCCGGGATCGAGGGGGTGCCGAGCAGAGCGTTGACCTGCTGCTTGCTCTGGCCCACCTGCAGCTGACCGACGGCCTGCTCCCGGATCAGGTTGCCCTGATAGATGGGTTGCTTATAGATGATGCCGCAGCCCGTGGTGGACAGGGCAACGGCGGCGACCAGCAGGAGATTGCGCATCGGGAATGGCGTTTGGGGAAATCCAGTCGATGATACACTCACGACGCGTCGCCGCGACCCAATCCGAGGCAGCTGGCGCTAAATCGCCAATGAACGGAGAACTATGGAAACCCACGACCTGCGCAAAGTCGGCCTGAAGGTGACCCATCCACGGATGCGGATCCTGGCGTTGCTTGAACAGCGCAATGCCCAGAATCATCAGCACCACATGACCGCCGAAGACATCTACCGCCAGCTCCTGGAGCACGGTGACGAGATCGGCCTGGCCACGGTGTACCGGGTGCTGACCCAGTTCGAGGCCGCCGGCCTGGTGCTGAAGCACAACTTCGAGGGCGGCCAGGCCGTCTACGAACTGGACCGCGGCGGTCACCACGATCATATGGTGGACGTGGACAGCGGCAAGATCATCGAATTTGAAAGCCACGAGATCGAGGAGCTGCAGCGCAAGATCGCGGCTGACCACGGTTACGAGCTGGAAGAGCACTCGCTGGTGCTGTACGTGCGCAAGAAGCGCAAGTAAGCCCCTTGAACAGCCGAGTGTGACGAGACCCCGGGCATGCCCCGGGGTTTTTCGTTATCCGTCGCCGTCGCAATCGGCCTCGACGGCGTCTTCGGATGGCGCGACTCTGAAGTATTGTGCGGAAAGCGGGGAAGCGGGAATGCGTAGCGTTGGAAGGTCGGCTGCGTTGGCCGTATTGGCGGTGGATCGGCTGTCCCAGCTGTCGACAGCCGAGCTGGAAGACCATCTGTCTGCGGACTATCTGGATGAGACGTCTGGCCAGCCCTTGCCCTACGGCAGTGTGTTCGACGAGGCGGCGCAGGCGTTCCTGCTGCGGCATTTCGTCGAGGTGGTCCTTCTGGGGGTCTCAAACGAGGCCCTTGAGACGCATTTGTCCGCCTGTATGGGGCGACCGGTGGCCGTGGTCGGCAATGAGCCGCCGCTGGAGGCCTGCCCCTGCTGCGGGTTCCTGACCCTCTCCCAGCGGGGTGAATATGACATCTGCCCTGTCTGCACCTGGGAGGACGAGGGCAAAGGCGCGCACGACCCCTCTCTGTACAGCGCCCCCAACCGCGCCTCGCTGCAGGACGTTCGGGTACGCGTCAGCGAGCGGATCGACAGTCGAGGCCGTTGGTACAGGCGGGCACGAATGCCAGAGGGACGACCGGAGTGAGACGCCCTGCGGCGCTCGCTGGATATCACGGGCGCATCAGAATCGGGTCCAGATCCACCGCCTCGGCCATCGCCCGGTTGCCCGCATCGCCCGGGTGCAGGTGGTCGCCGGAGTCGTAAGCAGCCGCCATCCGTGAGGGATCGGCCGGATCACGGAGCGCCGCGTCGAGGTCGATCACCGCGTCGAACGGGCTGTCGGTGCGCAGCCACGCGTTGAGCTGGCGGCGCAGCGCGTCCTTGTCCGCGGCGTAGTAGTCGTCCAGCGGCGTGCCGGGCAGGGCGCCGGCGAACGGGGGCAGGGTGGCGCCGAGGATGCGCAGGCCCCGTGCGTGGGCGCGCGTGGCCAACGCGCGATAGCCTGCCTGCAGTTCGCCCAGCGTGGGTCGGGCCTGGTTCCGGGCGAACGCGGTGCCGGGCCAGCTGATGTCGTTGATGCCGATCAGCACGATCAYGCTGGCGACGCCGGGCTGGTCGAGCACGTCGCGCTGGAAGCGCCCAAGGGCCGATTCGCCCATGCCATCGCGCAGCAGGCGTCCACCCGAAATGCCGGCGTTGACCACCGCCACGCCATGTGGGGCCAGCCGTTCGGCCAGGTGGTCGGTCCAGCGCTGGTCGCGGTCCAGGCTGGCGGTGGCGCCGTCGGTGATGGAATCGCCGATCACCACCACGCTGCGGGCGCCAGCCGCCGCCTGCACCTCGATCGCGGTCACGAACAGGCGCGCGGTGGTGGTCGACGCCGGGTCCATCCGCGGTGCCAGGGTCTGGTCGCCGGCCCCGATCGATGCGGTTTGCCGGCCGTCCCAATGGAACGTGCGCAGCGGGGTATGCGCGGGAACGTAGACGCTGACCTGCACGGTCTGGAGGTCGCGGGTGGGCAGCAGCACGGGGTCGCTCAGGCCTGCCTGGCCCGGGGCGATCTGCGTGCCGGGCCGCCCGTCGAAGGTCAGCGCAAGCGGTGCCTGGCCGTCAGCGCCGGCCACGCTGGCCGCGCCGATCTGCAGTGGCGCCGTGCCATACGCGTTGCTCAGGCGTACCCGCAGCTGGTCCCCGCCCAGGCTGAGGCGGGCGGTCTGGCGGAAGGTCTGCCCTTCCAGGGCGGCTGGGACCAAGGTGGGAAACAGGAACGCCGCATCCCAGACCGGCTGTGGACTGGCCTGCCAGCTGGCCACCCACGGGGCGGGCGACTGGGCGTGCGCTGCGGTCGATGCGGCGAGCAGGGCCAGGGCGGTGAGACGGGTGAGGGCGTTCATCGGGCAATCCGTTGGAGGGGACGGCCATCGTGATCTTCGCTGCATCTGTGAACTAGACTGCGCACGGACAATCATCTGTGAACTGGATTCATCACATGGCAGGCACCGACATCAACCGTTCGGGCGAACTGGAAGTGTTCGTCCGGGTCATCGAAACCGGCGGCTTCTCGGCCGCCGCGCGCTCGCTGGAGCTGAGTCCCTCGGCGGTCAGCAAGCTGGTGTCCCGGCTGGAACAGCGGCTGGGCACGCGGCTGCTGCAGCGCTCCACCCGCCAGTTGCAGTTGACCCCCGAGGGCTGTGCGTTTTACGAGCGCGGGCTGCGCGTGCTGGCCGACCTGGATGAGGCCGAGCGCTGCGCCAGCGCCCATGCCGAGCCGCGCGGGCGCCTGCGGGTGAATGCCAACGTGCCGTTCGGGCACCACTTTCTGTTGCCGCTGCTACCCGGCTTCCTCGCCGCGCATCCGCAGGTGGGCGTGGACGTGGTGCTGACCGACGAGGTCATCGACCTGCTTGAGCAGCGCACCGATGTGGCGGTGCGGGCGGGGCCATTGAAGAGTTCCAGCCTGGTGGCGCGGCGGCTGGGCGCGACCCGGATGATGATCGTGGCGGCGCCCGCCTACGTGGCGCGGCATGGGATGCCGCAGAGCGCCGACGCCCTGCAGGCGCACAACCGGCTGGATATCGCGCACCCGCGTGCGCAGTCCGGCTGGCCGCTGGTGGTCGACGGCGAGCGGCAGGTGGTGCAGACCGGCGGCAGTGCGCGTGCCAGCGATGGCGAGGCGTTGCGCCGGCTGGTGCTTGGGGGCGTGGGACTGGCGCGGCTGGCGGCGTTCCAGGTGCAGGCTGATGTTGCGGCCGGGCGCCTGCTGCCGGTGCTGGAGACGGCCAATCCGGGCGATCTGGAAGAGGTGCACGCGGTGTTTCAGGGGCAGGGCGGGTATTTGCCGCTGCGGGTGCGTGCGCTGCTGGATTACCTGATGGCCCACGTGGATCTGGCCAAGCCGTTGGGGTGAGCGGCGTGCGGGTGGACGCACCGGGTGGTAGGTACCGACCGTTGGTCGGTACGCCAAGCGGGTAGGTACCGACCGTCGGTCGGTACCCGACCTCACACCTGCAACAGCTTGCGCGCCGCCGCGCGGGCTTCCTTGCTGACTTCCACCCCGCCCAGCATCCGCGCCAGTTCTTCCTCGCGGGCCTTGGGGTCCAGCTTTTCCACCGCGCTCTGGGTCATGCCGTCCACCGGCGCCTTGCTGACCCGGTAATGGGCGTGGCCCTTGGAGGCCACCTGCGGCAGATGGGTGACGCACAGCACCTGGCGCTTCTCGCCCAGGGCGCGCAGCTTGTGCCCGACGATGTCGGCCACCGCGCCGCCGATACCCGAATCCACTTCGTCGAAGACCATGGTCGGCACCGCGTCCAGACCCAGCGCCGCCACCTCGATGGCCAGCGAAATACGTGACAGTTCACCGCCCGAGGCAACCTTGCGCAGCGCGCGCGGCGGTTGCCCGGCATTGGCCGCCACCAGGAACTCCACGCGCTCGGCGCCGTTCGGGTCGGGCTTGGCCACCGCCTGCGGTTCGATCTCGATCAGGAACTGGCCGCCGCCCATGCCGAGCTCGCCGATCAGGGTAGTGGTGGTGTCCGACAGCGCCTTGGCGGCCTTGCGCCGGCTGGCGCTGAGCGTGTCGGCCACGGTCTGCCACTGGCTGGCGGCGCGCTCGATCTGGCCCGCCAGCGCCTGCAGGCGGGTGTCGGCACCGCGCAGCTGCTCCACTTCGGCTTCCATCGCGTCGCGGTGCTCGCCCAGCGTCTCCATCGGCACCCGGTGCTTGCGCGCCAGGTCGTGCAGGCGGCCCAGCCGGCGTTCGATGTCCTCGAACTGCTCGGGATCGGCATCCAGATCGTCATGCACCCGGTCCAGCAGCGCCAGGGCCTCGTCCAGCTGGATGGCGGCGCTGTCGAGCAGCGCGTCCACCTCGCCCAGGCGCGGGTCGTGTTCGGCCACGCGCGCCAGTTCGTGGCGGGTCTGCTGCAGCAGCTGCAGCGCCGAAGTGTCCTCGTCGCCATTGAGGCGGGCCACGGCGACATCGCAGGCGGCGATCAGGGCGCTGGCATGGGCCTGGCGGCGATGGCTGCTGCCCAGCTGGGCAATCGAGGCCGGATCGAGGTCTTCGCGCTGCAGCTCGCCCAGCTGGTGTTCCAGATAGCCGATGCGGTCGCTGACATCGCCCTGGCGCGACAGGGCCTCGGCCTCGTCCACCAGCGCCTGCCAGCGTGCGGCGGCCTGGCGGACCTGGCTGCGCTCGGCGTCGTTGCGCGCGAACGCGTCCAGCAGCGCCAGCTGCGAGGGCCGCGTCAGCAGGGCCTGCTGTTCGTGCTGGCCGTGGATTTCGACCAGGGTCGAGGCCAGTTCGGTCAGCTGGGTGAGGGTGACCGGGCGGCCGTTGATCCAGGCGCGGGAGCCGCCATCGGCGCGGATGATCCGGCGCAGCTGGCACTGGTCCTCGTCGTCCAGTTCGTTCTCGCGCAGCCAACGCCGCGCCGGGGCGTCCTCGCCGGGGGCGAATTCGGCCGACAGTTCCGCGCGGGCGGCGCCGTGGCGGACCACGCCGCTGTCGGCGCGCAGCCCGGACAGGAAGCCGAGGGCGTCGACCATCAGCGACTTGCCGGCGCCGGTCTCGCCGGACACCACGGTCATGCCCGGCCCGAATTCGAGTTCGGTGGCACGGACGACGGCAAAATCCTTGATCGATAGATGTTTGAGCATGGTTGTCTGTTCTTGAGCCGCGCAACGCTAGCATGGGGCGGGGACAGCTCCAATAACTTGCCTTCGGTCCCCGGAGCCATTATCTAGGATGGCGTCTCACAGGCTGATTCCATGCACCCCACTGCGTCACATCTTGCGCCCCGCGCCCGCCACCTGCTGCGGACGCTGATCGCCCGCCACATCCAGGACGGCGAGCCGGTTGGCTCGCAGACACTGGCGCGGCTGGCCGGGCTGGATGTCAGCCCGGCCACCATCCGCAACATCCTGGGCGACCTGGAAGACCTGGGCCTGCTCAGTTCGCCGCATACCTCGGCCGGGCGGGTGCCCACCGCGCACGGCTACCGGGTGTTCGTGGACAGCCTGGTCAAGATGCAGCCGCCCGGCGAGGGCGAGCTGAGCCGGCTGCGCACCGAACTGGCCAGTGGCAGCGGCACCCAAGCCCTGCTGGGCAGTGCCTCGGAGCTGTTGTCGGCGATGAGCCACTTCGTTGGCGTGGTCAGCGCGCCGCGGCGTGAACAGTTCGCCTTCCGGCATATCGATTTCGTGGCGCTGGACGCGCGCCGGGTGCTGGCCATCCTGGTGTTTGCCGACAACGAAGTGCAGAACCGGGTGATCGAGCCCCGCCGCAGCTTCGGCCCCGGCGAGCTGGAACAGGTGGCCAACTATCTCAATGCCAACTGCGCCGGGCGGCCCTTGTCGGAGATCCGCCAGCGGCTGCTGCTGGAGCTGCGCGACGCGCAGTCGGAAATGGAGCAGCTGCTGGCCCACGGCATCGAGCTGGCCGAACAGGCGCTGGTGCCGCCGGCCGACGACATGGTGCTGGCCGGCGCGACCCGGCTGATGGGCGTGCAGGACCTGTCCGACCTGGAGCGGCTGCGCGAGCTGTTCGAGGTGTTCGCCAGCAAGCGCGAGATCCTGCAGCTGCTCGAGCGCACCATCCAGGCCCCGGGGGTGCGCATCTTCATTGGCGAGGAGACCGGGGTGATGCCGCTGGAAGGGGTGTCGCTGGTGACCGCGCCGTATTCGGCCGGTGGCCAGGTGCTCGGCGTGCTGGGGGTGATCGGGCCCAAGCGCATGGCCTATGACCGCATGATTCCGCTGGTGGAGGCCACCGCCCAGGTGCTGGGCGCGGCGTTGGCCGACCCGGCCGGCGGCGGATTGTCCCGCGATCGCACATAAAACCCACCGCTGGACTCTTGAAACGGGACCCCGCGCCCACATAGGGGTGGGTGGAGGCGGAGAGTCACCGCCAAGGATCCGGAAATGAACCAAGATCAGCCTGATATCGCATCCCAGAATCCCGCCGGTGAACCGGCTGCCGAGCCGTCCCTGCAGCAGCAGCTGGACAGCCTGCACAATGAAGTGGCCCTGCTGCGCGCCGAATCGCTGCGCGAGCGCGCCGACCTGGACAACCAGCGCAAGCGCGTGGCCCGTGACGTCGAACAGGCCCGCCGCTTCGCCAACGAAAAGCTGCTGGGCGAGCTGCTGCCGGTGTTCGACAGCCTGGACGCCGGCCTCAACAGCGCCGGTGCCGAGCCCAGCCCGCTGCGCGAAGGCCTGGAACTGACCTACAAGCAAATGCTCAAGGTCGCCGCCGACAATGGCCTGACCCTGCTCGACCCGACCGGCCAGGCCTTCAACCCGGACCATCACCAGGCCATCAGCCAGGTCGACGCGCCCGGCGCGGCGCCCGGCAGTGTGGTCCAGGTGTTCCAGAAGGGCTACCTGCTCAACGATCGTCTGCTGCGCCCGGCCCTGGTGGTCGTGGCCCGCGACTGATCCAGGCATCGGCTGGCCGGTCATTGGCCAGCCGGGCAGAGCCCGGCTCTACGGACGCTGAACACGTTGGGCCGCCATCGGACACTGTGTTTGGTGGGTGGCTTGAAAGTCCTCCCGGCGTCCCACACATCCCATTCATAACCCGGCAACTGCCGGATGTTCCCCGACATTTCAGGAGTCTCCCTCATGGGCAAGATCATTGGTATCGACCTCGGCACCACCAACTCGTGTGTGGCGATCATGGACGGCGGCAAGGCCCGCGTCATTGAAAACGCCGAGGGTGACCGCACCACCCCGTCCATCGTCGCCTACACCAAGGACGGCGAAGTGCTGGTCGGCGCCTCGGCCAAGCGCCAGGCCGTCACCAACCCGAAGAACACCTTCTACGCCGTCAAGCGCCTGATCGGCCGCAAGTTCACCGACGCTGAAGTCCAGAAGGACATCGCGCACGTGCCTTACGGCATCCTGGCCCACGACAACGGCGACGCCTGGGTCCAGACCAGCGACGCCAAGAAGATGGCCCCGCAGGAAATCTCCGCCCGCGTGCTGGAGAAGATGAAGAAGACCGCCGAAGCGTACCTGGGTGAAACCGTCACCGAGGCCGTGATCACCGTGCCGGCCTACTTCAACGACAGCCAGCGCCAGGCCACCAAGGACGCCGGCCGCATCGCGGGTCTGGAAGTCAAGCGCATCATCAACGAGCCGACCGCCGCGGCGCTGGCCTATGGCCTGGACAAGGGCGACAACAAGGATCGCAAGATCGTGGTGTACGACCTGGGCGGCGGCACCTTCGACGTCTCGGTGATCGAGATCGCCAACGTCGACGGCGAGAAGCAGTTCGAAGTGCTGGCCACCAACGGTGACACCTTCCTGGGCGGCGAAGACTTCGACAACCGCGTCATCGAGTACCTGGTCGACGAGTTCAACAAGGACCAGGGCATCGACCTGCGCAAGGATCCGTTGGCCCTGCAGCGCCTGAAGGACGCCGCCGAGCGCGCCAAGATCGAGCTGTCCAGCGCCCAGCAGACCGAAGTGAACCTGCCGTACGTCACCGCGGACGCGTCGGGCCCGAAGCACCTGAACATCAAGCTGACCCGCGCCAAGCTGGAAGCGCTGGTGGAAGAGCTGATCAAGAAGTCGATCGAGCCGTGCCGCGTGGCGTTGAACGACGCCGGCCTGCGCTCGAGCGACATCAGCGAAGTGATCCTGGTCGGCGGCCAGACCCGTATGCCGAAGGTGCAGCAGGCCGTCACCGAGTTCTTCGGCAAGGAACCGCGCAAGGACGTCAACCCGGACGAAGCCGTGGCATTGGGTGCGGCGATCCAGGGCGGCGTGCTGGGCGGCGACGTCAAGGACGTGCTGCTGCTGGACGTGACCCCGCTGTCGCTGGGCATCGAAACCATGGGCGGTGTGTTCACCAAGATCATCGAAAAGAACACCACCATCCCGACCAAGGCCTCGCAGGTGTTCTCCACCGCCGAGGACAACCAGTCGGCCGTGACCGTGCACGTGCTGCAGGGTGAGCGCGAGCAGGCCCGCTTCAACAAGTCGCTGGCCAAGTTCGACCTGTCCGGCATCGAGCCGTCGCCGCGCGGCATGCCGCAGGTGGAAGTGTCCTTCGACATCGACGCCAACGGCATCCTGCACGTGTCGGCCAAGGACAAGAAGACCAACAAGGAACAGAAGGTCGAGATCAAGGCCGGTTCGGGTCTGTCCGAGGACGAGATCGCGCGCATGGTCGCCGATGCCGAAGCCAACCGCGAAGAAGACAAGAAGTTCCATGAGCTGGTCCAGGCCCGCAACCAGGCCGACGCGCTGATCCACGGTACCCGTACCGCGATCACCGAGCACGGCAGCAAGGTCGGTGGCGATGTGATCGGCAAGGTCGAGTCGGCCCTGGCCGACCTGGAAACCGCCATGAAGGGCGACGACAAGGCGCAGATCGAAGCCAAGTCGAAGGTGCTGGAAGAAGCCGGCCAGGCGCTGTTCGCTGCATCGGCCGCAGCCGATCAGGGCGGTGCTGCGCCGGGCCCGGACGCCGGTGCCAACAACGGCGCGCACGACGATGTGGTCGACGCCGAGTTCACCGAAGTCAAGGACGACAAGAAGTCCTGATCCGGCCCAGACACGGGGCGTTGCGCAGGCGACGTCCCGTTGTCGTTTTCCCTGGGTCCTGGCAGCCGTAACACGGTTTGTCGGGGCGCCCGACGAAAGAGCGGACCTGGTTCCGCTCTTCCGCTTTGACGAATCCCGACCTCCGGATACCGATTCAAGTTATGAGCAAGCGCGACTATTACGAAGTGCTGGGCGTGTCCCGCACCGCCAGCGAAGAAGAGCTGAAGAAGTCCTATCGCCGCTGTGCGATGAAGTTCCACCCGGATCGCAATCCGGGCGATGCGGCGGCCGAAGCCTCCTTCAAGGAGTGCAAGGAAGCCTACGAAACCCTGTCTGACACCAACAAGCGCCGCATGTACGACGCCCACGGCCACGCTGCGTTCGAGCATGGGATGGGTGGCGGCGGTGGTGGCCCGGGTGGTCCGGACATGGGCGACATATTCGGTGACATCTTCGGCAACATCTTCGGCGGTGCCGCCGGCGGTGGTCAGCGCCAGGCCCGTCGCGGCGCCGATGTCGGCTACGTGATGGAGCTGGACCTGGAAGAAGCGGTGATGGGCGTGGAGCGCCGCATCGAGATTCCGACCCTGGCCGAGTGCGACGACTGCGATGGCAGTGGGTCCGAAGACGGCAAGGTGGACACCTGCAGCGTGTGCCATGGCCACGGCCAGGTGCGCATCCAGCGCGGCATCTTCGCCATGCAGCAGGCGTGCCACAACTGCAACGGGCGCGGCAAGATCATCCAGACCCCCTGCAAGACCTGCCACGGCAACGGCCGTGTGGAGGAAGACAAGGTGTTGTCGGTGAAGGTGCCTGCGGGCGTCGATACCGGCGACCGCATCCGCCTGTCGGGCGAAGGCGAGGCCGGTCCGGCCGGCACGCCGCCGGGCGACCTGTACGTGGAAGTGCGGGTGCGCGAGCACGCGATCTTCCAGCGCGACGGCGACGACCTGCACTGCGAGGTGCCGATCCGGATTTCGCAGGCGGCCCTGGGCGATACCGTCCGCGTGGCGACCCTGGGCGGTTATGCGGAGATCCGCATTCCGGCCGAAACCCAGACCGGCAAGCTGTTCCGCCTGCGTGGCAAGGGTGTGCGTTCGGTGCGCAGCCGCAGCGAAGGCGACCTCTACTGCCGCGTGGTGGTGGAAACGCCGGTCAACCTGACCACCGAGCAGCGCAAACTGCTGGAACAGTTTGAAACCACCTTCACCGGCGAAGAAGCGCGCAAGCACTCGCCGAAGTCGGCGACGTTCATCGACGGCGTGAAGGGCTTCTGGGACCGGATGACCTCGTAAGCGAGGCCGGTTCCTGCGATGTAGCTCAAGGCCCGCTGGCAACAGCGGGCCTTTTTTTGTGTACGCAGACCGGTAGAGCCGCCCCATGGGTGGCTGCGCCCATGGGTGGCTGCACGCGGTATCAGGTTGGTCGACAGCCACCCATGGGGTGGCTACCCGGGGGCGCGCCGGGCGTAAAATGGCGGCATGAACGAATCCCTCGAAAGCCATCTGGTCCATGGACGCCGCCAGCGCCCGGACGGTCCGTCGCCGGTCGACGTCATTTCGGTGCAGTCGCAGCTGGTGTACGGCTATGCCGGCAACAGCGCGGCGGTGCCGCCGCTGCGCGCGCTGGGCGTGCGGGTGGCCGAAGTACCGACCACGCTGCTCAGCAATGCGCCGTTCTATCCGACCACGCGCGGTCGCGTGCTGCCGGCCGACTGGTTCGCCGAGCTGCTGCTCGGCGCCAGCGAACGCGGCCTGCCGCAGCGCGCCCGCATGCTGGTGTCCGGCTACTTCGGCAGCGTCGGCAATGGCGCGGCCTTCGCCGACTGGCTCGACCAGGTGCTGCCCACCGCGCCACAGCTGCGGTACTGCCTGGACCCGGTGATCGGCGACACCCACACCGGCCCCTATGTCGAACCCGGCCTGGAAACCATCTTCGCCGAGCGGCTGCTGCCGCATGCCTGGCTGGTGACCCCCAACGCCTTCGAACTGGGCCGCCTGACCGGCATGCCCAGCCTGGCCGAAGACGATGCCATCGCCGCCGCGCAGGCGCTGCTGGCGCGCGGGCCGGAGTGGGTGCTCGCCCACAGCGTGGGCGGCGAACCGGGCCAACTGGTCACGCTGGCGGTGAGCCGCGAGGCGATCTGGCGCTGGTCCTCGCCGCACCTGCCGGTGGACGTGGCCGGCACCGGCGACGTGCTGATGTCGCTGCTGGTGGCTTTCCTGCTACGGGGCGAATCGTTCGAGCAATCGATCTCGCGTGCGATCGCCGGCGTGCACGTGGCGCTGGAAACCACGCTGGCCAATGGTCACGAGGAGTTCGACGTGCTGGCCGCCGCACCGGCCGCGTTGGCGCTGCCGCAGCGCTTCGTGCCCGAGCGCATCGCGTGACCGCACGGGTAGTGGGCATCGTCGGCAGTGCCGGCGCGTATGGCCGTTGGCTGCGGGGTTTCCTGCAGCAGCGAATGGGCGTGGAGGTGATCGGCCACGATCCCGCCGACCCGCAGTCGCACACGCCCGACCAGCTGCTGGAGCAGGCCGATGTGCTGGTCTTTTCCGCGCCGATCCGGCACACCCCGGCGCTGATCGCCGACTACGTCGCGCGGTCGGCCGGGCGCGAAGCCGGTCGTCTGTGGCTGGACGTGACCTCGGTGAAAAGCGCGCCGGTGGCCGCGATGCTGGCCTCGCAGGCCGAGGTGGTGGGCCTGCATCCGATGACCGCACCGCCCAAGGCGCCCACGCTGAAAGGCCGGGTGATGGTGGTCTGCGAGGCGCGCCTGGCGCGCTGGCAGCCGTGGGTGCAGCAGTTGTGCGACGCGCTGGAAGCCGAATGCGTGCGCGCCACGCCCGAGCACCACGACCAGGTGATGGCGCTGGTGCAGGCGATGGTGCATGCCACCCACCTGGCCCAGGCCGGCGTGCTGCGCGAGTACGCGCCGCTGCTGGGCGCGCTGCCCGCGTTGATGCCGTACCGCTCGGCGTCGTTCGAACTGGACACGGCGATCATCGCGCGGATCCTGTCGCTGAACCCGGCGATCTACGAGGACATCCAGTTCGGCAACCCGCACGTGGCACCCATGCTGGACCGGCTGCTGGCCCAGCTGCAGCAGCTGCGCGCGCAGGTCGGGCAGGGCGATGATGCCGCGCGTGCGGCGTTCCGCCAGCAGCTGCTGCTGGACAACCGTGACAGCCAGGGCGAGACGGTGCTGGCCGAAGGCAACTACACCTTCGAACGGGTGGGCTATCTGCTGGCCGACCTGACCGAGCGCAATGCCATCAGCGTGCACCTGCCCGAAGACCGGCCCGGTTCGCTGCGCGAACTGCTGCACGTGTTCGAGCGGCACGCGGTGAGCCTGGCGTCGATCCACTCCTCGCGCACGCCAGGCGGGGAAGTGCACTTCCGTGTTGGCTTCGTGGCCGGCAGCGATGTGCAGGCGCTGCAGCGCGCCGCCGTGGAAATCGATGCCACCGGGATCGGCCGGGTTCTGCCGCGCTGACGTGTTGCAACGCCGCATTCATCCACAGGGGGTGTGGATGAGTTGCGCACAAACGTGTGGATAACCGCGCGCAGCCGTTGCAGGCAAAGGCTGTCAAGATGGCTGGTCATAAAATGACCAGCCTGTCGCAAACTTTTTTCGGTCGCGCCGATCCGCCGCGTCGCGCGCTCAGGTGGTGAGCGTCAACTCACCGCCACGGGTGCGGAATTGGCGGCCATCGCGGACCAGGTGGCGGCCATCGGCCAGCTCGTAACGGACGTTGGCGTCCGCGGGCGCAGCCGACGCTGCGGCGGCGGCCTCGTCCTGCTTGAACTCGATGATCACGTAGCTTTCGCCCGTGGCGTCGGTGGCGGGAAACTGTCGAAACGACATGAAGCACCTCCTGCAGTGGCATCGACCTGTGACCTGCGCACCATGCAACCGGGAGCGTTAGCGGTGCGTCATCAATCGATGAACTGCAGCCGTGCCAGCTCCGCGTACAGCCCACCCTCGGCCAACAGTTGTTCGTGGGTGCCCTGGGCGATGATGCGGCCGTGGTCCATCACCACGATGCGGTCGGCCTTGAGCACGGTGGCCAGGCGGTGGGCGATGACCAGCGTGGTGCGCCCCGCCATCAACCGTTCCAGCGCCTGCTGCACCGCGCGCTCGCTCTGCGCATCGAGTGCACTGGTGGCCTCGTCGAGCAGCAGGATCGGGGCATCCTTCAGCAGCGCCCGTGCGATCGCGATGCGCTGCTGCTGGCCGCCGGACAGGCGCGCACCGCGCTCGCCCAGCTCGCTCAGGTAACCGTCGGGCAGTGCCTGCAGGAACTCGTCGGCTTCGGCGGCCTCGGCGGCGCGCTGCACCTCGTCATCGCTGGCTTCCAAGCGGCCGTAGCGGATGTTGTCCAGGGCGGTGGCGGCAAACAGCGTGGGCTGCTGCGGTACCAGTGCCATCTGCGCGCGCAGCTGCGCCGGGTCGACCTGGCGCACATCCACGCCGTCGACCAGGATGCTGCCGGTGGCCGGATCGTGGAAGCGCAGCAGCATCGACAGGACCGTGCTCTTGCCGGCGCCGGACGGGCCTACCAGGGCAACCGTCTCGCCGGGCCGCACATGCAGGTCGAACCCTTCCAGCGCCGCGGTGTCCGGGCGCTGCGGGTAGTGGAACACCACGTTGTCGAAGCGGATCTCGCCCCGCAGCGGCAGCGGCATCGCCACCGGGTTGGCCGGTGCGGTGATCTCGATGTCTTCCTGCAGCAGTTCGGCGATCCGTCCCATGCCGCCGGAGGCGCGTTGCAGCTCATTCCAGACCTCGGCCAGCGCGCCGACCGAGCCGCCGCCGATCATCGCGTACAGCACGAACTGGCCCAGCGTGCCGGCCGTCATGCGGCCGTCGTTGACATCGTGCGCGCCCAGCCACAGCACCCCCACGATGGCACCGAACACCAGCACGATCGCGGTGGCGGTGACGATCGACTGCGCGCCGATGCGGCGGCGCGCGGCCTTGATCGATTCGGCCAGCGCGACGTTGAAACGGCCACGTTCATAGGGCTCGCGTGCGTGCGCCTGCACGGTGCGCACCGCGCCCAGGGTTTCGGCGGCCAGGCTGTTGGCGTCGGCGACGCGGTCCTGGCTGGCGCGGGAGATGTTGCGCAGGCGGCGTGCGCCGATGATCACCGGCAGCACCGCCAGGGGAATGCCCAGCAGCGACCACACGGCCAGACGCGGGCTGGTGACAAACAACATCACCAGGCTGCCGATCACGGTGATGCTGCTGCGCAGGGCCACCGACATGGTCGAACCGATCACGCTGCGCAGCAACTCGCTGTCGGCGGTCAGCCGGGACACCAGTTCGCCGCTGCGGCTGCGGTCGTGGAAGCCGGCGCCCAGGGTGATCAGATGGGTGTAGAGCTGGCTGCGCAGATCGGCCACGACCTTTTCGCCCAGCAACGACACGAAGAAGAAGCGCGCGGCGGTGGCCAACCCCATCACCACCGCGACCAGGAACAGCAGGCCGAACGCGCGATTGATCTGGCCGTTGTTGTTGAAGCCATGGTCGATCATCAGCTTGACCGCCGGCGGCAGGCTCAGCGTGGCCGCCGACGATACCGCCAGGGCGATCAGCCAGGCAGTGAACAGCCCCGAATGGCGACGTACGAACGGCCACAGCGTGCCCAGACTGCCCAGGCGGCGCAGCGCGGGGGTCGGGGCGGGGGTGGTCTCAGTCATCAAGGGGGCCTGGTTCGGTGCATCGTTGGATGCGGATACGATCACGGGTGGCGTCGCGGAGGCGGTTTTTCAACGGCTCGGCCTGGTCGGCCGGCAATTCAACCCGCAATTCGACCCCGGACGGGGTAAAGGACTCATCGAGTTTCTCGGCCGCGTGGCTGGACAGCGCGGCATGCAATGCGCCCAGGTCCTCGAACGCGGCCTGCACGTGCAAGCGGGTCAGGGCCACAAGCGGCAGGCGCGGTGCGGTACGCAGGCATTCGGCTGCCGTGCCTCCGTAGGCCCGGACCAGACCGCCGGCGCCCAGCTTGATCCCACCGTACCAGCGGATCACCACCACCATTACCCGGTCGAAGCCCTGGCCGTCGATGGCGGCCAGGATCGGTCGGCCAGCGGTGCCGGCCGGTTCGCCATCGTCACTGGAGCGGTACTCGCTGCCGTGCCGGTAGGCCCAGCAGTTGTGGGTGGCATCGGGGATCGCCACCTGCTGCAGAAACGCCAGCGCGGCAGCCGCCGTGTCGATCGGCGCCGCATGCGCGATGAAGCGGCTGTGCTTGATCTCCAGGCTGTGGCTGACGACGGTGGCGAGCGTATCGGGCATTCCCACCATTGTAGGTGACGACCGTCGGTCGTCACGTGCCCCTCAGTTGTCCAGCAGCTGGCGTACGTCGCGTGGTACGCGCGCTTCCGGGTACTGCTGCAGGTAGCGCTCCAGGCTGGCGCGCGCGGTATCGCGGTCGCCGGCATCGCGACGCTCGCGGATGCGCTTGAGCCACTGCTTGCGCGGCAGCAGGGCATCGGCCGCAACGGCCGCATCGACGGCGCTGGCCGACAACGCGCCGCCCACGGCCGGCGATGCCGCGCGTCGCATCACCCCGGGGGCGCCTTTCATCGGACGCGCCGCTTCGTTGGCCATCGGTGCGGGTGCGGCGGTGAGCGCCTCGTCGCGCGTCCGCGCGCCGGTCACGGTGACGGTGTCGTTGGGGCGCGCCTCTGCGCTGTCCATCACGTACGCGTCTGCACGCGGGGCAGCGGCGGCCTGCATCGGGGCGGCCGCGGGTGCCGGCGGGGCCGGCGGCATCGGCGGGGTTACTACCGACGGCGCGGGCTGTGCCGCCATCGGCCGCGGCACGTCGTGAGGTGGCGGAGGCGGCGCGTCGGCCACCGAGCGTTGCTTGGCCTGCGGCTGGGCCACCGGCGCAGCGGCGGCATCGGCCATCTCGGCAGCGGCCATCGCGGGGGCGGCAGCGTCGGCGGCCGGTGCCTGCACGGCATCCTCGGCGGGTGCGGGTGCGACCTCTGCCAGCGCGGGCGGGGTCGGGGCGTCGGGCTTGAGCTGCCAGGCGATGCCGACCGCGAACACCACCGACGCGGCCAGGCCCAGCGCGGCGGGCAGCCGCGACCGCGGCCGGCGCGGGATGGGCGCGGCCGCCTTGGGCGGTTGAGAGGCCGCCTCCGGGTCGCCGACAGGGACGGCCGTGACCACCGGTGCGGCCTGCACGGCCGCCCTGGCGGCCGCCAACACGGCGTCATCCAGCGCAGCCGACGGAGCGCTGGGCGCCGCACGGCCGAGCAGGCGCGCCAGTTCGCGTTCTTCGGGGGTCAGCGGATCCGAGCGGTTCATTCGGACAACCCCGCGCGCAGCTTGTCCATCGCATAGCGCAACCGTGATTTGACCGTTTCGCGGCCCACGCCGGTGATCTGTGCGATCTCTTCCAGGCTCAGTTCCTGCTCCAGCCGCAACTGCAGTACCTCGCGCTGTTCATCGGGCAGCTGTTCCATCGCCAGCTGCAGGCGCCGGCGTTGTTCGAACTCGGACAGCTGGCTTTCCGGGGTGCGGGTATCGCTCATGCGTGCCACCCGCTCGTCGGCGTCGCCGGGCGCTGGCGGACGGTGCCGCGCGGCGCGCCAGTGATCGTTGAGCCGATTGTGGGCGATCCGGAACAGCCACGTGGTGAAGGCGGCGTCGGGCTGCCAGCCGGCGCGCGCGGCGATGACCCGCTGCCAGACGTCCTGGAACATTTCGTCGGCCAGCGCGGCATCGCGCAGCTGGCGCAGCAGGAAGCTGTACAGGCGGCTGCGGTGGCGCGCATACAGGGTTTCAAACGCGCGCAGCTCCCCGCCGGCCCAGGCCAGCATCAGCGATTCGTCGGTTGGCAGGGCAGCGGCGTCCACGGCGCACAGGGTAAGCGCTGGGCCGCCGTCCGCATAGCGGGGCGGGGCGGCGAGGGCAGGCGACAGCAGGGGCGCGGGGACGGGGGACATGACCTGTTCAACGTCCGAACGTGCTGAACGGGGTTGTGGGCTTCCATTGCCCCCCGCCCGCCGCGTTATGCTCAGGGCACAGGGGAGGTGCCGGGCATCCGGCGCCAGAAGAGATCAGCATCGTGTCCAGCCAGGTAGCGACATCCGTGCGGCATTCCGATCATGACGCGGTGGTTTCCGCTGCGCTCGCGCAGGCGTTGGGCGCGCTGCTGCCCGGCGACGCGCAGGTGGCGCTGGCCTGGTCCGATCCGGGCCTGGGTGAAGGCTGCCAGGCCGATCCCGCCCCCGCGCAGGACCCCGCCGCGCTGCTGGAGGCGCTGCTCGGCGGTGCCACCGGGGCGGAGACCGCGCTGTGTCGCTGGCAGGACCATGGCAGCGAACTGGCGGTACAGGCGCTCACCGCCGACGGCGACGTGCCCGACCAGGCCTGGTGGGACATCGCCCGCCAGGCGCTGCAGGACGCCGTGGCACTGGCCCGGCAGCGGGCCCAGATCCGCTCGCTGGAGACGTCCAAACGGCTGCAGCAGGCGCTCTACGAGATTGCCGACCTGGCCGGCGCGGACCTGGAAATGGCCGACATGCTGCGCCACTTCCACCGCGTGCTCAATTCGCTGATGTACGCGCAGAACTGCTACATCGTCGAGTACGACGACGTGCGCCGACGGGTGCGTTTCCTCTATTTCGCCGACCAGCGCGACAGCTTCGTGGCCGACCCGGACCGCAGCTACGAAGAACACGAAATGCCGCGCAGCCTGACCTTCGCGCTGCTGCGCCACGGGCAGCCGCTGAGCGGGCCGTCCAACGAGCTGCTGGCGGCGATGAACGACGAATACGACCCCAGCCGCGGGCCGGAAAGCCTGGACTGGCTGGGCGTGCCGATGCTGCGCGAAGGCCGCGTGTGCGGGGCCATCGTGGTGCAGAGCTACGAGCACCGGGTGCGCTACAACGAGGCCGATCGCACCCTGCTGGGCTACGTCGCCCAGCACATCCTCACCGCGATGGACCGCCGCCAGGCCCAGGTGCAGCTGGAACGCCAGGTGGAGCGGCGCACGCTGGAACTGCAGCGCGCCAACCGCAGCCTGCAGGACGAAGTGGTGGAACGCCGCCGCGCCGAGAAGCTGCAGCTGGCATTGTTCAACATTGCCGAAATGGCGATGAGCGCCGAGAGCCTTGCCCAGTTCTACGTGCAGGTGCATGGCGTGGTTGGCACGCTGCTGGATGCACGCAATTTCTACATCGCGCTGGTCAACGAGGTCGGCGATGGGCTGGATTTCGTGTACTCGGTGGATGAGTACAACGCGTCGCGCGCGCCGCGTCCGTTCAGCCAGGGCCTGACCGAGTTCATCGTGCGCAACCGGCAGCCGCTGCTGGCCTCGCGCGAGCACATCGACGCCCTGCGCGACGCCGGGCGGGTACGCGAGTTCGGTGCGCGCTCGCATTGCTGGCTGGGCGTGCCGCTGCTGAGCGACGACGACGTGGTCGGGGTGATCGTGGTGCAGAGCTACTCGCCGGAGGTGAGCTTCACCGCGCACGACCAGCGCCTGCTCACCTTCGTGGCGCAGAACATCGGCAACGGCCTGGCCCGCCAGCGCGACCAGGAGCGCCTGCGCAACGCGCATGCCGAGCTGGAAAAGCGCGTGGACGAGCGCACCCGCGAGTTGGCCGAGGTGAACGACAAACTGCTCGGGCAGATCGGCGAACGCCTGCGCGCCGAGCAGCGCCTGACCCACCAGGCCATGCACGACGCGCTGACCGGGTTGCCCAACCGCCTGCACCTGCTGGACCGGCTGGAAGATGCCATCGCCCGCGCCCGGGTGCCCGACGGCCCACGCTTTGCGGTGCTGTTCCTGGACCTGGACCGGTTCAAGCTGGTCAACGACAGCATCGGCCACGCGGCCGGCGACCAGATGCTGGTCGAGGTGGCCAAGCGGATCGTATCGATGATCGGCCCGGGCGATGTGGTGGCGCGGCTGGGCGGCGATGAATTCGCGATCGTGCTGCAGTGTGACCACGGGCTGGATTCGGCCCGCGAGTTCGCGCAGCGGATGCTGGTGGCGCTGGAAGAGTCGATGTGGGTGAAGGGGCGCGAACTGTTTCCGTCTGGCAGCCTGGGCATCGCGATGTGGAACCCGCGCTACCGCAATGGCGAGGAACTGGTACGCGACGCCGACGCGGCGATGTACCGGGCCAAGGCGCAGGGCAAGGACCGCTGCGCCGTGTTCGACGAGGCCATGCGCGAGGAAGCCCTGCGCAGCCTGGACCTGGAAGCGGACCTGCGCCGGGCGATCATCAACCGTGACTTCCTGCCGTATTACCAGCCGATCGTGCGGCTGTCCGACGGCGCGGTGGTGGGCTATGAAGCCCTGCTGCGCTGGCGCCACGAACGCCGCGGGCTGCTGCTGCCCAGCGCGTTTCTCGACCTGGGCGAGGAAAGCGGGCTGATCGAGCAGGTGGACTGGCTGCTGTACGAAGAGGTGATCGGGCAACTCGCGCGGGGCGGCGAGGGCTATCTGTCGGTGAACGTGTCGCCGCGGCATTTCCGTTCGGCTGATTTCAGCACCCGCCTGTTCGGGCTGATCGAGGCGGCCGGTGCCGATCCCCATCGCCTGCGCCTGGAGATCACCGAAGTGGCGCTGCTCGACGACGGTCCGCGCACGCTGCGGATCCTGCAGACGCTGCGCGAGCGCGGCGTGCTGGTGCAGCTGGATGATTTCGGTACGGGCTTCTCGGCGCTGTCCTACTTGCACCGGTTCCCGATTTCGACGTTGAAGATCGATCAGAGCTTCATCGCCGGCCTGCACGGGCAGGACATGCAGAGCACCTACGCGCTGGTGCAGGGCGTGCTGTCGCTGGCCCGCACGCTGGGCATCGAAACGGTGGGCGAGGGCATCGAAAACGATGCCCAGCGCCAGACCCTGCTGCAGCTGGGCTGCGACTACGGCCAGGGCTACCTGCTCGGCCGCCCCGCCCCCATGGAAACCTTCGAAGCCCGGTWGTGCCGGCCGCTGGCCGGCACCCCCACATCACTGGATCAAGCGATCACACCAACGCGGCGCGACGCTTTTCATCGATCCACTTGGACGCCTGCGCCGGCTCATAGGCGCGCATCCAGTCCAGCATGGCGTCGATGTCCGAGCCGTACCAGAGGTCGGCGCGCTGCTCCGGGTGCAGGAAGCGCTCTTCGACCATGCGGTCGATCATGCCGATCAGCGGGGCGTAGAAACCATCGACGTCCAGGAACGCGCACGGCTTGTTGCCGATGCCGAGCTGGCGCCAGGTGAGCATCTCGAAGATCTCTTCCATGGTGCCGAAGCCGCCGGGCAGGGCCACGAACGCGTCGGACAGCTCGAACATGCGCGACTTGCGCTCGTGCATCGAGCCGACGATCTCCAGCTCGGTCAGGCCGCGGTGGGCCACTTCCCAGTCGGCCAGCTGCTGCGGGATCACGCCGGTCACTTCGCCGCCGCCGGCCAGCACGGCATTGGCCACGGTGCCCATCAGGCCGACGTTGCCGCCGCCATAGACCAGGCGCAGGCCGTCGCGGGCGATGCGGTCGCCCAGCGCGATGGCGCGCTCGGTGTAGATCGGCTTGCTGCCGGGGTTGGAGCCACAGTAAACGCAAATCGACTTCATTGGATCTTCCTGTGTTCGGAACGGGTGCGGCGGAAACGAAAAAGCCCCGCCGATGACCGATGTTCCGGCCTCGTGACGGGGTTCGTTCCGCGAATGCGGGGGGTGATTATCGCGCGTTCGTGGCGCGGAGGCCAATCGGCCCATCGCCGGTAGAGCCGACCGCTGGTCGGCTGCCATTGCCCGGGTAGAGCCGACCGTTGGTCGGCTGCCGTGTCGCGGAACCGACCGTGCGGGTTCACACCCGCACGGCCACGGGCCTCAAGYCGCCTGCGACTGCTCCCGGCGCGGGCCTTCCTTCAACGCCCGGCCCACCAGCCCCACCAGCAGGTCCAGCTCTTCGCTGTCCATGCCGAAATGCGGGGTGAAGCGCAGCGAGTTCTCGCCGCCGTGGATGACGTTGATGCCGTGGTTGCGCAGCCATTCCTCGGTGGAACCGGCGCCGTAGCACTTGAACTGCGGGGCCAGCTCGCACGAGAACAGCAGGCCGGTGCCCTGCACCTTGGTGATCAGGCCGCCCAGCTCGCTCTTGAGCTGCTCCAGCTTGCGCACCGCTTCCTCGCCGCGCACGCGGATGTTGTCGCGCACCTGCGGGGTCAGCAGCGACAGGGTGGCGCAGGCCACGTCCAGCGCACGCGGGTTGGAGGTCATGGTGTTGCCGTAGATGCCCTTGCGGTACAGCTGCGCGGCATGTTCGGTGACCGCCAGGACTGACAGCGGGAACTGCGCCGCGTTGAGCGCCTTGGAGTAGGTCTCCATGTCCGGCGCGTCCAGGCCCTCGAAGCCGGGGTAGTCCACCAGCGACAGCACGCCATGCGCACGCAGGCCGGCCTGGATCGAGTCGATCAGCAGCAGGCTGCCGTGCTGGCGGGTCAGCTCACGGGCCAGCGCATAGAACGACGGCGGCACCGAACGGCCCGGGTCGCCTTCGCCCATCACCGGCTCCAGGAACACCGCTTCGATGAACCAGCGGTTCTGCTCGGCCTCGGCGAACACGCGCTTGAGCGCCTCCTCGTCGTACGGGGCCAGGGCGATGACGCTGTCTTCGCCGCGGTAGCTTGCCAGATGCTGGGTGTAGGTCTTGCGGCTGGAATCGGAGTACAGGCCGGGGCGATCGGTGCGGCCGTGGAAGCTGCCCTTGATCACCACCCGCTTGATCTTCGCGCCGGCATGGCGGGCGCCCGGGTCGGTCTGCAGTTTGGCGTTGACGTCGGCGATGCGCGCGGCCAGGCCGACCGCCTCGGAGCCGGAGTTCAGGCACATGAAGTGGCTGAACGGGCAACCGCCGCGACGGTGGCCGATTTCCTTGCGCAGCGCCTGGATGAAGCGCTGCTGGGACAGGCTGGGCGTCATCACGTTGGCCATCACCTGCGGGGCGGCCATCGCCTCCATCACCGCCTCGGGGGTATGCCCGAAGCCGAGCATGCCGTAGCCGCCGGCGTCATACAGCACCGCACCCTTCAGGGTGACCACCCAGGAGCCGCGGGCGGCGAGGGCGACATACGGGGTCACCGCATCGTCGGCATAGAAATTGACGAAGCCGTCCTGCATCGCATCGATCTGGGCGCGTTCGTCGGCGGCCAGCAGCGCGCCAAGGTCGGCGCGCACGCGCTCGAATTCGGCGGCGGCAGCGTCGATCGCGGCAACCAGGTGCGGATGGCCAGCGGCCAGGCGTTCCAGCGTGGCGTCATCCAGGCCGGCGGTGAGGCGGGTGCCGGGCTGGGCGCGAAGGGGGGCGAGGCGTTCGATGAAGCTCATTGCAGATCTCCTGAAACAATTGGCGGCACGGCGCAAAACGCAAAACGCGCGTCTATTCGCGCGCGCTCGGGGTATTCCTGCTCGTGCATCTGACTTCCAGCCCGATGCTATCACGCGGTTTTTCGCGCGATAACCCCGTTAAAAACTGTTGCATAGCAGCATTTTGCGCGACGTTCGGTAAAAGCTGCGTTGCCACCGAGGGCCAGTCGTACAATGGCCGACATTGCCTACACGTTGCCGTGCGCTGCCTTGAAGAAGTCCGATTTCAACTACGAACTGCCGCCCGAGCTGATTGCCCAGGCGCCCCTGGCCGAACGCTCCGCCAGCCGCCTGATGCTGGTGCCGCAAGCGCCGGCCGCCTTCGATCACCGCCATGTGCGCGACCTGCCGGACCTGCTCAACCCGGGTGACCTGCTGGTGTTCAACGACACCCGCGTGATCCCCGCGCGCCTGTTCGGGCAGAAGGCCAGCGGCGGCCGGGTCGAGATCCTGATCGAGCGCCTGCTGGGCGCGCAGCAGGCCCGTGCCCAGGTGGGCGCGAGCAAGTCGCCCAAGCCCGGTAGCCGGATCGCGCTGGACGCGGGCGGCGAGGCGGAGGTGCTGGGGCGCGATGGCGAGTTCTATGTGCTGCAGTTCCACGTGCCCGAGGCATTGGAGCAGTGGCTGCTGCATGCCGGCCGGCTGCCGTTGCCGCCTTACATCCAGCGTGAGCCGGGGCTGGACGACCGCGAGCGCTACCAGACCGTGTTCGCCCGGGAAGTGGGCGCGGTGGCCGCGCCGACCGCCGGCCTGCATTTCGACGAAGCGCTGCTGGCGGCCTTGAAGGACAAGGGGGTTGATTTCGGCCATGTGACCCTGCACGTGGGCGCCGGCACCTTCCAGCCGGTGCGGGTGGACGACCTCACCGACCACGTGATGCACCGCGAATGGCTGAACGTGGGCGCCGAGCTGGTCCAGCAGGTGCGTCGCACGCGCGCCGCTGGTGGGCGGGTGATCGGGGTGGGCACCACGGTGGTGCGCGCGCTGGAAAGCGCGATGCGCGACGGCGAACTGCTGCCGTATGCCGGCGAGACCCAGATTTTCATCACGCCGGGTTACCGGATCCGCAGCGTGGACGCGATGGTGACCAACTTCCATCTGCCGGAAAGCACGTTGTTGATGATGATTTCGGCGTTTGCCGGCCAGGCGCGGGTGTTCGAGGCCTACAGGGCCGCGATCGCGGAGAAGTACCGGTTCTTCAGCTATGGCGACGCGATGTTGTTGTTCCCGCAGGGGTGAATTGAGGGCAGCCGGCCCACGGGCGGCCGACCAACGGGCAGCCGACCAACGGTCGGCTCTACGTCGGTGGCGCGCGGCCGATGAAATGACGGGTCCGCCGTGCGGGTGGGCGGCCGACCAACGGTGGGTCCACGCGTTCGGGTAGGTACCGGCCGTTGGCCGGTACGGTTGGCGGGCACGATCTGTGCCCGTCCGGCCCCCGCCGGCCATCTCCGCCGCTTTTCGGCGATAATCGGCAATTATTTGCCCGAATCCCGCTCCATGTCCCGACTCCAGTTCCAGCTCCAGACCACCGACGGCCGTGCCCGCCGGGGCCGCCTGACCTTCCCCCGTGGCACCGTGGAAACCCCGGCCTTCATGCCGGTGGGCACCTATGGCTCGGTCAAGGGCATCCTGCCGGAGCAGATCCGGGCGCTGGGCGCGGAAATCATCCTGGGCAACACCTTCCACCTGTACCTGCGGCCGGGCCTGGACGTCATCGCCGACCACGGCGGCCTGCACGGCTTCGCGCGCTGGGATGGCCCGATCCTGACCGATTCGGGCGGTTTCCAGGTGTTCTCGCTGGCCCATCGCCGCAAGATCACCGAACAGGGCGTCACCTTCTCCTCGCCGAACGACGGCGCACGCGTCTTCCTCGGGCCGGAAGAAAGCATGCGCATCCAGAAGGTGCTCGATTCGGACGTGGTGATGATCTTCGACGAGTGCACCCCGTACCCGGCCACCGAGCCGGTCGCGCGCACCTCGATGGAACTGAGCCTGCGCTGGGCCCAGCGCAGCCGCAACGCGCATGACGAACTGGGCAACGACGCCGCGCTGTTCGGCATCGTCCAGGGCGGGGTCCACCACGACCTGCGCAGCCGGTCGGCCGAGGGCCTGCAGAAGATCGGCTTCGACGGCTACGCCATCGGCGGGCTGGCCGTGGGCGAGCCCGAGCACGAGCGCAACGCCATGCTCGACCACATGCACCCGATCCTGCCCGCCGACCGCCCGCGCTACCTGATGGGCGTGGGGCGCCCGGAAGATCTGGTCGAAGGCGTCGCCCGTGGCGTGGACATGTTCGATTGCGTGATGCCCACCCGCAACGCCCGCAACGGCCACTATTTCACCTCGGCCGGCACCATCCGCATCCGCAACGCGCGCTACCAGCGCGACATGGACACCATCGAGCCGGGCTGTGGCTGCCACGCCTGCACCAGTGGCTACACGCGTTCCTATCTGCGCCACCTGGACCGCTGCAACGAAATGCTGGCCCCCATGCTGGGCACCATCCACAACCTGTATTACTACGAAAAGCTGATGGCCGACATGCGCGCGGCCATCGAGGCGGGAACCTTTGCCGCCTTCCGTGAGTCCTTCTACGCAGCCCGTGGCATGGCCACGCCGGCGTTGTAAGGGCCACGCGCAGTCCAAATCCGCGCGCAAACCCTGCCAAACGGCCCAAGGACGAACTCCCGGGCCCATGGCATACTTCGTGGCTGACCCCCGTTTCGCGGCGACTCCCCGGCCCACCTGGGCGGGGCGCCTCCCAACCCAAGGACACAAGATGAACCTGATCGCTTTCCTGATTCCCGCCGCCCACGCCCAAGCTGCCGGTGGCTCGCCGCAGGGCGGCATGGGTCTGACCACGCTGCTGTTCCCGATCATCCTGATCGCGATCATGTACTTCCTGATGATCCGCCCGCAGATGAAGCGCCAGAAGGAACACAAGGCGATGCTGGAGAAGATCAAGCGCGGCGACGAAGTGCTGACCAACGGCGGCATCGCCGGCACGGTCACCGACATCGGCGACAACTTCATCACCCTGGAAGTGGCTGACAACGTGCGCATCCGCGTGCAGAAGGGCGCCGTGGGCAACGTGCTGCCCACCGGCACGCTGAAGTCGGCCAACTAAGCCACTCCTTTCCGAAGCACAACCGCGGCGCCGGGATGGGCGCCGCGCGGGACCCAAGCAATGCTCGAATTTCCACGCTGGAAGTATTTCCTCATCCTGATCGTGCTGGCGCTCAGTACCCTGTACGCGCTGCCCAACGTCTATCAGAAGGACCCGGCCGTCCAGATCACCGCCAACCGTGGCGGCCAGATCGACGATGCGCTGCGTGACCAGGTGCTGGCCGACCTCAAGAAGGCCGGTATTGCCACCATGGGCGCGGAAAAGGAAGGCGACAGCCTGATCGTCCGCCTGCCGGACCTGCAGGCGCAGGCCGCCGCCAGCGACACGCTGCGCGACAGCGTGGGCGAAAACTACGTGGTGGCCCTGAACCTGGCCTCGACCGTGCCGGACTGGCTGGCCAAGCTGGGCGGTCGCCCGATGGTGCTGGGCCTGGATCTGCAGGGCGGTGTGCACTTCGTGCTGCAGGTCGACCAGAAGGCGGCCCTGGACAAGCGCCTGGATGCCTACGCCGAAGACGTGCGGACCAGCCTGCGTGATGCCCGCGTGGCCTACCAGTCGGTGGAGCGTCGCCCGGACAACAGCATCGTGGCCACCATCAGCCCGTCGGCCGGCGAAGAAGCGGTCACCAAGGCGCGTGATGTGATGGCCAAGGCGCAGCCCACCCTGGGCTACAACGTCACCGGCAACCGCATCGCCATCACCGTGCCGGAAACCGAGCTGAGCCAGATCGCCAACGGTGCGATCGAGCAGAACATCAATACGCTGCGCAACCGCGTCAACCAGCTGGGTGTGGCCGAGCCGATCATCCAGCGCCAGGGTGCCGACCGCGTGGTCGTGCAGCTGCCGGGCGTGCAGGACACCGCCGAAGCCAAGCGCATGATCGGTGCCACCGCGACGCTGGAATACCGCGCCGTGGTCGATGGCAACGCGCAGGACGCCATCACCAGTGGCCGCATCCCGCCGGAAGCCAAGGTCTACCAGCGCCGTGACAACGGCGGCCCGGTGCTGCTCAACAAGCGTGTGATCGTCACCGGTGACCAGATGGTCGCCGCGCAGGCTACTACCGACCAGAACGGCTCGGCCGCGGTCAGCGTGACGTTGAACAACGTCGGCGGCCAGCGCATGTTCGACTTCACCAGCGCCAACGTGAACAAGCCGATGGCCGTGGTCTACACCGAGCGCATCCCCACGGTGAACATGGTCGATGGCAAGGAAGTGCGCAGCTTCCGCGTCAAGGAAGAGGTCATCTCGGTGGCCAACATCAACGGCGTGTTCGGCAAGAACTTCCAGACCACCGGTCTGGAGAAGAAGGAAGCCGAAGACCTGGCCAAGCTGCTGAAGTCCGGCTCGCTCGCCGCGCCCATGGACTTCGTGGAAGAGCGCGTGGTCGGCCCGAGCCTGGGTGCCGAGAACGTGCAGAACGGTATCACCGCCGTGGTCTACGCGTTCCTGTTCACCCTGGTGTTCTTCAGCGTGTACTACCGCATGTTCGGCGTGATCACCTCGCTGGCGATGCTGTTCAACCTGCTGATCGTGGTGGCGGTGATGTCGATGTTCGGTGCCACCATGACCCTGCCGGGCTTTGCCGGTCTGGCGTTGTCGGTGGGCCTGTCGGTCGACGCCAACGTGCTGATCAACGAGCGTATCCGTGAAGAGCTGCGGGCCGGCATGCCGGGCAAGACCGCCATCGTGACCGGTTACGACCGCGCCAGCGGCACCATCCTCGACGCCAACCTGACCGGCCTGATCGTCGGTGTGGCCCTGTACGCATTCGGTACCGGTCCGCTGAAGGGCTTCGCGCTGACCATGATCATCGGTATTTTCGCCTCGATGTTCACTGCGATCACCGTATCGCGCGCCCTGGCGACGCTGATCTACGGCCGTCGCAAGAAGCTCCAGAACGTGGCCATCTGACGGGACGACTCGCACAATGAAACTGTTTCCGCTGCACATCCTCCCGAACGACACCAAGATCGACTTCATGCGGTGGCGTCATGCCGCCATGGTGGTCACCCTGCTGCTGTTCATCGGTTCGATCGCACTGATCGCCACCAAGGGCTTCAACTACGCGCTGGATTTCACCGGCGGCACCCTGATCGAGGCCCGTTTCGAGCGCAAGGTGGACGTCGAAGACGTCCGCGCCAAGCTCGAAGCCAACGGCTTCGAAGGTGCCCAGGTGCAGAGCTTCGGTGGCAACACCGACCTGCTGATCCGTCTGGCGCCGCAGGGCGAGCACGCACCGGGCACCGGCAACTCGGCCAGTGACCAGCGCACCGCTGCTGCGGTGGTCAAGGCGATCTCGCTGAGCGACAACCAGGCCACCATCCAGCGCAACGAGTTCGTTGGTCCGCAGGTCGGCAAGGACCTGGCGATGAACGGGCTGTACGCCACGCTGTTCATGCTGGTGGGCTTCCTGATCTACATCGCGTTCCGCTTCGAATGGAAGTTCGCGATCACCGCCAGCATCGTGGCCCTGTTCGATCTGCTGGTAACGGTGGCCTACATCTCGGCCACCGGCCGCGAGTTCGACCTCACCGTGCTGGCCGGCCTGCTGTCGGTGATGGGCTTTGCCATCAACGACATCATCGTGGTGTTCGACCGCGTCCGCGAAAACTTCCGCAGCCTGCGCGTGGAGCCGCTGGAAGTGCTGAACCGTTCGATCAACCAGACGCTGTCGCGTACGGTGATCACCGCGGTGATGTTCTTCCTGTCGGCCCTGGCGCTGTACATGTACGGCGGCACCTCGATGGAAGGCCTGGCCGAAACCCACATGGTGGGCGCGGTGATCGTGGTGCTGTCCTCGATCCTGGTGGCCGTGCCGATGCTGACCATCGGCGCCCTGCGCGTGACCAAGCAGGACCTGCTGCCCAAGGCCAAGGACATCGAGGCGCTCGAGCGTCGTCCGTAAGCCACCGGCTGCAAGAAGCACCTGAAAAGCCGCGCCCTGCGCGGCTTTTCTTTTGCGCGGCGGCAAAGCCCAGCCGGGCAGAGCCCGGCTCTACGGGGCGTAACAGCGCGTAGAGCCGGGCTCTGCCCGGCTGCTCTTCTCTCCGCGCGCAGCCCACTGTCGGGCGAGGGACGGGATGGGCGTGGCGGGACCGTTGGGCCGCATGGATGCGGACCACGAGCCCCCAAGGATGGGTTTACGGCGTGTCCCGCCATGCCCATCCCGTCCCTCGCAACACCGGGGCAAGCAACCCGCCATACACCCCCGTCGGTTGTGAAACACCGCCCCGCACACTACGATCCCATGCGTTCCGCGCAGCCGCCCCGGTGGCGCGCACCGCCCCTTTTCATCGCGCAGGCCCGGCCTGCGCCAGTCCAAACGAGGTTTCCATGGTCATCAAACCGCGTGTGCGCGGCTTCATCTGCGTCACCACCCATCCCGTCGGCTGCGATGCGGCCGTCAAGCAGCAGATCGACTACATCCAGGCCAAGCCGAAGATCGCCAATGGCCCCAAGAAGGTGCTGGTGCTCGGCGCCTCCACCGGCTACGGCCTGGCCGCGCGCATCACCGCCGCCTTCGGCAGCGATGCCGCCACGCTGGGTGTGTTCTTCGAGCGCCCGGGCACCGAAACCAAGCCCGGCACGGCCGGCTGGTACAACACCGCCGCCTTCCACAAGTATGCCGAGCAGGCCGGCCTGTACGCCAAGAGCGTCAACGGTGATGCCTTCTCCGATGAAGTGAAGGCCAAGGTCATCGAACTGATCAAACAAGACCTGGGCCAGGTCGACCAGGTGGTGTACAGCCTGGCCGCGCCGCGCCGCAAGCATCCCAAGACCGGCGAGATCATCAGCTCCACGCTCAAGCCGATCGGTGCGCCGATCACGCTGCGCGGCCTGGACACCGACAAGGAAGTGATCACCCAGACCACCATTGAACCGGCGACCCCGGAAGAAGTGGCCGGCACGGTGGCGGTGATGGGCGGCGAAGACTGGCAGATGTGGATCGACGCGCTGCTGGAAGCGGGCGTGCTGGCCGACGGCGCCACCACCACCGCCTTCACCTATGTGGGCGAAGAAATCACCCAGGCCATCTACTGGAACGGCTCGATCGGCGCGGCCAAGAAAGACCTGGACAACAAGGTGCTGGGCCTGCGTGAAAAGCTGCAGGCCATCGGCGGCGATGCACGCGTGTCGGTGCTCAAGGCGGTGGTCACCCAGGCCAGCTCGGCCATCCCGACCATGCCGCTGTACCTGTCGCTGCTGTTCAAGGTGATGAAGGCCAAGGGCACCCACGAAGGCTGCATCGAGCAGCTCGATACGCTGTATGACATCGTCTACGGCGGCAAGGACACCGGCACCGCGACCGAACGCCTGCGCCACGCGCTTACCGATGGCGACCGCCACGTTGACCTGATCGACGACGCGGGCCGCCTGCGTGCGGACTACAAGGAAATGGCGCCGGACGTGCAGGGCGAAGTGGTGGCCCTGTGGCCGCAGGTGACCAACGAGAACCTGTACGAGATCAGCGACCTGGCCGGCTACAAGGCCGACTTCCTGCGCCTGTTCGGGTTCGGCGTGGACGGTGTGGATTACGACGCCGACGTGGCCACCGACGTGCAGATTCCGAACCTGGTCGACATGGCCTGACCCAGGGCGCCCCAGCAGGGGCACGCCTGAGCTGCACTGCAAACGCCGGGATTACCCGGCGTTTGTCGTTTCCGTCCGCCGCGGCTGCCCACGTGCGGTCAGCACCGCCGCCAGAATCAGCGCGGCGCCGGCACAGCCGGCCGACGCCCACAGCATGCTGCTCAGCCCCGGCCCGTCCATCAGCTGGCCGCCGCTCCATGAGCCCAACGCGATGCCCACGTTGAACACGCCGACATACAGCGCGCTGGCCATTTCAACGGCGTGCGGCGCGGCCCGCATCACCCAGGTCATCAGCGCCACCGACACCCCGCCGTAGGCCAGGCCCCAGACCAGCAGCACGGCGGTGCCACCGGCGACCGTGTCGCCGAGGGTCAGAAACAGCACCGGCGTGAGCAGCAGGCCCAGCGCAATGGCCGCGACCGTCGGTGCCGTGCGGCGGGCAGCCGCGGTGCCGGCGAGGAAATTGCCGCCGATGCCCGCGATGCCGTAGCCGAACAGCACCGCACCCATCCAACGCGGATCGATGCCGGCCACGCCGACCAGCAGCGGCCGCACGAAGGTGAAGGTCATGAAGTGGCCGCCGACCAGCAGCAGCGTCAACAGCAGCCCCGCCTGCAAGGCCCGGTTGCCCAGCTGCCCGCGCAACTGCCGCAGGGTGGGCGACGACGCCACTGGCAGCGCGGGCATCGCCAGAAGATGCAGCGCCAACACCGCCGCGCTGAGCATCGCCATGCCGGCAAAGGCCCATCGCCAGCCGGCCAGGTCGCCGACCCAGGTGCCCAACGGCACGCCCAGCACCGACGCGGCCGCGACACCGCCGAAGATGATCGACGTGGCCAGGCCCACGCCCTCGGCCGGCACCAGCCGCGCCGCCAGGCCACCGGCGATGGCCCAGATGCCGCCCATGCAGAACCCCACCAGCACGCGGGCGGCGAGCAGCCAGTAAATATCCACCGCCAACGCCGAGGCCAGGTTGGCGACCACCAGCAGGGCCAGCAAGCCCGCCAGGACCCAGCGGCGGTCAATGCCCCCGGCGCCGATCACCGCGATCGGGGCGAACAACGCGGCCAGCAGCGCCGGTAGCGAGAGCGTCAGACCCACGGTGCCGGTGCGAGTGCCCAACTGTTCGGCGATGCTCGACAGCAGGCCGACCGGCAGCATTTCGGTGGTGACCACCGAGAACGTGGCCAGGCCGGCGGCCACCACCGCCAGCCATGGACGCAGTGCGAAGGAGGGGGCAATGGAAACGCGGGTCATCGGTCGGATCCTGCAGCAAGGGAGGCGGGCGCTTCGGCCGCATCGGGTGCGGTGCCAGTCTTGCCGGGCAGCCGCTGATGTACCCACAGCGTGGTGATCACCACCAACGCAGCACCGGTCACGGCGACCCCGAACCCTGCGCGTGCACCGGCGATATCCACGATCTGGCCGGCACCGGCCGCACCCATCGCCACGCCCACGTTGAGACCGGCCAGCAGCCAGGTCATGCCTTCGGTCAGCCGATGCGCAGGCACCAGCCGTTCCACGATCGACATCGCCACGATCATGGTCGGGGCGAAGAACACCCCGGCCACCAGCACGGCCACCGCAAGCGCGGCGATGCTGTCCACCTGCAGCAGGGGCAGGGTGGACAGCGCGGTTGCCATGCCGCCCAGCAACAGCAGCCGCCGCAGGGGCCAACGCAGCGACACCGCACCGAACAACAGGCCGGCCGCGCACGAGCCCAGTGCATAGGCGGACAGCACCACGCTGGCGGCACCGGGCACGCCGCGCTGCGCGGCGAAGGCGACACTGGTGATGTCCACGGTGCCGACAATCACACCCATCGCCACCATCAGCAACGCCAGCAGACGCACGTTCGCCACGCCGAGCGCCGACCCGTGGCGGTCGCCCGCATCGATGGGCTGCAGCGGCGGTTCGCTGCCGCGTTGCACGACCAGCGCGGCGACGCCCAGGGCCAACAGCACGGCGGCGGCGAACAGGCCGGCCAGCGGATCGATCGCCACCGACAGCCCCACCGCCAGCGGCGGACCGGCAATGAAGGTCACTTCGTCCAGCACGGTTTCCAGTGAGTAGGCGGTCTGCAGGCGCGGTTGCCCCCGGAACATGGCGGCCCAACGCGCGCGCACCATCGCCGACATGCTGGGCATGGACCCGGCCAGCACCGCCCCGGCAAACAGCGTCCATGCCGGTGCCTGCCGCCAAGCGGCCGCGAGCAGCAGCGCCATGCCGAACACACTGATCGCCGTGGCGACCGGCAGCACGCGCGATTGCCCATGGCGGTCCACCAGGCGTGAGATCTGCGGCGACAGCAGCGCGTAGGTGAGGACGAAGGTGGCGGCCACGCTGCCGGCCAGGGCGTAGCTGCCGCGCAGTTGCGCAAGCAGGGTGATGATGCCAATGCCGGTCATCGGCAAGGGCAGGCGCGCCAGCAACCCGGCCAAGGCGAAGCGCCCGGTTCCGGGGGCGGTGAACAACATTCGGTACGGGGCGAGCATCGGTGTTTCTCCAGGATTCGGCCGTCGGCCCGAGGGGCGGACGAACATACATACGGCGTGTATGAATAAAATCCTATATACATACGGAGTGAATGTAAATAATCATACGTACCGTATGTAAGGAGCTGACCGGATGGCCCGCCGTACCCGTGCCGAGATGGAAGAAACCCGCGCGGCCCTGTTGGCGACCGCGCACGCCGTGTTCACCGCGCAGGGCTATGCGGACGCCTCGATGGACGATCTGACCGCGCAGGCCGGGCTCACCCGGGGCGCGCTGTACCACCACTTCGGCGACAAGAAGGGATTGCTGCAGGCCCTGGTGGCGCAGCTGGACGCCGCCATGGACGCCCGCCTACAGACGATCTCGGCCACGGCGGCCGACCCATGGGACGGGTTCCGCAGCCGCTGCCATGCCTACCTGCAGATGGCCCTGGAGCCGGATATCCAGCGCATCGTGCTGCGCGATGCGCGCGCGGTGCTGGGCGGGGCATCACCGGAAGCGCAGCGCCATTGCGTCGCCTCGATGCAGGGCCTGATCGAAAACCTCATGCGCCTGGGCGTGGTGGCGGACGCCAACCCGCAGGCGCTGGCCTCGCTGATTTACGGCAGTCTGGCCGAAGCGGCGTTCTGGATAGCCGAGGCGCCCGAGGCGACCGAGCGTCTGCGCCAGGCACAGGCCGCGCTTGATCTGCTGCTGCGCGGCCTGCTGGCCACCCGGTAACGGGTCACGACCGTTGGTCGTGACGCAAGCCGGTAGGTCACGACCGTTGGTCGTGACGCCCCTTACGCGAAATCGAAATTCATCACCGGCCCGGCGGGGCCGACGAAGTCGCCCTGCACGTAGTCCACCCCGGCACTGAACAACAGACTCATCGAGTTGGCATCGGCGACGAACTCGGCGATGGTGCGGATGTTGGCCGACTGCGCGCGTGCGGTGATCTCGCTGATCTTTTCGCTGTGCTCGCGGGTGCTGGCCACATCGCGGGTGAAGTCGCGGTCCAGCTTGAGGAACTGCGGCTGGAAGTGCGCCAGCAACTGGAACGAATCCAGCCCCGAGCCGAACTGCTCCAGGCCGATCCGGCAGCCCAGCGGCGCCACGTCGGCCAGGAACTGCTGGGCATTGCGCAGGTGGGTGAACACCTTCGCTTCCGGCGCATGCAGCCACAGCCGCTCGCCCGGCACGCCCTGGGCCTGCAGTTCGCGGCGCAGGGTGGCCACCATCTGCGGGTCGTTGAACGATTCGGGGGTGATCTTGACCATCATGTGGGTGGGGTGGCCGGCGCGTTCGCGCTCGCCCAGCACGCCGATGGCGTGCGCCACCACCCAGCGGTTGATGTCGGCCAGCAGGCCATGTTCCTCGGCGATGCCCAGGAACGCGGTGGGGCTGAGCAGCTCGCCGTTGTTGTCCAGGCGCAGGTACGCCTCGTACAGCTCCAGCGGCTCGCCCTGCAGGCTCAGCACCGGCTGGTAGTGCAGCTGGAAGCCGTCGCCGCCCAGCGCTTCGCGGATGCGGGTGACCCAACGCTGGATGCGTTCTTCTTCCACCCGGTCGATGGCGGCCGGATCGAAGATGCGCGTGGTGTTGCCCAGTTCCGACGCCGCCTGCTGGCATTCGGTGGCGCGCGCCAATACTTGGCCGATGCTGGCGATCTTCTCGCCCACCTGTACGCCGCCGATGCTGACGGTGACCGTGGCTGAGCGCTCGCCGATGCTGAACACCTGGCCGGCGAACGCATCGCGGATCTGGTCAGCCAGGGCCACCGTCTGCGCGTAGGCCCCTTCGGTCAGCACCGCGAAGCTGTGTTCGCCAAAGCGGGCCACCTGTGCCACATCGCCGACGCTGGCGGCCAGCACCTGGCCCAGTGCGCCGATCAGCGCATCGGCCGAATCCAGTCCGATGTCCGGCAGCAGGCGTGCGTAGTGGTCCGGCTCGATCAGCAGCAGGCCGAACTGGCCCTCGCTGCGGCCGGCCTGGGCCACCGCGTTCTCCACGTGCAGCATGAAGGTGGGGCGGTTGAGCAGGCCGGTGACCTGGTCGCGCTGGCGCAGGTCTTCGACCTCGCGGGCCAGTTCCGGGTCGAACTCCATCCGCCGGCGGCGGAACACCACCTGCAGGCAGGATTCGCCTTCGTAGCTGGCCTGGGTGAATTCCATGGTGGCCGGGAATACCGCGCCGTCCTGGTTGCGCGCATCCACCTGGTACTGCGGCGGCGGCGCCTCCCCCTTGCTCATCGACTTGAGCAGCTGCTTGAAGCCGTCCACGTGCTGCGGGGCCACCATGTCCAGCAGCGAAATACCTTCGACGTCGTCGAAGGATTCGTAGCCGAACATCTCCAGGTACGCCTCGTTGGCGCGGATGTGCATGCCTTCGTGGACGTAGGCGATGGGGTCGCGCGAGGAGGAGATCAGGGCATCGCAGCGGCGTTCGGTTTCGCGCATCTGCGCTTCGATGCGGCGCAGCCCGCGGCGCGCGTGCAGGTCGGTCCACTCGTTGCGCACCACCGCCAGCAGGTGCTCGGGGCGGTTGCGCAGGGCGATGGCGCGGATGCCGTTGGCCCCGGCTTCCACCCATTCGTTCTCGTCGATCGACTCGGCCAGCAGGATCATCGGGATGTCCTTGCCGCTGGCCGCGATCTGCTGGGTGACCAGCAGCAGCGGAATGCTCTGCGCAGGCGCGGCCAGCACCAGGTCGATCGGCTGGCTGCCCAGGATCTGGGCCAGCTCCTCGGCGTGCTGCGGGCGCGCCGGGCGCACCGCGATGCCGCTGTTGCGCAGCGTGCTGACGATGGTTTCAGCGTTTTCACCGCTGTCATCCACGATCAGCAGGCGCACGGTCATGTCATTCGTGTTCTGCATTCACTACTCCCCGGACTGCAAACTTGATACACGATGGCTGTGGATACGTCCATGCGGCAAACGGTAGCCGGTCACGAATCCGTCGCCGGCTTACACCACCTGGCCTGCGGCATGGCCGCTGGCCCAGGCCCACTGGAAGTTGTACCCGCCCAACCAGCCGGTCACGTCCAGCACTTCCCCCACGAAGTGCAGGCCGGGGACCAACTGCGATTCAAACGTACTGGACGACACCTTGCGGGTGTCCACGCCCCCCAGGGTGACCTCGGCGGTACGGTAACCCTCGGTGCCGCTGGCCACCAGCGGGAAGCCCTGCAGCAACGCAGCGGCCTCGCGCAGCTGCGGTTCGTCAATCTGCTTGACCGGGCGGTCGGGCAGCCAGTGCTCGCACAGGCGCAGCGCCAGCCGCCGCGGCAGCACCTCGGACAGCACCGTGCGCAGTTCGGCGGCGCCGCGGTCGCGCTTCATCGCGCGCAGCCAGCCTTCCGCGTCCTGGCCTGGCAGCAGGTCCAGGCGCAGGTCGTCGCCGGGCTGCCAGAACGAGGAGATCTGCAGGATGGCCGGGCCGCTGATGCCGCGGTGGGTGATCAGCATGGAGTTGCTGAAGGCCACATCGTTGCAGCGCGCCGTCACCGGCAAGGCCACCCCGCTGAGGTCGTTGAAGCGTTCCTGGTGCTTGCCACTCAGGGTCAGCGGGACCAGCCCGGCGCGCGTGGGCAGCACCTCATGCCCGAACTGGCGGGCCAGCTCGTAGCCGAAACCGCTGGCGCCCAGGCTGGGGATGGACAGCCCGCCGGTGGCCACGACCAGCGAGGCGGCGTGGAACTGCCCCTGTGCGGTGGTGACATGGAAACCGTCGCTGCCGCGCTCGACCTTGGTGACCCCGCAGTCGGTGCGCACCTGCACGCCGGCGGCCTGGCACTCGTCCATCAGCATGCGCACGATCTGCTTGGAAGAGATGTCGCAGAACAGCTGGCCCAGTTCCTTCTCGTGGTAGGCGATGCCGTGGCGTTCGACCATCTCGATGAAGTGCCACGGCGTATACCGGGCCAGCGCCGACTTGCAGAAGTGCGGGTTGGCCGAGAGGAAATTGGCTGGCGTGGTGCCGGTGTTGGTGAAGTTGCAGCGCCCGCCGCCGGACATCAGGATCTTCTTGCCGACCTTGTTGGCATGGTCGATCACCTGCACCATGCGGCCGCGTTGGCCGGCGGTGAGCGCACACATCAGCCCGGCCGCGCCGGCGCCGATCACCAGCACGTCGCATGCAATGGGCTTCATCGCCTGGCTCATTCCTTGATGCGCTTGCGCCAGGTCGGGATCACGTCCAGCTGCATATGGTCGTTGATCAGCTGCACTTCGCCATCCTGGATCAGCACATTCCAGCGCATGGCGCGCTGGATCTGCTCGGCCCAGCGTTCCACGAAGGTGCTGTCCAGATCCAGCACCGAGAGGTTGTCGAAGCGCTCCAGGCCCTTGGCCTGCTTGCTCCACCAGATATCGGCGCCGTGCCCGGCGAAGGTGATCACCTGCACCTGCCGGCTGCGGTTGCAGGCTTTGCGGATGCGCGATTCGTCGGGCTGGCCCAGGTCGATCCACTGCAGGATGTCGCCGGTGTAGTCGCGGTGCCACAGGTCCGGCTCGTCGTCCGTACTCAGGCCTCGGCCAAACTCCAGGCGGTCCTCTGCATTCAGCGCGAAGGCCAGCAGGCGCACCATCAGGCGCTCATCGTTTTCCGACGGGTGCTGGGCCAGGGTCAGGTTATGGGTCGCGTAGTAGCCGCGATCCATGTCGCTGATCTGCAGTTCGGCCTTGCGGATAGTGGCGGTGAGGGCCATGGGGATACCGGGAGCAAAGAGGACCATGATAGTGGTTTGCCCCGGGGGTGTCCGGGGCGATGCTTCTGGAGGAGGGCGTTTGGTGGCACGCTGGGGCCTTCGCGGTCCGGTTGTCGCCCTGCATGTCACGTTCCCCGCCACGCCGTCTGGTCATCGACGGTGCTCCCTTTATCTGCAGCGTCCGGCGTGGGCCGGTCACCGCCGACCCGGCCTGGACGGTGCTGTCGGCCTACGGCGCCGGGCGCCGCCTGCGTATCCGCTTCGCTGCCGATCCGGCCAGCGGTCGCCTGTCGGGCGACGCGGGGCTGGCCACGGGCAGCGTGCGGACCGCCGACGGTCAGTGGATCAACCTGCACCGGCCGGCGGTGATGCGCGCGCTGATCGACGCCGGGCTGGCTGCAGCCGATGTGCGGGGCGATGAGCGTGATGGCTGGGCGCTACTGGCGGTGGTCACGCTGCCTGCCGATGCCGATGCCGATGCCGACGCTGGCAGCGGGGCATCGCCATGACCCCGCCCAGTCGCCTGCAGCTCCCTCCGGGCACGTGGGCAACGCTGCTCGACGGCCTGTGCGCGCGCTTCCCGCGGATCGACCGGGCGCAATGGGAAAGCCGCTTTGCACGCGGGCGGGTGCTGGACGCGCAGGGCAGGGCGCTGGCGCCGGACCGGGCGTGGCAGGTGGGGTTGGAGATCCAGTATTTTCGGGAGGTGGCCGAGGAGCCGGTGATTCCGTTCCTTGAAACGGTGGTGCATCAGGATGCGCATCTGTTGGTGGCCGACAAGCCGCACTTCCTGCCGGTCACCCCGGCCGGGGCGCATGTGCGCGAAACCCTGCTGGCGCGACTGGTGGCGCGCACCGGCAATGCGGACCTGGTGCCGCTGCACCGGCTGGACCGCCTCACCGCCGGGCTGGTGCTGTTCTCCACCCGCCCCGATACCCGTGACGCCTACCAGCGGCTGTTCCGCGAACGACGCATCGACAAGACCTACGAGGCGCTGGCCCCGGCGCTGCCCGGACGAACCTTTCCGCTGGAACGGCATACCCGGCTGGTAGCAGGCGAACCGTTCTTCCGCATGGCCGAAGTGCCCGGCGAGCCCAATGCCCGCACCCGCATCGAGGTCATCGACGCCGATGGCCCGATCTGGCGCTACCGGCTGCTCCCCGAATCCGGCCGCAAGCACCAGTTGCGCGTGCACATGGCCGCGCTGGGCGCCCCGATCGAGGGCGACGACCTGTACCCGGTGCTGCGCACGGCGGGCGAGGGCGACGCCGCGGCACCGCTGCAACTGCTGGCCCAGGCGCTGTCATTCATTGACCCGCTGACCGGCAAACCGCGTCATTTCAGCAGCGACCGGAAGCTCACAGCCAACGTGGCAACCCCCCGGTAGTGCCGGCCGCTGGCCGGCTCCCCGCAAAAACCCCGTAGCGCCGGGCTCTGCTATATGCCGTAGCGTTGGCCTCTGGGGCCGGCTCCCCGCAATGCCAGATTTCATGAGGAGCCGGCCAGCGGCCGGCACTACCGTGGCGTTTGGATTTCATGAGGCGCCGGCCAGCGGCCGGCAGCCCATGTGGCGCCCGAATTTCATGAGGAGCCGGCCAGCGGCCGCCCTCCCGGTTCAGCGCCCTGAACGCTTCGCCAGCCAGCGATCCAGTTCGGCCGCGAACGCCTGCCGTTCACGCGGGCCCAGCGGCGGTGGGCCGCCGGTCTGCACGCCGGCGCCGCGCAGCTCCTCCATGAAATTGCGCATCGACAAGCGCTCGGCCATGTTGTCGGGGGTATACAGCTGCCCGCGCGGGTTCAGCGCCACGGCCTGCTTGGCAATCACCAGCGCCGCCAGCGGGATGTCCTGGGTGACCACCAGGTCGCCGGCGGCCACCCGCTCGACGATGGCGCTGTCGGCCACGTCCAGCCCGGCCGGCACCTGAAGGAAATCGATCACCCGCGAGGGCGGGGTACGCAGCCAGTGGTTGGCTACCAGGGTCAGCGGCACCTGCACGCGCTCGGCGGCCCGGAACAGGATCTCCTTGATCACCCCGGGGCAGGCGTCCGCATCAACCCAGATGCGGCATATGGCGGAACTTGAATCGGGCATTTGGCTGATCTTAAGGTAGGAAAAGTCTGAATGGGGCGTGCGAAATCGTGTACGATGCGCCAATCCCTTGTCCCGTCAGGCGTGACGGGGGGATGGCTGAATAAACCAGCTATCGCTTTTTAGGTAAAACACGAGTATCGTCACCCACACTGTGTTTGCTAGGGTCACCGTGAATCGTGGCCTGGTGCAGTTGATCTCACGATCTGCTCATCGATCCGCTTTACCAACGCCTGCAACTCAGTCTCGGCTCCGATAAGCGGCGGCCGCGATTATTTCAACTATTGTTTCAGGAGTTAGTACATGTCTGATCGTCAGCAGGGCACCGTGAAGTGGTTCAACGATGCCAAGGGCTTCGGCTTCATCACCCCGGAAAGCGGCCCGGACCTTTTCGTGCACTTCCGTGCCATCCAGGGCACCGGCTTCAAGTCGCTGCAGGAAGGCCAGAAGGTGACCTTCGTCGCCGTGCAGGGCCAGAAGGGTATGCAGGCTGATCAGGTGCAGGCGGTCTAATCGACCCCCCGCTACCGTCAGGTTGCAATGAAACGCCGGGAGCGAAAGCTTCCGGCGTTTTTTATGCGGGGTGTTTTTTCATCCGTGGGCGGTCGATGACATCGGCAGGGCGCGTACCTCGTTACGATGTCGCTTTGAACCTGCGGACCCGTCAATGATCAAGGTGCACCATCTGGACCACTCGCGCTCGCAGCGCGTGCTGTGGATGCTCGAAGAGCTGGGCCTGCCGTACCAGTTGGTCAACTACCAGCGCGATCCCAGCACCTGGCTGGCGCCACCGGCGCTGCGCGAGATCCACCCGTTGGGCAAATCGCCGGTGCTGCAGGACGACACCCTGGTGCTGGCCGAGTCGGGGGCCATCCTGGAATACCTCGCCGACCGCTACGACAGCGCCCGCCAGCTGTCGCCCGAACTGCTGCCGGCCCAGGCCACCGAGCGCGTGCGCTACCGCTACTGGATGCACTACGCCGAAGGCTCGGCGATGCCGCCGTTGCTGTTGAGCCTGGTGTTCGCGCGGGTCCGCAAGGCGCCCATGCCGTTCTTTGCCAAGCCGATCGCCCGTGGCATTGCCGACAAGGTGATGAAGGGGTTCGTGGGCCCGCAGCTGAAGCTGCACCTGCAATGGATGGAGCGCGAGCTGGGCCAGTCGCCGTGGTTCGCCGGCGAACGCTTCACCGCCGCCGACATCCAGATGAGCTTCCCGATCCAGGCAGCTGCGTCGCGTGCTGGCAGCATGGACGCGTACCCGAAACTGCAGGGCTTCCTGCAGCGCATCGAACAGCGCCCGGCCTATCAGCGCGCCACCGAGCGCGGCGGCGCGCTGGACCTGGGCGCGGGCGCGGCGTGAACTTGCGGGGGCGCAGCGGCGCCCCCATCTGGTGAGCATGGATACCCAGCCCCTGCGCTTCGACAACCGATTCATCGGCGACCTTCCCGGCGACGAGGAAACCGGCCCGCGCGTGCGCGAGGTGCGCGGTGCCGCGTGGTCGTCGGTGATGCCCACGCCGGTGGCCGCGCCGCAGCTGCTGGCGCTTTCCACCGAGGTGGCCGACCTGCTGGGCCTTGGCCCGGACCTTACCGGCAGCCCGGATTTTGCGCGGGTGTTCGGCGGCAACGCGCTGTACGCCGGCATGCAGCCGTGGGCGGCCAACTACGGGGGCCACCAGTTCGGGCATTGGGCCGGGCAACTTGGCGATGGTCGCGCCATTTCGCTGGGCGAGCTGCTGGCCCCCGACGGCGCGCGCTGGGAACTGCAGTTGAAAGGGGCCGGGCGCACCCCGTACTCGCGCGGGGCCGACGGCCGCGCGGTCCTGCGCTCGTCCATCCGCGAATTCCTGTGCAGCGAAGCCATGCACCACCTCGGCGTGCCGACCACGCGCGCGTTGAGCCTGGTGGGCACCGGCGATGCGGTGGTGCGCGACATGTTCTACGACGGCCACCCGAAGGCCGAACCCGGCGCCGTGGTGTGCCGGGTGGCACCGTCGTTCATCCGTTTCGGCACCTTCGAACTGCCGGCTTCGCGCGGCGACGTGGCCTTGCTGCGGCAGCTGGCCGATGCCTGCATCACGCGTGATTTCCCGTCGCTGGCCGATGCCGGCGCGCAGCGCTATGCGCAGTGGTTCGCGCAGATCTGCGAGCGCACCGCGATCCTGGTGGCGCATTGGATGCGGGTCGGCTTCGTGCATGGGGTGATGAACACCGACAACATGTCCATTCTGGGCCTGACCATCGACTACGGCCCGTATGGCTGGGTGGACGACTACGACCCCGACTGGACCCCGAACACCACCGACGCACAGGGCCGCCGCTACCGCTTCGGCACCCAGCCGCAGGTGGCGTACTGGAACCTGACCCGGCTGGCGCAGGCCCTGTCGCCGCTGTTCGACGACGTCGCGCCGCTGCATGACGGACTGGCCCGTTTCCAGGCCGTGCACGCCCAGCGCGAGCGCGAGGACATCGCGGCCAAGTTCGGCCTGGCCCAGTGCGGCGATGACGACGTGGCGATGATGGCCGCCTGGTTGCAGATCCTGCAGGACGGCGAGATGGACATGACGCTGGCCTTCCGCGGCCTGATGGCGCTCGATCCGCAGGCGCCGTCGGTGCAGGTGCTGGACGCGGCCTTCTACAGCGCCGAGCGGCGCGAGGCCGTCCTGCCCGCCGTGCAGGCCTGGCTGCAGCAGTACGCCGCGCGCCTGCGTGCCGATACGCTGGATGCGGCCATGCGCCAGCAGCGGATGGCGGCGGCCAACCCGGTGTATGTGCTGCGCAACTGGCTGGCGCAGGCGGCCATCGAACAGGCCGAGCAGGGCGACATGAGCGGTGTGCACACGCTGCTGGAGGTGCTGCGGCATCCCTATGACGTGCAGCCGGGCCGTGCGCATTTCGCCGGCAAGCGCCCTGACTGGGCGCGCGACAAGGCCGGCTGTTCGATGCTGTCCTGCAGCTCCTGAGCCCGGGTGCGCGGTACGCCGCGCCTTCACTGCGACCCTTCTGACTGCACGCCATCGCATGCCACCGCGCCTGCGGTGGCCGTTGTCGTGCCTGCGTCTACGACAATGGTCGTAGCGGTAAAATCCGATAATCGCACACGTAGTCGATAAACGCACTTGAATGGTGCAGTGCGATAAACCTACTTTCAATCCCGTTCCAAGCGATCCACCTCTGGCGGGCGAGGGCAGTGCCACTACGGTACTGAAGCCAGGTACAGGGGAAAGACCGCCGGAGTCCCTTTCCCTGTGCGGAGCCTGCGCATGCGTTGCCGTCTGTCTGTTGTTTCCCTGACCCTGCTTGCCCTGCTGCCGTCGCTGGCGCTGGCCTACCAGGCCGAGCCGCCGCGCGAGTCGCTGCAGGTCCTGCACGTGGACCGCTATGCCGACGACGCCGCCCCCGGGTCGCTGCGCTGGGCGATCACCACTGCCAACCAGGCTCCCGGCCGCTACCGCATCGAGATTGCCGCGGTGGGCAGCGCGCCGTACGTGATCCGTCCGGCATCGCCGCTGCCGGAGATCGTCGGCCCGGTTCAGATCGTCGGCACGCCGTGGGCGAGCGCCGGCCAGTACGTCGCCATCGATGGCGGCGGCTACGTTACCGGTACCGGCACCGATGCCTGCCCGGGCGCCGAGCCGGGCCAGTCCGGCACCAACGTGCGCACCACCACGCTGCCGGGGCTGGTCCTGCGCGACACCACGGGCGTTGAGCTGAGCGGCCTTGAGATCCGCAACTTCTGCATCGGCGTGCTGATCAACCGCAGCAGCCACAGCGACATCCACGACAACCGCATCGTGGCCAACAAGGGCGGCGCCGGCATCATGCTGACCGGCGACGACGGCAAGGGCCAGTCCACCGCCACCACCACCGTGCACAACCGCATCGTGCGCAACCAGTTCGTGGACAACGGCGATGGGTTGGAGCTGACCCGCGGCGCGGCCTGGAACCTGGTGGCCGACAACCTGTTCCAGTCCACCGCCGCCAACCCGGAGCCGTCACAGGGCATCGAAATTCTGTGGGGCAACGACAATACGGTGGTACGCAACCGCTTCGTCGACTATTCCGACGGCCTGCAGATCAACTGGGGCAACCGCAACTACATCGCAGCCAACACCTTCACCGGCAATTCGATCGGGGTCAGCGTCACCGGCAGCGACAACGTGGTGGACGGCAACACGATTACCGGCAACGGCATCGGCATCGCGGTGCGTCCGCAGCCGGTGAGCGCACCGAACCGCTTCAGCGCCAACCAGATGGTGGGCAACGGGCTGAAGATCGCGCGTTGCGAAGCCGGTGGCGCCTGCGCCACGGGCCAGCCGCGCGGGGCGATCGTGTTCGGCGTACCGGGGCTGGAACACGCGACCTTCGTGGGCTCGCGCGGCCGCGGCGTGGATACCGACCCGTCCAAGCGCGCGCGCATCTGCAGCGGCACCGACACCACCGGGTGCCAGCCGGCGCCCAACCTGGGCCAGGCCGCGCCGGTGTTGCAGGCGGTGCAGGGCACCGGCACCGCGCGCACCGTGCAGGGGGTGTTCCAGGGCGTGCCGGGGCAGCGCTACCAGCTGGAGGTGTTCGGCAACCGTGCCGCGAACGGCGGCGACGCCGAGCGCCTGCTCGGCACCGTCGACGCCGTCACCGATGCGCAGGGGCAGGGCCGTTTCACGCTGGCGCTGCCGACCACCGGCGAGGCTGCCGGTATCGCCACGCTCACCGCCACCGCGACGTCCGCGCTGGGTGCCACCTCCCCGTTGAGCGCGCCGCTGTCGCTGCGCTGACCCATCGACCCCGAGAGACTCCGATGCGATTTCCGAACCCCACTCCGCTGGCCCTGCTGTTGTCCGCTGCCGTGCTGGCGCCCGTGCTGGCCCACGCGCAGGACAGCAATCGTTACGACGGCAAGACCCTCACGGGCGACTGGGGCGGCACCCGTACCGCGCTGGACGAACGCGGCATCCGCTTCCGTGGCGACTACGTGGGCGAGGCGATGGGCGTGGTCGACGGCGGTTACGGCCGCACCGGCGCGCGCTATGCGCAGCAGGTCCGGGTCGGCGTCGACCTGGACATGGGCCGCCTGGCCGGCTGGGACGGCGGCGCCTTCCACGTCACCCTCAACGACCGCCGCGGCAACAGCGCCTCGGCCGACCTGGTCGGCAACCGCTTCCCGATCCAGGAGGCCTACGGCGGGCAGTACACCCGGCTCACCGAGGCCAGCTACGACCAGACCTTCAACGCCGGGCAGTCGTATTTCAAGCTGGGCTACTACGCGATGGGCAATCAGTTCGGCCTGCACAGCCTGCTGACCCACTTCGTCAACGCCGCTTTCTGCGCCCATCCGCTGGCAATGTCGGGCAACAGCGGCTGGTACAACTACCCCACGGCGCGCTGGGGCGGTGAAGTGGCCCAGCAGGTGAGCCCGGCGCTGAACGTGCGCACCGGCTGGTTCCAGGTCAACCCGAACCTGGGCGGCAACATCGAACGCAATGCGTTCCGTCCGTTCGTGTCGGGCACCACCGGCTCGCTGATTCCGCTGGAAGTGACCTGGACCCCGGACAAGGGCGGGGCGCATCCGGGCGTGTACAAGTTCGGCGGCTACTACGACACCTCGCGGGTGGACCAGCGTGGGCTGGATACCTCGCCCACCACCGGCCGCCACGGTGCGTATGTGCTCGCCGAGCAGCGGCTTACCCGCGAAGCCGGCGACCCGCAGCGCGGGCTGACCGCCTTCGCGCAGTACATGGTGTCGGACACCGACACCGCGCAGATCCGCCGCTGGTATGCACTGGGTGGTGTCTACCAGGGCATCGGCTCACGCGCGCAGGACAGCATCGCGCTCGGCTACGTGGGCGCGGACATCAACCGCCGCCTGGTCGACGCCCGCCGCGCCACCCTGGCCGACGCGGGCGTGCCGCTTGACTCGCCGCTGTACCAGCTCAGCCAGGCCGAGGAGCTGTTCGAACTGTCCTACAGCGTCCAGGTGAATCCCTGGCTGATGATCCGCCCCGACGTGCAGTACATCGTCAACCCCGGCACGTTCGCCTACACCCGCACCGACAACGCGTGGGCCGTGGGCGTACAGGCCAAGGTGACCTTCTGATGCGCACCTTCCTTCCCTCGTTCCTGGTGAACCGCATGCGTCCGCTCACTCCCTTCATGCTGGCCGCCGTGCTCGGCGGCGCCGCCGCCGTTGCCCACGCCGCGCCGGTACCGGTCACGCCCTTGCAGGTAGGGACGCTGCGCATCGGCGAAGGCGCGCCGCGCACCATCGTGCCGATCACCGGTGCCACCGCCGAACAGGCCCTGCAGCAGGCCGCCGTGATCGCCGCCAGCCCGGCCACCGACCTGGCCGAATGGCGCATCGACTACCTGGACATCGCCACCGACGGCAAGGCGCTGGTGACCCTCGGCAAGCGCATCGCGCGCACGCTGGACGGCAAGCCGATGATCCTCACCTTCCGCACCCAGGCCGAAGGCGGCAGCAAGCCGATCAGCGACGCCGACTACGCCGCGCTGTACGCCACGCTGCTGCGCGGCGGCTTCACCCAGTTGATCGACGTGGAAATGTTCCGCGATCCGGAGCGGGTGGCGGCACTGGTCGCGCAGGCGCACACGGCCGGGGTGAAGGTGGTGATGTCCAGCCACGACTTCCACGCTACCCCGGCGCGCGAGGAGATCGTGGCGCGGCTGCTGCGCCAGGAGGCGATGGGCGCGGACGTGTTGAAGATCGCGGTGATGCCGCGCGACGCCGGCGACGTGCTTGCCCTGCTGGATGCCACCTGGCAGGTGCGCCAGCGCAGCAGCAAGCCGCTGCTGACCATGTCCATGGGCGGCACCGGCGTGGTCTCGCGGTTGGCCGGGGAAACCTTCGGCCAGGCGCTGACCTTCGGCATGATCGGCACCCCGTCGGCGCCGGGCCAGGTCGAGGTCGAGCAGCTGCAGCAGGTGCTCCAGGTCATCCATGCCTCCAGCCAGGCCGGTCGTTGAGACCTCCCCGCCGGACGCCCTCCGCACTACGTCGTCGCAGGATCCCCGTATGAGCCATGCCACCGCCGCCGCTTCCCCGCTCGTGCTCGAGCGGATGACTCCCTTCCAATGGACGGCGATCGCCATCTGCGTGCTGTTGAACATGCTCGATGGCTTCGACGTGATGGTCATGGCGTTCACCGCGCCGCACGTGTCGGCCGACTGGGCGCTGTCGGGCAAGCTGCTGGGCATCATGCTCAGCGCCGGTCTGGTTGGCATGGCGCTGGGCTCGTTCCTGCTGGCGCCGTTGGCCGACCGCTGGGGCCGGCGGCCGATGATCATGCTGTGCCTGGTGATCCTCACCGGGGGCATGGCGTTGTCGGCGCTGGCCAGCAACGCGTGGCAACTGGGCGCGCTGCGCGTGTTCACCGGTGTGGGCATCGGCGGCATGCTGGCCGGCGTGGGCGTGATCACCGCCGAGTACGCCAACCCCAAATGGCGCAGCACCGCAGTGGCGCTGCAGGCCACCGGCTACCCCATCGGCGCCACCCTGGGCGGCGTGCTGGCGGCCTGGATGCTGCAGCATTTCAGCTGGCACAGCGTATTCCTGATCGGCGCCGGCGCGTCGTTGCTGTGCATCCCGCTGGTGCTCAAGTGCCTGCCCGAATCGCTGGATTTCCTGGTGGCACGGCGTCCGCCGGATGCCTTGCCGCGGCTCAACGCGTTGCTGGCGCGCATGCACATGCCCGCGTTGCAGGCGCTGCCGCCGGCACCGGTGCGCGCCGATGGGCGCAAGGGCTACGCGGCGCTGTTCGTCGGTGACCTGCGCCGGGTGTCGGTGCTGATCGCGATGGCGTTTTTCCTGCACATGTTCGCGTTCTATTTCGTGCTGAGCTGGACGCCGAAGTTGCTGGTGTCGGCCGGCGTGTCGGCCCAGCAGGGCATCACCGGCGGTGTGCTGCTCAACCTCGGCGGGATTGTCGGTGGCAGCCTGTTCGGCTGGCTGGCGTCGCGCTGGGCGTTGTCGCGGCTCACCGCAGCCAGCCTGCTGCTGGCGATGGTGGCGATGCTGGCCTTCGCCGGGTTCAACACCCAACTCGGTATCGCCTTCCCGGTGGCGTTCGTGATCGGTGCGGCCCTGTTCGGCGCCATGGCCGGGCTGTATGCCGCCGCGCCGGTGGTATTTGCCGCCGACGTGCGCACCACCGGGCTGGGCTGGGCGATCGGCATTGGCCGGGTCGGCGCCATTCTGTCGCCGCTCACCGTCGGCCTGCTGGTTGATGCGGGCTGGTCGCCCACCGCGCTGTACGTGCTGTGTGCGCTGCCGTTGGCACTGGCGGCGTGGGCCTGCCTGGGCCTGCGCGTCGGCGTTGGCCAGACGCGCAATTGAGCCGACGGGCATGGACATCCGCGTGTGCGATTATCGCATCATGAGTCCGATTATCGGATTGACCGCGTCGTCGCCGCTGCGCACCATGTCCGCGTCCCGTTTTCCCCCGTATGTCGCCGCCGCCTGCAAGGCACGGCAAGGAGCAACGCAGTGATCGACAAGACCGTGGCCAACGCTGACGCAGCGGTGGCCGACATCCACGACGGGGCGACGGTGATGATTGGCGGGTTCGGTACCGCCGGCATGCCCGACGCCCTGATCGATGCCCTGATCGCGCAGGGCGCGCGCGGGCTGACCATCATCAACAACAACGCCGGCAACGGCGACACCGGCCTGGCCGCGCTGATCCGGCACAAGCGCGTGCGCCGCATCGTGTGCTCGTTCCCGCGCCAGGCCGACTCGCAGCATTTCGATGCGGCCTACCGCGCCGGCGAGATCGAACTGGAGCTGGTGCCGCAGGGCAACCTGGCCGCGCGCATCCATGCCGCCGGCTCGGGCCTGGGTGCGATTTTCACCCCCACCGGTTACGGCACCGAACTGGCCCACGGCAAGGAAACCCGCGAGATCGACGGGCGTCACTACGTGCTGGAATACCCGCTGCACGCCGACTTCGCACTGATCAAGGCCCACCACGGCGACCGCTGGGGCAACCTGGTGTACCGCAAGACCGCGCGCAACTTCGGACCGCTGATGGCGATGGCCGCGCGCTGTGCGATCGTGCAGGTGGACGCCGTGGTGCCGCTGGGCGACCTGGACCCGGAAGCCGTGGTGACGCCCGGCATCTTCGTACAGCGCGTGGTTGCCCTGGATGCCACCGCTACCGCCACCGCTGGAGCCCGCGCATGAACCGCCTGAGCCGCGAACAGATGGCCGCGCGCGTGGCGCGCGATATTCCCGAAGGTGCCTACGTCAATCTGGGCATCGGCCTGCCGACCACGGTGGCCAACTTCCTGCCGGCCGACAAGGAGATCTTCCTGCAGTCGGAAAACGGCCTGCTCGGCATGGGCCCGGCACCGGCAGCGGGCGAAGAGGACCCAGACCTGATCAATGCCGGCAAGCAGCCGGTGACCCTGCTCACCGGCGGCTGCTATTTCCACCATGCCGATTCGTTCGCGATGATGCGCGGCGGTCACCTGGACATCTGCGTGCTGGGTGCATTCCAGGTGTCGGCGCAGGGCGACCTGGCCAACTGGAGCACCGGTGCGGCCGATGCCATTCCCGCCGTCGGTGGGGCGATGGACCTGGCCATCGGCGCCAAGCAGGTCTTCGTGATGATGGACCTGCTGACCAAGCAGGGGCAGAGCAAGCTGGTGGAGGCGTGCAGCTACCCGCTCACCGGGCTGCGCTGCGTGTCGCGCGTGTATACCGACGTGGCCGTGTTCGACCTCGGCGAGGCGGGCGCGCGCGTGCTGGAAATGGTGGACGGGGTGAGCCTGGAGCAGCTGCGTGAGCTCACCGGCCTGCCGCTGCAGATGAGCGAAGGAGCCTGACATGACCCTGCATGACACCTACATCATCGATGGCATTCGTACCCCGATCGGCCGCTACGGCGGTGCGTTGGCCGGCGTGCGCGCCGATGACCTCGGCGCGATCCCGTTGAAGGCGCTGCTGGCGCGCCATCCGCAGCTGGACCCGGCGTTGATCGACGAGGTCTACCTGGGCTGCGCCAACCAGGCCGGCGAAGACAACCGCAACGTGGCCCGCATGAGCCTGCTGCTGGCCGGCCTGCCGGTGAGCGTGCCGGGCAGCACCGTCAATCGGCTGTGCGGCTCGGGGCTGGATGCGATCGGCACGGTGGCGCGCGGCATCGCCGCCGGTGAGCTCGGGCTGGCCATTGCCGGCGGCGTGGAGTCGATGTCGCGCGCGCCTTACGTGATGGGCAAGGCAGGCACACCCTTCTCGCGCGACCAGGTGATGGAAGACACCACCATGGGCTGGCGTTTCATCAACCCGCAGCTGCGCGCGCTGTATGGCGTGGAGACCATGGGCCAGACCGCCGAGAACGTGGCCGAGCGGTACGCGGTGTCGCGCGCCGACCAGGACGCGTTCGCGCTGCGCAGCCAGCAGCGCGCCGCCGCCGCCCAGCAACGCGGGTTCTTCGACGGCGAGATCGTGGCGGTGGATGCACCCGGGCGCAAGCGCGGTGAAACCGTGCGCGTGGCGCGCGATGAACACCCGCGCGCGGACACCACGCTGGACGCGTTGGCCGCGCTCAAGCCGTTGTTCCGCCAGCCCGGCACCGTGACCGCCGGCAATGCGTCGGGCATCAACGACGGCGCCGCCGCGGTGCTGCTGGCGTCGGGCGCACAGGCGCGCGCACTGGGCCTGACTCCGCGCGCGCGCATCCTGGGCTTTGCCAGTGCCGGGGTCGAACCGGCGGTGATGGGCATGGGCCCGGTGCCGGCCACCCAGCGCCTGCTGGCGCGGCTCGGGCTGTCCGTCGCCGATTTCGATGCGATCGAGCTCAACGAAGCGTTTGCTTCGCAGGGGCTGGCGTGCCTGCGCCAGCTCGGTGTCGCCGACGATGCCGCGCACGTCAACGCCAATGGCGGTGCCATCGCGCTGGGCCATCCGCTGGGCATGAGCGGTGCGCGCCTGGCGCTGACCCTGCTGCGCCAGCTGGAAGCCAGCGGGGGTCGGCGTGGCCTGGCCACCATGTGCATCGGCGTGGGCCAGGGGGTCGCGCTGGCCATCGAGCGCGTGTGACCGCCCCTGTTTTTTCCTGCTTCACGGCCGCTGCCGCCTTCGCATGGCAGCGTGCCACTGCCTTTCAGCTGCGGCCCCAACGGCCGCCCGCCAACCGGAGTACGCCATGAGCGATCCCACTGACCTGCGCGGCTACCGCAGGCCCTATCCCGGCACCCAGCCGGACCGCATCCACCTGCCGTATGCGTCCACCCGCCTGCGCGGCCCCGGGCGTGACCCGATCCAGATCCCGGCCACGCTGTCCGAAGTGACCGGGCCTACCCTGGACCGCATCACCCTTGGCGAGCACGCCGCCGACCTGACCGCCGGCTTCAAGGGCCAGCCGCTGGGTGAGCGCATCGTGGTCAGTGGCCGGGTGCTGGACGAGAACGGCCGCCCGGTGCGCAACAGCGTGGTCGAGGTATGGCAGTGCAACGCCGCCGGCCGCTACCTGCACAAGGGCGACCAGCACGACGCACCGCTGGACCCCAATTTCACCGGCACCGGCCAGGTGCTCACCGATGACCACGGCCGTTACCGCTTCACCACCATCAAGCCCGGCGCTTACCCGTGGCGCAACCACTACAACGCGTGGCGACCGGCGCACATCCACTTTTCGCTGCACGGCGAAGGCATCGGCCAGCGCCTGGTCACGCAGATGTATTTCCCCGGCGACCCGTTGCTGGCGTATGACCCGATCTACAACTGCGTGGACGACGTAAAAGCCCGCGAGCGCATGGTGTCCTCGTTCGACTGGGAAAACACCGCCAACGAATTCGCCCTCGGCTACCGCTTCGACATCGTGTTGCGCGGTCGCAAGATGACCGTGTGGGAGTAAGCAGATGAGTTTCCAATCCACTCCGTGGCAGACCGTGGGCCCGTACTACCGGCTGGGCCTGGAACCGCTGTACCGCACCGACATCGCGCCGGCCCAGGCGCAGGGGGAGCGCGTACAGGTGCAGGGCCAGGTGTTCGATGGCCTGGGCGTGCCGGTGTCCGATGCCGTGCTGGAAATCTGGCAGGCCGACGCGCAGGGCATCTACGCGCATCCGGAAGACCCGCGCCACGACGCGCATGACCCGGCCTTCAATGGCTGGGGCAGGGTGCCCACCGACGCGCAGGGCCGCTTCGCCTTCACCACCGTGCGCCCGGGCAGTGTGGCCGGTCCCAAGGGGCAGCCGCAGGCACCGCACCTGATGGTGCTGGTGTTCATGCGCGGTCTGTTGCGCGCGGCCAGTGCACGGGTGTACTTCAGCGACGCGCCGGGCAACGCCGACGATCCGATCCTGGCCCTGGTGCCGGCCGAACGCCGCGCCACGCTCATCGCCCAGGCGCAGGGCAACGGCCTGTACCACTGGGACGTGCGCATGCAGGGCGAGCTGGAAACCGTGTTCTTCGACTACTGATGCCGGCCTGCACGCGCGGCCTGACGGCGCGCGGGTAAGCTGGGTCCACCTTTGACTGGATGGCGTTTGATGAGCGATTTCCCCTCGCTGCTTGGCGGCCTGTTCGGCGCGCCGGAGGTGGACGCGGTGTTCACCGACACCGCGCGCCTGCAGGCGATGCTCGACGTGGAAGCCGCGCTCGCACGCGCGCAGGTGCGCTGCGCGGTGATTCCGCCGGCCGCGCTCGGCGCGATCGAAGCGGCCTGCCGGGCCGACCTGTACGCCGTGCCGGCGCTGGGCCAGGCCACGTTGCTGGCGGGCAACCCGGCCATTCCGCTGGTCAAGGCGCTGACCGCGCAGGTGCGCCACGCCGATGCCGACGCCGCGCGCTGGGTGCACTGGGGCGCCACCAGCCAGGACATCATCGACACCGGCGCGGTACTGCAGCTGCGCGAGGCAGTAGGGCTGGTGCAGGAGCGGCTGCACGTGCTGTGCACCGCGTTGGCGGTGCTGGCCGATGCCGAGCGCGATACCGGCCTGCCCGGACGTACGCTGTTGCAGCAGGCGGTGCCGGTGACCTTCGGGTTGAAGGCCGCCGGTTGGCTCGACGCATTGCACCGCAGCCAACGGCGCCTGCACGCGTTGTACGACGACACGCTGGTGCTGCAGTTCGGCGGTGCGGCCGGCACCCTGGCCTCGCTGCAGACGCGCGGCCTGGACGTGGCCCAGGCCCTGGGCGACGAACTGCAGTTGCCGGTGCCGGCGCTGCCGTGGCACACCGCCCGCGACCGGGTGGCCGAACTCGGCAGCACGTTCGCGCTGCTCACCGGCACGCTGGGCAAGATCGCCACCGACATCGTGCTGCTGATGCAGTCCGAAGTGGCCGAAGCATTCGAGCCGGCCGGCGAGGGCAGGGGCGGGTCGTCGGCGATGCCGCACAAGCGCAATCCGGTGGGCTGCGTGGCGGCCATTGCCGCGGCCACGCGGGTGCCGGGCCTGTTGTCCACCTTGTTCGTGGCGATGCCGCAACCGCATGAGCGCGCGGCCGGGCAGTGGCACGCCGAGTGGGAAACCGTGCCGGAGATCGTGCGCCTGTGCGCCGGCAGCCTGGCCCAGGTCACCGTCGTGGTGCAGGGTCTGCAGTTGGACCGGGCCCGCATGCGCGACCACCTGGACAGCCACGGGGGGCTGCTTTACGCAGAAGCGGTGGCGGTGACGCTGGCTGAAACGCTGGGCAAGGCCACCGCGCATGCGCAGGTGGAGCAGGCCGCACGCCAGGCGCTGGCGCAGTCGCGGCACCTGCGCGAGGTGCTGCAGGAGATGCCGGACGTGAGCGCGCAGCTGTCGTCGACGCAGCTGGCGGCGTTGTTCGCCCCCGACAGCTGGCGTGGCATGGCCGACACCTGGATCAACCGCGTGCTGGCGCAGCGCTGAACCTTATTGGAGGGGTGCAATGGACTTTCTCGAGCTTGACACACATCGCCTGCATTACCGCATTGACGGGCCGCACGATGCGCCGTGGTTGACCTTCTGCAACTCGCTGGGCACCGACCTGCACATGTGGGACCCGCAGGTGGCCGCCTTGTCGGGGCGGTTCCGGATCCTGCGCTATGACCGCCGTGGGCATGGCCACTCCAGCGCGCCGCCGGGCCTGTACAGCGTGGCCGACCTGGGCGCGGACGTACTGGCCCTGTGGGATCACCTGGGCGTGGCGCGCAGCCATTTCTGCGGGCTGTCGATCGGTGGCTTGACCGGGCAATGGCTGGGCGTGCATGCCGGCACGCGCCTGCACACGCTGACGGTGGCGGCTACCGCCGCGAAGATCGGCACGGCCGAGAGTTGGGAGACGCGCATCGCGCAGGTGCGCGAGCAGGGCCTGTTGCCACTGCGCGACGGCACGGCCGAACGCTGGTTCACGCCTGCGTTCGTCGCGGCGCAACCGGCGCAGGTAGAGGACATCCTGCAGCGCTTTGTCGCCACCAGCGTGGCCGGCTACATCGGCTGCTGCCACGCCGTGGCCACTGCGGACTTCCGTGACCAGCTGGCACAGATCGGCGTGCCGACCCTGGCCATCGCCGGCGACGACGATCCGGTCTGCCCGCCCGCAGACCTGCAGGCCATCGCGCGCGGGGTCGCCCACGGCCACGCCGTCGCCGTGCCCGGTCGTCACATCTGCAACATCGAATCGGCCGACGCATTCACCGCCGCCCTGACCGCCCACACATCGTAGGTACCGACCGTCGGTCGGTACACCCCAGACACCGATCGTGACCGGCACCCCCACACACGTAGGTGCCGACCGTTGGTCGGCACGCCCAGACACCGATCGTCACCGGCACGCCCATACACCGTAGGTACCGACCGTTGGTCGGTACATCCAGACACCGCAGGTACCGACCGTTGGTCGGTACATCCAGACACCGTAGGTACCGACCGTTGGTCGGTACACCCCACCCAAAACGAGGCATCCCCCAATGGACGAACAGGAACGCTACGAAGCCGGCCTGACCGTGCGCCGCGCCGTACTAGGCGAGGCCCACGTCGAGCGCTCGCTGCAGGCGCGCACCGACTTCACCCACGAATTCCAAGACTTCATCACCCGTACCGCGTGGGGCACGGTGTGGACCCGCGACGGCCTGCCGCGTCACACCCGCTCGCTGCTGACCATCGTGATGATGGTGGCGTTGGGCCATGACGAAGAGTTCAAACTGCACATCCGCGCCGCGCGCAACAACGGCGTCACCCCGGACGAGATCAAGGAAGTGCTGCTGCAGGCCGCCATCTACTGCGGCGTACCGGCCGCCAACCACGCCTTCGCGCTGGCCAAGCCGATCCTCGAAGAACAAGCCAACGAACCACCGCGCTGAGCCCAGCACCGGTAGTGCCGGCCGCTGGCCGGCAACCCGACACACCCGAACGAAACCGGATACCGCCGGCCGCTGGCCGGCAGCCCGCCTCAATGCAACAACGTACCCAACCGCTGCGCCGCTTCCCGCAGCCGTGGCAGCAGCTGTGACTGCATCACCCCCAGGCTGATCCGCCCGGCCTGGGTCCCGATGTTCAGCGCGCCCACCACCGCACCACTGCGCGCGTGCACCGGCACGGCGATCGAGCGCAGCCCGATCTCCAGCTCCTGGTCCACCAGCGCAACGCCTTCGCGGCGCACGCGTTCCAGCGTGTCCAAAAACTCGTCCATGCGCGTCACGGTACGCTCGGTGCGCGGCCGCAGCGGATTGCGTTCCAGGTAGCTTTCCAGCGTGTCGTGCGGCAACGCGGCCAGCAGCACGCGGCCCATCGAGGTGCAGTACGCGGGCAGGCGGCTGCCCGCGCGCAGCCCGATCGACATGATCCGCACAGTTTCGGCGCGGGCCACATACAGCACGTCATCGCCATCCAGCACGCCCAGCGAGCACGACTCGTGCACATCGTCGCGCAGGGCATCCAGCACCGGCTGCGCCGCCGCGGTCATCGACGACGACGCCACATACGCCCCGCCCATGCCCAGCACGCGCGGCAGCAGCACGAAACCGCGCCCCTGTTCGCCCACGTAGCCCAGCTTCTCCAGCGTGTACAGCACGCGCCGCACCGCCGCGCGCGAGATGCCCGTTTCGGTGCTGATCTGCGACATGGTCACTTCACGCGGGTGCTGCGAAAACACGCTCAGCACCACCAACCCGCGACCCAGGGAGGTCATGAAATCCGGATCGCCCTGGTTGTCCTGGATCAGCTGCATCAGCTCGTGGCTGAGCCCGCGATCCTGCGGCGGGGCAGGGGCGCGCTTGGGGCGACGGCTGGGAGGTGCGGCAGACATGGCGGTGGTTCGTGCTCGGTGATCGTGCATGGTAAGGGCTGCACGCGGCGAAGCGAAGCTGCGCGCCACGGTGGGAAGACCGTGGCGCGCGTGGCTCAGCGCGTGGCCGGCAACGCGTAAGCGATCACGTAGTCGCCGCGATCCGGCGACTGGCGTGCGCCGCCGGCGGAAATCACCACGTACTGGCGACCGGTCTTCGGCGACACATAGGTGATCGGCGTGCCCTGGCTGCCCACCGGCATGCGTGCCTTCCACACTTCTTCGCCGGTGCGGCTGTCATAGGCGCGCAGGTAGTAATCCTGGGTGCCGGCGAAGAACAGCAGGCCCGACTGGGTGGCCAGTGAACCGCCCAGGGTCGGCATGCCGATCGGAATCGGCAGGCGCATCTTGACGCCCATCGGGCCGGTGTCCTTCACCGTGCCCACCGGCACCTGCCAGACCAACTGGTGGGTGGCCAGGTTGATCGCCGACAGCGTGCCGAACGGCGGCTTCTGGCACGGAATGCCCAGCTTGGACAGGAAGCGGTCGCGCAGCGAACCATACGGCGTGCCGGTCTGCGAGGCTGCGCCCATTTCCACGCCGCCGGCACCTTCGGTCATGTCCGCGCGCGGAATGAGCTTGGTCCACAGGCCCAGGCGCATGTCGTTGACGAACAGGTAGCCGGTGGTGGGATCCACCGACGCGCTGCCCCAGTTCATGCCCCCCAGCGAACCGGGCCACTGCAGGGCCAGGTCCTCGCCCGGCGGGGTGAACATGCCGTCGTAGCGGAAGCCCTTGAACTGGATGCGGCACAGCATCTGGTCGATCGGCGTGGCGCCCCACATGTCCGATTCGGTCAGGGTCTGCGCCCCGATCTGCGGCAGCCCCACCGACAGGCGCTGCGTGGGCGAGTAGCGCTCGCCCGCGGCGTTGCCCTGCGGTGCCGGGATGTCGCGCACCTCGGTGATCGGCTGGCCGGTGGCGCGGTTGAGCATGAATACCTGGCCGGCCTTGGTGATCTGCAGCAGCGCGGGCAGGGTGCCGCCCTTGCCATCGGGCACGTCGGTCAGGGTGGGCTGCGCGGGCAGGTCGTAATCCCACAGGTCGTGGTGCACGGTCTGGTAGACCCAGCGTTCCTTGCCGGTGGCCACATCCAGTGCCACCACGGCCGAGCTGTACTTGTCGTCCTGCGGGGTGCGCTCGCCGGCCCACTGGTCCGGCGTGGTGTTGCCGGTGGGCAGGTAGACCAGGCCCAGCTGCGGGTCATAGGCCATCGAGGTCCACACGTTCGGGGTGGCGCGGGTGTAGTGGATGGACGGATCCAGCGGCACGTCCGGGGTTTCCCGGGACAGGTCCCAGACCCAGGCCAGCGCGCCGCTGCGCACGTTGTAGGCACGCACCACACCGGAGGGTTCGTTGACCTCGATGTTGTCGGCCACCCGGCCGCCCACGATCACCAGTTCACCGGCCACCAGGGGCGCGGCGGTCAGCGTGTAGAAGCCGGGCTTGATCTCGCCCATGCCACGCTTGAGATCCACCACGCCGCCCTCGCCGAAGTCCGGGCAGGGCGCGCCGGTGGTGGCGTCCAGTGCGAACAGGCGCGCGTCGATCGAGGTCATCAGGATGCGCTTCTCGCACAGCGCCGGAGCCGTTGCAGCGGCGACCGTGGCCGGTGCGGCAGGACTCGGTGCGGCGGCCACGGTGGGCGCGCCGACCAGCGGCTGGCCTGCGTCGAAATAGCCCAGGCCACGGCAGCGCTGCCAGTTCGGCGCGGTTGCCTTGGGATCGAACGCCCAGCGCTGCTTGCCGCTGTCCACGTCCAGCGCCACCACCTGGTTGTGCGGCGTGCACAGGTACAGGGTGTCGCCGATCTGCAGCGGGGTGTTCTGGTCTTCGGCGCCGAAGCCATCGCTCTGCGGCACGTCGCCGGTATGCGCGGTCCAGGCTACCTGGAGCTGGGTGATGTTGGCCGGGGTGATCTGGTCCAGCGCGGCAAAACGGGTGCCGGCGGTGGTGTTGCCCCAGTGCTGCCAATCACGCTGCTCGCTGCCCTTGGCCACCGGCACCACGGCCGGTGACGCGCCCTGCGCGGTGACCACCGGGCGCGGCTGGAACGCCGACACCGCCGTGCCCAGCAGGCCCACCAGCAGCAGTGCGGCCACGCCGTAGGCCGCGCGCCCGGGGCGCTGGCCGCGGCTGCGTCGCAGCACCGGCCAGGTCAGCGCGACCAGCATCGCCAGCACGGCGGGCATCACCAGCCGCGACACCAGCGGCCAGAATTCCAGCCCGGCATCGGCCAGCGCCCAGGCCACGGTGGCGACGAACGCCACCCCATACAGCAGCGCGCCCAGCGGGCGACGCAGGGCCAACAGGCCGCCGGCCACCAGCGACGCGGCGCCCATCAGCAGGAAGTACCAGCTGCCGCCGAGCTGGGCCAGGCGCACACCGCCCACCAGCAGAACCAGGCCGAACAGCATCACCACGATGCCAATCAGGACCACCAGGGTGCGGCACAGGGCCGACGGTTTCGTGTTCTCGTCCACGTTGCATGAACCTCTACAGGAAACCCGGTACCGACCGGCACCGGGCAGGCCCGCGCGCGCCATGCGTGGCGGGGACCGTTGGCCATCACACCCCGGCATTCCCTTGCCCTGCAGGGGCGTGGGAATGCTTCGCTGGTTATCGCGGAAACGGAGTGAACGACCGGTTAGGGCGATTATCGCACCGTTGTGCGATTTAGGCGTGAACCCGCGGTGCCACCGATGGAACGCAGCAACGCAGCGGGATGGCCGGGCGGGCAGTGCCGCGCCGAAGCGTTTACCCTATGCCACCCCGTTCGTTGCCTGCCCCATGACCGAGTCTTCCGCCACGCCCGCCTGGGCCGGCCGCCTGCGCGATATCGCCGATTTCCCCAAGCCGGGCATCCTGTTCAAGGACATCATGCCGCTGCTGGCCAATGGCGATGATTTCGCCGCGGCCATCGATGCGATGGTGCAGCCGTGGCGCACGGCGAACCTGCAGGCGGTGATGGGCATCGAATCGCGCGGCTTCATCCTGGGTGCGGCCATGGCGCGCGTGCTGGGCGTCGGCTTCGTGCCGGTACGCAAGCCGGGCAAGCTGCCGGGCCGCACGCTGAGGCAGGAGTACACGCTGGAATACCGCACCGACACCATTGAAGTGCACGCCGACGCCTTGCCGGCCGGTGCGCGCGTGCTGGTGGTCGATGATGTGCTGGCAACCGGCGGCACGTTGCTGGCCGCGTTGTCGCTGGCGCGCCAGTTGCAGGTGGAGGTCGTGGGCGCGGCGGTACTGGTCGAACTGGCCGGACTGGGCGGACGCGAGCGCTGGGACGGCGATGTGCCGTTGTTGGCCAACCTGGTGTATTGAGGCCGGGCTCTGCTGGTGGTTTGACATCGCGTAAGCCGACCAACGGTCGGCTCTACCGGGTGGGCACGTAGAGCCGGGCTCTGCCCGGCTGCTCGACATGGCGTAAGCCGACCAACGGTCGGCTCTACCGGGTGGGTGCGTAGAGCCGGGCTCTGCCCGGCTGTTCGACATGGTCGAAGCCGACCAACGGTCGGCTCTACCGGGGTGGTGCGCAAGCCGACCAACGGTCGGCTCTACCCCGTTACATGCGGCGGACGCGGAAGCGGCGGCCCTTGATTTTGCCTGCTTCCAGCCGGTCGATCGCGCGGCCTACCTGCTCGCGTGCGATCGCCACGTACGAGCGCGTGGCGTAAATGTCGATCTTGCCGATCACCTTGGCCGACAGCCCGGCTTCCCCGGTCAACGCCCCCAGGATGTCGCCCGGGCGCAGCTTGTCGGTCTTGCCGCCATCGATGCGCAGGGTTTCCATCGCGGCCTGCGGCAGCACGGCGGGGCGGGCCGTCGCCAGCGGGGTCTTCTGCCAGTCCAGCGGCTTGCCCTGCGCCGCTTCCAGCGCATCGGCGCGGTTGCGCTCGCGGCCGGTTACCAGACTCACCGCCAAGCCAGACGCGCCGGCGCGGCCGGTGCGGCCCACGCGGTGTTCGTAGGTTTCGATGTCGGTGGGCAACTCGTAATTGATCACGGCCGCCAGGTCCTGCACGTCCAGCCCGCGCGCGGCCACGTCGCTGGCCACCAGCACGTTGCAGCTGCGGTTGGCGAAGCGCACCAGCACTTCATCGCGGTCGCGCTGTTCCATTTCGCCGTGCAACGGCAGTGCCGAGAAGCCGAACTGCTGCAGCGAATTGGCCACATCGTCCACGTCGCGACGGGTATTGCAGAACACCACCGTCGATTCGGGGTTGTACTTCAGCAGCAGGCCGGCCAGCGCCTTCTGCTTGCTGGCCAGGTCCACTTCGCAGAACAGGTGGCGAATCGCCGGTGCGTTGTCGGCACCCTGGACGGTCACTTCCACCGGATCGCGCAGCAGCACGCGGGCGATCTCGCGGATCTCATCGGGGTAGGTGGCCGAGAACAGCAGCGTCTGGCGGTCCTTGCTGGTGCGCCCGGCAATCTCGCGGATCGGCTCTTCAAAGCCCATGTCCAGCATGCGGTCGGCTTCGTCCAGCACCAGCGTGGTGACACCGCCCAGCTTCAGGGCGCGCTTGCGGCCGAGCTCCTGGATGCGGCCGGGCGTGCCGACCACCACGTGCGGGTCGTGCGCTTCCAGCGAGGCCAGCTGCGGGCCCAGCGGCATGCCGCCGGTCAGCACCACCAGCTTCAGGTTGGGAATGCCGGTGGCGAGCTTGCGGATCTGCTTGCCCACCTGGTCGGCCAGTTCGCGGGTGGGGCACAGCACCAGTGCCTGGGCGCGGATCACCGACGGGTCCAGGGCCTGCAGCAGGCCCAGCCCGAAGGCGGCGGTCTTGCCGCTGCCGGTAGGGGCCTGGGCGATCAGGTCGCGGCGCTCAAGGATCGCCGGCAGGCTCTGCGCCTGCACGGGGGTCATCTGGGTATAGCCCAGCGCGTCGATGCCCGCCGCCAGCGAGGCCGACAGGGGCAGTTCGGAGAATTCATTCATGGCGCATTCTACCCGCTGCGCCGCCTGTCGGGCGTGTGCCGGCGCTGCTCAGGCCAGATCCAGCGCCCGCAGCCCCTCCATCAACGCGGTGTGCTGGGCATGGCTGAACGCGCCCGGGCCGTCGCTGACATCCAGAATCAGCGTGTGGAACCAGGGATTGGGGTGGCTGACATCCTGCTCCCAGCGGACCGCGACATCCGGGCCCAGCACCCGCTGCAGCAGGTCGATCAGGTCGTCTTCGGCTTCATCGACGGCGCCATAGCGATCCAGCACCAGCCGGTACGGGATGTGCAGGCGGCGGCGATCGACGGGGGGAACGCGCTCACGCTTCATCGCCCCAGTGTTGCATGCGGCACGCGCTCACCCCAGCAGCGCGTGCACGCCCACGTTGATACCCAGGCCCCCCGCCAGCAACCAGGCAAACAGCAGCAGGGCCAGCAGCAGCGGCTTCATGCCGGCCTGACGCAGCGCCGAAACGTGGGTGGTCAACCCCAGCGCCGCCATGGCCATGGCCAGCAATACCGTGTCCACCTCGATGGCCACGGCCACCCAACTGGCGGGCAGCAGGTGCAGCGAATTGAACCCGGCCACCGCAACGAACCCGAAGGCGAACCAGGGCACCACGATCTTCGCGCGTGTCGCTCCGGGCTGGGCGCTGCCGCCGCGGGCCAGCAGCAATGACAGCGCGATCAGGAACGGGGCCAGCATCATCACCCGCACCATCTTGGCGATCACCGCGGTATCGGCGGCCCCTTCGCTGACCGCGCGCCCGGCTGCGACCACCTGCGCCACTTCGTGCACGGTCGAGCCGGTGAACACGCCATAGAACGCCTCGCTCATCGGCAGCACGCCGTGCGCCAGGTTGAGCTGGTACAGCGCCGGGTACAGGAACATGCCCAGCGTGCCGAACACCACCACCGTCGACACCGCCACGGTGACCTGTTCGGCACGCCCGCGCACCACCGGTTCGGCGGCCATCACCGCCGCCGCGCCGCAGATCGCGCTGCCGGCGCCGATCAGTAGTGCGCTGGTGCGGTCGATCCCGAACCAGCGGGTGCCGGCCCACCATGCCAGCCCGAAGGTGCTGGCCAGCACCAGCGCATCGATCAGCACCCCGGCCACGCCGACCTGGCCGATGTCCTGGAAGGTCAGGCGCAGGCCGTACAGCACGATGCCGGCGCGCAGCAGCCACTGCTTGGAAAAGCCCACGCCCGCCGCGGCCCGGGGCGCCATGCGCGGGTACACACTGTTGCCCAGCGCGATGCCGAGCACGATGGCCAGGGTGAGGGCACTGATGCCGTGCGCCTGCAGCCAGGGCAGGGTGGCCAGCGCCATCGCCGCCAGGGCGACTCCGCCCGCCAGCAGCAGGCCGGGCAGGCGCCCGCGCCAGCGCTGGGCGAGGGCGGGCAGGAACAGGGCAGGGCGGGGGCTGGACGCGTTCACAAAGCGGCTCCATGTAGGGAGCGTCCAGCCTGCGCTTGGCCCATAAACCTGTAAAACGCATTGTTGATGTGATTTCAACCGGTTTTATGGGTTAATGCGCGCATGCGCATCAGTCTTCGCCAATGGCAGGTATTCGTGGCCGTGGCCGACGCGGGCACCACCGCCGCCGCCGGCGCGCAGCTGGCGTTGTCGCAGTCGGCCACCAGTGCGGCGCTCAACGAACTGGAGGCGCAGTTGCCGTCGCTGCTGTTCGATCGCATTGGCCGCCGCCTGATCCTCAATGCGCAGGGCCGGGCCCTGCTGGACCCGGCGCGCGGGCTGCTGGCCGCGTCCGCGGACCTGGAGGCGATGGCCGGGGCAGGGCGGCCGGCATCGGCCACCGGGGTACCGCTGCAGCTGCGGATCGGGGCCAGCACCACCATCGGCAACTACCTGCTGCCCGCCCGGGTCGCCGCCCTGCTGGCCGACCAGCCGAACGTGGACGTGGACGTGGACCTGCGTATCGGCAACAGCGCCGAGGTGGTCGCGGCGGTGCAGCGGCTGGAGGTCGACCTGGGCCTCATCGAAGGCCCGTGTCACGAGAGCGGGCTGAACGTGCTGCCGTGGCAGCAGGATGCCCTGGTGATCGTGGCCGCCGCCGCGTCCCCGCTGAGCGCCCGCCCCGACCTTTCCGACCTGTCTGCCGCGCGCTGGCTGCTGCGCGAACCCGGCTCGGGGACCCGCGAGGCGGTGGAACAGGCGTTGCTGCCGCACCTGCACCACTTCGCCCGCGCCATGCAGCTGGGCAGCACCGAGGCCATCAAACAGGCCGCCGCCGCCGGGCTGGGCGTGGCCTGCCTGTCGCGGCACGCGGTGGCCGATCTGGTGGCGCTGGGCAGCCTGCGCATCCTGGACACCCCGTTGCCGCCGCTGTCGCGCCAGTTGTGGGTGGTCCACCACCCCGGCAAGCACGTGCCGCCGCCGCTGCGCGCCCTGCTGGGGCTGGCCGCGGACGCTTTTGCATCCGGTTGAGCGACGCCGCACACCGCCACACCGTACAATGGTCGGATGCCTCTGATTACTCTGCAAAACGTCGACTTCAGCGTCGGCGGCCCCCTGTTGCTGGAAAAAGCCGAACTGTCGATCGAACCGGGCGAGCGTATCGCCCTGATCGGCCGCAATGGCGCCGGCAAATCGACCCTGCTCAAGCTGCTGTCCGGCGACCACAAGCCCGACGACGGAGAAGTCCGCGTGCAGCAGGGGGTGCGCATCACCCGCCTGGAACAGGAAGTCCCGCACGGTGCCGCCGGCAGCGTGTTCGACGTGGTGGCCGATGGCCTGGGCGAGCTGGGCCAGTGGCTGGCCGAGTTCCATCACCTGAGCATGGCCGACGAGTTCGACGGCGATGCCTTGTCGGCCGTGCAGGCCAAGATCGACGCTGCCAACGGCTGGGGCCTGGACCAGCGCGTCAGCGAAACCCTGACCAAGCTTGACCTGGACGGCGAAGCCGAATTCGCGCGCCTGTCCGGCGGCATGAAGCGCCGCGTGCTGCTCGGCCGCGCGCTGGTGTCCTCGCCGGACCTGCTGCTGCTCGACGAACCGACCAACCACCTGGACATCGAAGCCATCGACTGGCTGGAAATGTTCCTCAAGAACTGGAACGGCAGCGTGGTGTTCGTCACCCATGACCGTCGCTTCCTGCGTGCACTGGCCACCCGCATCGTCGAAATCGACCGGGGTCAGGTCACCAGCTGGCCGGGCGACTGGGCCAACTACGAGCGCCGCCGCGAAGAACGCCTCAATGCGCAGGCGCAGGAAAATGCGCGCTTCGACAAGCTGCTGGCGCAGGAAGAAATCTGGATCCGCCAGGGCATCAAGGCCCGCCGCACCCGCGACGAAGGCCGCGTGCGCCGCCTCAAGGCGATGCGCAATGATCGCTCGCAGCGCCGCGAACTCGGCGGCAACGTGCGCATGGAAGCGGCGCAGGCGGAGAACTCCGGCAAGAAGGTCATCGACGTCAAGGACATCTCCTTCGCCTTTGGCGAACGCGTGATGGTCAAGGATTTTGAAACCGTCATCCTGCGCGGCGACCGGATTGGCCTGATCGGGCCCAACGGCAGCGGCAAGACCACGCTGCTGAAGCTGCTGCTGGGCGACCTGCAGCCGCAGAGCGGCGAAGTGCGCGCCGGCACCAACCTGCAGATCGCCTACTTCGACCAGTACCGTGCGGTGCTGCGCGAAGACTGGACCGCGATCGAGAACGTGGCCGAAGGCCGCGATTTCATCGAGTTCAACGGCAAGCGCAAGCACGTGCATGCCTACCTGCAGGACTTCCTGTTCTCGCCCGAGCGCGCCCGCGCGCCGATCACCCGCCTGTCCGGTGGCGAGCGCAACCGCCTGCTGTTGGCCAAGCTGTTCGCGCAGCCGTCCAACCTGCTGGTGATGGACGAACCGACGAACGATCTGGACGTGGAAACCCTGGAGCTGCTCGAAGAGCTGCTCAGCGATTACGCGGGCACCCTGTTGCTGGTCAGTCATGACCGTGACTTCCTCGACAACGTGGTGACCTCCACGATGGTGATGGAAGGCGACGGCGTGGTGGGCGAGTACGTGGGCGGCTACAGCGACTGGCAGCAGCATGCCGCGCGCGTGGCGGCGGCTGCCGCTGCACCGGTGGTGGCGGGCAAGCCGGCGGCCTCGGCTGCGGCATCACCGGCCGAGCCGGCTGCCGCCAAGCGCAAGCTGAGCTACAAGGATGCGCGCGAACTGGAACAGTTGCCGCTGAAGATTGAAACCCTGGAGAAGGACGTCGAAGGCCTCACCGCCGCGATGAACGACCCGGCGTTTTACCAGCGCAGCGCGGCGGACATGGCGGCGCACAATGCGAAGCTTGCCAAGGTGCAGGCGGAGTTGGATGCGGCGTACGCGCGCTGGGAAGAACTGGACGCGTGACGCGCCCGTAGCGCCGGGCTCTGCCCGGCTTGGGTCGGGCGTTCATGGCCCGGACGGAGGGCAGCCGACCAACGGTCGGCTCTACCGGTTGGGGTTCATAGCGCGGACGGAGGCAGCCGACCAACGGTCGGCTCTACCGGTTTGGGGTTCATGGCCCGGACGGAGGGCAGCCGACCAACGGTCGGCTCTACCCGGTGGGGTTCATGGCGCGGACGGAGGGCAGCCGACCAACGGTCGGCTCTACCCGGTGGGGTTCATGGCGCGGACGGAGGCAGCCGACCAACGGTCGGCTCTACCGTGGTCATTTCAACCCGTGCAGGTCCCGCAATTGCGTGGGGCGCGAGCCGAAGTAGGCGGCCAGGTCGGCGATGTCCTGATCGCTCAGGTCGGTCGCCTGCGGGGTCATCAACGCGTGCTGGCGGTCGCCGGCGCGGTACGCCTGCAGTGCGTGGGCCAGGTAGTCACCGTACTGCCCACCCAGCTTCGGGTAGGTGGGGTCGATCGGCTTGTTGCCGTCGGCGCCGTGGCAGTCGATGCAGCTCTGGCCGGTGGCCTTGCCCTTGACCTGGGCACGGGCCTCGCCGGCGGCGATGCGTCCGGTGGGTAGACCGGCCGATGAGCCGGACCCGTGCTCGCCACTGGCGTGGCCCGGGTCGGCGGCGGAATCTGCGCTGTTTTCCACCTGCGACTGCGAACACGCAGCCAGCAGCAGGGCAACGGACAGGGCGATGGCATAACGCTTGAAGGGCGCGGCTTTCGTCATGGGCGGTGCTTACTTGACGGTGGACAGGTAAACAGCGAGATCGGCGATCTCCTGTTCGCTGAAACTCATGGACTGCGCCTGCATCGTCGGATGCTTGCGCTTGCCCTGGCGGTACTCGCTCAGCGCCTGGCTGAGGTACTGCTGGGTCTGCCCACCAATCTTGGGCACTTTGTAGCTGGGGTAGGCGTTCTTGTAGCCGGTGATGCCGTGGCACCCCTGGCAGGTGTAGGCCAGGACCCGACCATTGTCGAAACTGCCCGTCAGCCCAGCCGGAGCGGCGGGGGCGGGCGGGGTAGCGGCAGGGGCGGGTACGGGTGCGGCAGGTGCGGCGGGTACTGCTGGAGCAGTTGCGGCCTGTGCGGCGGCCCCGAGGGGCAGGAGGACGGCCAGAAGACAAGCGGCGAGCGGCTGCGGGCGCATGATGTCCTTTCCGGTGTACGGGTCTGGTCGTTCCGGCGTGGGGTACGGAACTGGCCCGAGTATAGCCTGCGTTTTCATCTAGCTGAAACCGGGGTCGGTAAGGGCGTTGCCGCAGGTCACCATGACCTTTGGGATATGGTGTGATCGTGACGTGGTGCATTACTTTGCTACCACACCTGCCCACGCATCCCTCAGGGACACGACGATGTCGCGAATTTCTTTCCTGCACGGCCGCACCGGAACCTGCGCCGCTGCACTGCTGATCACCACCTCGCTGCTGCTCAGCGGCTGCGGCGCTGGCGCCGGTACCGCCGATGCGCAAGCCGCCGAAAAAGACCCCAAGGCTGAAAAAGCCGTCGACGCCGTGCCGGTCGAGGCGGTCGCCGCCAGCCGTCGCGCCGTCGCCGCCAGCTACACCGGCACCGCCGCGCTGGAAGCGCGCGCCGAATCGCAGGTGGTGGCCAAGACATCCGGTGTTGCCTTGGCGGTGCTGGTCGAAGAGGGCCAGGCCGTGCGTGCCGGGCAGCCGCTGGTGCGCCTGGACCCGGACCGTGCGCGGCTGGCCGTGGCCCAGAGCGAAGCGGTGATGCGCAAGCTGGAGAACAACTACCAGCGTGCGCAGAAACTGATCGGCCAGCAGATGGTCAGCGCCGCCGATGTGGACCAGATCAAGTACGACGTGGAGAACGCCCGGGCGCAGTACCGCCTGGCCACGCTGGAGCTGTCCTACACCACGGTGGTTGCACCGATCTCCGGCGTGATCGCCTCGCGCTCGATCAAGACCGGCAACTTCGTGCAGATCAACACGCCGATCTTCCGCATCATCGACAACTCGCGCCTGGAGGCCACCCTCAACGTGCCCGAACGCGAACTGGCCACGCTGCGTGCCGGCCAGCCGGTGACGCTGGTGGCCGATGCGCTGCCGGGCAAGTCGTTCCCCGGCGTGGTCGACCGCATCTCGCCGGTGGTCGACGCCGGCAGCGGCACCTTCCGCGTGGTCAGTGGGTTCGGCGAAGACGCGCAGGGCCTGCAGCCGGGCATGTTTGGCCGCATCCGCATCGACTACGACCAGCGCGCCGACGCACTGGTGGTGCCGCGCCTGGCGCTGCTCGACGATGGCGAGCCGGCGGTGTTCCGGGTGCGCGCCGGCAAGGTGGCACGGGTACCGGTGAAGCTGGGCTATGCCGAAGGGCCGTGGGTGGAAATCCGCGAGGGCCTGGCCGAAGGCGACCAGGTGGTGACCGCCGGCAAGGTGGCGCTGCGTGATGGCACGGCGGTGCAGGTGATCGGCGACAAGCCGGCCACCGCCACCGCATCGGCGCAACCGGCGAAGAAGGCGGAGAGCCGTCAATGACCTCGGCCGGCAACGACCACGGCAACGATCCGCACCACGGCGACCGCCCGGGTGCACAGGGCGGGGGGCTGGTGGAATTTGCCACCCGCCGCCGCGTCACCATCGCCATGTGCACGGTGACGCTGATGCTGTTCGGCGTCATCGCGCTGGGCAACCTCAAGGTCAACCTGCTGCCCGACCTGAGCTATCCCACCCTGACCGTGCGCACCGAATACACCGGCGCGGCCCCCACCGAAATCGAAACCCTGATCAGCGAACCGGTCGAAGAGGCCGTGGGCGTGGTCAAGAACCTGCGCAAGCTCAAGTCGGTCTCGCGCACCGGGCAGAGCGATGTGGTGCTCGAGTTCGCCTGGGGCACCAACATGGACCAGGCCAGCCTGGAGGTGCGCGACAAGATGGAAGCGCTGAACCTGCCGCTGGAGGCCAAGGCCCCGGTGCTGCTGCGCTTCAATCCGTCCACCGAACCGATCATGCGCCTGGTGATCTCGGCCAAGGCCGACGCCGCCACCGATGCCGACGCGGTCCGCCAGCTCACCGAGCTGCGCCGCTATGCCGATGAAGACCTGAAGAAGAAGCTCGAACCGGTGGCCGGCGTGGCCGCGGTCAAGGTGGGCGGCGGCCTGGAAGACGAGATCCAGGTCGACATCGACCAGCAGAAGCTGGCCCAGCTCAACCTGCCGATCGACAACGTGATCAAGCGGCTCAAGGAAGAGAACATCAACATCTCCGGCGGTCGCCTGGAGGAAGGCTCGCAGCGCTTCCTGGTGCGTACCGTCAACCAGTTCGCCGACCTGGAGGACATCCGCAACCTGCTGGTGACCACCCAGGGCAGCAACGGCAGCGCCGCCGACGCGGCCATGCAGCAGATGTTCGCCATTGCCGCCTCGACCGGCTCGGATGCGGCTGTTGCCGCCGCCTCGGCCGCGCAGAGCGCATCCAGCAGCAGTTCCTCGACCATCGCCAATGGCGTGCCGGTGCGGCTGAAGGACGTGGCCAGCGTGCGCCAGGGCTACAAGGAACGTGAGGCGATCATCCGCCTGGGCGGCAAGGAAGCGGTTGAACTGGCGATCTACAAGGAAGGCGACGCCAACACCGTGGCCACCGCCGAGGCGCTGCGCGCGAAGCTGGAGCAGATCAAGGCGCAGATTCCCGGCGACGCCCAGCTGACCACCATCGAAGACCAGTCGCGCTTCATCGAACACGCCATCAGTGACGTCAAGAAGGACGCGGTGATCGGCGGCCTGCTGGCCATCCTGATCATCTTCCTGTTCCTGCGCGATGGCTGGAGCACGTTCGTGATCAGCCTGTCGCTGCCGGTCTCGATCATCACCACGTTCTTCTTCATGGGCCAGATGGGCCTGAGCCTCAACGTGATGTCGCTGGGCGGCCTGGCGTTGGCCACCGGCCTGGTGGTGGACGATTCGATCGTGGTGCTGGAGAGCATCGCCAAGGCGCGTGAGCGCGGCCTGGGCATCCTGCAGGCGGCCATTGCCGGTACCCGCGAAGTGAGCATGGCGGTGGTCGCCTCGACCCTGACCACCATCGCGGTGTTCCTGCCGCTGGTGTTCGTCGATGGCATCGCCGGGCAGCTGTTCCGCGACCAGGCGCTGACCGTGGCAATCGCCATTGCGATCTCGCTGCTGGTGTCGATGACCCTGATTCCAATGCTGAGCTCGCTCAAGGGCCGCCCGCCGCTGGCGTTCCCGGACGAGCCGGCGCACGCGGCATGGCAGCCCGAAAAGCGTTGGCTCAAGCCGGTCGCCAGTGGCCGCCGCGGTGTCGGTGCGCTGGTTCGTTGGGCCTGCTTTGGCGTGGCCTGGGCGATCATCCGCGTGTGGCGCGGCGTGGTGGCCATTGTCGGGCCGGTGATGCGCAAGGCCAGCGACGTGGCGATGAAGCCCTATGCGGGCGCCGAACGTGGCTACCTCAAACTGCTGCCGGGCGCGCTGCATCATCCGGGCAAGGTCCTGGGCTTTGCCGCGCTGGCCTTCGTGGCCACCATGGCGCTGGTGCCGATGCTGGGCGCCGACCTGATCCCGCAGCTGGCCCAGGACCGCTTTGAAATGACCGCCAAGCTGCCGGCCGGCACGCCGCTCAAGCAGACCGATGCGCTGGTCCGCGAACTGCAGCTGGCCCATGCCAAGGACGACCAGATCGCCTCGCTGTATGGCGTCAGCGGTAGCGGCACCCGACTGGATGCGAGCCCGACCGAAAGCGGTGAGAACATCGGCAAGCTCACCGTGGTGATGGCCGGTGGCGGCGATGCGCGCACGGAAGCGGCCATCACCGAGCGCCTGCGCAATTCGATGCAGCAGCACCCGGGCGTGCAGGTCGATTTCGCGCGGCCGGCCTTGTTCAGCTTCTCCACCCCGCTGGAAGTGGAACTGCGCGGCCAGGACATGGCTACGCTGGAGCGCGCTGGCCAGGCACTGGCGGCGATGCTGCGCAACAACCCGCACTACGCCGACGTCAAATCGACGGTGGAAGAGGGCTTCCCGGAAATCCAGATCCGCTTCGACCAGGAACGCGCCGGTGCGCTGGGCCTGACTACCCGCCAGATCGCCGATGTGGTGGTGAAGAAGGTGCGCGGCGACGTGGCCACCCGCTACAGTTTCCGCGACCGCAAGATCGACGTGCTGGTGCGTGCACAGGAAGGCGACCGCGCCAGCGTGGAGAGCATCCGCCGGTTGATCGTCAACCCGGGCAGCAGTCGTCCGGTCACGCTGGACGCGGTGGCCGAAGTGGTCGCCACCAACGGCCCCAGCGAGATCCATCGCGCCGATCAGACCCGCGTGGCGGTGGTCTCGGCCAACCTGCGCGATATTGACCTGGGCGGCGCCGTGCGCGAAGTGCAGGACATGGTTGCCAAGCAGCCGCTGGGTGCCGGTGTGGGCATGCACATCGGCGGCCAGGGTGAGGAGCTGGCCGATTCGGCGCGCTCGCTGATCTTTGCCTTCGGCCTGGCCATCTTCCTGGTGTATCTGGTGATGGCCTCGCAGTTCGAGTCGCTGCTGCACCCGTTCGTCATCCTGTTCACCATCCCGCTGGCGCTGGTCGGTGCGATCCTGGCGTTGATGCTGACCGGCAAGCCGATCTCGGTGGTCGTGTTCATCGGGTTGATCCTGCTGGTGGGCCTGGTGACCAAGAACGCGATCATCCTGATCGACAAGGTCAACCAGCTGCGCGAGGCCGGTGTGCCCAAGCGCGAGGCGTTGGTGGAAGGCGCGCGCTCCCGCCTGCGGCCGATCATCATGACCACCCTGTGCACGCTGTTCGGCTTCCTGCCGCTGGCGGTGGCGATGGGCGAGGGTGCCGAAGTGCGCGCGCCGATGGCGATCACCGTGATCGGTGGGCTGCTGGTGTCCACGCTGCTCACCCTGGTGGTGATCCCGGTGGTATACGACCTGCTCGACCGTCGCGGTGATGCCTACTACCGTGAGCGCGGCCGTAAGCATGCCGGCCACGCCGAGCCCGTCGGCGGCGCTGCGCAGGAGCCGGCATGAGCATCGCCGAGTTCTCCATCCGCCGCCCCATCACCACCATCATGTGTTTCGTGTCGCTGGTGGTGGTGGGCCTGATCGCCTCGTTCCGGCTGCCGCTGGAAGCGCTGCCGGACATCTCTGCGCCGTTCCTGTTCGTGCAGGTGCCCTACACCGGCTCCACCCCGGAAGAAGTGGAGCGCAACATCATCCGCCCGACCGAAGAAGCGCTGGCCACCATGACCGGGATCAAGCGCATGCGCTCCTCGGCCACCGCCGAAGGCGCCAGCATCTTCATCGAGTTCACCGACTGGGACCGCGACATCGCCATCGCCGCCTCCGATGCGCGTGAGCGCATCGATGCGATCCGCAGCGACCTGCCCGACGACCTGCAGCGCTACAACGTGTTCAAGTGGTCCAGCAGCGACGAACCGGTGCTGAAGGTGAGGCTGGCCAGCAGCACCGACCTGACCGGCGCGTACGACATGCTCGACCGCGAGTTCAAGCGGCGCATCGAACGCATCCCCGGCGTGGCCCGGGTCAACATCTCCGGCGCACCGCCGAACGAGGTGGAAATCGCGATCAGCCCCGACCGGCTTACCGCGCACAACCTCAGCATCAACGAGCTCAGCGACCGCCTGCGCACGCTGAACTTCTCCATCTCGGCCGGGCAGATCGACGACAACGGCCAGCGCGTGCGGATCCAGCCGGTGGGTGAAATCACCGACCTGCAGGAGCTGCGCGACCTGGTGATCGACACCAAGGGCCTGCGCCTGGGCGACATCGCCGAGATCCGGCTCAAGCCCACCCGCATGAACTACGGCCGTCGCCTGGACGGCAACCCGGCCGTGGGCCTGGACATCTACAAGGAACGCAGCGCCAACCTGGTGGAGGTCTCGCGCGCCGCGTTGGCCGAGGTGGAAGCGATCCGCACCCAGCCGTCGATGCGCGACGTGCAGATCAAGGTCATCGACAACCAGGGCAAGACCGTGACCTCCTCGCTGCTGGAACTGGCCGAGGCCGGCGCGGTGGGCCTGCTGCTGTCGGTGACGGTGCTGTTCTTCTTCCTGCGCCATTGGCCGTCCACGCTGATGGTGACCCTGGCCATCCCGATCTGTTTCGTGATCACGCTGGGCTTCATGTACTTCGCCGGGGTCACCCTCAACATCCTGACCATGATGGGCCTGCTGCTGGCCGTGGGCATGCTGGTGGACAACGCGGTGGTGGTGGTGGAGAGCATCTACCAGGAACGCGAGCGCATGCCCGACCAGCCACGGCTGGCCTCGATCATCGGCACCCGCAACGTGGCCATCGCGCTGAGCGCCGGCACCTTGTGCCACTGCATCGTGTTCGTGCCCAACCTGTTCGGCGAAACCAACAACATCAGCATCTTCATGGCGCAGATCGCGATCACCATCTCGGTGTCGCTGCTGGCCTCCTGGCTGGTCGCGGTCAGCCTGATCCCGATGCTGTCCGCACGCATGCAGACGCCCAAGCTGGTGCATTCGGAAACCGGCGTGATCGCCCGCCTGCAGCGCCGCTACGCCAAGGTGCTGCAGTGGACGCTGGAGCACCGCGGCTGGAGCGTGTTCGGCATCCTCATGGTGGTGCTGATCAGCCTGGTGCCGATGAAGCTGACCAAGATCGACATGTTCGGTGGCGAGGGCGGCAAGGACATCTTCATCGGCTACAACTGGAAGGGGGCCTACACCTACAGCCAGATGTCCGAGGAGGTCGCGCGCGTGGAGCGCTACCTGGACGAGAATCGCGAAAAGCTGCACATCACCCAGGTCTATTCCTGGTACAGCGAGCAGGAAGGCAGCAGCACCACCGTGACCTTCGACGAGAAGCACGCCGACAACCTGCCCGCCGTGCAGGAGGCGCTGCGCAAGGGCCTGCCGCGTTCGGCGCGCACCGATTACATCGTCGGCAACCAGGGCGGCGATGGCGGTGGTGGCGGTGGCAACCAGTCGGTGCAGGTGCAGCTGGTGGGCGACTCGACCAAGATGCTGCAGGAGATCGGCGAAGACGTGGTGCCGCTGCTGGCGCGGCGCAAGGAACTGCGCGACGTGCGCATCGACAACGGCGAGAAGGGCAGTGAGCTGTCCATCCACGTCGACCGCGAACGCGCGGCCGCGTTCGGCTTCAATGCCGAGCAGGTGGCCAGTTTCGTCGGCCTGGCGCTGCGTGGCGCGCCGCTGCGCGAGTTCCGCCGCGGTGACAGCGAAGTACCGGTATGGGTGCGTTTCGCCGGGGCCGAGCAGAGCAGCCCGGAAGACCTGGCCAGCTTCACCGTGCGCACCGGCGACGGTCGTTCGGTGCCGCTGCTGAGCCTGGTGGATGTCTCGATCAAGCCCTCGGCCACGCAGGTGGGGCGCACCAACCGCCAGACCACGCTGACCATCAAGGCCAACCTGGCCGAGAAGGTCACCGCGCCTGAAGCACGCAAGGCGATGGAGGAAACCCTCACGCCGATGAGCTTCCCGGCCGGCTACACCTTTACCTTTGACGGCGGCGATTACGGTAACGACAACGAGGCCATGCAGCAGATGCTGTTCAACCTGATCATCGCGCTGGTGATGATCTACGTGGTGATGGCCGCGGTGTTCGAATCGCTGCTGTTCCCGGCGGCGATCATGAGCGGGGTGTTGTTCTCGATCTTCGGCGTGTTCTGGCTGTTCTGGATCACCGGCACCTCGTTCGGGATCATGTCCTTCATCGGCATCCTGGTGCTGATGGGCGTGGTGGTGAACAACGGCATCGTGATGATCGAGCACATCAACAACCTGCGCCGGCGTGGCATGGGCCGCACCCAGGCGCTGGTGGAAGGCTCACGCGAGCGGTTGCGCCCGATCATGATGACCATGGGCACGGCCATCCTGGCGATGGTGCCGATCTCGCTGACCGACACCCAACTGCTCGGCGACGGCCCGCCGTACTACCCGATGGCCCGCGCCATCGCCGGCGGCCTGGCGTTCTCCACCGTGGTCAGCCTGCTGTTCCTGCCGACCATCTACGCCATGCTCGACGACATGAGCAGCGCGGTCTCCCGCATCATCCGCCGCGCCCGCGGCCTCCCGGCCAAGGGCGAAGCAGCAACGCCCGCGTAACGCCACAGAACCCGGTAGAGCCGACCGTTGGTCGGCTCCACGGAATGCGTAGGTACCGGCCGTTGGCCGGTACGCCCACGAACGGCAGCCGACCAACGGTCGGCTCTACCGATGTATCCGGGCATTCGTGTTCGCCCACGATGCGTAGGTACCGGCCGTTGCCCGGATCCGGTAGTGCCGGCCGCTGGCCGGCTCCACGGAATGCGTAGGTACCGGCCGTTGGCCGGTGCGCGTTCGAACGGCAGCCGACCAACGGTCGGCTCTACCGACGTGTTTGGGTGCACCCGCGTTCACCCGCGATGCGTAGGTGCCGGCCGTTGCCCGGATCCGGTAGTGCCGGCCGCTGGCCGGCTCCACGGAATGGGTAGGTACCGGCCGTTGGCCGGTACGCACACGAACGGCAGCCGACCAACGGTCGGCTCTACCGAGGTATTCGGATCCATCCGCGTTCGCCCGCGATGCGTAGGTACCGGCCGTTGGCTGGTACGCGAACGAACGGCAGCCGACCAACGGTCGGCTCTACCGACGTGTTCGGGTGCACCCGCGTTCACCCGCGATGCGTAGGTGCCGGCCGTTGCCCGGATCCGGTAGTGCCGGCCGCTGGCCGGCTCCACGGAATGCGTAGGTACCGGCCGTTGGCCGGTACGCTCGCGGCCCACAGCCGACCCACGATGGACACCCCAACACCCGGTCCGACAACAAAAAAGGCCACGCAGTGCGTGGCCTCTTGCTTGTGTCGGCGTGCAGAGTTACCCCGCCACCTTGCCCCACACCTGCAGCCCGGTCAGCCACAACCCCAACATGCTTCCCAGGTTGGTCAGCATGAAGGTCAACACCACCCGGGTCACCCGGTTGCGGTACCAGCCTTTCACGCTCTGTGCGTCGTCACGCAGCTTGAGGAAATCCTCATACGCCGGCTTGCGCAGGCGCGTTTCCACCAGCGCGGCGAACGCGCCGGTGGGAATGCTCAACCGGAACGGCTTGAACGGCGCCACCACGATCGCGGTCAGGATGCTCAGCGGATGGCTGCCTGCCAGCAGGCAGCCCAGGCCCGCCAGGCCGCCGGTGTACATCGCCCAGGTCAGCAGCAGTTCGCCGCCCATGCCCAGGCCGCCCCGGTAGAAGCCCAGTGCGATCCCGGCCAGCACCACCGCCAGGATGGTCAGCGTGATCCAGGGAATGTTGCGCTTCTTCGGCACCGCTTCCAGCGACTCGCGCAGCGGGCCGGGGGCGTCGGTATCGGTTTCCAGGTACTTGGCCAGGCCGGCCAGATGCCCGGCGCCGACCACCGCCAACACCTCGCGCTGGGAAGGGTCGTGCACTTCGCGCAGGCGCGTGGCCATGTAGCGGTCGCGCTCGCCGATGATGGTTTCATACAGCGCAGGGCTTTCGCTGGCGAACTCGCCGAAGCTGGCTTCCAGCATGTCGCCCTGCTTGAGCTTTTCGATCTCGTCTTCGCCAACCTCGTCGGACGCGAACAGGCCGGCGCCCAGGCCCATCACCAGCTTGATCCGGCCGAAGAACCCCAGCCGCTGCGAGGCGCGCTTGAAGGTCAGGCCCACTTCGCGGTCGATCAGGTGCACCGGCAGGTTGTGTTCGTTGGCCAGGGTCACCGCACGCTTGAGTTCGGCGCCCGGCTCGATGCCGAGCTGCTCGGCCAGGCGACGCTGGTAGGCGGCCAGCGCCAGGTTGGCGGCRAACAGCGCCACGCGGCCCTTGCGTATGACCTCGACCAGATCCAGCTTGGCCAGGGCATCGGGGTTGGTCAGGGCCTGCAGGCGCTGGGCGTCCAGTTCCACGGCGACGGCGTCGAAGCGGCCACTGCCGATCGCCCGTTCCACCGCTTCCACGCTGGCCTGGGACACGTGCGCGGTGCCGAGCAGGGTGTAGCGCACGCCGTCGCGTTCGACCACGCGGACGGGCTGGCCGGCGAACAGGGTGTCGCCGGTGTCATCGAGTTGGGGTTCAGTCATTGCATCATTCATTCGAAGGGGCGCTGTCGGCACCATCGCCGAGCGCGCGCTGCATCTGGACGGTGTCCAGCCAGCGGCCATGCTTGCGGCCGAGGCCGCGGAAAATGCCCACGGTGTGGAAACCGAAGCGCTCGTGCAGTTTGATCGACGCGGTGTTGGTCGGCTCGCCGATCACCGCCACCATCTGGCGGTAACCGCGTGCGACGCAGGCGTCGATCAGGCCCTGCATCAGCGTGGTGCCGACGCCGCGGCCCTGGAAGGCGGCATCCACGTAGACCGAATTTTCCACGGTCCACTGGTAGGCGATGCGCCCGCGGTAGGTGTTGGCATAGGCATATCCGGCCACCTGGCCATCGACCTCGGCCACGATGTAGGGAAAGCCGCGGCCCACGATGTCGTGCATGCGCCGCTGCATTTCCGCCGCGTCGGGCACGTCGTACTCGTAGGTGTTGACCAGGTCGGTGACCTCCACCGCGTAGATCGCGGTGATGGCATCGATGTCGGTATCGCAGGCGTCGCGCAGCAGCACGGTCACGGGGTGGGGGTCCTGGGGGTCAGTCGATGTAGCGCTTGAGCAGGTCGCCGTATGCATCGATGCGGCGATCACGCAGGAACGGCCAGATGCGGCGCACGTGCTCGCTGCGCTGCAGGTCGACCTCGCACAGCAGCACGGTGGGCTCGCCACCGGCTTCGGCGATGAATTCGCCCTGCGGGCCGAGGACGTGGCTGTTTCCCCAGAACTGGATGCCCGAGGCACCCAGCGGCGAGGCTTCATGGCCCACGCGGTTGCAGCTCAGTACGGGCACGCCGTTGGCCACGGCATGGCCGCGGTGGCTGAGCACCCAGGCATCGCGCTGGCGGCCCTGTTCGTCCTGCTGGTCGTCGGGGTCCCAGCCGATGGCGGTGGGGTAGAGCAGCAGTTCGGCGCCGGCCAGTGCCATGAGGCGGGCGGCTTCGGGGTACCACTGGTCCCAGCAGACGAGCACGCCGAGGCGGCCGACGGAGGTGTCGATCGGCTTGAAGCCGATGTCGCCGGGGGTGAAGTAGAACTTTTCGTAGAAGCCCGGATCGTCCGGGATGTGCATCTTGCGATACTTGCCCAGCAGCGTGCCGTCCTTTTCGAAGACGACGGCGGTGTTGTGATACAGGCCGGCGGCACGGCGCTCGAACAGGGAGCCGACGATGACCACGCCGTGCTTTTTGGCCAGTGCGCCAAGGCGTTCGGTGCTGGGGCCGGGGATCGGCTCGGCGAGGTCGAATTCGTCCACCGATTCGTGCTGGCAGAAGTACGCGCCGTTGTGCAGTTCCTGCAGCAGGATCAGCTTGGCACCCTGGGCGGCCGCTTCCGCCACGCGCGTTTCGATCACGGCCAGATTGGCGGCGGCGTCACCGTGGTTGCGCTCCTGGATCAGGGCGACGGAAAGGGTGTGGCGTGAGCTCATCCGGGTGCGGTCCTGCAGGGGGAAAAACGCAGTTTATCGCGGATGGGTGCACGCAGCGTGCTGGGCGCTAAATGCGCGGCGGGCACCCGCTCGTAGAGCCGGGCTCTGCCCGGCTGGACCGTATCCGTAGAGCCGGGCTCTGCCCGGCTGGACCGTATCCGTAGAGCCGGGCTCTGCCCGGCTGGACCGTATCCGTAGAGCCGGGCTCTGCCCGGCTGCCTCACCACCACGTCAAACCGACAGCCCTGGCCTGGGAATGCCCGAGCTGGCCCGGCGGGGATGGGGGTTCACGGCATCCCCCGCAAGCTCGCCCCGACCTACCAGTCCCGCGAGCGCGCAGACACCCGTGCGTTGCCGAAAACAAAAAGCGCCGGGCAAAAGCCCGGCGCCAGGTGGTGCGTCGATCGGGGTGTGGCGTTACGCCAGCAACCCCTCCGGCAACTGCATGGTGATGCAGTGCAGGCTGCCGTTCTGCCAGATCAGCGAGCGGCACGGCACCGGGACGATCTCGCGGTCCGGGTAGGCCTGCGCCAGCACGGCGCGGGCGGCCTCGTCGGCGGCATCCCCATAGGCCGGCATCAGTACCGCGCCGTTGAGGATCAGGTAATTGGCGTAGGACGCCGCCAGCCGGCGGCCATCGTCGATCACCGGCTGTGCCCACGGCAGCGGGAACAGGCGGTACGGCGCACCGTCGGCGGTCCGCAGCGCGGCCAGTTCGTTGCCCATCGCCTGCAGTTCGGCAAAGTGCGAATCACTGCTGTCGTCGCAGGCCTGGTAGACGATGCTGTCCACCGACGCGAAGCGTGCCAGCGTGTCGATGTGCGCGTCGGTGTCGTCGCCTTCCAGGTAACCGTGGTCCAGCCACAGCACACGGTCCTGCTGCAGCCAGCCGGCCAGGTCGGTGCTCAGCGAGGCGCGCTCGCGGTCCGGGTGGCGCTCGTGCAGGCACTGCCAGGTGGTCAGCAGCGTGCCTGCGCCGTCGGTCTCGATACCGCCGCCTTCCAGTGCGAACGGAATGCTCTGCACGTCCGCGTTCGGCGCGAACACGCCGGCAGCGTGCAGCACGCCGACCAGCTGGTCGTCCAGGCTCGCGTCAAACTTGCCGCCCCAGCCAGTGAAGCGGAAATCGAGCAGCCGGAAGCTGCCGTCGGCCCGCTTGAGCGTGATCGGGCCCGAATCGCGCAGCCAGGTGTCGTCGTACTGCGCGGTGACGAACCGGACCCGGTCCATGTCGATCCGGTTGGAGCGCAGGCGCGCATCGGCGTAGGCCTCCAGGTCATCGTCGGCAACGATGATCAGCACCGGCTGGAAGCGGGTGATGGCCGCCACCAGGGCGATGTAGGTGTCCTCGACGTCACCCAGGCGGTCGGCCCAGTCGGTGTCGGCGTGGGGCCAGGCGATCAGGATGGCGGACTGGGTTTCCCATTCGGCCGGAAAGCGGAGCGTGTCGTTCATGGTCTCGGTGCGATGGCCCGCCGTCGTGTGGCGGGCGGGAGAAAGGAAAGAATCAGCGGATCGGCGGCTTCGGGCCGACCTCGTTGGCGTCGGCCTTGTTGGCCACCACGTCGATCACCTTCTGCTTCTCGAAGTAGACGGTGAACTGGGGGTACACCCAGCGGTTGATGGTCGGCCACTGGCGCTTCTGTCCGCCGCGCGGCTCCAGGCGCTCGCCCGGGTCGCCGAACTGCGACTGCACCTGCTGCATGCTCTGGCCGCGGACGGGCAGGGCGGTGGCGGGCTTTTCCTGGCTGCGGTCGATCAGCAGCGTGTCGGCATGGGCGCTGGCGCAGGCCAGCAGGGCCAGCAACGGCAGGGTGGTCAGGTAACGCTTCATCTCGATCTACTCCCCAGTGGTCAAGAATACGGAAGGGGCCACGACCGACAGTCGTGACCCACCCGGCGATTACAACAAAAACGGCAATAAAAAACCGCCCGGAGGCGGTTTTTTATTCAGGTTGGTCGCGGCCGTAGGCCGTGACGCCCTAAGGCTCAGCGCTGGCGAGCCTTGAAACGCGGGTTCGACTTGCAGATCACGAAGATCTTGCCGCGGCGACGGACGACCTTGCAGTCGCGGTGACGGGCCTTGGCCGACTTCAGGGAAGACAGGACTTTCATTGCATACCTCGGCGTAAACGTTGGATTCGGTTGGAGCGCGGCCGCGATATGCAGATGACAATCGGCAGGTGACGCCCGTTCAAGCCCGCAATTGTACCGGTCTTTTTTCCATCCTTTCAAGTGGTTGCACGAAAAAGGTCTCGGGCGGCCCCGGGCGGGGGCTAGAATGGGCGGTCCATTCCACAGGGAAACCCATGAACCAGCTTCCTCCCGTGCTCACCATCGACGGCCCATCCGGGGCCGGCAAGGGGACTGTCAGCCGCATTGTCGCACGCCGCCTGGGCTGGCATTACCTGGATTCGGGCGCCCTGTACCGCGCCGTGGGCGTGGCCGCCAGCTGGGCCGATATCGATACCTCCGACGCCTCCGCGCTGGTGCGCTGCACCTTCGACACCCATGTCCGGTTCGTCGAAGCGGCCGATGGCGGGCTGCGGGTGGTGGTCAACGATACCGATGCCACCGATGAGCTGCGCCTGGAGACCACCGGCGCGCTGGCCTCGGCCATTGCGGCCATCCCAGAGGTGCGGGCCGCCCTGAAAGAGCGCCAGCGCGCATTCAGGGTTCTGCCAGGCCTGGTCGCCGATGGCCGCGACATGGGCACGGTGATCTTCCCCGACGCCCCATTCAAGGTCTTTCTGACCGCCAGCGCCGAGGAGCGGGCCGGGCGCCGGCATAAGCAGTTGAAAGACAAGGGGGTTTCTGTTAACTTTGAAGACCTCCTGCGCGAGATCATGGCCCGCGACGCCCGTGATGCACAGCGCACAGTGGCGCCCCTGAAGCCGGCAGACGATGCCGTCATCATCGACACCAGTGGCATCGGCATCGACGCAGTCGTTGCCAACGTGTTGGATCTGCTTCCGGTTTCGGGTGCCTGATCCGTTGTACAGGAGAACCGCCAGCCCATCGGCGGTGTCGCACATCGCAAGGCAACAAAAGCTCCGTCCCGCAATAGTGCGTGGCGGTTTTCCTACTTAACACACGACTCGCCGTACCGGGGTCGACCAACAGGCGGGCAGTAAGCGGTTCCCTTCGGGGGCCAATGCCCATGTGTCCAACAGAGTAAATCTAATGACCGAATCATTTGCAGAGCTGTTCGAAGCCAGTCAGGCCAATCTGGCCAAGCTGAAGCCGGGCTCGATCGTCAGCGGTGTCGTTGTTGAAGTCCGCGGCGATGTCGTGGTGATCAACGCCGGCCTGAAGTCCGAAGGCATCGTGCCGATCGAACAGTTCCGTAACGACGCTGGCGAGATCGACGTTGCTGAAGGCGACGTCGTCAAGGTCGCCCTCGATTCCATCGAGAACGGCTTCGGTGAAACCGTCCTGTCGCGCGAGAAGGCCAAGCGCGCGATGGTGTGGGACGAGCTGGAAGAAGCGTTGGAAAAGAACGAAACCATCACCGGTCGCATCAGCGGCAAGGTCAAGGGTGGTTTCACCGTGGACATCAAGGATGTCCGCGCGTTCCTGCCGGGTTCCCTGGTCGATGTGCGCCCCGTGCGCGATCCGGCCTACCTGGAAGGCAAGGAGCTGGAATTCAAGCTCATCAAGCTGGACCGCAAGCGTAACAACGTCGTGGTCTCGCGCCGCGCTGTCGTCGAAAGCGAGCACTCGGAAGAGCGCGAGCAGCTGATGGACAAGCTGCAGGAAGGCGCGATCCTGAAGGGTGTCGTCAAGAACCTGACCGATTACGGCGCATTCGTGGACCTGGGCGGTATCGACGGCCTGCTGCACATCACCGACATGGCCTGGAAGCGCGTGCGCCATCCGTCCGAAGTCGTGAACGTCGGCGACGAGCTGGACGTCCGCGTGCTGAAGTTCGACCGCGAGCGCAACCGCGTTTCGCTGGGTCTGAAGCAGCTGGGTGAAGATCCGTGGGACAACATCGCCCGTCGTTACCCGGCCAACAGCCGCGTGTTCGGCAAGGTCTCCAACGTCACCGATTACGGCGCATTCGTCGAGATCGAGCCGGGCGTCGAAGGTCTGGTGCACGTCTCCGAAATGGATTGGACCAACAAGAACGTCAACCCGTCCAAGGTTGTGCAGGTCGGTGACGAAGTTGAAGTCATGGTCCTGGACGTCGACGAGGAGCGTCGCCGCATCTCGCTGGGCATGAAGCAGGTTGCCGCCAATCCGTGGGAAACCTTCGCTGCCATCCACAAGAAGGGCGACAAGGTGTCGGGCCAGATCAAGTCGATCACCGACTTCGGCATCTTCATCGGCCTGGACGGCGGTATCGATGGCCTGGTGCACCTGTCCGACATCAGCTGGAACACCACTGGCGAAGACGTGGTCCGCAACTACAAGAAGGGCGACAACCTGGACGCCGTCGTCCTGGCCGTCGATCCGGAGCGCGAGCGCATCAGCCTGGGCGTCAAGCAGCTGGAGCAGGATCCGTTCGGCCAGTACATGGCGGCCAATCCGAAGGGTTCCAAGGTCGAAGGCGTGGTCAAGGAAGTGGACGCCAAGGGCGCAACCATCGAACTGGCTGACGGCATCGAAGGCTACGTGGCTGCACGCGATGTTGCCAACGAGCGCGTCGACGACGCGACCCAGTTCCTGAAGGTCGGCGACAAGGTGGAAGCCAAGTTCGTGGGCATGGATCGCAAGGGTCGTACCCTGCAGCTGTCGATCAAGGCCAAGGACGACGCGGAAATGCGCGAAGTGCTGGAGGAATACCAGTCCTCTTCGGCTTCCAGCGGCACCACCCAGCTCGGCGCGCTGCTGCGTGCACAGCTGAACAGCAACAAGTCCGAGTAATCGGCCTCACGCTGTCGTAGTTTCCTGGACGGCCCGGACATCAGTCCGGGCCGTTTCAGGGTCTGAGTTCCCCCCGAAGAGCCCGTAATGACCAAATCCGAGCTGATCGAAATCCTGGCGCGCCGACAGGCGCATTTGAAGTCGGACGATGTCGATCTGGCAGTGAAGTCGTTGCTGGAAATGATGGGTGGGGCGCTGGCTGGCGGGGATCGCATCGAGATCCGCGGGTTCGGCAGTTTTTCGTTGCACTACCGGCCACCCAGGCTGGGGCGCAACCCCAAGACCGGGGAATCGGTCGCGTTGCCGGGCAAGCATGTCCCGCACTTCAAACCAGGCAAAGAACTGCGCGAGCGCGTCAGCGCCGTGGTGCCGCTGGAAAGCGACCCCGCGTAGAGCGGACCGTTGGTCCGCTGCTTTTTTCGTTCCGGGCCTCTTTGTCCCGCTGCTCTATATTCCGCTACTCTTGAATCCCCCGGAACTGGAGCTGCTCCATGAAAGTCGTACGTCTCCTTATCCTGCTGGCGGTTCTCGTCGCCGGGCTCATCATCGGTGCGCTCAACTCGGACAAGATGGTCCTGAGTCTGGGCTTTACCCAGATCACCACCACCACCGGCCTGGCGATCATTGTCGCCCTGTTGACCGGTGCGCTCATCGGCGGCGGCATCGTGCTGGCCAGCCTGGTGATCCCGCTGTACGCCAAGCTGCGCAAAGCGCAGAAGGCAAGCCCGACCGTGGTCGTGGCACCTGCTTCCACCCCTTCTTCTACTTTCGACGGACGCTGAGCCCCGATGGAATTTGTCTCCGAGTGGTTCTGGTTCTTCCTGTTCCTTCCGCTGGCCGCGCTGTCCGGCTGGGTGATCGGGCGTCGTGGCGGTCAGCGCCATGGCGACAACCAGGTCAGCCGCCTGTCCAGTACCTATTTCCGTGGCTTGAACTACCTGCTCAACGAGCAGCCGGACAAGGCCATCGAACTGTTCCTGCATATCGCCGAGCTGGACAAGGAAACCTTTGAGACCCAGGTCGCCCTGGGCCATCTGTTCCGCCGCCGCGGTGAAGTGGACCGCGCCATCCGCCTGCACCAGGGCCTGGTCAACCGTGCCGACCTGACCGATGCACAGCGCGTCCAGGCACTGCTGGCGCTGGGCGAGGACTACATGAAGTCCGGCCTGCTGGACCGCGCCGAAACCGTGTTCACCGAACTGGCCCAGCTCGACCAGCGGGCGCCGCAGGCGCTCAAGCACCTGATCGGCATCTACCAGGCCGAGCGCGACTGGGAAAAGGCGATCGACAACGCCAGTCGCTTCGAAGAGGTCACCGGCGAGCCGATGGGCAAGCTGATCGGGCAGTTCGAGTGCGAGCTGGCCGAGCGCTTCCGGGGCGCCGGCAAGATCGAAGAGGCGAGGGCGGCCATCGCGCGCGCCTACCAGGCCGATGCCATGTCGGTCCGCGCCGGCATCATCGAAGGGCGCCTGGAAACCGATGCCGGCAATGCCGAAGCGGCCGTGCGCGCGTTCGAGCGTGCTGCCCGCAGTGATCCCGAGTACCTGCCTGAAGTGCTGCAGCCGCTCATGCAGAACTACCGCAAGGTCGGTGACCTCGGCGGTGCACGTGCGTTCCTGTCGGAGATGACCGAGCACTATCGGGGCATCGCCCCGGTGCTGGCGTTGACCCAGCTGATGGAAGAGCAGGAGGGCGTGGCCCCGGCGCGTGCCTACCTGGGCCGCCAGCTCAAGGACCGCCCCTCGGTGCGCGGTGAGTCGGCGCTGATCGACCTGACCCTGGCCGAAGGTGCCGACTCCACGGCCACCCTGCACGATCTCAAGCACATCACCGACCAGCTGCTGGTGCGCAACCCGGCTTACCGCTGCACCCGCTGCGGCTTCGGCGCGCGTACCCACCATTGGCAATGCCCCAGCTGCAAGGAGTGGGGAACGGTCAAGCCGCTGCTGAATTACGCGGTGCTCTAAGTGCCCGTGGCCTGGATGATCGGTCTGCCAGCCGTGCTGGCGATCGCGGCGGCGCTCACCTGGGGCGCGCGCCACTACGCGCTGCGCCGCAACCTGATGGACCAGCCCGGCGAACGCCGCAGCCATGGCGTGGCGACCCCGCGCGGGGGGGGGATCGCCATCGTGGTGACCCTGCTGCTGGCTGCTGCCGTGGCCGCCTTGGCGTGGCCGGCCGCGCGCGCCACGCTCGGGGTATTCAGCCTGGGCCTGGCGCTGGTGGCCGGCATTGGCTGGTGGGACGACCACCGCCCGCTGCCGGCCATTCGCCGGCTGCTGGTGCACATGGTGGCCGCCACGCTGCTCGGCGCCTTGGTCTGGCAGGCCAGTGGCAGCCTGGTGCACGCGGTGCTGGCGGTCCTGTTCACCACCTCGCTGGTCAACATCTGGAATTTCATGGATGGCATCAACGGCATTGCCACCAGCCAGGCGATCCTGGCCGGGCTGGCCTTTGCCATGGTGATGCCGCTTCCGTTCGCGCTGGCCGGCATAGTGCTGGCGTTGGCCTGCCTGGGCTTCCTGCCGTTCAATTTCCCGCGGGCACGCATCTTCATGGGGGACGTCGGCAGTGGCGCGCTTGGCTATGCCATCGCGGCGCTGGTGTGCCTGGCCAGCGTGGTCACCGAGATCAACTGGCTGCTGTTGCTGGTGCCGCTGTCGGCCTTTCTCGTGGACGCAGGCTTCACACTGCTTTCGCGCATGCTGTCCGGGCAACGGTGGATGGAAGCCCACACCCAACACCTGTACCAGCGTGCGATCAAAAGTGGTGCAAGTCACACCTTGGTGACTTCGCTGTATTTTGTTTTTGGCCTGTTCAGTATTACAGTGTTTAATGCTTGCAGTGATCTGCAGCCGAGGTGGGAGGCTGCCGTGGCGGGTACGTGGATGATCTTCGCGACCGGCTTGTGGCTACTCCTGCGCAATGGATTGCGCAACTAGAAGGATTGTTTGTTTTATGACGCCTTGGCAGGACCGTCTTACCAGTTTGCTTCCGCGCGCCGCGATCGTCGCCCACGACCTGTTCATGGTCTGGGCGTGCTGGCAGCTGTTGCATGCCGGCCGCTATTCGATGCTGGCCGATGCCCCCTCCCTGCCACTCTGGAACATCGACACCTCGCTGGTGCTGGCGATCCAGGCCGTGGTGTTCTGGCGGGTGGGCCTGTACCGCGGCCTGTGGCGCTTTGCCAGCGTGGCCGACCTGCTCAACATCTTTAAGGCCAGCTTCATCGGCCTGTTGGCCATTGTCGTGGCCCTGGCCTACAAGCGCTTCGCCGGCGTGCCGATGTCGGTGCTGGTGATCTATCCGTTCGCGCTGTCGGCCCTGCTCGGCGCCCCGCGCCTGCTGTACCGCGCGTGGAAGGACTACCAGGCGCTGCAATCGGATGCCAGCGCCCGCCGCGTACTGATCCTGGGTGCCGGCCAGGCGGCCGAAGCCCTGGTCCGTGACCTGCGCCGCTCGGGCGACTTCCATCCGGTGGGCCTGCTCGACGATGCGCCGCACCTGCAGGGCGCCAAGCTGCAGGGCCTGCCCATCCTGGGCACGCTGGACGATGCCCCGTCGGTGGTGCGCGAGACCGCAGCCAAGCTGCTGGTGATTGCCATTCCGTCGCTGGATGCAGTCGGCATGCAGCGGGTGGTGGCGTTGTGCGAAGCCACCGGCGTGCCGTTCCGCATGGTGCCCAAGCTCAACGATGTGCTGCTCGGGCATTCGCTGCCCGGTGAACTGAAAGAGGTTGCGATCGAGGACCTGCTCGGGCGCAAGCCGATCCTGCCGGACTGGTCGCTGATCCGCGGCTGGCTGGGTGGGCGCACGGTGCTGGTGACCGGCGCCGGCGGCTCGATTGGTTCGGAGCTGTGCCGCCAGTGCGCGCGCCACGGTGCTGGCCGGATCATCCTGCTGGAGATGAGCGAGCTGTTGCTGCTCACCATCGAAGCTGAGCTGACGCGCAGCTTCCCGGACCTGGACGTGCAGGCCGTGCTGGGCGACTGCGGCGATCCGTCGGTGATCCGGCATGCGTTGTCGCTGGCCAGCGTGGATGCGGTCTTCCATGCGGCCGCGTACAAGCAGGTGCCGGTGCTGGAGCGCCAGCTTCGCGAAGCCGTACGCAACAACATTCTGTCGACCGAAACGGTGGCGCGTGCCTGCGTGGAAGCGCGCATCGAGCATTTCGTGTTCATCTCCACCGACAAGGCGGTCGATCCGGTCAACGCGCTGGGCGCCAGCAAGCGCTACGCGGAGATGATCTGCCAGAGCCTGGACCAGAAAACCAGCCACACGCGGTTTGTCACGGTGCGCTTCGGCAACGTGCTGGCCTCGGCCGGCAGCGTGGTGCCGCTGTTCCGCGACCAGATCATGAAGGGCGGGCCGGTGACCGTGACCGATCCGGAAGTCACCCGTTACTTCATGACCATTCCCGAGGCCTGCCAGTTGATCCTGCAGGCAGCGGCGTCGGCATCGCATGGCGCGATCTACACGCTGGACATGGGCGAGCCCGTGCCGATCCGGGTGCTGGCCGAGCAGATGATCCGTCTGGCGGGCAAGCAGCCGTACAAGGACATCGCGATCATCTACACCGGGCTGCGCCCGGGCGAAAAGCTGCACGAGACCTTGTTCTATTCCGACGAGGACTACCGGCCGACCGCGCATCCCAAGATTCTCGAGGCTGGCGTGCGCACGTTCGCGCGCGATCAGGTGCTGGGCAACATACCGCGCCTGCGCGACGCCATCGCAACCTACGACACCGACGCCATCAACAGCATTCTGTTCGCGACCATGCCGGAGTTCTCGCCCCTGCAACAGGACGATCACGTCGCGTCGGCTAAAGTACTTCCTTTCCCGGCACGAGAGGCCAACAGGCTGTGACGAACAAGCGTATTCGCAAGGCGGTTTTCCCCGTGGCAGGACTCGGTACCCGGTTCCTCCCCGCGACCAAGACGGTGCCCAAAGAGATGCTCCCGATCATCGATCGGCCGCTGATCCAGTATGCCGTCGACGAGGCGATCGAAGCCGGCTGCGACACCTTGATTTTCATCACCAACCGCTACAAGCATGCGGTGGCCGACTACTTCGACAAGGCCTACGAACTGGAGCAGAAGCTCGAGCGCGCTGGCAAGCTGGAGCAGCTGGAGCTGGTGCGCCACGTATTGCCCAACGGCGTGCGTGCGATCTTCGTTACCCAGGCTGAAGCCCTCGGGCTGGGTCACGCGGTGCTGTGTGCCAAGGCGATCGTCGGTGACGAACCGTTCGCGGTACTGCTGCCCGACGACCTGATCTGGAACCGTGGCGATGGTGCGCTCAAGCAGATGGCCGATGCGAACCAGGCCAGCGGTGCAAGCATCATCGCGGTGGAAGACGTGCCGCACGAGAAGACCGGCAGCTACGGCATCGTCGCCACCGACGCGTTCGATGGCCGCCAGGGCCACATCAGCGCCATCGTCGAGAAGCCCAAGCCGGAAGACGCGCCCAGCGACCTGGCCGTGGTTGGCCGGTATGTGCTGAGCCCGAAGATCTTCGAGCTGCTCGAAGCCACCGGCACCGGTGCCGGCGGTGAAATCCAGCTCACCGACGCCATCGCCGAACTGCTCAAGAGCGAGCCCGTGGACGCGTACCGTTTCGAAGGCACGCGCTTCGATTGCGGCACGCACCTGGGCCTGGTCGAAGCCACCATCCGCTTTGCGTTGAACAACGACAAGCTGGCCGGCCCGGCGCGCGAGATCATGAAGAAGGCGCTGGCCGAAGGTTGATCGCGGTCGCGATCACCCGGGTAAGTACCGACCGTCGATCGGCACGCGGCCCCCGGTAGGTACCGACCGTTGGTCGGTACACGGAAAGGGGTAGGGTGCCGACCGTTGGTCGGTACGCTTATCCCAACAAAAAGGGCAGCCTCGCGGCTGCCCTTTCGTGTTTTTCGTACCGACCAACGGTCGGTATCTACCATGTGTTTTTCGTACCGACCAACGGTCGGTACCTACCGCGGGTTCTCCGCATCAACCAACCGCCAATGCCGTCCAGCAGGGCAGGGTGCCGGCCTTTGGAGCCGGCACCGCCCACTGCATCACAGCGACTCGAAGATACCCGCCGCGCCCATGCCGGTGCCGATGCACATGGTCACCATGCCGTACTTCTGCTGGCGACGGCGCAGGCCGTGCAACAAGGTGGCGGTGCGGATCGCGCCGGTCGCACCCAGCGGGTGGCCCAGGGCGATCGCGCCGCCCAGCGGGTTGACCTTGGAGGGGTCCAGGCCGCAATCGCGGATCACCGCCAGCGACTGCGCGGCGAAGGCTTCGTTGAGCTCGATCCAGTCCAGCTGGTCCTGGGTGAGGCCGGCCTGCTTGAGCGCCTTCGGGATCGCAGCGATCGGGCCGATGCCCATCACTTCCGGGCGCACACCGGCGACCGAGAAGCTGACGAAGCGGGCCAGCGGGGTCAGGCCGTAATCCTTGATCGCCTGCTCGGAGGCCAACAGCACCGCACCGGCGCCGTCGCTCATCTGCGAGGAGTTGCCGGCAGTGACGGTGCCGCCGAACTGGCCGTTGCGGAACACCGGGCGCAGCTTGGCCAGGCCTTCAGCGGACGAATCCAGGCGCGGGCCTTCGTCGGTATCGACGATCGTGTCGCGGGTGATGATGCGGCGGCCGTCGGCCAGGTCCGGCTGGCGGGTGCGCACGTCGTAGGGGCTGATCTCATCCTTGAAGTCGCCGTTCTGGATCGCTGCGATGGCCTTCTGGTGCGAGGCCAGCGCGAAGGCGTCCTGCTCCTCGCGCGAGACCTTCCACTCTTCAGCGACCTTCTCGGCGGTGATGCCCATGCCGTAGGCGATGGCGACGTGGTCGTTGTCGAACACGCTCGGTGCCATGGCGATCTTGTTGCCCATCATCGGCACCATCGACATCGACTCGGTGCCGCCGGCCAGCATCAGGTCCGAATTGCCCAGACGGATCTGGTCGGCGGCCATGGCCACGGCCTGCAGGCCGGAGGAGCAGAAGCGGTTGACGGTCTGCGCGGCGATGGTGTCCGGCAGGCCGGCCAGCAGCACGCCGATGCGGGCCACGTTCATGCCCTGCTCGGCTTCCGGCATCGCGCAGCCGATGATCGCGTCATCGATGCGGTTGAGGTCGATGCCCGGGGCCTGCGCGACCACGGAGCGAAGCACGTGGGCGAGCATGTCGTCGGGACGGGTGTTGCGGAACACGCCCTTGGGCGCCTTGCCCACCGGGGTGCGGGTGGCGGCGACGATGTAGGCGTCCTGGATTTGCTTGGTCATTGCAGTGATCTCTCTAAAAGGGTCAGTTGCGCAGCGGCTTGCCGGTCTTGAGCATGTGCGCGATGCGGGCCTGGGTCTTTTCCTGCTGGGCCAGTTCGACGAAGTGCTTGCGTTCCAGGGTCAGCAGCCACTCTTCGTCGACCAGCGTGCCGCGGTCCACTTCGCCACCGCACAGCACGGTGGCGATGCGCACGGCGATCTCGTAGTCGTACGGGCTGATGAACCGGCCTTCCAGCATGTTCACCAGCATCATCTTGAAGGTGGCGATGCCGACGTCGCCGGCGACCTGGATGCGGCGAGCCGGCATCGGCGGACGGTAGCCGCCTTCGGCCAGCGCCAGCACTTCGGCCTTGGCGATATGCAGCGCTTCGAAGCTGTTGAACACCACCTTGTCGGTGGCGCGCATCAGGCCCAGTTCCTTGGCGTTGACCGCCGAGTTGGAGACCTTGGCCATGGCCACGGTTTCGAAGGTCTTCTTCAGTTCGGCGAACACGTCACCGCCCGGACCTGCGGCCTGCGAGGCGCGCACGGCCAGTTCCTTCAGGCCGCCACCGGCCGGCAGCAGGCCGACGCCGGCCTCGACCAGGCCGATGTAGCTTTCCAGCGCGGCCACGCTCTTGGCGCTGTGCATCTGGAATTCGCAGCCACCGCCCAAGGCCAGGCCGCGCACCGCGGTCACCACCGGCACCAGCGAGTACTTGATGGCCTGGCTGGTGCGCTGGAAGTTGTGCACCATCTCTTCGAACTGGTCGACCTTGCCGGCCTGCAGCAGGCCGAGCGCGCCGGCCAGATCGGCACCGGCGGAGAAGGGCTCCTTCTGCTGCCAGATCACCAGGCCCTTGTAGTCCTGTTCGGCGCGCTTGATCGCTTCCTGCAGGCCGTTGAGCACGTGGTCGGAAACGGTGTTCATCTTGGTCTTGAAGCTGACCACTGCGATACCGTCGCCGTCGTGCCACATGCGTACGCCGTCATTCTCGAACACGGTTTCGCCCGGAGCGAACTTCTCGCCCAGCAGCGGATCCGGGAAACGCTGGCGCTGGTACACCGGCAGCGCCGAACGCGGCAGCTTGGCGTTGCGGGTCGGGCTGTAGCTGCCTTCGGCGGCATGCACGCCGTCGCGGCCGTCGAACACCCAATCGGGCAGCGGGGCGTTGCTCATGCTCTTGCCGGCCACGATGTCATCGGCGATCCACTGCGCCACCTGCTTCCAGCCGGCGGCCTGCCAGGTTTCGAACGGGCCCAGCGACCAGCCGTAGCCCCAGCGGATGGCCAGGTCAACGTCGCGCGCGGTTTCGGCGATGTCGGCCAGGTGGTAGGCGCTGTAGTGGAACAGGTCACGGAACGTCGCCCACAGGAACTGCGCCTGCGGGTGCTGGCTTTCGCGCAGCTTGGCGAACTTTTCGGCCGGGTTCTTGATCTTCAGGATCTCGACCACTTCCGGTGCGGCGGTGCGGTCGGCGGGGCGGTAGTCCTGCTTCTCCAGGTCCAGCACCACGATGTCCTTGCCGACCTTGCGGAAGATGCCGGCACCGGTCTTCTGGCCGAGCGCGCCCTTGGAAATCAGCGCGTCCAGCCACTTCGGCGACTTGAAGAACTCATGCCACGGATCGTTGGGCAGGGTGTCGCCCATGGTCTTGATCACGTGCGCCATGGTGTCCAGGCCGACCACGTCGGAGGTGCGGTAAGTGGCCGACTTCGGGCGGCCGACCAGCGGGCCGGTCAGTCCGTCCACTTCATCGAAGCCCAGGCCGAATTCCTGGGTGTGGTGAATGGTGGACAGGATCGAGAACACGCCGATGCGGTTGCCGATGAAGTTCGGGGTGTCCTTGGCGTACACCACGCCCTTGCCCAGCGTGGTGACCAGGAACGCTTCCAGGCCTTCCAGCACGGCCGCGTCGGTGGTGCTGGCCGGGATCAGCTCGGCCAGGTGCATGTAGCGCGGCGGGTTGAAGAAATGCACGCCGCAGAAGCGGTGGCGCAGCTGCTCGGGCAGCACGTCGGCGAGCTTGTTGATGCCCAGGCCCGAGGTGTTGGAGGCCAGCACGGCGTGATCGGCCACGAACGGGGCGATCTTCTTGTACAGGTCCTGCTTCCAGTCCATCCGTTCGGCGATGGCCTCGATGATCAGGTCGCAGTCCTTGAGCTGCTCCAAACCGGTCTCGTAGTTGGCCGGGGTGATCGCCTCGGCGTAGGACTTGCTGGCCAGCGGGGCAGGGCTGAGCTTGCCCAGGTTGGCGATTGCCTTGAGCACGATGCCATCGGCCGGACCTTCCTTGGCGGGAAGATCGAACAGCACGGTGTCGACGCCGGCGTTGGTCAGGTGGGCCGCAATCTGGGCACCCATGACGCCGGCACCCAACACGGCGGCGCGGCGGACTAGCAGGGAATTGGACATGTCGATAAGCCTTTGTTGGTCTGGCAGCCGGGCAGGGCCCGGCTCTACGGAGGGTTCAGTGGGCAGAGCCCGGCTCTACGGGGTGGAAACGGAGGTCGACGGAGCGTCGGTAACCGCGCTGGCGCGGAAACCGGCTTCGGCGAAGTGGATCAATTCGCGGGCGGCATGGGCACGATGCGCTGCTTCGGTGACACCGGCGGGTCGCTTGATCAGGCCGAAGTCGGCCATCGCGTAGGTCAGCGAGCCGGCCAGGAAGTCCAGCCGCCAGTACAGTTCTTCCTTGCTCAGCTCCGGCACGCAGGCGGCAATGGCCTTGCCGAAGTCGCGCAGCACGTGGCCGTAGTGGTCGGACAGGAACTTGCGCAGGTTGTCGTTCTTCTCTGCGTAAGCGCGGGCGATCACGCGGACGAAGGCGCCCCCGGTCTGGCGGTCCTGGGCCATCGCCAGCGCCGGCTCGACAAAGGCGGCCAGCACCGGGCGCAGCTGGCCGGGGTGCTCGCGGCGGGCGCTGTCCAGCTGGGCCAGGCGGGCGGTGGTCATCTCATCCATGCGCCGGCGGAAGACCTCGTTGACCAGGTTTTCCTTGGAGCCGAAGTGGTAGTTGACCGCCGCGATGTTCACATCGGCCTGGCTGGTGACCTGGCGAAGCGAGGTCCCGGCGAAGCCATGCTGCGCGAACAGCTCCTCGGCAGCGCCGAGAATGCGGTCCTTGGTGGAGAAATGAGCGGGCTTGGCCATGGGTCGGACAGGGTTCAATCAAACGATTGTTTGATATTAGACCCGGGGCTGCGCGGGCGCATTGTGCGGCGCACAATGGAAGGAGGGGTTCGTTCATCTGGCCCCGGGTGGTGCCGGCCGCTGGCCGGCAACCCCGTACAGCTGAACGGGCGCGCGTCGCTTGGGGTTCATGGGGTTGCCGGCCAGCGGCCGGCACTACCGCGGGGGCGGGTTACACGTTAGAATTGCCTCACGTATATCAGGCTAAGCCCGCGTTTCGACGCGGGTTTTTTTCATGTTACTCTCGGGCCGATCAGTGGCCCGCCCAACGGAGAATTCCCATGGCGCTGGAGCGCACCCTTTCCATCATCAAGCCGGACGCCGTCGCCAAGAACGTCATCGGTGAAATCTACGCCCGCTTCGAAAAGGCTGGCCTGAAGGTCGTCGCCGCCAAGTACAAGCAGCTGTCGCGCCGTGAAGCCGAAGGCTTCTACGCCGTGCACCGCGAGCGTCCGTTCTTCAACGCGCTGGTCGAGTTCATGATCTCCGGCCCGGTGATGATCCAGGCCCTGGAAGGCGACAACGCCGTCCTGGCCCACCGCGACCTGCTGGGCGCCACCAATCCGAAGGAAGCCGCTGCGGGCACCATCCGCGCCGACTTCGCTGAATCCATCGATGCCAATGCCGCCCACGGCTCGGACTCGGTTGAGAATGCCGCGATCGAAATCGCCTACTTCTTCGCCGCGACCGAAGTCGTCTCGCGCTGAGAGTGATGCCGTGAACGAGGTCGTACAGCCAACCGCCATCCCATCCGTGCTCATCCCGAGCGTGGCTGTGGCCAAGCAGAACCTGCTCGACCTCGATCGCCAGGGTCTGGAGCGCTTCTTCGCCGAGACCCTCGGCGAGGCGCGCTACCGTGCCCATCAGGTGATGAAGTGGATCCACCATCACTACGTCACCGATTTCGATGAAATGACCGACCTCGGCAAGGCCTTGCGCGCCAAGCTCAAGCAGCATGCCGAGGTGCTGGTCCCGAACATCGTGTTCGACAAACCCTCCAACGACGGCACCCACAAGTGGCTGCTGGCGATGGGCACCGATGGCAAGAACGCCATCGAGGCGGTCTACATCCCGGACAAGAACCGCGGCACGCTGTGCGTGTCCTCGCAGGTCGGCTGTGCGCTGAACTGCACGTTCTGTTCGACCGCCACCCAGGGCTTCAACCGCAACCTGTCCACCGCCGAGATCATCGGCCAGGTGTGGGTGGCGGCGCGGCACCTGGGCAACATCCCGCACAAGCAGCGTCGTCTCACCAACGTGGTGATGATGGGCATGGGCGAGCCGTTGATGAATTTCGACAACGTTGTGCGCGCCATGAGCGTGATGCGTGACGACCTGGGCTATGGCCTGGCCAACAAGCGCGTGACCCTGTCCACCTCCGGCCTGGTGCCGCAGATCGACCGGCTGTCGGCCGAGAGCGACGTGTCGCTGGCGGTGTCGCTGCATGCGCCCAACGATGCGCTGCGCGAAACCCTGGTCCCGCTCAACAAGAAGTACCCGATCGTCGAGCTGATGGCCTCGTGCGCACGCTACCTGCGTGCCAACAAGCGCCGCGAATCGGTCACCTTCGAATACACCCTGATGAAGGGCATCAACGACCAGCCCGAACACGCCCGCCAGCTGGCGCGGCTGATGCGCCAGTTCGACAACGCCGTGCAGACGTCGCACGCGGGCAAGGTCAACCTGATTCCCTTCAATCCGTTCCCGGGCACCCGCTACGAGCGCTCCGGTGACACCGAGATCCGCGCCTTCCAGAAGATTTTGCTGGATGCGCAGGTCCTGACGATGGTCCGGCGCACCCGTGGCGACGACATCGATGCCGCCTGTGGCCAGCTCAAGGGCCAGGTGATGGACCGTACGCGTCGCCAGGCCGAGTTCAACAAGACGCTCCAGGATGGGAAAAGCCGGGATGCCGCTGCCTGATTTCCGATTGCCAGCCGTTGTCTTCATCGCGCTGGCATTGGTCGGCTGCGGCAAGGAAGGCAAACGAGCACCCAGCGCGCCGCTCGGCGTGGCGCCCACCTACGAAGTCCGTGACAACGCGGCCACGCGTCGGCGATTCAATTACCAGGATCAGATGACCCTGTCAGACCGGGCCTATCAGTCCGGCTCGCTGGCGGCGGCGGAGAAAGGCGCCCGCGCGGCGCTCAAGCTGGATGGCAACCGGCCCGAGGCCTATCTGATGCTGGCCACGCTGGCGGCCCGGCGTGGCGAGGATGCCAACGCCGGCGGGCTCTACCGCAAGGCCGCCGAGCTGGCGCCCGAACGCGGCGATGTCCTCAACAATTATGGCGCCTGGCTATGTACACATGGCCGCGCAGCCGAGTCGCTGGTCTGGTTTGACCGCGCGCTTGCCGCGCCGGGCTATGCCACGCCGGCCTCGGCGCTGGCCAACGCCGGCGGCTGTGCGCTGGAGGCGGGCCAGTCCGAGCGGGCTGCCCGTGACCTGCGTGCCGCCCTCCAGGTCGACCCGGGCAACGCCTATGCGCTGGAGTCGATGGCGCGCAGCGAGTACACCCAAGGCCGCTATTTCGAGGCGCGGGCCTTCTCCCAACGTCGTCTTGCGGCTGCACCGGCCACACGTTCCGTGTTACAACTTGCCTCTGAAATCGAGGCGCAGTTGGGTGACACGGTTGCATCCGGTCGCTATCTGCAGCGAATTCGCGACGAATTTCCGCAGGATGCGGCTCCTAATTCCCGGGGTTGAAGCATTGTGATTGATGACCAGACTGTGAACGCTTTTGATGCCGCTGCCGGCTGTGGGGTCCGTCTCCGCCAGGCGCGGGAAGCGGCAGGGCTGACGCTTGAAGCGGTAGGGCAGCAGTTGCACATGCCGGTCCAGGTGGTGAGGTCGCTGGAAGCCGAGCAGTGGGACCGCCTCGGCGCCCCGGTGTTCGTGCGCGGCCAGTTGCGCAGCTACGCGCGCCTGCTGAAGATCGATCTGGGCGATGTGCTGGAACAGGCCCGGATCGGGCCGGTGGTGCCGCCGCAGCTGATCAGCCACACCCATACCCCGCGGGCCAGGCGCATTGCCGAGAGCCTCGGGCGCCGCGTGCTCTATGTGGGCATCACCGCCGTACTGGCGGTGCCGGTCTGGTTTGCCACCCGGGGCCACTTCGACGGCAGCGCCAACACCCCCAATACTGCGTCGCTGGATGTGATCCCGGCGGCCGTCCCGGTGGGCGGCGGTGCCGTTCCGGCAGAAGCGACCCCGGCGGCGCCGGCGCCTACCAGTGCCACCACCGGCACCCCTTCGGCGCCTTACCTGGCGTCGCTGACCCCGGTGCCGCGTCCGGCCGCCACCGCGGCGGTGCCGACCGGCGCGCTCAACCTGCAGTTCAAAGGCGACAGCTGGGTCGATATCGCCGCCCCCGACGGCAGCACCGTGGAAAAGGCACTGATCAAATCCGGCGAAGCGCGCAGCTTCACGCCGGGCCAGGTGGGCCGCATGGTGCTGGGCAATGCGTCGGCGGTCGAGGTTCAGCAGGCGGGCACTATCGTCGATCTTTCGCCGTACCAGCGAGCCAACGTGGCACGCTTTACGGTATCCTCTGACGGCTCCGTGGCCCCAGTTCCGCACTGAGTCGCGTTTCCCAATCCAATTCAAACAGCTCCTCCTTACGGGCGGGGCGAGAGTACGCATGGCGATCGACGACCTGCTCGACGAGCACGAACAAAGTGAACGCGTCCGCGGCTGGCTGCGGAAGAATGGTGTCAGCATCCTCGCCGGCGTGGCGATCGCAATCGGCGGCATCGCCGGTTGGCAGTGGTGGCAGAAGGACCACAGCAACCAGCTGGCCGGCGCCAACGTCCAGTACCAGGCGGTGCTCAAGCACCTGCAGGACAAGGATCTGGCCCAGGCGGCCAAGGGCGTGAAGGCGCTCGACGACGGCAAGGCCAATATTTACTCGGACCTGGCGGCGCTGCAGCTGGCCAAGGCCCAGGTCGAGGCAGGCAAGAACGAAGACGCGCTGGCAACGCTGCGTGCGATCAAGGCCGACCCGGAATTCCAGCCGGTCATCGAGCAGCGCATCGCGCGGCTGTTGCTGGCCACCGGCAAGACCGATGACGCGATCAAGGCGCTTGGCACCGCCAGCGACAGCACGAGCCTGGAAATCCATGGCGATGCACTGATGGCGCAGGGCAAGCGTGATGCGGCCCGGCAACAGTATGAGAAGGCGCTCAAGACGCTGGACGTGGCAGCGCCGCAGCGGCGCCTGCTTGAAACCAAAGTGATGGATGCCGGTGGCACCGTCACCGATGCTGCGGAGTCGGTGTAATGAAGCATATGGTCATGATCAAGCGCGTTGCCACCCTGGTTCTGCTGGGCGTGGCGTTGTCCGGTTGCACCACCGTCAAGGGGTGGTTCGCCGGCAAGGATGCAGCAGCCAAGAAGGCGCTGGAACCGGCTGAACTGGTGAAGTTCGAGCCGACCGCCAAGGTCGACCGGCTCTGGAGCGTCAACGTCGGCAAGGGCGAGAAGCGCATCGGCGTCCGCCAGGGCCCGACCGTGGCCGATGGCCGCGTGTATGCGGCGGCCATTTACGGCGGCGTGCATGCCATCGACCTGCAGACCGGCAAGAAGGTCTGGACCTGGGAGCCGGCCAAGGAAAAGAAGAAGCCCAAGCTGCGCCTGTCCGGTGGCCCCGGCGTGGGTGACGGCCTGGTGGTGATCGGCACGCTGGACGGCCAGGTGATTGCCCTGGGTGCCGAAGACGGCGCCGAGAAGTGGCGTGCCAAGGTGCCCGGCGAAGTGATCGCCGCCCCGGCAGTCGGCCAAGGCATGGTGTTCGTGCGCAGCAACGACGGTCGCGTGACCGCCCTGGATGCCGACAACGGCACCCAGCGCTGGTTCAACCCGCGTGAGCTGCCGGCGCTGACCGTGCGCGGCAATGCCGCCGTGGTCACCGGCCCGGGCGTGCTGTTCGTCGGCAACGACGATGGCAGCGTGTCGGCCCTGGCGATGACCGACGGCCGCACCGTGTGGGACCAGATGGTCGCCAACGGCGAAGGCCGTACCGAACTGGAGCGCATGTCCGACGTGGACGGTGCCCCGGTGCTGGAAGGCAACACGCTGTTCGTGGGCAGCTTCAAGAACCAGACCATGGCGATCGAAGGCCCCACGGGCCGTCCGCTGTGGACGCGTGATCATGGCGGCGCCGGTGGCGTGGCCCTGACCTCGGGCAATGTGTTTGTCACCGACAACAAGGGTGGCGTGTTCGGCCTGGACAAGAACAGTGGCAGCGCGATGTGGTCGCAGACCGCCTTGGCGCGCCGTTCGCTGACCGGGCCGGCGGTGCAGGGCGACTATGTCGTTGTAGGCGACTACAAGGGCTACCTGCACTGGTTGCGGACAGATAACGGCGAGCTTGCCGCTCGCGCCAAGAGTGGCGGTGACGCGCTCCTGGCGCAGCCGGTAACCGCTGATGGGATTCTGCTGGTGCAGAACGTTGATGGAAAGCTGACCGCATTCCGGTTGGCACAATAAGGAGTTACCGCGATGCTGCCCTTGGTCGCCCTGGTTGGACGGCCGAATGTCGGCAAGTCCACGCTGTTCAATGCGTTTACCCGTACGCGCGACGCGCTGGTCCATGACCAGCCCGGCGTGACCCGGGACCGTAATTACGGTGTTTGTCGTCTTAACGAAGACCACCCGTTCCTGGTGGTCGATACCGGCGGTATCGCCGGTGAAGAAGAAGGTCTGGCCGGTGCTACCGCGCGCCAGGCCCGCGCTGCCGCCGCCGAGGCGGATCTGATCCTGTTCGTCGTCGATGCCCGCGAGGGCCCGATGGACGACGAGATCCTGTCCTGGCTGCGCAAGCTGGCGCGTCCGACCCTGCTGTTGATCAACAAGATCGACGGCATGAACGAAGACACCGTGCGTTCGGAGTTCGCCCGTTACGGCTTCGGCGAAATGCTGACCGTGTCGGCTGCGCACCGCCAGGGTCTGGACGACCTGCTGGACGAAGTCGTGGAGCGGCTGCCTGAAGAGGGCACCACCGAGACCCTCGACACCGATCCGAACCGCATCCGCATTGCCTTCGTTGGCCGCCCCAACGTGGGCAAGTCGACGCTGGTCAATCGCCTGCTGGGCGAAGAGCGCATGATCGCCTCCGAAGTTCCCGGTACCACCCGCGACTCGATCGCGGTGGACATGGAGCGCGACGGTCGCGAGTACCGCCTGATCGACACCGCCGGCCTGCGTCGCAAGGCGCGTGTGGAGGAAGTGGTCGAGAAGTTCAGCGTGATCAAGACGCTGCAGGCGATCGAGCAGTGCCAGGTCGCCGTGCTGATGCTGGACGCGTCCGAAGGCGTGACCGACCAGGACGCCAGCGTGCTGGGTGCGGTGCTCGATGCCGGCCGTGCGTTGGTCGTGGCGATCAACAAGTGGGATGGCCTCACCGACTACCAGCGCGAGCAAGCCGAAGCGCTGGTGTCGCGCAAGCTCGGCTTCGTGCCGTGGGCCGAAGTGGTGCGCATCTCGGCCAAGCATGGCTCGGGCCTGCGCGAGCTGTTCCGCTGCATCCACGCCGCGCATGCCTCGGCGACGCACGAGTTCAGCACCAGCGAAGTCAACAAGGCGCTGGAAGTGGCCTACGAGACCAATCCGCCGCCGGCGATCCGTGGTCACGTGTCCAAGCTGCGTTACGTGCATCCGGGCGGCTCCAACCCGCCGACCTTCATCGTGCACGGCACGCGCCTGAAGGATCTGCCGGAGTCGTACAAGCGCTACCTGGAGAACTTCTTCCGGAAGCGTTTCAAACTGGTCGGCACCCCGGTGCAGTTCATCTTCCGCGAGGGTGTGAACCCGTACGAAGGCAAGAAGAACGTGCTCACCGAACGTCAGGTCAAGCGCAAACGGCGCCTGATCAAGCACGTCAAGGGCAAGTGATCCAACGAAGAGCCGGCGAAAGCCGGCTCTTTTCATTGCGGCGCTGCCGGCAGCTGGGCACGCGCGACGGTAGTGCCGGTCGCTGGCCGGCAACCGCGGCACACCCGCCGCGCGCGCCCCGGTGCGCGATAATCCCGGCATGCGCCCCGTCCCCGAACTCACCCCCGCCCAGGCCCGCGAACGTCTCGCCCGTGGCGCCTTGCTCATCGACGTGCGCGAAGCGCACGAGCGTGCCGCCGGCATGGCCGAGGGCGCGCTCGGCATCGCCAAGGACGCGCTGCTGGCATCGCCCGCTACGCACCTGCCCGCCATCGATCGCGAGGTGGTGTTGATCTGCCAGAGCGGCAGGCGTTCGCTGGATGCCGCAGGCGCCCTGGCCGAACTGGGCTATACGCAGCTCGCGTCCGTCGGCGGCGGCACCACCGCCTGGCGGGCCGACGGGCTTCCCCTGGTGCAACCGCTGCAGACCGACGCCGAGCGCGACTTCAACGAGCGTTACGCGCGCCACCTGTTGCTGCCGCAGGTCGGTGTGGCAGGCCAGCAAACACTGCTTAAATCGCGTGTGCTGGTGCTCGGTGCGGGTGGACTGGGTGCTCCGGCCGCCTTCTATCTGGCGGCGGCCGGGGTAGGGCACCTGCGTATTGCCGATGACGATGTGGTCGAGCGCAGCAACCTGCATCGCCAGATCCTGCACACCGACGCCAGCGTCGGCATGCCCAAGGTGCTGTCGGCACGCGACCGCCTGCTGGCGCTCAATCCGCACCTGGACGTGGACGCCGTGCAGGTGCGTGTCAGCGCCGACAACGTCGATGCACTGCTGGATGGGGTGGACGTGGTGCTGGACGGCTCGGACAACTTTCCGCTGCGTTACCTGCTCAACGATGCCTGTCTCCAGCACCGCATTCCGCTGGTGTATGGCGCGGTCGAGCGCTTCACCGGCCAGGTCAGCGTCTTCGACGCCGGCCGCCAGCGTGGCCAGGCCCCGTGCTACCGCTGCCTGTTCCCGGAGCCACCGCCGCCGGAATTCGCGCCCAACTGTTCGGAAGCCGGCGTGCTGGGCGTGCTGCCGGGGATGGTCGGCCTGCTCCAGGCCACCGAGGTGCTCAAGCTGTTGCTGGGCATGGGCGAGCCGCTGGTCGGGCGGTTGCTGAGTTTTGATGCGCTGGGCATGCGTTTTCGCGAGACCCGGCTGCGCCCCGATCCGGCGTGTCCGCTGTGCGCGCCGGGGAAGGCGTTTCCCGGCTACATCGATTACGCCGCGTTCTGCAGCGGCCCGTAGCGCCGGGCTCTGCCCGGCTGCTTTTCGCGCGTTGCCGGCCAGCCGGGCAGAGCCCGGCTCTACGTGATTGCGGCGACCCCGTAGCGCCGGGCTCTGCCCGGCTGCTTTTCGCACGTTACCGGCCAGCCGGGCAGAGCCCGGCTCTACGTATCGGGTCCGCCAGCCGGGCAGAGCCCGGCTCTACGAGATTTCAGGACGATCCTGGCCGTCACCCGGCCCATCGTTCTGTTTTCGGCACGATCATGCGCAACATGGATGCTATTGCCGCCCGGCGCTTTGCCCTATCGTTGAGCCCTCTATGTAGTCCGGGGAAACAACCGCATGGCGGTCGAAGCAGGTGCCAGTGAGCTGGTGAAAGTCGTGGCGCTGCTGGGCGCGGCGGTGGTGATGGTGCCGCTGTTCAGGCGTCTGGGCCTGGGCTCGGTGCTGGGCTATTTCGCCGCCGGCCTGGCCATTGGCCCATTCGGCTTCGGCTGGTTCTCCGACCCGCAGGCGATCCTGCACACCGCCGAACTCGGCGTGGTGATGTTCCTGTTCGTGATCGGGCTGGAAATGCGGCCCTCGCACCTGTGGGGCCTGCGCAACGAAATCTTCGGGCTCGGCACGCTGCAGATCGTTGTCTGCGGCGCGGTGCTGACCGGCGTGTGCATGCTGTTCGGGTTCCCGGTCAACGTGGCCTTCATCGGCGCCTTCGGCTTCGTGCTGACCTCCACCGCGGTGGTGATGCAACTGCTGGCCGAGCGCGGCGACATCGCCTTGCCGTCCGGGCAGAAGATCGTCTCGATCCTGCTGTTTGAAGACCTGCTGATCGTGCCGCTGCTGGCCGTGGTGGCCTTCATGGCCCCCGTGCAGGCCGACGCCGGCGACAGCTCGCGCTGGCTCAGCGTGGGCATTGGTGCCGGCGCCATCGTCGGCCTGGTACTGGTGGGCCGGTTCCTGCTCAACCCGTTATTCCGCATCCTGGCCGCGGCCAAGGCGCGCGAAGTGATGACCGCCGCCGCGCTGCTGGTGGTGCTGGGCGCGGCGCTGCTGATGCAGCTGGGCGGGCTGTCGATGGCGATGGGTGCGTTCCTGGCCGGCGTGCTGCTCAGCGAATCCACGTTCCGCCACCAGATCGAAGCGGACATCGAGCCGTTCCGCGGCATCCTGCTGGGGCTGTTCTTCCTCAGCGTGGGCATGGCGCTGGACCTCACCGTGGTGGCCAACAACTGGCCGCTGATTGTGTCGGGCGTGTTCGCGCTGATGCTGGCCAAGGGCGTGTGCATCTACATCGTGGCGCGCATCATGGGCAGCGACCACCGCCAGGCGCTGGACCGCGGCGTGGTGATGGCGCAGGGCGGCGAGTTCGCGTTCGTGCTGTTTTCCGCGGCCGCGGCGGCCGGCGTGATCGGGGTGGAGGTCAACGCCAACCTGACCGCGATCGTGGTGCTGTCGATGGCGCTGACGCCGCTGTTCGTGCTGCTGCACGACAAGCTCATGCCCGACCGCGAAGTGTCGCTGGATGGCGTTGAAGAAGCCGATGGCCTGTCCGGCAGCGTGTTGATGATCGGCTTCGGCCGCTTCGGCCAGGTGGCCAGCCAGTCGCTGCTGGCGCGCGATGTGGACGTGACCATCATCGACAACGACGTGGACATGATCCACAACGCCGAGCGCTTCGGCTTCAAAATCTACTATGGCGACGGCACCCGCCTGGACGTGCTGCACGCCTCCGGTGCGGGCTCGGCGCGTGCCATCGCGGTGTGCGTCAACAACGCCCAGGACGCCGACCGCATCGTGGAACTGGTCACCCATCAGTTCCCGCAGGCCAAGCTGCTGGTGCGCTCGTTCGACCGCGAGCATTCGCTGCGGCTGATCCATGCCGGTGTGGACTACCAGATCCGCGAGACCTTTGAATCGGCGTTGCAGTTCGGTCAGGTCGCCCTGATGGAACTGGGCGCCGACCAGGACGATGCGCGCGAGATCGCCGAGCAGATCCGCGAGCGCGATGCCGAGCGTTTCGAGCTGGAAATGGCCGGCGGCAGCCTGCGCGCCGGGGCGCACATGGTGTTCGGTACGGCGCTGCCGGGCGTGCCCACGCCCACGCCGTTCACCGCGCCCAAGCGCAAGGCACGCACGCTCAATGCCGACGAAGTGCCGGAAGAGGAATGACGCGCCGGTGGGCGGGGCGGGCCTAATCGGGGACAATGGCGTCCCCGCCGCCCCCGCCTGCCGCCCTCGATGAGCTCACCGACCCCCGCACCTGCCGTTCCCGCCCGCATCCTGGATGGGCGCCGCATCGCTGAAGACCTGCTGGACAGCCTCAAGGTCCGGGTGGACGCCCGCCTGGCCGCCGGTGGCAGCCGCCCGGGCCTGGCCGTGGTGCTGGTGGGGGGCGACCCGGCCTCGACCGTGTATGTGCGCAACAAGCGCCGCGCCGCCGAGAAGGTGGGCATCGAGGCCTTCGATTACGACCTGCCGGCCGGCACCAACGAAGCGCAGCTGCTGGAGCTCATCGACCAGCTCAACAACGACCCCAAGATCCACGGCATCCTGGTGCAGCTGCCGCTGCCGGGCATTCCCGATGCCAGCCGCCTGATCCACCGCATCGACCCGCGCAAGGACGTGGACGGTTTCCACCCCGAGAACGTGGGCCACCTGGCCCTGCGCGAATTCGGCCTGCGCCCCTGCACCCCGCGCGGCATCGTCACTCTGCTGGGCCACACCGACCAGCCGGTGCGTGGACGCAACGCCACCATCGTGGGGGTCAGCAACCATGTCGGCCGCCCGATGGGCCTGGAGCTGCTGATTGCCGGCTGCACCGTGACCAGCTGCCACAAGTTCACCCCGCGCGACGTGCTCGAGCGCAGCGTGCGCGACGCCGACATCCTGGTGGTCGCGGTGGGCCGCCCGGGCATCGTGCCGGGTGAATGGGTGAAGCCGGGCGCGGTGGTGATCGACGTGGGCATCAACCGCCTGGATGACGGCCGCCTGGTCGGCGACGTTGGCTTCGAGGCCGCCGCCCAGCGCGCCAGCTGGATCACCCCGGTGCCGGGCGGGGTAGGGCCCATGACCGTGGCCACGTTGATGCAGAACACCTTGGAAGCGGCCGAAGCTGCGGTCTGACCGCCCGTGCCGACCCCGGTCGGCGCCTCGCCCGGATGCCCATGCGGCGCGCCACCGTGCCGACCAACGGTCGGCACCTACCGTTGCGGCAATCCCCGGGCGGTACCCAGCGGCAACCCCCGGTAGAGCCGACCGTTGGTCGGCTGCCGTTGGCGCAGTGGCGCATCGCTCCCCGGTAGAGCCGACCGTTGGTCGGCTGCCGTTGGCGCGGTGGCGCATCGCTCCCGGGTAGAGCCGACCGTTGGTCGGCTGCCGTTGGCCCAGTGGCGCATCGCTCGAAGGGCAGCCGACCAACGGTCGGCTCTACCCGTCCGCCGGCGCGACACAGCGTCGCACCGGCCCCCTGCCCAAGCGGGCCGAATCAGGGTAAAATGTCGCGCTTCCCCACATCTCGGGTATGCCGATGCTGCGCATCCAGGCTGAAGCTCTCACCTACGACGACGTCTCGCTCGTCCCCGCACACTCCACGATCCTGCCCAAGGATGTCAGCCTGGAAACCCGGCTGACCCGCGACCTGCGGCTGAAGCTTCCGATCCTCTCCGCGGCCATGGATACGGTCACCGAAGCACGCCTGGCCATCGCCATGGCCCAGCTCGGTGGCATGGGCATCATCCACAAGAACCTGACCGTGGAGCAGCAGGCCGCCGAAGTGGCCCAGGTCAAGAAGTTCGAGGCCGGCGTCATCCGCGACCCGATCACGGTCGGCCCGGAAACCACCATTCGCGACGTGCTGGCCCTGACCCAGGCGCGCAACATCTCCGGCGTGCCGGTGGTGGACGGCGGCGGCCAGCTGGTCGGCATCGTCACCCACCGTGACATGCGCTTCGAGACCGAGCTGGACGATCCGGTCCGCCACATCATGACCAAGAAGGATCGCCTGATCACGGTCAAGGAAGGCGCCGCATCGGAAGAAGTGCTGCAGTTGCTGCACCGCAACCGCATCGAAAAGATCCTGGTGGTCAACGATGATTTCGCCCTGCGTGGCCTGATCACCGTCAAGGACATCCAGAAGAACACCGACTACCCCAACGCCGCCAAGGACACCGCCACGCGTCTGCTGGTGGGTGCTGCGGTAGGCGTCGGCGGCGACACCGATCGCCGCGTCGAAGCGCTGGTCGCCGCCGGCGTAGACGTGCTGGTGGTGGACACCGCGCACGGCCATTCGCAGGGCGTGCTGGACCGCGTGCGCTGGGTCAAGAAGAACTTCCCGAACGTGCAGGTCGTGGGTGGCAACATCTGCACCGGCGAAGCCGCGCTGGCGCTGCTGGACTGTGGCGCGGATGCGGTCAAGGTCGGCATCGGCCCGGGCTCGATCTGCACCACTCGCGTGGTCGCCGGTGTCGGCGTGCCGCAGATCACCGCGATCGACCTGGTGGCCGAAGCGCTGCAGGACCGCATCCCGCTGATCGCCGACGGTGGCATCCGCTACTCCGGCGACATCGGCAAGGCGCTCGCCGCCGGTGCGTCCACCATCATGATCGGTGGCCTGCTGGCCGGTACCGAGGAATCGCCCGGCGAAACCGAGCTGTTCCAGGGCCGTTCCTACAAGAGCTACCGCGGCATGGGCTCGCTGGCCGCGATGGAGAAGGGGTCCAAGGACCGCTACTTCCAGGACGCCTCCAGCGCCGACAAGCTGGTGCCCGAAGGCATCGAAGGCCGCGTGCCGTATCGCGGCCCGGTGGGCGGCATCATCCACCAGCTGATGGGCGGCCTGCGCGCCACCATGGGTTACGTGGGCTGCGGCACCGTCGAAGATATGCGCAGCAAGCCGAAGTTCGTCAAGATCAGCGGCGCCGGCCAACGTGAGAGCCACGTCCACGACGTGCAGATCACCAAAGAGCCGCCGAACTACCGCGCCTGATGCGGCATGAGCAAAGAGGAACGAGGAAGCTGATTCCCGTTCCTCTTTCTCTATAGGTCGCCGGTTTTCGTATTCGTTTCCTGTTTTCTTTCCTGCATCGCCCAGGGCGCCATGACCAACATCCATAACGACAAGATCCTCATCCTCGATTTCGGTGCCCAGTACACCCAGTTGATCGCGCGCCGCATCCGCGAGCTCGGCGTGTACTGCGAAATCTGGGCGTGGGACCACAACCCGGCCGAGATCGCCGCGTTCGGCGCCAAGGGCATCATCCTGTCCGGTGGCCCGGAATCGACCACGCTGCCGGGCGCGCCTGCCGCGCCGCAGGAAGTGTTCGACAGCGGCCTGCCGATCTTCGGCATCTGCTACGGCATGCAGACCCTGGCCGCCCAGCTCGGTGGCGCCACCGAAGCGGCCGACCAGCGTGAGTTCGGCCATGCCGAAGTCAACGTCGTGCACCCCGATGCGCTGTTCAAGGGCCTGAGCGATCACGGTGGCGAGCCGAAGTTGAATGTCTGGATGAGCCACGGCGACCACGTCTCCGTCGCCCCGCCGGGCTTCACCGTCACCGCCGTGACCGATCGCATCCCGGTGGCCGCCATGGCCAACGAAGAGAAGCGCTGGTACGGCGTGCAGTTCCACCCGGAAGTGACCCACACCCTGCAGGGCCAGGCGCTGCTGCGCCGCTTCGTGGTGGACGTGTGCGGCTGCGAAACCCTGTGGACCGCCGCCAACATCATCGACGACCAGATCGCCCGCGTGCGCGAACTGGTGGGCGATGACGAAGTGATCCTGGGCCTGTCCGGCGGCGTCGATTCGTCGGTCGTGGCCGCGCTGCTGCACAAGGCGATCGGCGACAAGCTGACCTGCGTGTTCGTCGACACCGGCCTGCTGCGCTGGCAGGAAGGCGACCAGGTGATGGCGATGTTCGCCGAGCACATGGGCGTCAAGGTGATCCGCGTGAACGCCGCGGACCGCTACTTCAGCAAGCTCGAAGGCGTGAGCGACCCGGAAGCCAAGCGGAAGATCATCGGCAACCTGTTCGTGGACATCTTCGATGAAGAGTCCAACAAGCTGAGCAATGCCAAGTGGCTGGCGCAGGGCACCATCTACCCGGACGTGATCGAGTCGGCCGGAAGCAAGACCGGCAAGGCGCATGTGATCAAGAGCCACCACAACGTGGGCGGCCTGCCGGAACACATGAAGCTGGGCCTGGTGGAGCCGCTGCGCGAGCTGTTCAAGGACGAAGTGCGTCGCCTCGGCGTCGAGCTCGGCCTGCCGCGCAGCATGGTCTACCGCCACCCGTTCCCGGGCCCGGGCTTGGGCGTGCGCATCTTGGGCGAAGTGAAGCGTGAGTACGCCGAGCTGCTGGCCAAGGCCGATGCGATCTTCATTGATGAGCTGCGCAAGGCGGATCTGTACGACAAGACCAGCCAGGCGTTTGCCGTGTTCCTGCCGGTGAAGTCGGTGGGCGTGGTGGGTGATGCGCGGGCTTATGAGTGGGTGATTGCGCTGCGTGCGGTGGAAACCATTGATTTCATGACGGCGCATTGGGCGCACCTGCCGTATGAGTTCCTGGGTACGGTGAGTAACCGGATCATCAATGAGCTGCGAGGGGTGTCGCGGGTGGTTTATGACATCTCGGGGAAGCCGCCGGCGACCATTGAGTGGGAATGAGTTGAAAGAACGAGGGCGCCGAGAGGCGCCCTTGTTGTTTGAAGGGCCGGCCCATCAGTTGAGCCTAATGAGTAGGCCTAACTGGGGCATTGACGACCATCGGGCGCTGATACAATGTGGCGGGTAGCCAGTTCGCTGAGATCCTGCCTCGTAGAGCCACAGCTGCGAAGTATGAAGCCCTTCGCGCTGACAGCCGAGTTCTGGGGAGGGCTGGATTAATGGCATCGAGAACAGGAGGAGGCGCGATGGAACGGATGTGGATGGTTCGCGGCGATGGCGGCACCTTGTATGACGCTTTCCGTGAGCGCGGTGTGGTGGCTGTGGGCTGGAATCAGCTGGCTGCGCATGCCAAACCCGGCGTCGGTCGAAAACAGCTGATCGGCCTCTATCAGGCAGCTGAGCCCCAGGCCAAGCACGGCACGGTAGTGTCAGGCGCTTCTCAGGTCTGGCGCTTCGTCAATGACATCCGAGATGGCGATTGGGTTATTACCTATTCTCCTCCAAATCGCCTGTATTCGATCGGTAGGATTGCTGGTCCGGCTAAGCATCATGCCGACTGGACAGAGCAGGGCATGCCTTTAGCTCGAGACGTTCAATGGGGCGCGCAAGAATTGCCGCGCGATCGTTTGGGCACTGGGACGAAGAACAGTCTTGGTTCCACCTTGACGTTGTTCGAGGTGCCGAGAGTTGCTGCTGCCGAAGTTCTCGCCGCTCTTCAGGGGCGCCCAGCCCCGATAACCGATGATGAGTTTGGGGAGGTAGTGGCAGACCCCTTGGCTGACATCGACTCTCAGGCGGTGGAGCGAATCAAAGATCGCGTCAACGAGCTTGACTGGGACGATATGCAGCAGCTGGTGGCCGGAATCTTGCGCGCCATGGGCTACAAGACCCAGGTCTCTCCTCCCGGTTCAGACCGAGGCAAAGACATCGTGGCTTCGCCGGACGGCTTTGGCTTCGAACATCCGCGCATTGTCGTGGAGGTCAAGCACCGCAAAGGGCAAATGGGGAGTCAGGAAATCCGCAGCTTTCTCGGCGGCCGCCACAAGGATGATCGTGGTCTGTACGTCAGTACCGGCGGCTTCACCAAGGACGCGCAGTACGAAGCGGATCGGGCATCCATTCCGCTGGCCATGTGGACGCTGGACCATGTGGTGCGCGCCCTGATCGAGCACTACGACGCTACCCACGCGGAAACCAAACGAATTGTGCCGCTAAAGCGGCTTTACTGGCCTGCCTGACACTGGAGAAAGAGCAGGTAATTCCCATAGAACGGAATATTGAACAATGCATCGGAAGATCCGGTGTCATTGACGGCCGATAAATGAGGGGCTGCTTGAAGCGCTGAGCCAGCAGGGCAGTATCTTCCAATGCTATACGCGATTTACTTCCGATGATTCGGCGGCCTTGAACGACAACGATTAATCCTTGCACAAACCCGTCGCGAAGCAATCAGCGGCCAACAGGCGAGAGGACAGTGAGACTCCGGCAAGGAAGACAGTCATAACGCAACACGGGACAAAAACATGAAACCCATAGAACAACAATTCTTCAACGATCTGGAAAAGAAGCTCTGGACTGCCGCAGACAAGCTGCGCTCCAACCTCGACGCCGCCGTGTACAAGCACGTCGTGCTTGGGCTGATCTTCCTCAAGTACGTCTCCGATGCCTTCGAAGAGCGGCAGGGCGAACTGCGCGAACAGTTCACCGACCCGGATCATGACTACTACATGGATCCGGGCGAGTACGGCGGCGCAGGCACCCAAGAGTACGAAGAAAACATTGCCGCTGAGCTGGAAGTGCGCGACTACTACACCGAGAAGAACGTGTTCTGGGTCCCGGTGGAAGCGCGTTGGCAAACGCTACGCGATTGCGCGCAACTGCCGCCCAAGGCGGCGCTACCGTGGAGCAAGCCGGGAAAAGACGAGCCCGAGGAAATGCGTTCAGTCGGCTGGCTGATCGACAACGCCATGGAAGCCGTCGAGCGCGAGAACGCCCGGCTGAAGAACGTGCTCAACAAAGACTTCGCCCGCGTGCAGCTCGACTCCAGCAAACTGGCCGGGTTGATCAGCCACTTTTCGGATACCGACTTCAGCGCCAAGGAGTTCAAGGGCCAGCCACTGGACCTGAAATCCAAGGACATCCTCGGCCACGTATACGAGTACTTTCTGGGGCAGTTCGCCCTGGCTGAAGGCAAGAAGGGCGGTCAGTACTACACGCCAAAGAGCATCGTCACCCTGATTGTGGAAATGCTTCAGCCATTCAACGGTCGCGTCTACGACCCGGCCATGGGTTCGGGCGGCTTCTTCGTGCAGAGCGAGGAGTTCATCGAACAGCACGGGGGCAAGGCTGCCAATGGCAAGAGCGGGCAGATCAGCGTCTACGGACAGGAGAGCAATCCCACCACCTGGCGGTTGGCCGCGATGAACATGGCCATTCGTAGTATCGACTTTAACTTTGGCACTGGCCCGGCCGACACTCTGCTCAACGACCTGCACCCGGACCTGCGCGCCGATTTTGTCATGGCTAACCCTCCCTTCAATATGAAGGAGTGGTGGAACGAAAAGCTGGCGGCTGATCCACGCTGGATCGTCGGCACGCCGCCGCACGGTAATGCCAACTTCGCTTGGTTGCAGCACATGCTCTGGCACCTAGCACCGACCGGTAGCATGGCACTGCTGCTGGCCAACGGCTCCATGAGCTCCAATACCAACAACGAGGGCGAGATCCGCAAGCGGCTGATCGAAGATGACTACGTGGAGTGCATGGTCGCTCTGCCGGGCCAGTTGTTCACCAATACTCAAATTCCGGCCTGCATCTGGTTTCTGAGTCGCGACAAGCAGAACGGTTTCGCGCTTGACAAGAAGAAGCGTGACCGGCGCGGTCAATACTTGTTCATCGACGCCCGGCAGATGGGCGGCATGGTAGACCGCGTGCTACGGGACTTCACCTCGGGTGATATTCAGAAGATCGCCGATGCCTTCCATGCCTGGCAACAGGGCGAAGGGTACAAAGATGTGGCTGGCTTCTGCTACTCCGCCACGCTGGACGAAGTCCGTGGGCATGAGCATGTGCTTACGCCTGGGCGCTATGTGGGCGCGGTGGAGCAGGAAGATGACGGCGAGCCCTTCTCGGATAAGATGCGGAGGTTGACGGCTCAACTGGCTGGGCAATTTGTGGATGAAACCAAGCTTGAGGCGGAGATCAAGAGGAATTTGGCGGGATTGGGGTATGGGATTTAACGTGAACTCGAATGGCTGGCCGACAAAAGCACTTATCGATTGTACCGCTGACGGTGTGATCTCATACGGCATTGTTCAGCCGGGCCAAAATACAGAAGATGGCGTTCCAATTGTCCGAGTTAACAACTTCAAACAGGGGCGGCTGGACGTTTCCGATGTACTTCGCGTTGCGGTCAGTATTGAAGAAAACTACAAGCGGACAAGGCTGCGCGGCGGTGAAGTTTTATTGACATTAGTTGGCAGCACCGGCCAGACAGTCATAGCAGCACCAGAGCTTGCTGGCTGGAACGTCGCTCGTGCTATTGCAGTTATTCGTCCTGCTGATGATGTGGGTGCAAAATGGATAAGTATCTGTTTGCAGTCAGTCGAGACTAAGCGGTTTCTGGATGAGCGGGCGAATACTACTGTTCAGAAGACACTCAATCTTGCTGATGTAAAGCGCATACCGATTCCTGTTCCGACGGAACAGGTCAGGCGTCCTATCGAGTCTCTGTTCAGTTCGCTTGACGAAAAAATCGATCTCCATCGTCGCGTCAACCAAACGCTCGAGGCCATGGCGCAAGCCATCTTCAAGTCTTGGTTTGTCGATTTTGATCCGGTCAAAGCCAAGATCGCCGCGAACGAACAAGGCCAAGACCCGCTGCGTGCGGGCATGCGAGCCATTAGTGGCAAGACCGACTCGGAGCTCGATCAGATGCCTCGCGAGCACTACGTCCAACTCGCCGCCACTGCTGCGCTGTTTCCCGATGAAATGGAAGAGTCGCAGATAGGTGAGATTCCGAGGGGCTGGAAAGAAGGAGTGTTGGCCGACGTTTGCCATTTAAATCCTGAAAGCTGGAGCGCCAAAGCTCTACCAAATAAGGTTAATTATGTGGATTTGGCAAACGCCAAGAGTGGCGAGATTCTGGAATTTCAAGAGATAAGCGGAAAAGATATACCTAGTCGTGCTAGAAGGGTGTTAAGGTTCGGAGATACCATTATTGGTACGGTTCGTCCGGGAAATCGGTCATTCGCCTTAATTGGAAGGAATAACCTAACTGGTAGCACCGGGTTTGCTGTGCTGCGCCCGAATGCTGAGGAATGGCTGGAGTTTGTTTATATTATGGCAACCTCTGAATCAAATATTGATCGATTGACTCACCTTGCGGACGGTGGGGCATATCCGGCTGTTCGCCCTGAAGTTGTGGCGCAAGAACGGGGGGGTATTCCGGATCAAATGATCGTGCAGGAATTTCATAAATACGTTCATCCGTTTTTCGTCAAAATTACTGCGAATAGAGAAAGTGCGGAAACTCTAGCTGAGCTCCGGGTGGCGCTTCTCCCGGAATTGCTCTCTGGCAATCTTAGTTTTAAGTGCGAGGAAGGTTGATGATTGATTCGGGCCATCAAGAAGACCTTCTAAGTGAGGCAGTTAAAATTCTCGAAAAGAAATACGAGGAAGGTGATGACTTTAACTCATTCTTCGATGAGGAAGGTCCACTCTATTTGGGAGAGTATGCTTATGAGCGCAGTAGGGCCCTTTTCTGGCTTGATCGTGAGGCGTATGAAAATGAACGAAGAGTTTGGGAGAATAATTCATACCAGGAATTGCACAAGGAAGTAATTGACCTTATCAGTGTTAGTGGGCTTGTTGCGCCATTCCAGGATTTGCTAGCTGCTGTGGAACGTGGGCGAGTCGTTCCATTCGTAGGTGCTGGTATGTCGAGGCCCATGGGGATGCCTCTTTGGGCGGAAGCGCTTGAGAGGCTTGTGGAGCGAGTTCCAGGCGCTGATAAGGATCAAGTGCTAAAACTCATTGAGGACGGATGCTATCTCGACGCTGCTCAATGCCTCTACGAATGCGATTCTGTTCAGGTTAGAAATTTCATCCGCACTGCATATAGAAGGAGTAAATTGAATCCGTCGGAATCAATGAAACTTCTTCCTCGCATTGGTAAGGGGTGCGTAATAACAACTAACTTTGACGATGCGATAGAGCAAACCTATCATCTGGAGGGGATGGAATTTCGTGCATACATGCACGGCACACAAGAGCACAATTTCTTTCCTCGACTAGCTAGGGGTGAGCGTTGTCTTCTGAAGCTACATGGCGATGCAGATGATCCCGCTACGCATATTCTTACGCAGGAGCAATATACCGACGCTTATGGGGCTCCATTTGATTTTCAGAAGCCGCTTCCAAAAGCATTGCGACAAGTGTTTATCTCTCAGTCACTACTTTTTTTGGGTTGCAGTCTAGAGCAGGATCGGACTCTAGAGCTTTTGGAGAATTCAATTGYAACGGAAGAGTATGTGGTTCCAAACCATTATGCAATTATTCCGGGGCTTGCTAATGATCGGGAGAGGGCGATAAAGGAAACTCGCCTGCTTGCATTGAATATTCAGCCACTGTGGTATCCAATTGATCAGCATGAGTATGTGGAGCGATATCTGAAGCTGTTGGTTGATGCGGTGGAAAAGCGTATTTCCTTCGCTGGATAGTGGGTGGGCGTGAATATTTCCGCCGAACTAAGAGCGCCTCGGTAAGGGTATGGTTATGAGTATAAATGAACGGCAGTTAGAAGAGCTTTGCGTAAGCTGGTTCAGCGAGCTTAGCTGGAGCTACAGCAATGGCCCTGATGTTGCTCCAGATGGCGACCGGCCCGCTCGTTCTGACTACGGTCAGACAGTGCTGCGAGAACGCTTGCTGGCTGCTCTTGCACGCATTAATACCCATATTCCCTTGGCCGCCCTGGAGGAGGCAGCGCATGAGCTGCTGACTGTGAGCGAGCCATTGTTGATAGCCCGCAACCGTCGCGTGCATCGTCTATTACTTTCTGGCATCCCCGTCGAATTCTCTGTGGATGACGAAAAGCGCACCGACCTGGTCAATCTGATCGACTTCGCCAATCCTCGCAACAACGACTTCCTTCTGGTCACCCAGTTCACCGTGACCGGCACCAAACAGCCGCGCCGCCCCGATCTGGTGGCTTTCGTCAACGGCCTGCCGCTGGCGGTCATCGAGCTGAAGAACCCGGCCAACGAGCAGACCGACATCTGGGATGCCTTCAACCAGATCCAGACCTACAAGGAAGAGATCGGCGACCTCTTTAACACCAACGTGGCGGTGGTGGTCAGCGACGGTTTCACGGCGCGTCTGGGCTCGTTGACGGCCAACCAGGAGCGCATGCAGCCCTGGCGGGCGATTGCCAATGAGGACAACCGGCCGCTGCTGGAGTTCGAGCTGGAAACCATGGTGCGTGGCTTCTTTGAGCCTGCACTGTTCCTGGACTATGTCCGCCACTTCGTGCTGTTCGAGCAGGATGCCGATCAGATCATCAAGAAGATTGCGGGCTACCACCAGTTCCATGCCGTGCGCGAGGCGGTGAAGGCCACGGTGATCGCCGCCAGCAACCCGAACAAGGGTCTTCTGGAAGTGCAGGAGTCGCGTGCCACCTATGGTAAGGAAGTACAGCCCGGCAGTCGCAAGGCCGGTGTGGTGTGGCATACGCAAGGCTCGGGCAAGAGCATCACCATGGCCTGCTACGCGGGCAAGCTGTTGCAGCAGCCAGAGATGAAGAATCCAACGTTGGTGGTGGTGACCGACCGCAACGATCTCGACGGTCAGCTTTTCGGCACTTTCTGCGCCGCTGAGGACCTCCTTAGGCAGGCGCCGGAGCAGGCCCGCAGCCGCGAGGAGCTGCGCGAGATGCTGGCTTCGCGTGAGGCCGGCGGCATCATCTTCACCACGGTGCAGAAGTTCGCCCTTCTGGATGATGAGGCGCTTCACCCGTTGCTGTCGGATCGCAGCAATATTGTTGTAATCTCCGACGAGGCGCACCGCAGCCAGTATGGCATGAAGGGGCGGTTGGATACCAAGACCGGAAAATACGTGTTCGGCTATGCCAAGCACATGCGCGACGCGCTGGCCAATGCCACCTTCATCGGCTTTACCGGCACGCCCATCGCCCTGGAAGACAAAGACACTCGGGCAGTGTTCGGCGACTACGTCAGTATCTACGACATTCAGGACGCGGTGGACGATGGCGCCACGGTCCCAATCTTTTACGAGAGCCGTCTAGCTAAGCTGGACGTGAACCAGGCCGAGATCGACGCACTCAATGCCCAGGTAGATGAGGTCATCGAGGACGAGGAAGACATCAATGCCCGCGAGAAGACCAAGAGCGATTGGGCGGCGCTGACCAAGCTGGTTGGTGCGCGACCGCGTCTGGATCAGGTTGCTGCCGATTTGGTGCAGCACTTCGAGACTCGCACGGCCACGCTGGAAGGAAAGGCGATGATCGTGTGCATGAGCCGTGACATTTGCGCCGAGCTGTACGATGCTATAGCTGCCCTGCGCCCCGACTGGCACGATGCCGACCCGGAGAGGGGCGTAATCAAGGTAGTGATGACCGGGTCGGCAGCGGACAAGTCCTTGCTGCAGCCTCATCTGTACAGCCAGCAGGTGAAGAAGCGCCTGGAAAAGCGCTTCAAAGACCCGGCAGATCCGTTGAAGCTGGTGATTGTGCGCGACATGTGGCTGACTGGCTTCGACGCGCCTTGCTGTCACACCATGTATGTGGACAAGCCCATGAAGGGCCACAACCTGATGCAGGCCATCGCCCGCGTTAACCGGGTGTTCCGCAACAAGCCCGGCGGATTGGTCGTAGATTACATCGGCATTGCCAACGAACTGAAAGCGGCGCTCAAAACCTATACCGAATCCAAGGGCAAGGGTGATCCTGCGCACAGCGCGGCGGAGGCCCTAGCTGTGTTGCTGGAGAAGCTGGACATCGTGCGCGGGTTGATGCACGGCTTTGATTACAGCGCGTTCGAAACAGGTGCGCTGCAGCTTTTGGTGCCAGTGGCCAACCATATCCTGGGGCTGAAGGACGGCAAGCAGCGTTTCCTCGATGCCATGCTGGCAGTGAGTAAGGCGTTTTCCCTATGCAGCACGCTCGATGAAGCCGCAGCCTTGCGCACGGAGATTGCCTTCTTTGCCGCCGTCAAGGCCGCCATCGTCAAGTTCACCACGGTGGATCGCAAGCGTTCCGATGCGGACAAGAACAGTGCGCTCAAGCAGATTCTTGATAACGCCATCGTAGCCGACGGGGTGGCGGATATCTTCGCGTTGGCTGGCCTGGACAAGCCCAACATCGGCCTGCTTTCAGACGAGTTCCTGGAAGACGTGCGGCAGATGAAGAGCTGCAATCTGGCGGTGGAACTGCTGGAAAAGCTGCTGCGCGACGAGATCAAGGCGCGGACGCGCAACAACGTGGTACAGGAGAAGAAGTACGGCGACCGACTGCTGGAAACCTTGCGCAAGTACCACAATCGGGCGGTAGAGACGGCGCAGGTCATCGAGGAGTTGATCCAGATGGCCAAGGACTTCCAGGCGGCCCTAGACCGCGAGGCGGCACTGGGACTGAGTCAGGATGAGATAGCCTTCTATGATGCCTTGGCCAACAACGAAGGTGCGGTTCGGGAGTTGGGTGACGACACTCTAAAGAGCATTGCCATCGAGATCACGGAGAAGCTGCGCCATAGCACCACGGTGGATTGGCAGGTGCGTGAGAGCGTCCGCGCTAAGTTGCGGATTCTGGTGCGACGCACCCTGAAGAAATGGAAGTACCCGCCGGTAGGTGAGGATGCCGCGATCGAACTGGTACTGAAGCAGGCGGAATCACTGTCAAACGCGTGGTCGAAGTAGGCACACCATTAAAGAAGCAGGGCGCCGATGGGCGCCCTTGTGATCTAGCGAGGGGGAGGGGGCTCACTCCGGCCTCACCTCCCGACAGGCCCACTCAGCCAATCCCCGGTAAGCCAGAAACAGCCCGTCAACGGTCCCCTCATCCAGATGCCGCCCCAGCTCCGCTGCAACCCGGCGGCGGTCCGTTGAGTGCAAGACCTCCAGCACCGTCAGCAGGCCAGCCATTGCGCGCTCGATCCAGGCCCGGCTCACGCGGCGCCTGAGTGACACGTTGTTCTCCGGCCAGGGCTGGCCGTCGGCGCCCTCGCAGCCGCGCATGGCTCGGGGATGCCGAGCAGGGAGTTTAGGTCGGGTAGTGGAGTGTATTTGTCGATGGGCTCAACAACGATGTACGAAGAGAAGGTGTCGGATTCGTTCACGGCGTCGGTTTCCTTGGCTGTGCTTAACAGCGCTACCGAGTCAAGGAGACGCAATCGCCCAAGCCGCAAGCGAATAGCTTGAGGGCCTCCTTTGCACCAGCTTTTGATCGGCGCAGGACCGCAGCGGTCGTTAGTCAGTAGCGCAGCCCAGCCACAGGTTCAAACCCGACACTGCCAGCGAGCATCGCGCACTCAACCAACGCCATCCTCAACCGCACTCGCATTCCTAACCAACAGTTCAATCATCGCCCGCGCCGCCGCCGACTGACGCCGATGCGGCGCATAGATCACCGAGAACGGCCTTGACCGCCCGCGCAGCTGCGACAGCACTTCCACCAGCTGCCCACGTTGCAGCCGCTCGCGCACGATGAACTCATAGCTCTGGCAGATGCCAATCCCCTGTTCGGCCAGCGACACCACGCCCAGCACATCGTCGGAGGTCTCGATGGACGAACGCGGCAGCCAGTCCACGTCGCGCCCACCGTCGCGGAACACCCACGGCGCCAACCGCCCGGTGCGCGGCATCAGGAAGGGCAGGCACAGGTGCTGCTGCAGGTCCTCCAGCGTCTGCGGGGTGCCGCGGCGCCGCAGGTAGTCTGATGCGGCCACCAGCACCAGCGGGGCGTCTTCGAGCTTGCGCGCTACCAGCCCGCTGTCCGGCAGTTGGCCCAGGCGGATGGCCAGGTCGAAACCTTCGGCCACCAGGTCCACGTTGCGGTTGGTGATGTTCAGTTCCACCTGCACCTGCGGGTACTGCTGCGCAAAGCGCGCCAGCACGGGCGGCAGGCGGTAGTGGCCATAGGTGGTGGGCACGCTCAGTCGCACGCGGCCGGCCAGCGCACCGTCCTGGGCCAGTACGTCGCGCTCGGCGTCGTCCAGCAGGCCAAAGGCGGTGCGCACCTGTTCCCGGTAGAGCCGCCCGGCGTCGGTCAGGCCCACGCGGCGGGTGGTCCGCTGCAGCAGCTGCCGGCCCAGCCGCGCCTCCAAGCGGGTGACCGCGCGGCTCAGCACCGAGGGCGTGGTGGACAGCGCCACTGCGCCGGCCGTGAACGAGCCGTGCTCGACCACCGCCAGGAACACCTCCACATCGCCCAGCTAGTCGAACTTGCGGCTCATTTGGCTCTCCGGGGAACAGATGTTTTGCGATGGGGCCAATTTATCGCCGCTGGGGCGATGAATAAAGTGGCGGCCATTCCCCGATAGGAGCTCCCCATGAACCTGATGACCCGGCTGGCCGCAGCGCTGGCCCTGACCCTGGCCGCCAGCGGCGCGCATGCCGCCAACGTGCTGGTGGTGCTGTCCGACGAAAACCACCTGGACTTGAAGGACGGCAAGGTGCTGTCCACCGGCTTCTATCTCAACGAGCTGATGCAGCCGGTCAAGCTGCTGCTGGACGCGGGCCACGAGGTGACCTTCGCCACGCCGCAGGGGCGGGCGCCTACGGTGGATGCGTCCTCGGTAACGGCGGCGTACTTCGGCAACGATGCCACGCAGTTGAAGATGCACAAGGACCTGCTTGAGAAACTGGCCTTGACCTCGCCGACGGCGTCACCTGTGCTCAGCCTGGCGCGCGTCGAGCAGCAGGGTTACGCGCAGTTCGATGCGGTCTACATCCCCGGCGGTCACGCGCCAATGCAGGACCTGCTGAAGAGCCCGGCGCTGGGCCGGTTACTGGCCGATTTCCACCAGCGCAACAAGACTACCGCTCTGGTCTGCCACGGGCCGATCGCGCTGCTGTCCACACTGCCCGATGCGCAGGGCTTCGTAGCGACGCTGGAAGCCGGTGCCCTCCCGAGCACGCCGAAGTGGATCTACAGGGGCTACCAGATGACGGTGATCAGCAACCAGGAAGAAGAGCAGGCCAAGCCACTGCTGGGCGGCGGTGAAATGAAGTTCTACCCGCAGACCGCGCTGCAGCGGGCAGGTGCGCGGTTCAGCAGCAACACCACGCCGTGGACCGCCCAAGTGGTAGTGGACCGCGAGCTGATTACCGGGCAGAACCCGGCTTCGGCGTTGGAGGTAGGGCAGCGGTTGGTTGAGCGGTTGAAGTAAGCCTGTTCGTTCTGAGCGCGTGTGCTTGCGGAGAATTCCGCGCGAACTGCGCGGGATCTCCGCCAGTTGGTGAGGCGCGTATCCCGGACGCCTTCATTGCCGACGGGGGCAAGAGGCCAGGGTGGGGCATGCGCTGATCGGCTTCCCGGCCGCTACACTGACCGTCTACGCCCGATGGAATCTCGCCCATGTTCACTGGAAAAGTCGCGGTGGTTACTGGCTCCACCAGCGGTATCGGTCTTGGCATTGCTACTGCGCTCGCGCGGCAAGGCGCTGACATCGTGCTGAATGGTTTTGGCGATACCGCGGAGATCGAACGCATCCGTTCCCGCCTGGCGACCGAGTTTGGCGTACGGGTGGCGCATGATGGCGCCGACCTTTCCCGTGGTGAGGCGGTGCGGGAAATGATCGCCCATGCCGTTGAGAAGATGGGGCGCATCGACATTCTGGTGAACAATGCCGGCATTCAGCACACCGCCTCGATCGAGGAGTTTCCCGTGGAAAAGTGGGATGCGATCCTCGCGCTGAATCTATCGGCGGTGTTCCATGCAACGGCGGCTGCCTTGCCCTACATGAAGCAGCAGGGATCCGGCCGCGTGATCAACATCGCGTCGGTGCATGGACTGGTTGCGTCGGTGAACAAGTCTGCTTATGTGGCGGCGAAACATGGCGTGGTGGGATTCACCAAAGTGACGGCACTGGAGAACGCGGGCACGGGCATCACGGCCAATGCGATCTGCCCCGGTTGGGTGCGAACGCCGCTGGTCGAGCAGCAGATCACCGCGTTGGCGGAACGGGAGGGAACGGATAACGCGTCCGCCGCGCGCGCACTGCTGGCCGAAAAACAGCCCTCGCTGCAGTTTGTTACGCCCGAGCAGCTTGGGCAAATGGTGGTCTTCCTGGCCTCGGACGCCGCTGCTCAGATTACCGGCACGGCACTTCCGATGGATGGTGGCTGGACAGCCCGCTAACTGGCCGGCTGTGCCCGCCGCTGCAGCATTGGCAGTGCCGCCAAGTTTGCTACCTGTGCCGTAATCCATGCGTATCAGTTGCAGCATCATGCCAATGCCGGCGGCCGAACAGGCTGATGTGACGATGCTGCCTTATAGAATTCCGCCATCAGACGCTACAGTTCGCGGTTCCACCCTTACCTGCAAGGAAGCACGATGCCAGAGCTGGATTACCGCCCCTTCTACCGCTTGTTGGCTGCTGAAGTGCGCGCCTCGAGGGACGTCAGCCGGTCCATGCAGACGCTGTTGGACTGGGGCGACCAGCGCATCCCGCACCCGTCCTGGGCGGCACTGAAGGAACTTGATTGTTCGGTTGAGAGTGCCGGCATGGGCAAGTGGCTCACCCGTGTGCTGCGGCGGGCACCGTGCCCATTCCCGGTGCGCGCGATCTACTTCGGGCTTGGCGAACGTGCCACCCGCGACCGCGTGGAATTTGCGGACCTGTATTTCGGTCTGTTGAGTCACTACGAACCGGAGGACAAGGCCTGCGAGTGGTTGTGGCGCAACCCCAGCCACTATCCCGACAAGGCCTACCTCGGCTCGGCGACCCTGAAAGCGGCCGGCGTGATCTGCAACGAGGACGAGGTCACCGGACTGGGCACGCCCGGCCATATAGTGTTTGCGTTGGCGTTCGCAACGTTGCTGCTCCGGGCTTCGCTGGACGGAGGCATCCATCAGCTGCTGGGTGCGGTGGAGCCGGTGGGCGTGGTCGTGGGCCTCGATTCGGGCGACCTGTTCCGGCTCGGGGAGCTCCATAGCGATGGGTTCCAGCCGACAGAAGGTGCAATGACGTAGTCAACGTGGGGAGCGCGGCCGGCACCGGATCGACACAGCTCTGCGAAGGCGTTGCCGCGTGGTCGCCTGGCTCAGTGGGGCGTATCCCGCGCAGGTCGACAGAACTCGGCATCGTCTGCGCAAGCACCGTGCGCCACAGACGGCCTCTCTGGATGTCAGCGGCCCCTTGACTGTATGCCTACCTACTAGTAGGGTGCGTCCATGAAAGACGCACTCTCCCCCAAAGCCGCCGAAATCGTCAGCCACACCCGCACTCTGCTCGAGACGGGCGGCTACAACGGTTTCAGCTACGCCGACATCGCCGTGCGCGTGAACATCAGCAAGGCCAGCATCCACCACCATTTCCCCAGCAAGGCCGAGCTTGTGCAGGTGGTGGTGGCGCTGTATCGCGCCGAGGCGCGCGAGGGGCTGGCCGTGCTGGACCGTCAATTGGACGACCCGCTGAAGGAGCTCAACGCGTATGTGGACTATTGGTCCACATGCATCCGCGGCGGAACGTCCTCGTTCTGCATCTGCGCCATGCTTGCCGCCGAGCTGCCGTTGCTGCCGGCGCCGATCGTGGAGGAGGTGCGCGGGCACTTCGATGACCTCACGTCTTGGCTGACCGCCGTGCTGCAGAAGGGAGCCGCCAGTGGCCAGCTTCGCCTGCAGGGGCCGGCCGCCGACGAGGCCCGGGCCTTCATGGCCTCGGTGCATGGGGCGATGCTGGCCGCGCGTGGCTTCGGCGATCCACATACCTTCCATACCCTGGGCCAGCTGTCGATAGCCCGGCTGGTCAAGACAGCCTGATTTTTCGCGGGGAACGACGCATTCCGTGTCGTTCCCTTTTATTTGCCTCATTGGCCTACCTACTAGTAGGTTTGCTTTTTCTCCGAATTTCCCGATCACCCGGCAGCACCCTTAGCCACCGACCTCCTGAGGCTTTCCATGAGTCATCCACTTTCGCTCCTCGGCGTCCTCCATACGGCGCTCAGCTTGGTCCCCCTGGTGGCCGGCATCTACGGCTTCATTCGGCATCGCGCCATCGACCCGGCCACGCGCTCGGGCAAGGTGTATCTGCTGGGACTGGTGCTGTCGGTGGTCACCTCGTTCACCGTCTCCAGCACGGGCGGCCTCAATCCGGGGCACGCCTTCGGCGTCGTCATCCTGCTGATCGCCTTCGGTGGGGTGCTGGTACCCCGGCTGGGGTTCCTGGGCCGGCTCAGGCCCTACCTGGCCACCTTTGCGCTGTCCTTCACGTTTCTGCTGTCGCTGGTGCCGGGTATCAACGAAACGCTGACCCGTCTTCCGGTCGGGCGTCCGATTGCAGCTGCGCCGCTGGCGCCAGTGATCCTGCAGACGCTGCTCAGTTTTGCGGGAGTGTTCGCGCTGGGGTTTGCCGCGCAGTGTTGGCGGATACTCGCGCGGAAGCGGGCAGCCTCAGTCACCTAACGGCCGGACCGCCGCCGAGTGAATGGATTCGGTGACTGCGATCCCCATCATGTGCCGTCGCTCGTAGAGGTTTGGTCTGAATGGACTTTCGCCCTTCCGGAAAGCAGGCCTGATGCTTGCAGGATCGAAATTATCTGTGCCGTGACGGCGGCCACATCTGCTGTCGCATCTATCACGTGGCAACGTTTCGGGTCGCGTGCGGCTGCCTCGAGAAGGCCGCGCCGAATGCGATCAAAATCCCGATGTGCTTCGGCCGGGTCTTCGTCACGATGGAATGATTCACCATTCCTTCTGAGTGATGCGGCAATTGGATCGATGTCAAGAATGAAGGTGAAGTGCGGCATGGTAGGACCGATGACGTCTTTGGAAACGACATCAAAAAAACGCTCAGAAACGTCATTCTCGAATGTCTGAAATGCGAATGTTGAGTCGACAAATCTGTCGCAAACGACCCATTTTCCCGCCTCGATCGCCGGGCGAATCACGCTTCTGACATGGTCGTAGCGAGCCGCGCATACAAGCAATGCCTCTTCGTAGGCGGTGAGGCGGTGGGCGCGTTTCGCGACAAGGATAGCGCGGACATCTTTGCCTATCCGACCTCCATCGGGCTCCTTGGCGGCGATCACGGTAGCGCCGGAGGCACGTAGTACCTCAACAAGCCGGGACGCCTGGGTGGTCTTTCCGCTTCCATCGATTCCTTCAAAAGTTACAAAACGCATCACGAATGCCCTATAAGTTCACTTGGTCAATCGCAAGGATTGCATGAAATGTCTGAAGTTGTGGTTTTCGTCTCTGCTGGCATGTCTTCACCAAAAAAACGGGACCACGCTTTGGCAAGACGACAGTTGTATTTGAACTACGGGGCATTGTCCTTGGCGACTACGCTTAGCGCAGCTGGGTACCCAGCCGTGCTCGTGCATGGTGAGCATGAGACACCGGAGAGTGTTTTACGTGGACTCATCAGCTCTGGAAGAATTCCGACCATTTATCCTCTTATGCTGTCCATCCCTAGCTTCTACGCACTCAGTTGGGCACAGGAGTTCTGCAGGCTGCTGCGAAACAAGCTTCCTTCCTGCAGGATCATTGTGGGTGGGCGTTGGGTGGTGGGCCCCGATCCGAACTGGTTACGCACAAAGCTGCCAGAAGCCGATGCCTTTGCCCCAGGGCTTGCAGAGCCATACATCAAAGATCTGCTGACCTCGACGCCTGTGATGGGGCGCCCGCAAGTGCCCCGACCGGATTCGCCTCTTGACCATACGCTGGTCGACGGATTTTTACGGTACCAACCAAGTGTCGAGGCTTCTCGCGGATGTGGCATGCGATGTGGCTTCTGCGAGGAGCGAGACATCCCGGTGGACAAGCTGGGCCCAGCAGGGAAGACGTGGGCGACGATGAAGGCGGTGAGGGAACAGTACTCTGGCGGTGAAATCAGGCCATATCTGCAGGCGTCCATGTTCCTTCCCAGCGTGCGATGGGCCAACGGCCTAGCTGAACAGGTTGTTCGCGATTCTTGCCGAATGCAGTGGCGGACAGAGAGTCGAGTGGACGTACTGATGGAGGAGACAATCGGCGCGCTTGCAGCAGCAGGATTGACTGTGTTGGATCTTGGGTTGGAGACGGCTTCTCCTCGGCAGATCTCCGCGATGAAGAAGTCACCGAGACCAGATCGTTACCTGGAGCGCGCTTCCCGTCTATTGAAGGCGTGCACGCGCTTTGGAGTGCAAGCGAAGGTCAATGTGCTGATCTATGGCGGTGAAACCAGCAAAACACTGGACGAGACAAGAGTCTGGCTGGATGAACATGCAGGAGACATTGCCGGTGTTTCCGTAGGGCCAGTAGTTGCCTACGGCCCGCCCAAGACGGCCGACCCATTTTTGCAGGAGCTGGTTGGGCTGGGTGCTTCTCCCATAGACCCTGATAGTGCACATCAGACTGGGATTACACGCATACATCCCAGTTCGGAGATAGATGCGGATGAAGCTGAGAGTTTAAGTCTGGATATGTCTCGCCGATACATGAATGCTGATCAGTATTTTCGTCTGAAGAGCTTCTCGTACTATGCAAGAGACTACGGGAGGGCAGAATTCGATCAGGACGTAGCCCGCTCGGCCCCTTCGCGGCTTCCATTCCGCAGCTGAGATGGGCAGTTTGGTTCTAAACGGACAACAGGGAGGTACGCATGGACACCAGTAAGACTATCAAGGACCCCATCCACGGGGCCGTCAAGTTTGAAGGCCCCGCGGAGCTGGAGCTGAAGAATTTGCTTTCGGACAAGTATTTTCAACGTTTACGAAGGGTGAAGCAGCTTGGCTTCTCCGATCATGTGTTCCCATCCGCAACCCATTCTAGGTTCGCGCACTCGCTGGGTGTGTACGGTGTAGCCAAGCGGCTGTTGTCGGTCGTGGAGCCAAATGCGAGAAATGGAAAGTGGAGTAGAAAGGGAAAGGCCTGCCTCGCTGCTGCGTTGTTACACGATGTGGGGCATGGGATGTTCAGTCATGCGTTCGAGAGCGCTATGAAGATGTTCATCGACGCACGGCCTACCGTGGGGGCCAAGTTTAAAGATGCGGTTAGCCACGAAAAACTAAGCCGACGAATCGTGACAGAGTCAAGTGTGGCGGACATCCTTCGGCGTATGGAGGACGACGATTTTCCTGAAGAAGTTGCAGCAATGATCGACAAGCGCGACAAAGCCTGCATTTACACATCAATTGTTTCTAGCCAGCTTGATGCTGACCGGCTCGACTACGCTAAGCGCGACCCATATTTCGCAGGGGTTTCGTCCGGCGGAATCGACTTGGACTGGTTGGTAGACCACCTCAGGACGAAGAAGAGCGCTACGGGGCAGTTTTTCTATGTCGATGGCAAGGCATTTATCGCTGTGGAACAGTTCATGGTGACGCTATTTCAGCTTTATCCAACGCTGTACCTGCATCACCGCACGCGTGGTTTCGAGTACATGTTCTCCAAGCTGATGGTGCGTGTCTTCGAGTTGATCGCTGAAGGGGACGCTGGTAAAGCGGGATTGGGCGCCACTCATCCGCTGGTCACATTCTTTGGAGATCCTGGCAATCTTGAGAATGCACTTGTCCTCGATGACTCTCTGTTCTGGGGTTCGCTGCATCTCTTTCAAGGTGCGTCGGATCCAATCGTGCGTGTGATCGCAGATCGATTTGCCGCCCGCCACGCATATCCACGGATTGATGTATGGGCAGCGGCAGAGCTTATTGCCGTCAGAAATGAATGGTACCTAGCCCTTCCAGCTGCCGACAGGGCTCAGGTCCTCCACTGGGCTTGCACGGAAGCCTGCGAGCAGGTGCAGAGCGATCAAGAGGTGTGGCACGATTCCTGCCATTACGATAGCTATCGTCGTCAAATCTACAAAGCAGAAAATATTTCTGGGGGCTACCCTCAGCAAATAAATGTGGAGCATGGCGGGAAGATTGTGGACATCGCGTCTGTGTCCCCGATTGTCGCTAGCGCTGCGACATTTACCACCCACCGGATCTATTTTGATGATGCAGTGGGGGGGCTTGCTGGACGCCTGAAGGCGGCTATCACCCGCAAGCTGAGGTCCACCATTTCTAAGGCCCTAACACGGAAAGCCGCGTCGTGATGAGCGTGCCCGGCACGCAGCTAACCGGCACGCAGCTAAGATGCAGGGAACTCAGCAAACGACTGAGCGGTGTTCAGCGATTCCGCTGCGGTGCTGGTTCCTGTATTCGATCGGGCTTGCCTTGACCATGTAGCGGAAGTGCCTGCGGAATGATTCCTGGGAGCCGAATCCGGCCTGTTCGGCGACCCACTGTACTGGCCGGTCTGTAGTTTCCAGCAGTTCGCGCGCGTAAGCCACGCGTTCGCGGATCAGCCAGTCGATCGGTGACAACCCGGTCGCGTCGAGGAACTGCCGCTGCAGTGTGCGCTGACTGAGGGCGGCCTGTTCGGACAGGCTCTTGAGCGAGTGTTCCTCGCGCAGGTTGCGGCGCAGCCATTCCATCAGCCGGGCAAGCCGTGTGGGTTCACCCACCGGTATCGAGCGCACCACACGCTGGCTGCGCTCGGCGTCCCGCCACGGTGCCAGCACCAGCCGCTCGGCCACCAGGTTGGCCACGCGCGCGCCGTAATCCTTGCGCACCAGGTGCAGCATCATGTCCATGCCGGTGGCCGAACCGGCCGAGGTGATGATGCTGCCCTCGTCGACGTACAGCGCGTTCTCGCGCACCCGCACGTTGGGAAACTCGCGGGCGAGGGTGTCGGTGAGCCGCCAATGGGTGGTGGCGCTGCGGCCGTCGAGCAGGCCGGCCCACGCCAACACGAAGGCACCCGAACAGATCGAGGTGATGCGCGCGCCGCGCTGGTGGGCGCGGATGAGCGCATCCAGCAATACCTGCGGCGGCCGCTCGGCAGGATCACGCCAGCCGGGCACCACGATGGTGTCGGCGTGCTCCAGCGCCTCCAGTCCGTAAGGCAGCTGCACCTGGGTGCCGCCGAGCATGCGCAGCGGCCCCGGCTCGGCGGCGCACACCTGGGTGGTGTACCAGGCCACGTCCAGCTCGGGGCGGATGGGCGCGAACAGGCCGACGGCGCAGCCGAACTCGAACAGGCCCTGGCCATGGCAGGCCGCGATGGCAACGGTGGGCGGTGTGTGCGGGTCATGGGGGGAGGGCATCGTTTGATGCTAGCGGGGTGGGCGCTGCCACGCAGGGCGGGGCGCTAATGACGTCATGACATCGGGATATATGGCCGCCGATGTCGCGCATCGATGCCCGGCGATGGGGGCATCCACGCAGGGCGTGCAGCGGCGTCGGCGTCTAACGACATGCCGAACGGGCATGTGCGTGGCGCGATGTTGCGGGTGGGTGGCGCGTGAACGACTGTTGCGCGCTGCGTGCAGGCCCTTGAATGGAGGCCTGTTCTCGATCAGGCCCCGAGATGTCCTTGCCCTCGCTGTCGCGATGTTGCCGGTGCGCTGCGCCCAACTCCAGCTGATGCCCTGCGACGCACCGTCGCGGACGTGACCGTCCTCCTTCCTTCAAGAGTCCCCATGCCTTCTGCCTTCCGCTCCCTGCCTGCGGCACGCGTGCCGACGCTGACCTCCCTGTCTGTTCTGATCGCGCTTGCACTGGGTGCAGGCGCTGCCCACGCCGCCGGACCGGAGGCACCGCCCGAGACGGTGGTGGCCTCCGGTACCGCAGCCGCGTCCACGCTGGATGCGGTGGTGGTCACCGGCTCGCGCACCAGCAAGCGCACGGTCAAGAACAGCTCCACGCCCATCGATGTGATTTCGGCCGAGGACCTGGCGTCCACCGGGCAGGTGAACCTGCTGGAGGCGCTGCAGCGCAGCCTGCCGTCGCTGAGCCAGATCGGTGGCTACCAGAGCGACCAGGAGAGCCTGATCCGTGGCTACCAGCTGCGCAACCTGTCGCCGGGGTACACGCTGGTGCTGGTCAACGGCAAACGCCGCAACGCCAGCGCCTATGTCAGTGGCGCCAACGGGGGCGGTTACCCGGGCCATGCCTGGACCGACCTCGCGTTGATTCCGGTATCGGCCATCGACCATATCGAAGTGCTGCGCGATGGTGCGTCCGCGCTGTATGGCTCCGACGCGATCACCGGGGTGATCAACGTGATCCTGAAGTCGAACGCGCACGGCGGCGATGTGTCGGTGGAGAGCGGGCAGAGCATCGATGGTGATGGCACACGCACCAGCGTGCGTGCCAACATCGGGCTGCCGTGGGGGCAGGACGGGTTCGTCAGCCTGTCCGGCGAGACCACCCGCCAGCACCATGCGATCCGCACGCGGCGCTACATCGATGGCTACCTGAGCTACCCGGCGGTGGACGCCAGCGGCAATCCGGTGGCGCTGCGCCCGAACAACCGCCTGCCTGCCGGCGCCACGCCGAACCCGGCCGAGGCATCGCGCGATCCGGAAGCCAACACGATCCTCAGTTCGCCGTCCTATGCGCTCACCGCGCTGGCGGTGAATGCCGGTCATGGGCTGGGCGAGAACGCGCAGTTCTACGCCACGGCGACGGCCAGCGACCGCACCGCGCAGGCCATCCAGAACTTCCGCCTGCCGGCGACGATCTTCGGCACCTACAAGGCGCCGAGCGTACTGAACGTGTGGCCCGACGGCTTCCTGCCGGTGCTGGAAACCAAGGAGAAGCAGTACACCGGCACCGCCGGGGTCAAGGGTCACTGGGGGGGCTGGGACATCGACGGCAGCCTCACCGGCAACCGCAACACGGTGCGCACCTTTACCCGCCACTCGGCCAACTTCTCGCTGGCCTATCCCGGTGCGCCAACGGATTTCTATGACGGCAAGTTGGACTACCAGCAGGGCATCGCCAACCTGGATCTGCGTCGTGGCTTCGAGGTGGGCGCGTTCGCCTCGCCGCTGGAGGTGAGTGCTGGCGCCGAATACCAGCACGAGCGCTACGAGCGTGGGGCCGGGCAGTGGGAGTCGTACACCGGCTTCGGTGCGGCCGCCTTCGTGGGCTACTCCACCGCCGATGCGGTGGAGGCCACGCGCAACAGCAAGGCGGTATACGTGGGGGCGGCGACCAACGTGACCTCGCGCTGGTACTTGGATGCCGCGGCGCGCTGGGAAGATCACTCTGATTTTGGCAGCGTATCGACCGGGCGGCTGACCACGCGCTTTGATGTGACCGACGCGTTCGGCGTACGCGCCACGGTGAGCAACGGTTTCCATGCCCCGAGCCTGGGCGCGCAGTACTACCAGGCCACCGGCAGCTGCCCGTGCGGCACCACGCTGGTGGCGCAGGTGTCCTCGCCGGCGGCGCTGGCACTGGGTGCCACGCCGCTGCAGCCGGAGAAGGCCGACAACTACAGCTTGGGCGTGACCTGGGATCCGAGCGCGGCGTTCCACCTGGCGCTGGATGCCTACCAGATCGACATCCGCGGCCAGTTGGGGCAGTCCAGCCAGATCGGCTACAACGCGCAGGATCCGGCACGCGTCACCGACAACAGCGGCACGGTGCTGAGCGTCGCGCAGAAAAATACGATCGATGCGCTGCTGGGCACGGCGGGTATCAGCATCCTGCCCGGCGATGCGTTCTACGCCAGCTACTTCACCAACGTAGGCGATACCCGCACGCGGGGTCTGGAGCTGACGGTGGAGGCCAACCAGGAAACCGCGTGGGGCAAGCTGCGCTGGAGCTACGCCGCCAACGTGGGCCGCACCACCATCCAGAAAGTGCGAGACATCCCGGCGGTGCTGCAGGGACTGCCCAACATCAACTTGCTGACGAAATCGAGCGAGTACGCGCTGCGTTTCCGCACGCCGGCGTACACGCAGGTGGCCGGGCTGGGCTGGCAACACGGGCGCTGGCGCTCGAATGTGGATGTCACCTATTACGGGCCGATCAAGCGCCTCAACAACGGGGTGGAGTACAAGCAGCCGCCGGTGCTGGTGACCAACCTCTCCGGCAGCGCCGAGCTGGGCGGTGGCTGGAGCGCGGCGCTGGGCATCAACAACGTCTTCGACAAGCGTACCCGCAAGGTGCCCGAGTACGCCCGCAGCGCCACCGACGTGGCCAGCATTGAAACCACCTGGGACACGGGCGATGTGCTGAGCACCATCGGCGCGTTCTGGTATGGGCGCGTCAACTACCGGTTCTGAGCAAACGCAGCCGACCAACGGTCGGCTCTACCGCAGCCGACCAACGGTCGGTTCTACCGCAGCCGACCAACGGTCGGTTCTACCGTAGCCGACCAACGGTCGGTTCTACCGCAGCCGACCAACGGTCGGCTCTACCGTAGCCGATCAATGGTCGGTTCTACCGCAGCCGACCAACGGTCGGCTCTACAGGGAGCATTGGGATGTCATCTGCATTGAACGTGGTTGCGCTGATCGGCTCGCCGACCAGCTCGGCCAACTCACGCACGCTGTTGCTGGTACGGCAGGTGCTGGACCAGCTGCGGCACCGGCTGCACATTGATGTGCAGTGGGTGGAACTGGCGCCGATTGCGCGTTCGTTGGGGCAGGCGCTTATCCGCGAGGAAGTGGAACCGCGTATCGAACAGGCGCTGCAGCGGATTGAAGCGGCCGACCTGCTGATTGCCGCCGCACCGGTGTACCGCGGCTCGTATCCCGGCCTGTTCAAGCACCTGGTGGACTTCATCGGGCTGGAGGCACTGGTGGATGTGCCGGTGCTGCTGGCGGCCACCGGCGGCAGTGAGCGCCACGCGCTGGTGATCGACCACCAGCTGCGCCCGTTGTTCAGTTTCCTGCAGGCGCATACGCTGCCGATCGGCGTGTACGCCACGCCGGCCGATTTCAGCGGTGACCAGGTCAGCAGTGCCGCGTTGCAGGCACGGATCGTGCTGGCTGCCGAGCGTGCCGCGGCCCACCTGTCACCGACGGCCGCGCCGCTGCCGTTGCGCCGCATCGCCTAGGCATCGGCGCATGCAGCTGCGGCATCTGGCCTTTCTCACCCCCGGCAGCTACCGGCCCGACGATCCGCGTAGCGGCCTGGACGATGCGTTGGCGCTGATCGCCTTTGCCGAAGCGCTCGGCTACGACGGCGCGTGGGTCCGGCATCGGCACCTGGAGCCGGGTATCAGCTCGGCGGCGGTGTTCCTGGCGGCGGCCAGCCAGCATACCCGGCGTATCGAACTGGGCACGGCGGTGATCCAACTCGGCTACGAAACGCCGTTCCGCCTGGCCGAGGATCTGTCACTGCTGGACGTACTGTCCGGCGGCCGCCTGCAGGTGGGCGTGAGCGCCGGACCCCCGCCGTTCGCGGACCTGGTGGGCCACCTGCTGTTCGATAGCGATCCAGCGCGGATCGACTTTTCGCATGCGCGGGTGGGGCGTTTGATCGAGGCGCTGCACGGACATCCGCTGGGCGACACTGATACGCAGGTGGGCAACGCCGTCTCACAGTACCGCCCACGGCTGCAGCCGCATGCGCCCGGGCTGGCACGTCGGCTCTGGTATGGCGCCGGTTCGCTGACGTCGGCACGCTGGGCGGCCGGGCAGGGGCTGCACCTGCTGCTGGGCAACGTGGCGCGCGCTGAAACCCATGCGGATTTCGTGAACACCCAGCGCGAGCACCTGGCGGTGTATCGCAGCGGTCTGCCGGATGGCGCCATCCCGCGCGTTGCCGCTGGACGCGTGCTGGTGCCGCTGGACGGCGCCGACTTCGCCACCCGCCAGCGGCTGCTCGCGTTTGCCGCGCAGCGCCATGCGCGCACGCTGGAACCCCAAGGACCGCGGCGCACGTTGTTTGCCGCAGACATGGTGGGCAGCGCGGCGCAGATCGTGGACCTGCTGCAGGCCGACCCGGTGCTGCAGCAGGTGGACGAGCTGCGCGTGGAGCTGCCCTATGAACTGCCCGCCAGCGACTACCGGCGGATTCTGCAGATCGTGGCCGAACAGATCGCGCCGGCGCTGGGGTGGGCGGGCGCTGCCGCTGCGCCGCGGTTGCGAGCGGCCCCATAACCCCAGGCGTTTTGCATATGGCCAACGCGCATTTGCGTGGCCGGATCCGACCGCTGATTGTCGAGTTACGACGCAGGCCCACGCGGCCACGTCTCTAGCATCAAGGTTCCAACGGCGCGCTGCTGCCGGCCACGACGAGGAACGTATCCGTGTCTGCTTATCCCCCGAACAAACCCATCCTGTTCCTGCTCGACCGCGAATTCGAAGACGGCCAGCTGCCGGGCCAGCGTTTCTTCTGCCGGCACAGCCTGCTGCTGGAAGGCGCGCTCTCCAGCATCGATGGCCTGGATGCGCAGCTGGACGTGCGCCGGATCGGGTTTGCCCGGCCGCGCCGCGAAGTGATCGCCGAGATCGGCGAACAGGACCAGTCGCTGCCCAAGCTGGTGCTGCCCCAGGGCGTGCAGTCGGCGCATGCCAGTGGCGCGCATGACGACCGCCAGTACATCTCCGGTGCCGAACCGATCCTGGCCGCACTGAACGGGTTGCTGGGCATTCCCGTGGCCCATCCCTGAGCAAGGAATACACGATGAGCTACCTGACCAGCGTGCTGGACAAAAGCCCGATCCGCGATGGCGGCACGCCCGAGCAGGCGCTGCGCGACAGCCTGCGCCTGGCCCAGCATGCCGAGAACTTGGGCTACCACCGGTACTGGTTCGCCGAACACCACGCCACCCCGCAGCTGGCCAGCTCCGCGCCGGAAGTGCTGGCGGCCTGGGTGCTGGCACAGACCGCGCGCATCCGCGTCGGCACGGGCGGGGTGATGCTGCGCCATTACGCCCCGTACAAGGTAGCCGAAACCTTCAACCTGCTGGCCAGCCTGGCCCCGGGCCGAGTCGACCTGGGCATCGGCAAGGCGCCCGGCGGACTGCCGGCCTCCACCGCGGCGCTGGCGGCCGGGCGTACGCCGGCGGGCGCCTTCGAGCAGCAGCTGCACGATCTGGAAGGCTTCCTGTCCAGCAGCCTGCCCGCCGACCACCCGCATGCCGCCGCACAGGCGCGGCCGCTGCCGCGGACGCCGCCGGAGCGCTTCCTGCTCGGGGCCAGCCCGCAGAGCGCGCACCTGGCGGCCGAGCTTGGCTGGCGTTTCGTCTATGCGGCGCATTTCGATGGCGACCCGCGGAGCATCGAGGCGGCATTCAACGCCTACCGCGCGGTGTCCTCGCACGCCCCGTTGCTGGCCACGGTGGCCTTCGCTGCGCCCACTGCCGAGGCGGCCGCACGCCATCTGGGCGCGTTGCGCATCTACAAGCTGCACCTGGGGCCGGGGCAGACCGTCAACCTGCCCAACCCGGAAGCGGCCGCCGAGTACGCGCGACAGGTGGGCGTGGCCGACTACCGCATTGAAGAGACCCATCCCAGCGTGCTGTCGGGCGATGCACAGCATGTGCGCCGCGCGCTGGACGACCTGCACCAGCGCTTCGGTGTGGGCGAATTCATCCTGGATGCGCCGGTGGCCGATCTCGACGCACGCCTCACCTCACTCGAACTGCTGTCGCCCGCGCCCCGCGCGGCGGTGGCCTGATCCCCAGGAGAACGCCATGAGCAAGACCCCGCGTCCCATTCCGTTCGGCATCATGCTGCAGGGCCCCGGCAGCCACATGCACGCCTGGAAGCATCCCTCCAACGTGGCCGATGCCAGCGTCAACCTCCAGTACTACATCGACGTGGCCCGCACCGCCGAAGACCACGGCATCGCATTCGGCTTCGTTGCCGACGGCCTGTACATCAACGAGAAATCGATTCCGCATTTCCTCAACCGCTTCGAGCCGATCACGCTGCTGTCGGCGCTGGCCACGGCCACCACGAAGATCGGCCTGGCTGGCACCTTGTCCACCTCCTACAGCGACCCCTATACGGTGGCGCGGCAGTTCGCCTCGCTGGACCTGATCAGTGGCGGGCGCGCGGGCTGGAACGTGGTGACCTCGCCGCTGGAAGGCTCCGGGCGCAACTACGGCCGCCCGCATCCCGAGCACGCGCTGCGCTACCAGATCGCCGACGAATACCTGGAGGTGGTGCAGGGCCTGTGGGATTCCTGGGACGACGACGCCTTCGTGCGCGACCGCGACAGCGGCACCTTCTTCGCGCCTGAGAAATTTCGCCGGCTGGACCACAAGGGCCGGTTCTTCCAGGTGGAAGGCCCGCTCAACATCCAGCGCTCGCCGCAGGGACAACCGGTGATCTTCCAGGCCGGCGCGTCCGACGATGGCATCGCGTTGGCCGGCAAGTACGCTGATGCGGTGTTCACCCACGCGCCGTCGCTGGAAGAAACCCGCGCGTTTACCCAGAAGGTGAAGAATGCGGCGATCGCACACGGTCGCAGCGCCGCTGACGTGAAGATCTTTCCGGGCATCGGGCCGATCGTCGGCGCCACCGCGGAAGAGGCCGAAGCCAAGTACCAGACCATCGCCGCGCTGGCCGGGCTGGACGATGCACTGGCCTACCTGGGGCGCTTCTTCGACCACCACGATTTCACCCAGTACGACCCGGACGGCCCGTTCCCGGAGCTGGGCGACATCGGCGCCAATTCCTTCCGTTCAACCACCGACAAGATCAAGCAGGACGCCCGCGCGCATGGCCTGACCCTGCGCCAGGTGGCGTTGCAGGCGGTCAGCCCGCGCCCGAACTTCATCGGCACCGCCGAGCATGTGGCCGACGAGCTGATCCGCTGGTTCGAGGCCGGTGCCAGCGATGGCTTCATTCTCGGCTTCTCGGTACAGCGCGAGGGCCTGGACGACTTCGTCAGCCAGGTACTGCCGGTCCTGCAGGCACGTGGTTACCACCGCGGCACGTTGGAGGGTGGCACCTTGCGTGACCACCTGGGGCTGCCGCGCAAGGCCAGCCGCCATGCCGGCGACACCGCACCCGTGCGCAAGGCGGGCTGAAGGAGCATCACGATGAACATCCTGCACCGGCCCCCGGTTGATATCGTTCCCCTGCACGGCGGCGTGCTGCCCGCCATTGCAGCGCGCAACGCCGACGCCATCGCGATCCGCCACGACCTGCACCAGCACCCCGAGCTGGCCTTCGAAGAGCACCGCACCAGCGCCCGCGTGGCCGAGCTGCTGCAGCAGTGGGGCTATGCGGTGACCACCGGCGTTGGCGGTACCGGCGTGGTGGGCACGCTGCAGCGCGGGCAGGGCAGCCGTCGCCTGGGCCTGCGTGCCGACATCGACGCACTGCCGATCCATGAGGAATCCGGGCTGGGCTATGCCAGCCAGCGCGAGGGATTGATGCATGCCTGCGGGCACGATGGCCACACCGCCATCCTGCTCGCGGCCGCGCACTACCTGGCCCACCACGGGCGCTTCGACGGCACCTTGCAGCTGGTGTTCCAACCGGCCGAGGAAACCGGCTCGGGCGCAACGAAGATGATTGCCGACGGCCTGTTCGAGCGCTTCCCGGTGGATGCGATCTACGGGTTGCACAACTGGCCCGGCGTGCCGGTGGGCCATTTCGGGTTCGTCGACGGCCCGGCGATGGCGTCGGTGGATTGGGGGAAGGTGCTTGTGGTGGGCAAAGGCGGCCATGGTGCCGAACCGCAGGGCAGTGTCGACCCGATCCTGGCCGCCGCGCATATCGTGACCGCGCTGCAGAGCGTGGTGTCGCGCAATGTCGATCCGCGCCAGATGGGCGTGGTCACGGTGGGCTCCATCCATGGCGGCAAGGCCGCCAACGTGATTCCCGATGCGGTCGAGCTGACCCTCACCGTGCGCGCCTACCTTCCCGAGGTGCGCGACACCCTGCGCCGCCGCGTCACCGAGATTGCCGAACACACCGCGGCCGCCTTCGGTGCGCGTGCCGAGGTCGAGTTTCCGCGTGGTTTCCCCAGCGTGATCAACCATCCCAAGCAGACCGCGTTCGTGCGCCAGGTGGCGCTGGACGGGTTCGGTGCGCAGCAGCTGGTGGACGGGTTCGCGCCGCGCACGGCCAGCGAGGATTTTGCCTTCCTGCTGCAGGCCCGGCCGGGCAGTTTCGTGTTCGTGGGCAACGGCGACAGTGCGCCGCTGCACAGCCCGCGCTACGTGTTCAACGATGCAGCCATCGCGCCGGCGGCCAGCCTGTGGGCGCGGCTGGCCGAGCGTTACCTGGTGGAGGATGCGGCATGAGCGACCTGTTCCTGTACACCTCGGTGCACGACCCGCTGGCCAAGCCGCTGTTCGATGGATTGGAGCAGGAGTACGACAGCCGCTACGCAGACGTGCGCGGGCGCATCGGTGGCAGCGCCCGCGAAGAACTGCAGCGTTACCCGGCCGATGCCTTTGCCGCACCCGTAGGGGCGTTCGTGCTGCTGCTGCGCGACGGCGTGGCCATCTCCGGTGGCGCCTTCATGCCGCACCGCGATGCCGACACCGCCGAGTTCAAGCGGATCTGGACGTTGCCGGGTCTGCGTCGCCAGGGCATCGCGCGACGCGTGCTGCAGGAGCTGGAGGACCAGGCCGTGCGGCAGGGCTACCGGCGCGTCTACCTGACCACCGGGTTCCGCCAGCCCGAAGCCGTGGGGCTGTACCTGGGCCATGGCTACCGGGCGCTGTTCGACCTGCAGGCCGACCCGGAAACCGTGGCCCACCTGCCGTTTGAAAAGCACCTGCCGCTACCGCACCCGGCTGCCAACGCCGCGCCGCCGCAGCGGCAGGGAGTCCACGCATGAGCACCCCATCCAGCACGCTGCCGGGTATCGTCGCACCCGCCACGCCATCGCCTGCGCTGCGCATCGTGCCGGCGCGGCATCCGCTGCAGCTGGCCGGTACCGTGGTGGCGCTGGCCCTGATCCTGTTCGGCCTGCAATCGGTGCTGGGCAACCCGCGCTGGGGCTGGGGCACGTTTGCCGAATGGTTCTTCGCCCGCCCGGTGCTGGAAGGGCTGGCCCGCACGCTGTGGCTGACCGCGCTGGGCACGGCGCTGGGCTTCGGCCTGGGCACCGTGCTGGCCTTGGCGCGGGTGTCCGGCTCGCCGCTGCTGGCGGCGGTGTCGTGGGGCTACGTATGGCTGTTCCGCTCGATCCCGCTGCTGGTGCTGTTGCTGCTGCTCAACAACCTGGGCTATCTGTACAGCACCATTGCGCTGGGCGTGCCGTTCACCAGCATCACGCTGTTTTCGTACCCGACCACGCAGCTGATCGGGGTGTTCACCGCGGCGGTGCTCGGGCTCACCCTCAACCAGGCGGCGTTCTCGGCCGAGGTGATCCGCGGCGGCATTCTCTCGGTGGACCACGGCCAGTACGAAGCGTCGGCGGCGCTCGGGTTGCCGCGTGGCCGGCAGATCCGCCGCATCATCCTGCCGCAGGCCATGCGTTCGATCCTGCCGGCCGCGTTCAACGACGTGATCGGGCTGGCCAAGAGCACCTCGGTGGTCTACGTGCTGGCGTTGCCGGAGCTCTTCTACACGGTGCAGGTGATCTACCGGCGCAACCTGGAAGTGGTGCCGCTGCTGATGGTGGCCACGGTCTGGTACCTGGTCATCCTCACCGTGCTGTCGCTTGCCCAACATCGCATCGAGCGACGTTTCGCACGCGGCCAGCTGCAGCGCGAACGTACGGTGTCCAAGCTGCCACCGCGTGCGCCTGCAGCGGGCAGCGCTGCCCGTGCCGGTTCGCGCCCGTCGATCGCCCCGGTGCTGCAGGGCAACGGCGCCACGGTATCGCTGCAGGGCGTGGGCAAGGTGTTCGGCGACCAGACCGTGCTTGACGACGTGCACCTGGAGGTGAGCGCCGGCAGCGTCACCGTGCTGATCGGCCCGTCCGGCGCCGGCAAGTCCACCCTGCTGCGCCTGATCAACCACTTGGAGCGTGCGGATCAGGGCTTCGTGACCGTGGGCGGGCAGCTGGTGGGCTACCGCCGCGAGGGCGACACGCTGTACGAGTTGCCGGAAGGCGAAATCCGCCGTCGGCGCGCCGACGTGGGCATGGTGTTCCAGGGCTTCAATCTGTTCCCGCACCTGACCGCGCTGGAGAACATCGTCGAGGCACCGATCGCGGTGCGCGGCATCGCCCGCGCACACGCCGAGCAGCAGGCATACGACCTGCTGGAGCGGATCGGCCTGGCCGACAAGGCGCATGCCTATCCGCGCGAGCTCTCCGGCGGCCAGCAGCAGCGCATCGCCATTGCCCGCGCGTTGGCGCTGCAGCCCAAGGTGCTGCTGTTCGACGAGCCGACCTCGGCGCTGGATCCGGAGCTGGTGGCCGAGGTGCTGAGCGTGATCGAAGAGCTGGCGCGCTCGGGCACCACGTTGGTGATCGTCACCCACGAGCTGGGCTTTGCCCGCCGCGTGGCCGACCACGTGGTGATGATGGACCAGGGCCGGGTAGTGGAGCAGGGCCCGCCCGAAGTGGTGTTCGACCGGCCGCGCCAGCCGCGCACCGCCGAGTTCCTTGCCAAGACGCTGTAACCCCCTTTTCACTTTCAGCAGGGAAACCGCATGAACGCCCCCCACAAACGACGCGTCTCCACCGGCAGTGCACTGGTTGCCGCGGTGCTGGTGATCGGTGTTGCCGGCATCGTCTACTCGCGCGTCGAGCAGGGCAGCGACGCGGCACCGGCGGCGCGCGCCACCCTGGCCGGTGATGCCGCGCCGGCCTTGAACGGCACGCCGGATCCGAAGGCGGCGGCTCTGATCCCGGCGGGCTTCACCTTCGTCACGCCAGGCACGTTGACCGTGGCCACGCATCCGGCGCAGCTGCCGCTGGCCGATTACGGCGCCGACAACAAGCAGATCGTGGGCGTCGAACCGGACATCGCCCGGCTGATCGCCGACGGCCTGGGCCTGAAGCTGGTGCTGGTGCCGGTGGCGTGGCCCGACTGGCCGCTGGGACTGCAGTCGGGCAAGTACGATGCGGTGATCTCCAATATCACCGTGACCGAAGCGCGCAAGCAGAAGTTCGACTTCTCCAGCTACCGCTACGACCTGCTGGGCATCTACACCCGCACCGATGGCCCGATCCAGAAGATCACCACGCCCGCCGATGTTGCCGGGCTGAAAGTGGTGGTGGGGGCCAGTACCAACCAGGACCAGATCCTGCGTGCGTGGGACCAGCAGAACATCGCCGCTGGCCTGAAACCGGTCGAGTACCAGTACTTCGACGACGCGGTGGTGGGCCGCCTGGCGGTGATCACCGGGCGCGCGGATGTGTCCTTCGAGCCCAACGCCACCGGGGCGTATTCGGCGCGCGACGGCAAGGTGCGGCGGGTGGGGCTGTTCCCGGGCGGCTGGCCCGATGCGGCGGCGATTTCGGTGACCACGCGCAAGGGCAGCGGGTTGGCTGAACCCATCACCCAGGCCTTGAACACGCAGATTGCCTCGGGCACCTACGCCCAGGCGCTCAAGCGCTGGAATGTGAGCGAAGAAGCGGTGGCGCAGTCGCAGACCAATCCGCCGGGGCTGCCGAACCTGTAAGCGTCAGGACGCCAGCCAGACGATGCCCTCGGGCCTGTCGCCACCACTGTGGAGAAAGGTGGACACGGCACTGAAACACTGCTCGACCGCCACGCACCAGGAAAGCGGGTAGGTGTCCACCTGCCCGTTGCCGAGCACGTAGTCGGCCGATCCGATGCGCGTGGCATCACCGCAGGAACGCACCCCGGCATCGCCTTCAACCGGGATGTACATCAGCCAGGCATGGACACCGTTGCGCAACATGCACAGGGTGGCGCCGGTCGGCGCAGTCGCCCATAGCTCGAAGGCCGGCAGGGTGTTCGCCCGCGCGAGGGCTGCGTCCACCTGTGCTGGCGTTGTAGCGGCCACGCTCTGGCCGTTGAGGTCCATCTCCATCGTGCTCGCGTTCCTTTGTTCGTCTGTTGCGTTCACCAGCGCGCTTCAAGCGTGCGGAACGGCTGCGCCAGCCGCACCCCGTCGGCATCGTAATCGCGTACCGCGCGCCCATCCACGCGCACGCTGGCCGGGCGCGTGCGGGCCGGCCACCACACGCGCACGGCATTCTGCTTGCGCAGGCCCGGACCAAGGGTGACCCGCAACGTGCCATCGTGCTGCCGCGCCTCCATCTGCAGCGTGCCATAGGCGGTGGGCAGGCGATCAACCGCCAGTCCTTCTCCGGCCACCCACGACGGTGGGGCGCCCGGCAACAGCGACAGCGCATCGTCGTCCTCGCGCATCAGCATGCCGAACAGCGTGCGCCCGTACTCCGCGCCGATCCAGGTGTGCGGCATGTCGCCCAGGTAGCGCGGGAAGCGCAGCCGCGAATGCACCACTTCGGCGAGCACCTGCCATTCCAGCGGGCGACGGTCCTGCAGCAGGCCCTGCAGCAGCTCGTCGGYGGCGTCGGGCTGGTTGAGATGCACGTAGCTGAGCACGTTGCGGATCTCATACGGCGTGTAGGCATACAGCGCCCCCGGCTCGTTGCGCTTGCGCACGTCCGCCAGGTAACGCGCGAACGTGGTGCGTAGCGCCTCCGCGGGCAGCACGTCCTGCGCGCCGGTGGGGTCCAGTGCGATCGACACGCCGGTCGGATCGCCGTCGCCCAGGTCGGCCGAGGAGGGAATGAAGTCGATGCCCTTCCACGCCATGGTCGCGCGGATCGAGGCGGCCAGCGCATCGTGCAGTGCGGTGTACTGCTCGCGCGCCCAGCGGGCGGTGTCATGATCGCCCAGCGATTCGGCCAGCCAGGCACCGTCGTGCCAGCCCTTCAGGCCCCAATAGTCATCCCAGTAGCTGTGCGTGGGCGAGGGGTAGCCTTCGTGGCTGATCGACGGGGCCAGGATGCCGGCGAAACGTTCCGGCGACGGTTGGCCGGCCATGTAGCCCGGCACCAGCGTGCGTTCGCGCAGCGCCTGCAGGAAGCGCAGCGCCGCCTTCACCTTGGGCAGGTACGCGCGCACCGATTCGGGACCGCCGTCCAGCCGCGCCACATCGGCGACCAGCGAGACGTACTGGCCCTGGCTGTCATATTCGATGTCCGAGCCGAAGCCGGTGTTGACGCTGCCGTCGTCGTTGAGGATTGGCGAAACCAAGCCGTTGGCGTGCACGCCGTGCGCGCTGTACCAGGCCAGGTAATCGCGTGCGACCTTGGCCTCGCCCATGCGCAGCAGCACCGCCGAGGTGGCCATGCCGTCGCGGATGAAGGAGCGGTTGTAGTTGCGCGGCCCCGGTTGCATCGCCGGACCGGTCTGGTTGATGAGCATGTACGCGGCCTGCGCGCGCAGCATGTCCACCAGCGACGGGTCGGGCAGGCGCAGCCCGACCTGGCCCAGCCGCGCCTGCCAGTCGGCCGACACCTCGGTGGCCAGTGCGTCGTAGGCGGCGTCGGGGTCGGCTGGCAGGTTGGCCAGGTCCAGCGCCGGTGCATCGGGCAGGCTGCCGTTGGCGGCGGTGGGCGCGGTGCCCAGCGGGAAAGCCAGCACCACCGAGCGGCTCGCGCCGGGCGCAAGCTGCACGCGGTAGGCCAGCGCGGCGGCCGCAAGGCCGTCGGCGTCGTCGGCGTGTTGGGCGGCGGGCAGCATGCCGGTGGCGATGGCCGTGGTGATCTCGCTGCTGCCTTCGTTGCCGAACGGGGCCGCACCGGCGGCATCGACCGGGGTCAGCGACAGCAGCAGCGGTCGCCCGTTGATGCGCACCGCGCGGCCCTCGATGGCCACCTCGCGGATCGGCGACAGGCCGCCGTTCTGCCACGGCGGATTCATCTGCATCGGGCGTACTGCCAGCGTCAGCATGCCCGCCACCGGCGTGGTGCCGGTATTGCGCAGCCGGTGGCGCACGAACGTGACCGGTTGGCCGCCACGCTCGATGGCGAAGGTTTCGCTCTGTAGTTCGAGCCCGGGTTGCGGCGTCCAGGTGGCCGACGGCATCGGTTTCCAGCCATCGCGCAGGGCATGCGCTACCGGCGCTGCGGCGGCACCGGCCGTGGTGCCATCGGCGTTGCGCCAGATCGGTTGCACCAGCGGCGCGCCCTTGAACGCTTCGAGGTTGCCGTACTCGTCGAAGATCGATTTCTGCCGACCGGCATGCACGCCCACCGCCGTCCAGTAGGTCTGCTGCAAATGCAGTGAGGCCGGGAACAGGGCGCGCTGCGCGCCGCTGGCGGCCACTTGATAACGCTTCATCGGGGTCATCACCGCGGCCGGCCCCAGCAGACGCAACCGTGCGATCCGCGGGGCACTGCCGGCCACTCGCAGGCGCAGCGCCGTTGCGGTCACGGCGGCGGTGCCGGCCAACCAGCTCTGGGTGCGGCTGCCGGCCTGCGGGTCGCGGGCGAGGTCGACCCAGCGGCCGTTTGCGTCCTGCGCCTGCAGGCGCGCGGCACCGTGACCACCGGCCCAGTCGACGGCGAGCCCGGTGGTGGGCTGCGCGCGCGGCAGGGTGATCTCCAGCTGCGATTCGACGCCGGCGTGTGCCGGCAGGGGGACGCTTGCATCGCCCTGCCACAACGCCGCCGCCTGCGCCGGATCCAGCCCGGCCACGCGTGCCGCTGCCGTGGTATCCAGCGGCTCAAGTTCGAAGATCGACACACCCCAGTCGGAGGTCTTTTCCGGGCTCGCCAGGCGCAGGTAGCGGGCCTGCCGCGGGGCGAAGAACAGGGTTTCGATCCCGCCCAGCGAATCGCGCATGGTGTAGGCAGGCTGCCAGTGCGTGCCGTCCATCGACGTCTGCAGGGTGTAGCCCTCCGGGTTGGAGACATCCCAGGTGATCCGCGCGCCGCCCAGCTGGGCGGGTGCGCCCAGGTCCACCTGGAACCAGTGGCCCGGGCTGAACGCACCGCCGGTGACGGTCTTCGGGTCGCCATCGATCAAGTGACTGACCGCCATCGCCGGCACCTGCTGCGAGGAGCTGCTGGCCTGCCACTGGGTGCGGGGCGGCAGGTTCTGCGCCAGGCCGGTGGCGGCCAGCGCCAGGGCGGGGAAGAGCAGGGCACGTGCCAGATGGCGGGGCGTGGGCCGAACAGTCCAGCGTTGAACATGCAACCGCATCGACGCGCTCCCGATCCTCTGGCCCCAACGGCGGGGCAGGGCACACGCTAGCAGGCGTTGTAACCGTTTACATGACGCGTCGCAATATCACGGTTCGATGGTCTGGGCCCGGTTGCATCAGCCCATCGCCGCCGCGATCTGCTCGCGCAGCCAGCGGTGGGCCGGGTCCYGGTGCACGCGCTCGTGCCACAGCATCACCATCTCGAAACCAGGTACATCGATGGGCGCTTCCACGGCCTTCAGGGCGGGGTCCTGGGCCACAAGCCGCGAAGGCATCATCGCCACCAGGTCGGTGCGCAGCAGCACGCTGCGCAGGAACAGGAAGTGGGGCACCGACAGCACGACGTTGCGGCGCGCGCCCACGTGGGCGAGCGCGGTATCGGTATTGCCGTGAAAGCCGCCGCCATCGGGCGAGACGATCACATGGTCCAGTGCGCAGAACTGCTTGAGCGTGGGCCGCCGCTTGAGCCTGGGGTGGTCGTGGCGGCCAGCCAGCACGTAGCGTTCCTGGAACAGCGGCCGATGGTGCAGGCCGGGCGGTGCCTCGGAGGTAATGTGGATGGCCAGGTCGATGTCACCGCGCTCGCTTTGCGGCACCATCTGCGCCGGCACCAGGCCGATCACGGCCAGGCGCACACCGGGTGCGGCACGGCGCAGGGCAGGCAGCGCGGGCAGCACCACGGTGGTTTCGCCGAAGTCCGATGCCATCACCCGCCATGTGAGCCGCGCCTGGCCCGGGTCGAACGCCTGCACCGGGGCCAATGCGCGCTGCAGTGCTGCCAGCGCCTCTGCAAGGGGCGCGCGCAGGGCATCGGCACGTGCGGTGCTGCGCATCCCGCGCGGACCCGGCAGCAGCAACGGGTCGCCGAACAGCTGCCGCAGTTTGGCCAGTTGCACGCTCACCGTCGGCTGGGCCAGATGCAGGCGCTGGGCGGCGCGGGTGACGTTCTGTTCGTCCAGCAATGCCTGCAGGGTGACCAGCAGGTTCAGGTCGATGCGCCTCAACATATTGTCCATGGCAATGCCTTGAATTGCAGGAATTCATTTCAACTATAACCAATCACGGCGCAGCATCACCGCATTCCCTCCCTGGTCTGCCCATGAACGTTCTGCTTGTTTACGCCCATCCCGCATCCACCTCACTCAACGGCGCATTGAAAACATTCACCGTCGACCGCCTGGAGCGGGCTGGTCACACCGTCCAGGTCTCCGATCTCTACGCCATGCAGTGGAAATCCCAAGTGGATGCCGACGACCATGTCGGCCGCGATCCCGCGCTTCCGTTCCACGCCTCGCTGGATTCGCGCAAAGCGTTCGCCAGCGGCAGGCAGAGCGCGGATATCGCGGCCGAGCAGGACAAGCTGCGCTGGGCCGACGCGGTGATCCTGCAGTTTCCGCTCTGGTGGTTTTCGATGCCGGCGATCCTGAAGGGGTGGGTCGATCGCGTGTATGCCTACGGTTTCGCCTACGGTGTCGGCGAGCACTCTGACAGCCACTGGGGCGACCGCTATGGCGAAGGCGCCATGAGCGGCAAGCGCGCCATGCTGGTGGTCACCACGGGCGGCTGGGCATCGCACTACGGCCCGCGTGGCATCAACGGCCCGATCGACGACGTGCTGTTCCCCATCCAGCACGGCATCCTGTTCTATCCCGGGTTCGACGTGCTGCCGGCGCATGTGATCTACCGCAGCAGCCGCGTCGATGCGGCCTCGTATCCGCACGAACTGGAGAAACTGGGCGCGCGCCTGGATGGGCTGGCCAGCGATCCGGTGATTGCCTATCGGCGCCAGAACGGCGGTGATTACCAGATTCCCGAGCTGAGCCTGCGCGATGATCTTGCCGCGGGCCAGGCCGGCTTGGCGGTCCATATCGCCACCTGAGCGTCACCTGCGGCGGCCGGCCCCCTTGCATTTGATACGGACGGCCGCACGATGCACGCATGCCATCTTCCACGATCATCCCTGAGCCAGCGGGCACCCCCCTTCTTCCCCACGTGTGGCACCAGCGCCTCACCGGCTGCCGCATCGAGGCCCAGGCGATCGGCGCCTCACGCGCGGATGTGTTCCGGGCGCACGGCGGGGACGGCCCGGATGTGTTCCTCAAGCGCGAGCCGGCCGATGATCCGTTCGGTGAACTGCAGGATGAAGTGGCGCGCCTGCGGTGGCTGCAAGGGCAGGGCGCGGAGGCGGCGCAGGTGCTGGATACGCACGACGATGCCAGTGGGCGCTGGTTGCTGATGGGCGCAGTGCCCGGCCGTGACCTGGCATCGTCGCCGGACCTCGCCCCGCTGCAGGTCGTGCACCTGGTGGCGGATGCCCTGCAGATGCTGCACAGGCTGCCGATCGATGACTGCCCGTTCGACCATCGGCTGCCCCATCGCCTGGCGGCGGCACGGGCACGCATGGAGGCCGGTGCGGTGGATGCTGACGATTTCGATGACGCGCGCGCGGGGCAACCGGTATCACAGGTCTTCGCGGCGCTGCTGGCGAGCGTGCCGGCGCAGGCGGACCTGGTCGTGACCCACGGCGACGCGTGCCTGCCCAACCTGATGGCGGCACAGGGGCGCTTCACCGGGTTCATCGACTGCGGGCGGTTGGGCGTGGCCGATCGCCACCAGGACCTCGCGCTTGCTGCGCGCAGCATTGCCAGCAACCTCGGCGAGCAGTGGGTGGCGCCGTTCTTTGCGCGCTACGGCACCGTGCCGGATCCTGCGGCGGTGGCGTTCTATTGCCTGCTCGACGAGTTCTTCTGAGCCCGCGCCACTTGACGCATCGTCAAGCGCTTTGCCGGGCAACGTGACGCGCTGCGGGTTCAACCGCCGACCGCCCTTGGCCAGACTGTCCCGGTGCCAGCGCAGTTCCGCTGCTGGCGATCACATTACCGGGGCCTTTGATGATCAGCATTCCTGTGTCGCACCGTTCGCACGCGCGCATCCGCCGCTTTTCCCTCTGGCTGTGCGCCCTCGGCTATGCCGCGCTGGCCGTCGGCTTCGCGTGGACGGCACTGAGTGGCCACCGCAACGCCGAGGCCATCCTCAAGGACGCGGTGACGGTGCAGGCACCGGTGCAGTTGGACCGCATCGACGAGCACCGGCGCAAAGGCCGGGTGAGCCATGAATACCAGTTCCAGTATCGGTTCAACGTCGATGGGGTCGCGCACACCGGCACGTTCGCCACCAGCGAAGACAGCGCCGCGCCGTATCTTGAAGAAGGCGCGCTGGTGCGCGTCGCCTACTCGCGCGCGCAGCCGGCACGTTTCGATCGTCTGGAGCGGCTGCAGAGCCAGCAACGGCTCGGTGCCGTGCTGGGACGGCTGTCGGTCGGGATACTCCTGCTGGGTGTGCTGGCCTTCGTGGTGTACCTGCTGCTGACCCGAAAACTGTTCGTGCCGCGTGCGCCTGCCGCCGTGCCCGCAGCTTGACGCCGGCCATGCACGGGCAGGGTAGGCAGGTGGTTGACAGTGCAGGCGGCCACGGTAGGGTGGCCGCTTCCCCACCGTTCTGGTCGCTTCCGATGGCTGTCCCCGCGTTCGCCGAGCTGCTGTCGCGCCACATGCGTCGTATCCGCGCCAGCGCCGGTGGCGTGGCGGCCGAGATCGGCATCAGCCGCGAAGCAGTCAACAACTGGCGCTCGGGTGCGTCGCTGCCCAGCCGCCGCCATCGCGACCGGGTATTGGGGTGCTGCAACTACCTGCGCCTGACCGAAGCGGAAAGCAACGCCCTGTTGTGTTCGGCCGGTTTCGAGCCCGAGTTCCCGGTGGAGCCTGCCGTCGCACTGCCCCTGCGCAGCGCGACCCCGCCCACGGTGCTGCACCTGCTGGACCGTCTGCAGCAATTGCGCCCGTATCCGGTCTGCCTGTTGCTGACCCAGGCGCACTGGGGGCAGCCGCCCGAACGCGAGGCGATCCTGGCCGAGGCAACCGCACGCTATGGTCACGACCGGGTGCTGCACCTGCAGCCGCCGTTCCGGGCAGGCGAGGGCGACGCGGATTACTTTGCACGGCTGGCCGAACAATGCGGGCTGGAAGGGGTGTCATCCGATGCTGGCTTTGAAGCAGCGCTGGCACGCCGACTGCAGCAGCCCGGCAGTCTGTTCTGCCTGGTCAGCCGCTTCGAGCAGGGGGCCGCCGGTCCGCGCGATGTGCTGGCCGGCATCCTGCGCAGCCTGAGCGAGATGTACAGCGGCAAGTTGCACCTGCTGATCTGCGGCGGTGCCGCGCTGGCGGACCTGAAGTACCAGGGCGGCGACCTGTCACTGCTCAACATCGCCGCCAGCCAGCAGTGGCCGGAGCTGGTGGTGGATGACCTGCAGCGCACTGCGCCGGACGTGCCCGACTACCTGCTGTCGCGCGCGCTGCACCTGTCCGGCGGCCATCCGCTGCTGGCCCAGGCTGCCGTCACCTTGTTGACCACGTCCTCGCCAGAGGCGGTGCTGGACGACGAGGCCGTGATCACCACCCTGTCCACGCATCCGCGGCTGTGGGAAGCGCTGTTGCCGCTGTTGCGTGACGCCCAGGCACGCGCCGCGATCGGCAGTTGGCTGGACCGGGCGCGGCTGGCGCCCGCACGGCCGTACCTGGTGGACCCGCTGCTGCGCCAGTTGTACTGGGACAACCTGCTGGCGGTCCGCGTGCATGCCGATGGCGCGTGGCTGGAATGGCGATGCGACGCCGTGCGGCGGTGCGCGCGCCATGTCATCGACAGCCTTGCCGAGCTGCCCGCATGAGTGCGGCGGCAAACGTGCTGCTGCGCTGGCGTACCTGGCGGCTGCTGCTGATCGCGGCAGTCACGTGGTTCGTGGCCAGCCTGTTCGTCGCACCGATGCTCAATCCCTGGGTGGCGTGGAAGATCACGCACGACGGCGAGAGCATGATGCTGATGCAGCGTGCCCGCATCGATACGATGTTCCTGCGTGAGGAGGCGCAGGGCCATTGGGAGCGCGAAGGCGAATGGCCCACCGCCGTCGCCGTGCCGGGTGTGCATGACCCGGCCGAAGCGGTCGTAGTGGCCGAGGTGCCTGCACCGTTCGTGCTGCGGCTGCGCTTCACGGGTAAATTCCCCGCCAGCGCCGGCCTGGCCGGTACCGTGCTGGAGTACACCCTGGACCCCGCCAGTGGACACTGGCGCTGCCAGCCGGGTACGCCGGCGCCGCCCTCGCGGTGGCTGGCGCCGGACTGCCAGTCCAGCGCGCCGTGGACCATCATCGAATGGCTGGGCCTGCTGCTGGGTGTCACCACACTGTTGCTGATGGTGCTGGGCCTGATCTGGTTCCGCGCGCGGCCCGCCGTTGCCAGCATCCTGCACGCGCCGCGAGAACTGCTGCTACAGCCGCTGCAGGGCTTGCCCGCACTCGACCGCCAGTTGGGCTGGCTGCGACTGCGTGCACGCGTACTGGCCGACGTGGGCGTGGCCGGTGTGCGCTGGCGCGAAACCTTGCGCCACGTACAGGCGCCCGCCGACGCCCAGGCCGCGCTGCTGGCCGCACGCATCGGCGCGGAGGACACACCGGCCCAGGGCTGGACGCTGCCCGGCTGCGTGCGGGAGTGGCGCCTGCCCGACACCCTGCCGGTGGCGCTGGAGCGCCTCTGGGTGTACCTGCCCGATCCGGAGATGACCGGCCAGGCTATCGTGCAGCAGCTGCGCGGCATGCCTAACGGCCAGGACGTGGTGCTGCTGGTCAGCCCGTCGGTGCAGGCCGAGCCAGCCCTGGTGGCCTATGCCGACGACCCGGCCAATCTGTGCGCCTGCCTGGACCAGGCGGCGCAGACGCGGTGGCTGCTGCAGCCGGGCGCCGTGGCGCTTCTGCTCGCGCTGCTGGCGCGTCAGCTGAAAGTGACCCGCATATCGCCCTACCAGACCCATGGCGGCATCACCCGGCCGGCGGCGTTCTTCGGGCGTGAATCGCTGCTGGCGCGCGTGCTCAACCGGGAGCCGGGCAACTACCTGCTGGTGGGCGGGCGGCAGCTGGGCAAGACCAGCCTGATGAAGGCGATCGAGCGCCGCTTCGTTGGGCATCCGCACGTGCACTGCCGGTATCTGTCCCTGCGTGACCATCGCCTCGCCGTGCGGCTGGCCGTGGAGCTTGGCCTGCCCGAAGACACCGGCATCGACGCGCTGGTCGCGGCGATGTCGGCCCGTGCCGAGGGGCGGCGGGTGCTGCTGTTGATCGATGAAACCGACCTGTTCCTGCGTGACGAGGCCCAGCATGGCTACCCGCAGTTGTCCGCGTTGCGCGCCATCAGTGAAGAGGGGCGCTGCCACTTCATGCTGGCCGGTTTCTGGGATCTCTATGAGGCGGTGACACTGGATTTCGCCTCGCCGCTGCGCAACTTCGGCGAGGTCATCCATGTGGGTGGCCTGGAAGACGAGGCCTGTCATGCGCTGGCCACCGAGCCGATGGCACGTCTGGGCGTGCACTTCGCCGCATTGGACCTGCCGCGCACGCTGGTGGCCGCCTGTGGACGGCGTGCCAACCTGGTGGCGATCGTCTGCCAGCAGCTGCTGTCGCAGTTGGGGCGTGGCGAGCGGGTGATCGATGCCCGTCAGCTGCATGCGGCTCTTGGGTCGGAAGCGGTTTTCGATGCGCTGGCGGGCTGGGCACGGTTGACGCCCGATCCATTGGCAAACCGGATCGACCGCATCGTGGTGTACCGCCTGGCATGCGCGCAGTTGGGGCCGGGCGCAGAGCGCGGAGTTCGCCTGGAGGACGTACTGGCCGACTTCGATGCGGCCGGCGTGGCGGTGGAGGCTGAAACGCTGCGGCGCGCGCTGGCGCGGTTGCAGCTGGCGTATGTGATCCGGCGAGACGACAGTGGTGCACGTTTCGTGTTCGCGGTGCCGGTGTTTGCCACCCAGTTCCAGCTGGAGGAGGCGCGTGCGCTGCAGCAGCGCGAACTGCAGGCGATGGTGTTGGCAGAACCGTCCGCGTGACTGCGCGGGGCGGGTGCGTGCGTGCCGCAGCGCGTGCGCGCATGCTGTTCCGCCCGCGACGGCTTTGTGCAAGACTCGCTCCCTGACCCCGGCGTTGCAAGGATGGGAAGCGCATGCAGTTTTTTGCCCTGGACAATTTTGCAGGACTGGTGAACCAGACGTTCGAGGTTGCGCTGGGCGATGTGGGAAACACCGCGTTCGTGCTGGTCGAGGCGCGCCCGTTGCAGCCGGGTGAGTCACTGCCGGGGCAGGTACGCGCACCGTTCTCGCTGCTGTTCCGCCACGAAGCGGCGATCGTGTTCCCGCAAAAGACCTACCCGATGCAGCATGAGGCGCTGGGTGAGTTCGGCATCTTCCTGGTGCCGATCGCGCGCGACCGCACCGGGTTCATCTACCAGGCGCTGTTCAACTGAGGGGCAGGCACATGCCGATGCGGCTGTCATCCGCACTGCTCTGGATGAATCCCAGACGGTGATACAGGCGCTGCGCGGCGGTGTTGTCGCGCAGCACGCTGAGCTGGATGCGGTGGCAGCCACGCAGGTGCGCCAGTTGCTGCACGTGGCCGAGCAGGGCGGTTCCCACGCCCTGGCCACGCACGGTGTCCAGCAGCAGGATATCCACGATGCACAGCGCATCATTTTCGGTATGTAGGTACAGGCGCCCCAGCGCGGCATCGTTGCGGGTCACGATCAGGAATTCGGGCTGCCGGTAGTGACTCACATAGTGGCAATGCTGAAGTTCGAACTGGCTGTCAAGGAAGGCCTGCCGGGACGGCGGTGGCCACGGCACTGCGGCCAGTTCGGCGTGGCGTGATTGATGATAAAGCGCGCGCAGGAAGGTCAGATCAGCTGCCTCGGCGCAACGCAGGGTTACCCCACAGGCATGCAACGGGGAGGTCGCCGCCACGACCGGTGGCGGCGACAGGGGAAACCCGGGCAGTGCCAGGTTCAAGGGCGTTGCGGGAACACCCCGCTCAACGCAATGCAGAAGTTCACCGTCAGGTAGGGCTGCCGGTTTTCATGCGGTTGGCTGCCGCCAGTGGGCACCACCATGGTCGGTGCAAAACTGGCATTGGACGGCGTGGTGTCGGCAAAGGGCGAGGTGGTGGTTGGAATGGTCACTGCATCGCCCTGCGCGGGTGTGCCGTGCAGCTTGGCTGGATCGCGTTGCGCGTACACGTTCATGGCGTGAGTGTGCGGTGGCATTTCCGTGGGCAACAGCGTCACCTGGGCAGTGCCAAAAGGCTCGCCCAGCGTGCGCAGAACGCCGCCCGCATTCTGTCCCTGGCTGGCGGCCGCGTTGCCTTGCAGGTTGGGCAGGCCGAACGTGGCGCGGCCATCGCCGCCAAAGTTCGTGCCCAACAGGGAGAACAGCGCGGTGTTCTGCTGGATGGGAAGAATCTGTCCGGTGCACATTGCCCAGCGGTAGGGCGCGAACTGGAAGCCGAACATCTGGATTTCGCCTAGAAACGGGTCAGTCATGGGTCAAATCCCTGTGGCAGTGCTGTGGTCCATGGTGGATAGGGCGAGTGTTCAACTCTGGCTCGGGTAGATGCCGTACATGCTGATGCAGTACCGCACTGTCAGGCTCGGCATGGTGTTGTCATGCGGCTGCGCACCGCCTGCAGGGCTGAGCATGCTTGCCGCCAGGGATCGGCTTTCAATCCCGGTGATGTCGGCGGTGTACATGGTGTCGCCACTGACCGCGCCCAGCACGGAGGCCGCCGTTGGATTCGGCGAGTTGGCCGCTGCAGTGGTGGCCAGCATGGCATGGCTGTGCGCGGGCAGTTGCGGCAGGGTCAAGGTGACGGTGTCGCTGCCGCCCAATTGGCCCAGAACCCGCGTGCTGCCGCCAGGCATCGTGCCTTGGTGGACCGGAACGCGTCCGCTCAGGTTGGGCAATGCGAAGGTGTTTACGCCGTCACCGCCGTAGGTGGTGCCGATCAGGGTGAACAGCGTGTCGTATTCGCTAATCGGTACCAGTGTGCCATCGCAGTCCAGCCAGCCAGCCGGGGCGAAGTTGTAAGGCAACAACCGGATCTCACCAATAAATGTTTCGCTCATTGCAGATCTCCGATCAGTTGCGCGAAGGGTAGATGCCCCGCAGCAGAATGCAGAAGTTAAGCACGCTGTAGGGCTGCATATTGTCGTGGGGCAGGGTCTGCCCGCTGCTGGAAAGTGTCGACGGATGCAGTGCCACCGTCTGTGCGTTGGACGGTCCGTACAGGTTGCGGCCCGCTTTTGCGTAAAGGTTGTTCACCGGCGTACGGGCAGTGCCGTCGTCGCTGGTGGCGATGGCGATGTGGGTGTGCTGCGGAATCTGGGTCGAGAGCAGCGTGACCTGTTCCGCACCTCCCGCGCTGCCGATCGGCAGATTCTGCGATTGCCCCACCGCTGCGCGCCCGCGCATGTCCGGCAGTTTGAAGGTGGTAACACCGTTGCCGCCATAGTAGGTTCCCAGCAGCGAAAACAGCGCCTGGTTCTGCGCGATCGGCAGCTCGCCTCCGTTGCATAAGGCGGTGTCTTTCCGCGCAAAACCGAATGAGCTGATGATTATCTGCCCCATAAATGCATCCGACACGGTGGCTATCCCCTTTCCCTGATTACCGCTCCCGCTCCTGACCCCAAGCGTGGCTGTACTGTTCATCAAACAGCACATACTTGACAAGTGCTCCCGCTACCCACCTACTACGCCCGCCGGGGGGCGTTTTCGTGGGGAAGTGCGGCCCTGGTTTCAGGGGATAAACTCATGGCACAGGGAACGTGGGTCCAGCGCGCAGCGCTGGCCGTGGTGAATCAGCTGTCGGCATTCAAACTGCGTCGCGTCATTATATTGACGCCACTGTGGATGGCGTTGCTGTGGTCGGCCAGCGTGCAGGCGGCCAATTGCCCGGATATGGTGGTCCCCGATGCGCGTACCACGCCGTCCACCTCGCCCATGGCCTCCGGCGGCACCATCGTCATCGATGCCAGCCACTGCGACTCCTTCGGCGGCATCGGTGGCAGCGGCCCGGGTGGCAATCCCAACAACTACAGCACCGCCCAAGGCCAGGTAAGCGTCAACCCGCTGACCAACCGGGTCACCTACACCAATAACGGCAGCGGCGTGTCGGTGGACACGTTCACCTTCAAGGATGACAACGGCGACAGCGTCAATGTCACCGTGAACATCGGCGCCGCATCATCCCCCATCACCGTGACGCCGGCCAGCGCGCCCAAGCCGATCATTGGTGGAAGCTACACGCTGCTCATGGGCAGCAGCGGCGGTACTGCTCCCTACACCTACACCCTGGGTGCGGCAACGCTGCCGCCGGGCATCACCTTCAGCAATGGCACCTTCTCGGGCTCCGCCAGTGGCGGCGGCACCTATTCGGCAACGGTGAATGTCACCGATGCTGCCAGCCTGACCACCAGCAAGGCCTACACGTTCGTGGTGGACACGCCGACCATCACCTTGCTGCCCCCGCCGACGATGACCGTGAACGTGCCTTACAGCCATCAACTGGTCGGGCAGGGCGGTACGGCGCCGTACACCAGCTTCGCCCGGGACACCGGCAACTTGCCGCCGGGCATCATCTTGAGTCCAACCGGCGTTCTGTCGGGCACCCCCACCGCAGTGGGCAGCTACGCGTCCTCCATCAGCGCCTTTGACAGCAGCACCGGCACCGGCCCTTACCGCGACGCAACGGCCTTCACGATGGTGGTCTCGGCGGCTCCCCCGATTATCATCGCGCCCACGACCTTGCCAAACGCTGGCGTGGCCACTGCCTACAACACCACGCTGACCGCCACCGGCGGTAACGGCGGGCCCTACAGCTATACGGTGGTCACCGGCGCACTGCCCGCAGGTATCACGCTGGCCACGAACGGCACCCTGAGCGGCACGCCGACGGCAGGCGGTACCTTCAACTTCACCCTGCGCGCTGCCGACACTGCCGGCAACACGGGGGCGAGCGGGTACACGCTGGTCGTGTCCGCACCGACAATTTCGATTGCGCCCACCACCTTGCCCACGCTCACCCGCAACGCGGCCTACAGTCAGACCATTATCGCTGCCGGTGGTACTGCGCCGTATAGCTATGCTGTGACCAGTGGCGCAGTGCCCGCTGGCGTCACACTCTCCCCGACCGGGGTACTGTCCGGCACGCCCACCACCGCCGGGGCCTACGCGTTCACCGTCACGGCCACGGACAGCAGTTCCGGCAGCGGCCCCTACACCGGTGCGCGTGGCTATAGCGGCACGGTGCAGCAGGACACCCCGGCGATCGGGCCGGCAACGCTGCCCGATGGCACCGCCGGGGCCGTCTACGCCCAATCGCTCACGGTCACGGGCGGAGCAGGGGCGCCGTACACATTTGCGATTGCCGGCGGCGCCTTGCCGGGCGGCCTGGCCTTGAATACCAGCACCGGGCAGATTTCCGGTACGCCCACTGCCGTAGGATCGTTCCCGGTGACTGTGCAGGTAACCGATGCCGGGGCCTTCACCGGGCAGCGGGTGTACACGATCACCATCGCCCCGCCCGTTCTTGCCATCACGCCGTCGGGCGCGACGCTGAACAGCCCTTACGGGTCCGTCTTCAGCCAGAGCTTCAGCGCCAGTGGCGGCACAGGGCCCTATGCCTATTCGCTGAGTGGTGCGTTGCCCAGTGGCCTTGCCTTCACTGCCGCTACCGGCGTGCTGTCGGGCACGCCCACCCAGACGGGTACGTTCCCCATCACGGTCAGCGTGACAGATGCGACCACGGGCGCAGGCGCGCCGTACGCGGCCAGCCGCAACTACACCCTTACGGTGTCCCCGCCCACCATCGCCATTGCACCGCTGACCCTGCCGTTCGGTGCTGCGGGCGCGCCGTATTCGCAGACCCTGACCGCCAGCGGTGGCGTGGCGCCGTACACCTTCCAGGTCGTTGCGGGCAGTCTTCCGGCCGGCGTGTCACTGTCGGCGTCCGGGGTGCTGTCGGGCACGCCAACGGCGGCCGGCACGTTCAGCGTGACCTTCCAGGCCAGCGATGCCAACCTGCAGACTGGCCAGCGTGCCTACTCCTCCAACATCGCTGCGCCCACGCTTGCGCTGTCGCCGGCAAGCGGCACCCTGTTGGCTGCATACGGAATGGCGTACAGCCAGAGCTTTACCGCCCTGGGGGGCAATGCGCCCTACACGTATTCCCTCAGTGGCACAGTGCCTTCCGGACTCAGCTTCAACAGCAGTACCGGCACGTTGTCCGGCACGCCGGTGCAGACCGGCAGTTTCCCGCTGACTGTCACTGCGACCGACAGCAGCACCGGCACGGGTGCGCCGTTCAGTGTCTCGGCCAATTACACGCTCAGCGTTGCGTCGCCTACCATCGTCATTGCGCCGGCGAGCCTGCCGGTGGGGGGCGTGGGCAGTGCGTACTCGCAGGCAGTGAGCGCCAGCGGCGGCATAGCGCCGTATACCTTCGCGGTCACCGCCGGTGCACTGCCGGCCGGTGTGACGTTGTCGTCCGCGGGCGTTCTCAGCGGCACGCCCACGGCGGGCGGCTCGTTCAACTGGACCGTCACGGCCACCGATGCCGGGAGCATGACGGGCGCGCGTCCCTACACCATGACGATCAGTGCGCCCACCATCGACCTCACGCCAACAACGCTCCCCGATCCCACCCAGGGCGCGGCCTACAGCGCGCCGCTGAGTGCCAGTGGCGGCACGGCGCCGTACACCTTCAGCATCGTCGGAGGTGTCTTGCCCGCCGGCATGACCCTCAACAGTGGCGGCACGTTGTCCGGCACGCCGACCAATGCAGGCCCGTATGCGTTCACTGTGCAGGCCAGTGACAGCAGCACCGGCGTCGGCCCCTTCAACGGCACCCGGTCTTACAGCGGCACGGTGCAGCCCGGCATTCCGGTGCTCAACCCGGCGACCCTGCCCAACGGGGCGATCGGTGCGGCGTACACGGCGGCCTTGTCGGTAACCCAGGGCGCGGGTGCACCGTACAGCTTCACTATCGTGTCGGGCGCGCTGCCCACGGGCCTCACCCTGAGCAGCGGTGGCGTGATTTCCGGTACACCCAACACGGCCGGTTCGTTCACCGCCGTGGTGCAGGTGACCGATGCGGCTGCGCAGAACGGGCAACGCAGCTACACCATCACCATCGGCGCGCCCACCCTGACCCTGTCGCCGGCGGCCGGTACGCTCAACGCCACCTACGCAGCGGCCTACAGCCAGGCGTTCAGCGCAGGCGGTGGCGTCGCGCCTTACACGTATGCCGTAACGGCCGGTACGTTGCCCACCGGGATGTCGCTGGCGGCGGCCACCGGGACGTTGTCGGGCACGCCCACCCAACCTGGTTCGTTTGCGATCACGGTGACCGCGACCGATTCCAGCGGTGGCGCAGGCGCACCCTTCAGCATCAGTCAGAACTACAACGTGGTCGTCGCGTTGCCCACCATCGCTGTTGCGCCGACGACTGTCCCCGGCGGCACCGTGGCCATTCCGTACTCGCAGACCTTGTCCGCCACTGGCGGCATCGCCCCGTATACGTTCGTGGTCAGTGCCGGCGCACTGCCGCCCGGCATGAGTCTGTCCGGCGCTGGCGTGCTGTCGGGCGCGCCGACGGCCAGTGGCACGTTCAACACCACCGTGACGGCCACCGATGCCAACGGCCAGACCGGCGCACGGGCGTATGCCGTGCAGGTTGCTGCGCCCACCATCGTCGTGACCCCGGCAACGCTGCCATCGCCGGCGCAGGGCCTGGCCTACAGCGCCACCTTCAGTGCGAGTGGCGGCGTGGCGCCGTACAGCTTCTCGGCCATCGGTACGCTGCCGCCAGGCCTGTCGCTGACCACCGGCGGCGTGCTGTCCGGAACGCCGAGCGCACCGGGCACCAGTACGTTCACCGTGCTGGCCACCGACAGTTCGGGCGGCGCAGGGCCGCACTCCGGCTCGCAGAGCTACACGCTGAGCACCTCGGCCGGTCCGTCCATCGACCAGACCAGCGTGCCTGCCGCCACCGTAGGTAGCGCGTACAGCACCACGCTCTCCGCTACGGGCGGCACCGCGCCGTACAGCTTCGCCCTGGTCTCCGGTGCGCTGCCTGCCGGCATCGTGTTCAGCGGCGGCGGTGCGTTCAGTGGTACGCCAACCGATGCGGGCAGCTTCGCCCTCACCGTGCGCGTCACCGACAGCAATGGCGTCACCAGCCAGCAGAGCTTTGTGCTCTCGGCAAGCGCGCCCACGCTGGTACTGACACCGGCCGCGGGCAGCCTGCAGGCCGACTACGCGGTGGCCTATTCGACCACCTTTGCCGGCAGTGGCGGCACCGCGCCGTACACCTACACCGCCACCGGTGCGTTGCCTGCCGGTATCAGCCTCAATGCAGCGACCGGCGTGTTGTCCGGCACGGCCACGCAGAGTGGCAACTTCCCGATTGCAGTGACCGTGACCGATTCCTCCACCGGTGCCGGCGCACCGTTCCAGCGGATGCAGAACTACACGCTGGAGGTGGCCGCGCCCAACCTGGTGGTGACCCCGGGCAGCCTGCCCAACGCGGTGGTGGGCGTGGCCTACACGCAGACGCTTACCGCCAGCGGTGCGGTGGCGCCTTACACCTACACGCTGCAGGGCGGCAGCTTGCCCGCCGGGTTGCAGCTGGATGCGGCCAGCGGCGTGATGTCCGGTACGCCGGTCATTGCCGGCAGCAGCACGCTGACGGTGCGCGCCACCGATGCCAACGGGCAATCGGTGGACCAGGCCTACACGTTGACCGTGGATCCGGCGCAGATCGTGGTCGATCCGGCGGTGCTGGCCGCGCCGCAGGTAGGCCAGGCCTACCGGCATGCCTTCAGCGCCACCCGTGGCAATGGCAGCTACACCTGGAGTGTGGCCAGCGGCAGCCTGCCGGCCGGGTTGGCGTTGGCGGCCGACGGTGTGCTCAGCGGTACGCCCACCAGCATCGGCACCAGCACCTTCGTGGTCAGCGCGAGTGATGGGCAGAACTACGCCGGCACCCGCAGCATCACCCTGACCGTCAGTCAGGCGCAGGCCGTGGCGGCAGCGCAGACGGTGACGGTGCTGGCCGGCCAGACCATCACCTTCGATGCCACCACCGGTGCCAGCGGCGGGCCGTTCGACACCGCCGCCATTGCGGCTGCACCGGCTACCGGTAGTGCCAGCGTCGCCGGCCTGCAGATCAGCTACACGGCGCCGTTGGAGGCCAGTGGCACGGTTGGGTTCACCTACACGCTGGCCAACAGCAGCGGTGTGTCGGCCCCGGCGCAGGTGACGGTCACCATCAACCCGCAGCCGATCGCTGCCGCGCTCACGGCCAGTGGCCTGGCGGGCACCACCATCAGCGTGGAGCTCACCGAAGGCGCGCGCGGTGGCCCGTTCACTGCGGCCAACGTGGTGTCGGTGATGCCGGCCAACGCGGGTACGGCCACGGTGAAGGCAAGCGACGCCGGCTACCGGCTGGAGTTTGCCGCGGCGGGTGGTTATGCGGGCGTGGCGCAGCTGGTGTACACGCTGAGCAACGCCTATGCGACCTCCGCACCGGCCACGCTGGCGGTGACCATCACCGCTCGCCCCGACCCGACCAAGGACGTTGAAGTGATGGGCATCCTGGATGCGCAGGCCGATGCAACCCGTCGTATGGCCACCGGCCAGATCAACAACTTCCAGCGTCGTCTGGAGAGCCTGCATCGCGGCGGTGGCGACGGTTTCAGCAACGGCATCAGCCTGTCGTCGGCTTCGTCGGGACGGGCAGGGCAGCGCGGTAACCTCTCGGCCGTGGACCAGAGCCTGGCCGATTCCCTGCGCATGAACCTGATCGAGCCTGCGGCAGATCCTGCCGATGCCACGGCAGGCGATGCGACCCGCGGCACCGGTGGCCTGCCGGGCGGCATTGCGGTGTGGACCGGCGGCGCGCTCAGCTTCGGCAATGGCAACAACCGCAACGGCCGCAGCTCGGCGGACTTCACCACGTCCGGCCTGAGCATGGGCGCCGACACGCGGATCAGTGACGGCGTGGCGCTCGGCGCGGGCGTGGGTTACGGCCACGACAGTTCCGATGTCGGCAACAAGGGCAGCCACAGCAGCGTGGACAGCTACAGCGTGGCGACGTATGCCAGCTGGCGGCCGAGCCGCAACACCTACCTCGATGGCCTGGTGGGGTACCAGTGGTTGTCGCTGGACGCGCGGCGCTTCGTCACCGGCAATGGCAACACCGTGAACGGCAGCCGCGATGGCCGCCAGCTGTTTGCCTCGCTGGCACTGGGCTACGAGCATCGCAGCGAGACCCTGCTGCTGTCGCCATATGCACGACTGGACGTGGCCGACGCCACGCTGGACGGCTACACCGAGCAGGGCCGGGTGGGCGACACGCTGACCTATGACGAGCAGAAGCTGCGCACCAGCACCGGCAACCTCGGCCTGCGCAGCGAATACCTGGTACGCACCGACAGCGGTACCTGGCTGCCTGGCGCACGCATCGAGTTCCAGCGTGACTTCCAGGGCAGCAATGCCGCCACCCTGCGCTACAGCGACCTGTTGTCCGGCCCGGCCTATTCGGCGTCGCTGCGCGACCAGTCGCGCAGCCGCACGCTGCTCGGCATCGGGGCGCCGTTCCAGTCCACCTCCGGCTGGTTGTTCCGGTTCGAGTACCAGTTCCTGTTCGACAGCCAGGCGGGTGACGTGCAGTCGATCCTGATTGGCGCAGAGAAGAAGTTCATGCCGTAACCCAACGCGCGCTGCCGTCCTGACGGCAGCGCGCAGCGGTGTGGTTCGTGATCGGTTGCGCTGTGTGTTCCCTATGTTTCTGACATAGTGATGGCGTGTTCATGCAACACGGCGGGTTGATGCTGCATCCTCAGGAATTGTCCACGTCCCAGATTGGCCTGGCGTTGTCGCAGGCATGGGGCGTGCAGGCCAACATGGTGGTACAACGGCCGACCGGTGCCGATGCGGGCGCCACTGTGTACCAGGTGATCGCACGCGATGGCGCGCGGTGGTGGCTGAAGTGCCGGCGCTACGCGGTCGATGAGACCGTGTGGAAGGTGCTGCAGTACCTGCGCAGCCAGCGCGGCCTGGACGAGATCGCCGCGCCACAGCCCACCCTGGAGGGCGCCCCGGCACTGCGCATGGACGGCCTGCAGTGGACGCTGTTTGCCTATGTCGAGGGTCAATCCGGGTTCGAGTCGGCGCTGTCGCAGGCGCAGTGGCGGCGGCTGGGAGCAGTGCTGCGGCAGGTGCACGACACGCCCTTGCCGGATGACCTCCGCGCCGGGCTGGCGCAGCCCCATTTCGATGACGACACCGCGGTGGAGCGGGTGGGTGCGTGGCTGCATCGCACCGACGCGCGCTGGCCTGTGCGTGATGATCTCGCCGCGCAGTTCCTGCGCGCGTGGCAGCAGCATCGGCCGCGTATTGGCGAGGTCTGGCAGCGCTGCGCGCAGCTGCGTGAACGGCTTCAGAGCCGGGCATGGGCGCGGGTGCTGTGTCATGGCGATCTGCACGCCGGCAACCTGCTGCTGCGTGCCGACCAGGGGCTGTGCCTGATCGACTGGGACGACATGCTGCTGGCCCCGCGCGAGCGCGACCTGATGTTCGTCGGTGCGGGTGTGGGCGGGCGTTGGGGGCGCGATGACCCGCCGGGCTTCGGTGAGGGCTACGGCGAGGTGAGCATCGACCTCGAGCGCCTGGCCTATTACCGGCACTGGCGCATCCTGCATGACGTACAGGAGTTCCATGACCTGCTGTTGGAGCCGGGTGCCGCATCGCGCCCGCCGGCGCAACGGCGCCAGGCGGTTCGCTACATGGAAGAGCAGTTCGCGCCGGGCAACGTGGTCGACAGCGCGGCGCGCAGCTGGATGGCGGCCACCGGGCAAACGGGGTAACGCCATCCCATGGGTGGCTGCCGTGCGACCGGCATCGGGGTGGCTCTACTCGCCTGGTTTGGCGCCGGCTGATGCGGCCTGCGAGGCCGCGCGCCGCACCAGTACCGCTTCACGATGGGCGATGTAGGCATTGGCGCCCAGAATGATGCCGGCACCGATCACGGTCCAGCGGTCCAGGGTTTCGCCGAACAGCAGCCAGCCCAGCACGGCAACCAGCGGCAACTGCATGAAGCTGATCGGGGTCAGTGCGGAGACCTCGCCCAGGCGCAGCGCCCGCGTCCACAGCAGCTGGCCCACCGTGCCAAACAGGCCGGTGGCGGCCAGCCACACCCAGGCCATGCCGGTCGGCCACACCCAGACGAACAGCGCGGGAACCAGCGACAGCGGCACCCAGAACACGTAGGTGTAGAGCACCACGGCATCGGCGCTGTCCACCCGGGTCAGCTGCTTGATCTGGATCGCCACCAGCGAACTGAGTACCGCGGCCAGCACCGCCACCAGGGTGCCGGGGGTAAAGCTGGTCGAGCCCGGCCGCACGATGATCAGCACGCCGATGAACCCGATGATCACGGCCGCCCAGCGTCGCGCGCGCACGGTCTCGCCGAGCCACAGCACCGCGGCGATGGTGACGAACAGCGGCGTGGAGTAGGACAGCGAGATGGCCTGCGACATCGGCAGGTGGCCGATCGCCCAGAACGCGCACAGCATCGACGCCAGGCCGATCGTGCTGCGCAGCAGGTAGCGCGGCAGCTGCTGGGTCTTCAGCGACGCGCGACCGGGGCGCAGCAGCATCGGCACCAGGGCCATCAGGCCGAAGGCGTTGCGGAAGAACGCCACTTCCTGGGTGGGCACCGAGCGGGTGGCATAGCGGATGGCCACCGCCATCAGCCCGAAGGCCAGCGTGCTGCCCAGCATCAGCAGTGCCGCACGCATTGGAGTAGGGGCGGGCAGGGCGAGTGGCGGGGTCACCACTGCGCGCCGATCAGGCGCGGCTCCGGTTCGATCGGTACGCCGAACTTCTCCAGTACCGAGGCCGAGATCTGCCGCGCCAGCGCCAGCAGCTGCTCGCCGGTGGCGGTGCCATGGTTGACCAGCACCAGCGCGTGGTGCGGCGACACGCCGGCGTCGCCGTCACGGTAGCCCTTCCAGCCACAGGCCTCGATCATCCAGGCCGCCGACAGCTTGCGCCGGGTGTCCTGGTCGGCCGGGTACACCGGCAGGTCGGGGAAATGCTGCAGCAACACCTCCACCTGTTCCAGCGGCAGCACCGGGTTCTTGAAGAAGCTGCCGGCATTGCCCAGTACGTCCGGGTCGGGCAGCTTGCGGCGGCGGATGTTGATCACCGCGTTGGCCACATCGGCGGCCACCGGCAATTCCACACCCATGGCCTGCATCTCTTCCGTGATGCCGGCATAGCCCAGGCGCAGCGCGTGCAGCAAGGGCAGGCGCAGTTCAATCGCGGTGATCAGGTAGCGCTCCGGCATCTGCTTGAACACGCTGTCGCGGTAGCCGAACTGGCAGGCCTCGGGATCCAGCCGGACCCACGCAGCGGTCTCGCGGTCCCAGGCTTCCACGGTCTGGATGAACTCGTCCACCTGCACGCCGTACGCGCCGATGTTCTGGATGGGGGACGCGCCGGCCGTACCGGGAATCAACGCCAGGTTCTCCAGCCCGGACAGCCCGTTCTGCAGCGACCACATCACCAGCCCATGCCAGCTGACCCCGGCGCCGGCACGGACCACGGTGTGGTCGGCGCGGTGTTCGAGGATCTCGATGCTGCGGTTGGCAAACACCAGGACCGTGCCCTCCACGTTGCCGGCCAGCAGCACGTTGCTGCCACTGCCCAGCACCAGCAGCGGCGCGTCGGCGACCTGCGGCAGCGCCAGTACATCCGGCAGCAGCGACGGGTCGTGCAGCTCCAGCAGCTGTGCCGCGCTTGCCTCCACGTGGAAGGTGTTGAGCGCCTTCAGCGACGCGTTCTCAGTCAGGGTCCAGGCAGGCATTGCGTTACTCATAGGGGGGCAACCGCACCGCGGCTGGGGGCCTCGCGGCGTCGGCGGATGGCTTCAACGCAGTCCTGCACCAGGGCCGGGCCGCGGAAGATCAGGCCGCTGTAGCACTGCACCAGGGCCGCGCCGGCGGACATCTTCGCCACCGCGTCGGCACCGGACTGGATGCCGCCGACGCCGATCAGCGGCATCGACTCGGGCAGGCGTGCGCGCAACCGGCGCAGGACCAGCGTGGACTGGCCCAGCAGCGGCGCTCCGGACAGGCCACCAGCCTCCTGCGCGCGCGGGTCACCGGCCACCGCACTGCGGTCGATCGTGGTGTTGGTGGCGATCACGCCGTCCACCTTCAATTCGCTGAGCACGCGGGCGGCCGCATCGATGTCGCGATCGCTCAGGTCCGGCGCCACCTTGACCAGCATCGGCACGCGCCGGCCATGCTTGGCGGCGAGGTTTTCCTGGCTGTCGCGCAGCTGCGAGATCAGCTGGCGCAGCGCCGTTTCTTCCTGCAGCTCGCGCAGCCCGGCCGTGTTCGGCGAGGAGATGTTGACGGTGATGTAGTCGGCCAGTGGATACACCTTCTGCAGGCAGTGCTGGTAGTCGTCGAACGCCTGCTCGTTCGGCGTGTCCTTGTTCTTGCCGATGTTGATGCCGAGCAGCCCGTGGCGGCGCTTGGCCCGTTCAACATTGCGCACCAGTGCATCCACGCCGAGGTTGTTGAAGCCCATGCGGTTGATGATGGCCTGGTGGGCCGGCAGCCGGAACAGCCGCGGTCTCGGATTGCCTTCCTGCGGACGCGGGGTGATGGTGCCGATTTCGACGAAGCCGAACCCCAGCGCCAGCAGGGCATCGATGTGCTCGCCGTTCTTGTCCAGCCCGGCGGCCAGGCCAACCGGATTGGGGAACTCCAGGCCGAAGGCCTTGGTGGGCAGCGGCGCGATACGACCGGCCAGCAGGGGCGTGGTGCCGGTGCGGTAGGCCAGCTCCAGGCCGTTCAGGCCAAGGCCGTGGGCGCGCTCTGCATCGAAGGCGAACAGGAAGGGGCGGGCAAGCGAGTACATGGCGTTCTATCAGTCCAGCGTGCCGACAAAGGCACGGGTTTGGTATTCAAAGGCAACCTGGCCGTCCACGGCGTGGGCATCGAACAACTGCTGCAGCGCCTCCAGCATCGGCGCATGGCGGGGATGGCCGGCCTGCGGCGCGTAGGACGAGGACAGCAGGCGCCCACGCAGGCCGTCGAGGTCCATGCGCTGCACGTTGGGGAAGCTGGCCAGGCCGCGCAGGCCCGCGCCGAACCAGGCGCGCATGGCGTCGTCATCCTGGTAGCGCTCGGCCACCTGGGTGTAATCGGTGCCGAACTCCAGCAGCAGTTGCTCGTAGCCGATCAGGAACGGCGAGGCGTCCAGCAGGCGGGAGTTCCAGAACACCAGCGCCATCCCACCGGGATGCAGGATGCGCGACCACTCGCGGCGCACCGCGGCGGTATCGAACCAGTGGAAGGCCTGGGCGGCGGCGACCAGACCAACGCTGTCGTCGGCCAGGGTGGTGGCCTCGGCGGTGCCGTCGACCAGTTTCAGGCGCAGGTAATCAGGGGTCAGCCACTGCTCGGCGGCGGCGCGCATGGCCGCATTGGGCTCCACCGCGATGACCGGGTGGCCGCTGGCCAGGAACAGACGGGTGGAAATGCCGGTACCGGCGCCGATATCGGCGACCAGGGTCTCGGTGGGCACGCCGATATCGTGATGCAGCCAGTCCAGCAGGGCCGGCGGGTAATCGGGGCGGTAGCGGACGTAGTCGGCGACGCGGCTGCTGAAGCGTTCGGTCGAATCCGATGCACTCATGGGGACCTCACGATTGGGATGCGGCAAACAGGGCCAATCCACCGAAGAAGAGCACGAAACCCACCACTACCAGGATGCTGCCGATCACCGCCAGCCAACCCAGCACCAGTCCGGCGACCGCCAGGCCGTCGCCTTCCAGCGCCTGCGGCTGGCGGCGGATTTCCGCGCGTGCCATGTGGCCGGTGACGATGGCAATGAGACTGCCGAGAAACGGAAAGACCGTCCAGCCGACGATGCCCATGATCAAGCTGACTACGGCCAGCGAGCTGGTCTGTCGATAGGGCTGGTTCATCCGTTTCCTCCATGGCAGAGCGCCCATGATAGTGCCTGCGCCGGGATTAGCCCATCGGCGCGGGCGGCGTGCAACCCGGCAGGCCTCAGCCCATCAGGACCTGGCCACCATCGACGTTCAAGGTGTGGCCGGTGATCCAGCGCGCCAGCGGCGAGCACAGGAACAGGGCGGCATCGGCGATTTCCTTCGGCTGGCCGAAGCGACCGAACGGAATTTTGGCCAGCGTGGCGTGGTACAGCGCCGGGTCGTGCTCGCGGCGACGGGCCCACAGGCCGTCCTCGAACTCGATCGAGCCCGGGGCAATGGCATTGACGCGGATCCGCTGCGGGGCCAGCGCCAGTGCCTGGGAGGTGGTGTAGTGCATCAGTGCGGCCTTGGCCGCGGCATACGGAGCGGCGCCCGGTCGCGGTTGCAGCGCGGCGATCGAGGCCAGGTTGAGGATGCAGGCGTCGCTGGACTGCTGCAGCCAGGGCAGGGCCAAACGCGAGGCGCGTACCGCCGACATCAGATCGATGCCCAGACTGGCTTCCCAGCCGGCTTCATCGTCGGCCATGCCGTAGCCGGTGGCGTTGTTGACCAGCACATCGATACCGCCCAGCGCGTGGGCGGCATCGGCCAGCCAGCGGCCGATGTCGTCCAGCACCCCGAGGTCGGCCGATGCGGTGTGGATGTCCAGGCCCAGGGCCTGGGCATCGGCGCGCAGCGCGGTGAGCCCGGGCTCACCGCGGGCGCAGACCGACACGCGGGCGCCCGCCGCAGCGAACGCCAGCGCCATGGCGCGCCCGATGCCCTTGCTGCCGCCAGCCACCAGTACCCGGCGGCCGGCGAAATCCAGCGAAGGGGCAGCGGGCGTGGGCATCACAGGTCGAACTTGATGCCCTGGGCCAGCGGCAGCGAATCGGAGTAGTTGATGGTGTTGGTCTGGCGACGCATGTAGACCTTCCACGCATCCGAGCCGGACTCACGGCCACCGCCGGTGTCCTTCTCGCCACCGAACGCACCGCCGATTTCCGCACCGGAGGTACCGATGTTGACGTTGGCGATGCCGCAGTCCGAGCCGGCCGCCGACAGGAAGCGCTCGGCCACCTTCAGGTTGGTGGTGAAGATCGACGAGGACAGGCCCTGCGGCACGCCGTTCTGCATGTCGATGGCTTCGTCCAGGGTGCTGTACTTCATCACGTACAGGATCGGGGCGAAGGTCTCGTGCTGGACCACTTCGTCGCTGTTCTTCAGGCCGGTGACGATGGCCGGCAGCACGAAGTTGCCGGCGCGGTCGATGCGGGTGCCGCCGGTTTCCACGGTGCCGCCGCTGGCCTTGGCCTTCTCGATCGAAGCCAGGAACTGCTGCACGGCGCCGTCGCTGTTGAGCGGGCCCATCAGGTTGGCCGGGTCGGTCGGGTCGCCGATCTTGCCTTCCACCTGCTTGTACGCCTTGACCAGCGTGGCCAGCACGTCGTCATGGATGGATTCGTGCACGATCAGGCGGCGGGTGGTGGTGCAGCGCTGGCCGGCCGTGCCGACCGCGCCGAACACGATGCCCGGGATGGCCAGCTTAAGGTCGGCGGTTTCGTCCAGGATGATGGCGTTGTTGCCGCCCAGCTCCAGCAGGCAGCGGCCCAGGCGGTGGGCGACCTTCTCGGCGACCTGGCGGCCCACCTGGGTGGAGCCGGTGAAGCTGATCAGCGGCACGCGCTTGTCGGCCACCATCTTCTGCGACAGCTCGGTACCGGCGTCGTTGATCAGGAAGAAGATGTCCGGGAAGCCGGCGCCGCGCAGCGCTTCATTGCAGATGCGCATGGAAGCGATGGCGGTCAGCGGGGTCTTGTTGGACGGCTTCCAGATGCACACGTCGCCGCAGATCGCGGCCAGGAAGGAGTTCCAGGCCCACACCGCGACCGGGAAGTTGAACGCGCTGATGATGCCGACCAGGCCGAGCGGCTGGTACTGCTCGTACATGCGGTGGCCGGGGCGCTCGGAATGCATGGTGTAGCCATAGAGCATGCGGCTCTGGCCCACGGCGAAGTCGGCGATGTCGATCATCTCCTGCACTTCGCCGTCGCCCTCGGGCTTGCTCTTGCCCATTTCCAGCGCGACCAGCGAGCCCAGTGCGTCCTTGTGGGCGCGCAGCGCTTCGCCGCACAGGCGCACGGCTTCGCCACGGCGTGGGGCCGGGGTGGTACGCCATACCTTGAAGGCTTCCTGGGCGCGGGCCACGATGGTTTCGTAGTCGGCGTCGGTGGTGGCGTGGACCTGGGCGATCGCCTCGCCGGTGGTCGGATTGACCGGGGTGATCAGACCGGCGCTGGTGGCGGTGGACCACTCGCCATTGCCGAGGTAGGTGCCAGCGTTGGTCGCGTCCAGGCCGAGGGCCTTGAGCAGATCAGAGGACATGCAAACTCCTGTTGCGTATCAAAAAGGGCGCAGCCGCTGGCAGGGTGGGGGTGCGGCATGCAGAACACGGATTTTAGCAGACCGGCGCCATATGCCCGTACCCGGGCCTGGCACGCAGCCGCTAGAATGGGCCATTGACCGCAAGCGGCTTCAGTCGTGGTCGGTCGTCTTGCCCCAGGAGTCTGAATGAACGTTACCGTTGCGGAAGGTGTGGTGGTCGGCAATCGTTTGCCGTTCGTGCTGTTTGGCGGCCTCAACGTGCTGGAAGACCTCGATTCGACCCTGCGTGCGGCCGAACACTTCACCACGGTTACCGCCAAGCTTGGCATCCCGTATGTCTTCAAAGCCTCGTTCGACAAGGCCAACCGCTCGTCGATCACGTCCTTCCGGGGCGTTGGCCTGGAGGAGGGGCTTCGCATCTTCGAGGAGGTCAAGCGTCGCTTCGGCGTTCCGGTGATCACCGACGTGCACGAGGTCGCCCAAGCGGCGCCCGTTGCCGAGGTCGTGGACGTACTGCAGATACCCGCGTTTCTCGCGCGTCAGACCGACCTGGTGGTCGCGATCGCCGAGACCGGTCGCGCGGTCAACATCAAGAAGCCGCAGTTCCTCAGTCCCACCCAGATGAAGCACATCGTGCCCAAGATCCGTGAGGCGGGCAACGAGAACATCATTCTTTGCGAGCGCGGGGCACAGTTCGGCTACGACAACCTGGTCGTGGACATGCTCGGTTTCCGCGAGATGATTGAATCGACAGGCGGGCTGCCGGCGATTTTCGACGTCACCCACAGTCTGCAGCGCCGCGATGCCGGCAGCGAGGCGTCCGGTGGTCGTCGCCGTCAGGTTGCAGAGCTGGCGCGTTCAGGCATGGCCCTCGGCATTGCGGGCCTGTTCCTCGAGGCGCATCCCGATCCGGATCATGCGCGCTGCGACGGCCCGAGTGCCTTGCCGTTGGCTGCGCTGGAAGCCTTCCTGGGTCAGATCAAGGCCGTGGATGAACTGGTCAAGGGCTTCCCGGAACTGGACATCGGCTGATCCAGTCCGGGTAAGGGCGGCCCTGGGATCAGGGCTGCCTTTCGGCATTGACTGCTGCCTGCTCCAGCGGCGGGCTGTCGGGAGACCAGTCAGGCGGGTCACGATGCCAGCGCCATGCGCTTTCGATGATCGGGGTCAGTTCCGTCCAGCGTGGTCGCCAGCCAAGCAGTTCGCGCGCCTTGGTACTGGATGCCACCAGTGAGGCCGGGTCGCCCGCACGGCGCGGGGCCATGGTGCATGGGATGGGGGCGCCCGCTACGGCTGCCGCCGCAGCGATGACCTGCTTTACCGAAAAGCCGCGGCCGTTGCCGAGATTGAAGGCATGGGCGCCCTCCTGGTGCTTCATGAATTCCAACGCCAATGCGTGGGCTTGGGCAAGGTCCTGGACATGCACATAGTCGCGCACGCAGGTGCCGTCGATGGTGTCGTAGTCGCTGCCGAACACCTTCAGTGGCGGCCCCTTGCCCAAGGCGGTACGCAGGACGTTGGGTATCAGGTGTGTTTCACACGCATGCGCTTCGCCGATCCCGTGTTCGGGCAGGGCACCCGCGGCGTTGAAGTAGCGCAGGGTCACTGAGCGAAGGCCGTAGGCTGTCGCGGCATCGGCCAGGAAGCGCTCGGCCATCAGCTTGCTGGCCCCATAGGGGTTGATCGGCGCCGTGGGGTGCTCCTCGTCGATCACGGCGGTGGCCGGGTGGCCAAACACTGCTGCGGTCGACGAGAAAACCAGCTTATCCACCCCGTGCTGACGCATCGCCTCGAGGAGGTTCAAGGTGCCGGTAACGTTGTTGCTGTAGTAGCCATAAGGATCGGCGACCGATTCGCCGACCAGTGACCGCGCACAGAAGTGCATGACCGCGTCGAAGCGTCGCCCGTGGAAGGCTCGCTCAAGCGCTGCGGGATCCATCAGATCCGCCGTAATGAGTTCGCCCCAGCGCACGGCTGCGCGGTGCCCGGTTGAAAGGTTGTCCAGCACCGTGACCCTGTGGCCATGTTCGACCAACCATTGGGCCATATGGCTGCCGATGTAGCCGGCGCCGCCGCAGATGAGTACGTCCTGCAAAAGAGCTCTTCCTTGAGTGCTGGAGGGCGCCGGGCAGTTGCCCGGGCGGATCGTGGGGATGGGATGTTAACAGACCGACTTGCCCGCCTTGCAGGGCCGGGCTCAAGGGTGGCATGCGTCGTGACGAGCCTCTTCATGAAGCGGCAGGCGCATGTGCTTGGGTCGGCCCCTGCACAAACCGTGCCTATTCAGGCAGTCGGCTTCGCAAACGGCGAGAAATTCCGTTAAGTTCCGTCACAATCTGGTTACAATACTTGATTGTGTGCGCGCAAGACGGCCGATACGGAGCCTTTGGCGTCGGCTCGTATCAGGATGCGGAATGAGTGCGGAGAAAAAGGAGCGGTACATGCTACAAGGATCTGTAGAAGGGCTGGCCGACACGGGTAGTCGGATTCGAGCGCGCCGCGGTGAGGCGAGAGCCGCACTTGAGTTGGGGCTGCGTCTGGGCGATTTCCTGGCGGTGCCGGTGGCTGCTGTTGCCACCCATTTCCTGCGTTATGGATGGGCGGCCCCCACCCATGAGCAGAAGGTCATCTTTGGCGCGGTGTTGCTGAGCGCCATCGTGTGCTTCTCCATTGCCCCAATGTATCGAAACTGGCGGGCCCGGGGATTGCTGGCCGATCTCTGGATCCTGCTTATGGCGTGGACCTCGGTGTTCGCGCTGTTCTCCATGTACGCCATGCTGATCGACGTGGCCGACGCCGTGCCGGCGCTTTGGCTGGTGGGCTGGTTCGTTGCCGGCCTGTTGGCCATGACCGGAGTGCGGGTGGTACTCAGGGTGCAGCTGCACCGGCTGCGTGCGCGCGGGCTGGACAGGGAGCGAGTGCTGTTGGTGGGGCTGCGCGCGCCCGCGTTGAAGCTGCATCGGCTGCTTCGCGGCAAGCCGGAGCTGGGCAAAGAGGTGATCGGTTACTTTGCCGGCGCCCACGACATCGCCGGTGGGCGGCGCAATGGCTGGCCGCATCGCTTGGGTGCGGTGGAGGATCTGCCGGCGTACATGGCGGCCCATGCGGGAGACTTTGATCAACTGTGGGTATCCATGCCGATGGGCAGCGCCGTCCAGATCAAGGCAATGCTGAAGAACATCGAGCGGTTCCCGGTTCCGGTCCGGTTGATTCCCGATACCACCGGCCTGGGGGCATTGAATCCGGGCGTGCACGAGGTGGGTGGCGTGCCGATGATTGGCGTTCGCCAAGGCCTGGTGGACCAGAAGTTCAAGCTGGGCAAGCGGATCGAGGATCTGTTCGTTGCCAGCATCGCCGTGGTGCTGCTTTCGCCGCTGCTGGCGTTGCTTGCTATCGGGGTCAAGCTGAGCTCGCCGGGGCCGATACTCTTCCGGCAGAAGCGCCACGGGTTGGGCGGGAAAGAGTTCTGGATGCTGAAGTTCCGTTCCATGCGGGTACATGCCGAACACGCCGAGAAGATCACCCAAGCCACCCGCAATGATCCGCGGGTGACGCGTTTCGGTGCGTTCCTGCGGCGCTCCAGCCTCGACGAACTGCCTCAGTTCTTCAATGTGCTCGGTGGCAGCATGTCGGTGGTGGGCCCCAGGCCGCACGCCATTCAGCACAACAATCACTATGAACGGCTGATCGAGCGCTACATGCACCGTCATTACGTCAAGCCGGGCATCACCGGATGGGCGCAGGTGCACGGCCTGCGCGGCGAAACCCCGGAGCTGCGGTCGATGAAAAAGCGGGTTCAGTACGACATCGACTACATCCGCCGCTGGAGCCCCACCCTGGATGCCCGGATCATCGTGATGACGGTCTTCAAGGTCTTTGGCCAGAAGTCAGCGTACTGAGGCGAAGGGCGATTTAGCGACCTAAGTCAATGATTTGATGAAAAAAACTGTGCCACTGCGTGCGTCGTGCGGTAACCTGTGCGACTGGCTGAGTGTTGTACGCACGTCGTGGCCTGCGCGAACTGTTATGGAATCCAGGTAGTGTTCAAAAACATTCTTTTTGTGTGTGTCGGCAACATCTGCCGTAGCCCATCGGCCGAAGTGATGCTACGCCAAGCCGTCGCCGGCAAAGACATCCAGGTGTCGTCCGCGGGACTCGGCGCGCTGGTCGACCACGGCATCGATGCCACCGCGCAGGAGCTGTTGCTGGAACGAGGGTTGGACGGTGTGGCGCATCGCGCCCGTCAGATCAACGGTGCGATCCTGGGCTCGGCCGATCTGGTGCTGACCATGGAGCGCAAGCACGTCCGGCGCATCGCGGAGATCGCCCCCGAGGCATCCGGCAAGACCTTCCTGCTGGGCAAGTGGCAGCAGGACCGGGAAATTCCCGATCCCTACCGCCAGCAGCGCCCCGCGTTCGAGCACGTGTACAAGCTCATGGCCGAGGGCGTGGAGAGTTGGTCGCGGCATCTTTGATGCGCGCCTCTTGCACGTTCCATTGCCCCTAAACCTTTTTTGCCTTGATGCCTATTCCCCATGACAACTGATTCACGCAATTCCGCACAAGACGACAACGACGAGATTGACCTGCGGCAGCTGCTGGGCACGCTGGTGGACTACAAGTGGTGGATCATCTCCATCACCCTCGTGTTCTTCCTGGTGTCTGCCGCGTACGCACTGCTGGCAACGCCGATCTATCGTGCCGATGCGATCGTGCAGGTCGAGTCGAAGGTGCCGTCTCTTCCGGGGTTGGCGGATGTAAGCCAGTCGCTGGGCATGAGCGGCGGCGCGGCGGAGGCCTCCACAGAAATTGCATTGATCACGTCCCGGTCGGTCGTCGGCAGTGCCGTTGATGCGCTGAAGCTGGATGTCAGCGTTGAGCCGAACCGTTTCCCGCTGATCGGCAATTATCTTGCCCGCAAGGCGGAGGCCAGGGATCCGGAGGCATTGGCCGACGTGCGCTTTGGCATGCGTCGTTTTGGCTGGGGCGGTGAAAAGCTCGATATCTTCCAGTTTGACGTCCCGCGCGCGCAGTTGGCGCGCGAGATGACGCTCGTTGTCGGGGAGAAGGGCACCTACGAGCTGCTTGATGACGATGGGGACCGTCTGTTGAAGGGGCAGGTCGGTGCGCTCGCGACCGGCGGTGGCGTGAAGATGCAGGTTGCTGTGCTGCGCGCGCATCCGGGCATGCGCTTTGACCTCATGCGCCAGCGCCACCTGACCGTTATCAACAATCTTCAGCGTGATATCGGCGTCAGCGAATCCGGCAAGGACTCGGGCATCCTCACCCTGGCGTATGAGAGCGCCGATCCCGTACTGGCACAGAGTTTCCTGCAGCAGGTAGCGCAGGCTTACGTGCGCCAGAACGTGGAACGGAACTCGGCCGAAGCGTCGGCCCAGCTGGCCTTCGTGAAAGAGCAGCTGCCGAACGTTCGCAGCCAGGTGGATGCAGCACAGAAGGCACTGAGCGCTTACCAGACCAAGGCCAATTCGGTCGACCTTACCCTGCAGACCAAGGGCCTGCTGGACCAGGAGGTTGCGGTCGAGACCAGCATCCAGCAACTGCGCCTGCAGCAGGCCGAGATGGATCGAAAGTTCACCCGCGATCACCCGGCCTACCAGGCACTGATGCGCCAGGTGGGCGAGCTGGAAGGGCGCAAGAGCAATTTCCAGGGCCAGGTGAAGCAGTTGCCCGAAGCCCAGCAGCAGTTGCTGCGACTCACCCGCGATCTGCAGGTGAGCAATGAGATGTACACGGGCATGCTCAATCAGGCGCAACAGCTGGATGTGGCGCGTGCAGGCACGGTCGGTAATGTGCGCATCATTGATGCCGCCGAAGTGGATGCAACCACGCCGGTGAAGCCTCGCAAGGCGATCGTGGTGCTGATCGGTACGGCGCTGGGCGCCTTCCTCTCGGTTGCCATGGTGCTGCTCAAGCAGTTGCTGAATCGCGGCGTGGAAGACCCGGCGCAGATCGAGGAGCTTGGGCTGCCCGTATACGCCTCCATCCCGGTCAGCGTGCAGCAGCAGGGTGACTCGGTGCGGGGCAAGTTCCGCGCGGATGGGAAGTTGCATCTGCTTGCGGTGAAGGATCCTGCCGACCTGGCCATCGAAGCCGTGCGCAGCCTGCGTACCAGCCTGCATTTCGCACGGCTGGAGGCCAAGAACAACATCGTCCTGATTTCCGGTGCCAGCCCGAATGCGGGCAAGACGTTCGTTTCCTCGAACCTCGCCGCCGTCATCGCGCAAGCCGGGCAGAAGGTCCTGGTGATCGACGCCGACATGCGCAAGGGCACCCTGCACAAGGCGCTCGGCACCACACAGACGCCGGGCCTGTCGGATCTGCTGGTTGGGAAGGCCGAGCGTTCCGAGGTCATCCGCACGCTGCCCGGCTTGGACAACCTGAGCTATATCGCCCGGGGCGACGTGCCGCCGAACCCGTCCGAGCTGTTGATGCATTCCAACTTCACGCGTCTGCTGGAAGAGCTGGCCCCGCAGTACGACATCGTCATTGTCGATACGCCGCCAATCCTGGCGGTGACCGATGCGGCAATCATTGCGCACCACGCTGGCACCTGCCTGATGGTGGCCCGTTTCGGGCTGAACCAGGCCAAGGAGCTTGCGCTGGCCAAACGCCGCTTCGAGCAGAACAACGTCCGTATCAAGGGCGCGATCTTCAACGCAGTGCAGCGCCGCGCAACCGGCTACTACAGCTACGGGTACTACGAGTACAAGTCCACCTCTTCCTGAGGCGGTGGCGCGGGAGGCCGGGGTGCGCGCCCGGCCTGACCCACGCTGTGTCCGGCCCCGTTGCCGCGCGAGCGCGTTGCATCGGCGGCGGCCGGTAGTGAACCAGGCAACTGCATGTCTGCGCGGCAGTCGCGGCATCCTCTCTGGCAGGGCCTTGCCCCGCACGCATACGCGGTTTGAAGTCATACACAATGAAACGTTCCATCCAGCACGTTTCCGTCATCGGTCTGTTCACCATCGTGGGCGCCGGGCTGACGTTCCTCACCCAGATACTCGCCGCGCGCGTACTGGGGCCGCGGGAGTACGGCATCTTCATGGCGGCGTTCACAACGATCAACATCGTGTCACCGCTGACCGCCTTTGGGCTTCAAGCGTTCTGGCTGAAGGTATTCGGGCGCGAGGGCTGGCATGCCATGCGCTGGATCCGTCCGACGTTCATGTTCTGCGCGTTGAGCACCGTGATCACGATTGCCGGCGTGGCGGCCTGGGCGATAGTCGGGCTGGGCGTTGAAGACCCGACGGCGTGGTGCCTGCTCATCCTGTCCACCAGCCTTCTCTCCGTGGCCAGCATCGAGGTGGTCACCACGCGGTTCCTGCTTGAGGAAAAGCCGGTTCCACTAATGGTCTGGCAGACGTTGCCGCAGGTGGTCAGGTTCCTCGTGGTGGTCGGCGTCCTGTTGGCAGGCCAAGGTCTGGATGCAGTTACCCTGGCGTGGTTGTACGCGCTGGTGGGCGGCCTGCTGGTGCTTGCCGGCATTCCAAACATGGTCGCGCTTGCGACCGGGCGCATGGGCGTGGTGGGGCACGAGCGACCCACCGACCCGGTGGTTCTGGAGCAGCCGGGCATTCTGGCCGTGGCATCGGAGACCTGGGCATTCGGTCTGGGCAACCTGTTCTTCCTGGTCTACTTCCAGAGCAGCATTCTCTTCATCAGCCACCACCTGGGGCCCGAGGCTACTGCGACCTTTGGCGTGGCGGTCACCATCCTGGCCGCGCTGTACCTGCTGCCCACCACGATCTACCAGAAGCTGATGATGCCGCGCCTTCACCGCTGGGCATTCCAGGATCGGGCCGCGTTCCGCGCGGCTTATCGTGCCGGCAACAAGTACATGCTCCTTCTAGGGCTTGCCGCGGCGGTCTGTACGGCCCTGCTTGCTCAGTATCTGGTGCCCCTGTTGTTCGGCAAAGAATATGTGAAAGCCGCGTGGGTGCTCATGTGGCTTGCACCGTGCATTCCGATGCGCTTCGTTGCCACCAGTGCCGGTGCGATTCTCAGCACGGGCAACCTGATGCGGGTGAAGATCCGGATCATGGGGCTGGTAGCGGTCTGCAATCTCGTACTGAACCATCTTCTGATCAGCCGGTTTGGCATGCAGGGCGCAATCCAGGCTGCCATTGCGACCGAAGCACTGTTGGTGGGCCTGTACTGCTACACCGCCCACCGTTCATTCAGCAAGAGCGACCCCGCATGAACCAGGCAGTTTCACTTGGGCAGATCGTCAAGGGCGGCTACTGCGTTGGCTGCGGCGGTTGCGCAATGGCGGCTAGCGGTGTGCAGATGTCCATCAACGACGTTGGCATGCCACAACCGTCCCATCCGGCCCTGGAATCATTGTCTGCAGAGACGTGTCCGTTCGGGACCGAGAGGAATGAGACGGTCCTGGCCGAGGAGCTGTTCGGGGGGCTGCAGGGCATCTCGCATCATCCTTCGACGGGCTTCTACTCGGATCTGCATGCCGGCCATGCGATCACCGGGCCGCATCGTCTTTCGGGCAGCTCCGGCGGTCTCACCTCGTGGGTGCTTGAAGAACTGCTCACTCGTGGTGAGGTCGATGCGGTCATCCACGTCGGGCGTGGCGCCAGCGACGGCATTTTCGAGTACCTGATTTCCAGTTCCGTGGATCAACTGCGGACGCGGGTCAAGTCGATCTACTACCCCACGGGGTTCCACGAGGTGCTGGAGCAGGTGCGCGCCGATACCACGCGGACGTTCGCCATTACCGGTGTTCCTTGCCATATCAAGGCGCTGCGCCTGGCTGCCGAGACCGATCCGCTGCTGCAGGGAAAACTCAAGTACTTCGTTGGTATTTTCTGCGGTCATCTCAAGTCGCGAGGCTTTGTGGAATCGTTCGGGTGGCAGTTGGGCATTCATCCCGACGCGGTGAGCGATGTGGACTTCCGCGTCAAGGACACGTCCCGCCCGGCCAATGATTACTCGATCGAAGTACGGTCCAATACGAAGGTTGCGCGCACGGAGAACTTCCGCCTGTACGGCTCGGACTGGGGGCTGGGCCTGTTCAAGCCGCTGGCCTGCGATTTCTGTGATGACGTTGCCTGCGAGACCGCCGATGTTGTCATGGGCGATGCATGGCTGCCGGAGTATGTGAAGGACAGCCTCGGAACGAACGTGGTGATCGTGCGCCATCCTGTCATCGCAGCGCTGCTCGCGGGCGCGAGCGCACGGGGCGAAATTTCGCTTGATCCGATCGACCCCGGCAAGATCCACCAGTCGCAGGCGGCAACCTTCCGTCATCGCAACGAAGGGCTCCAGGTTCGCCTTGCCCATATGGATTCGCGTGGCATCTGGCGTCCCCGCAAACGCGTCCAGGCCGGCGACGGTGGGTTGGAGCCCATGAGAAGGCGTCTTTACGTCACTCGCATGCGCCTTTCCCAGGTCTCCCACCGGGCCCTGAAAGAGGCCAAGCAAGGGGGCGGGCTTGGGTGGTTCTTCCTGCGACTGCTGCCCTACGACGTGCTTTACAACTATCAGAATGGTCAGCTTCTGCGCAGAACGTACCGTACATTGCGGGCCATGCTGCAGTCACTGGTCCTCCGACCCTTGAGGAAGAAATCATGACTCGCCGAATCGGCCTGCTCACCCTCCCGCTGCATTCCAACTACGGCGGTATCGTCCAGGTTGCGGCGCTGTATGCGTTCCTGAGCGAGCAGGGATACCAGCCTATTCTGCTGCGCAAGGAGCATCACAAGGCGGCGTGGAAGTTGGCCGTCATAGCCGCATTGAAGCGCATTCCGGGCCAGAACATAGCCAACTATCGCAGCCAATTCCTGAAGCTGCGCAAGCACGCCGGCTTCATGCAGGCGTTCTTGCCGATCCAGTCCGGTGTCAGTCGTACCCCATCCCAGCTCGCTGCGGAAAGCGCGCGACTTGGTCTGGATGCCGTCATTGTGGGAAGCGACCAGGTGTGGCGGTTGGATTACATCGACGACGGGGCTTACGACGCCTATTTTCTGTCGTTCCTGCAGAATTCGTCTGTGCGACGGATTTCGTATGCCGCTTCGTTTGGTACGGATCAATGGGCCGATGATGGAAAGGTGGCGCAGGTTACACGGCTGCTTGGGGAGTTTGATTCGGTATCGGTCCGTGAAGATTCGGGCGTCGCGCTTTGCGGGCAACGCTTCGCAAGGAAAGATGCGGTGCATGTGCTGGACCCGACGCTGCTGGTCGAGCGGGCGTTCCATGAACGTGTCATCCAGCAGTTGGCGCCCGGAAACAGCGCTGGAGGCTTGTATGCCTATGTGCTTGATCGATCCGCAACGAAGCAGTGCATCATCGACGCCGTCCAGCGGGCGCAGCAGCTGGACACGATCACCCTCGCCGAGCCGGAGACGGATCTGACTGGGTACGTGAATATCGGTCAATGGGCGCGCCGCTTCCGTGACGCGGATTTTGTCGTGACCGATTCCTACCATGGCATGATCTTCTCCATCATCTTCGAAAAGCAGTTTGTCGCCATCGGCAATGCCGGGCGTGGGCTTACGCGCTTCAAATCACTTCTGGCAATGCTCGGCCTTGAAGACAGGTTATGCGACGCCTCGGCCAGTCCAGCCTTCGGGGCGGTTGAGCTTGAGCCGATCGACTACCAACGTGTGAATCAGCGTGTCGCGGATCTTCGGGAGCACTCGAAGGCGTTTCTGCTTGGGGCGCTGGCAAAGGAGCCCGTATCGTGATTCCAAAGACCATCCACTACTGTTGGTTCGGGGGCAATGCGTTGCCGCCGCTGTACAGCCGATGCATCGATACATGGGCGGAGAAGCTGCCGGGCTATCGCATCGTGCGTTGGGATGAATCGTCCACGCAGTTCGACACCCCCTTCCTGCAGCACTGCCTGAAGAAGAAACAGTGGGCCTTTTTGTCGGACTATATCCGGCTGCGCGCCATCGCCGACGAGGGTGGCATCTACCTTGATGCAGATATTGAGGTTGTGAAGTCGTTCGATCCACTTCTGGGCCATGGCTGCTTCCTGGGTCTGGAGGCACCTGGCCGGCCCACCACCGGCGTCATCGGATCCGTCCCGGGGCACTGGTTGCCTCGTGAGTGCATGCGGCTGATCGATGAGCGCTTTGCTGCCCGAAAGCCGTACCTGATCGCCCCTGAAGTGGCGATGGCGTCGGTTGCTTCCGGTGATCCTTCGACAGTTTCGATCCTGTCAGAAGAGCACTTCTATCCCTACAACCCCTACGATGCCAGTCGCCCGGTCAAGGAATTGATGTTCTCGAGCATCACCGAGAACACGTACGCAATCCATCACTGGGGCAAGTCGTGGCGCCAGAGTTTTGCGTCCCGCGCCCTGAAGAAACTGGGATTCTGATGGTGGACACCTCTGAAGCGGTTGCAGCGCTGCAGCGACTGACTGCCCTGTTGGGGCGGCGGCACGATGACTGGCGTGCGTTCAAGGCCTCCGGCGATCGCGCATTGTTGATCAGCTTCGTCAATCCTCATGCGGTTCGCATGACGATCGATCGGCCCGGCTACGCCTCTGATCTGGCTGAAATGGATGTCCTGCTGCCCGATGGAAACCTGCTTGCATCAAGTGCAAGCCGGCAACTTGGCCGCGTCATCGTCCGTGAATCCTTCGATGGTAATTCCCTGGCCCCGGAAGTGTTCGCCTTCTGTCACACGCATGCGCTTAAGGTTGCGCTGGTGGGGGGTGTGGATGGCGTCGCTCAACGAGCGGCGGCAGTCTTCGCCGCAGAGTTTGACGTAGATGTCGCGTACGCGCGCTCGGGCTTCTTCAACGGCGAGGACGAGGTCCATGCGTGCTACGACAGGCTGCGGGCGTTGAACGTGGATGTCGTGATCTGTGGCATGGGCGCGCCCCATCAGGAGCGTTTTCTTCTTGGCCTGAGGAACTCCGGGTGGAAGGGGCTCGGATTTACGTGCGGAGGCTATCTGGATCAGGCCCTTGACGGCGGGGTAAAGTACTATCCGGAGTGGGTGAATCGGTTCAATCTGCGTGCCCCCTACCGGCTGTTCCGTGAGCCCGGCCGTCTCTGGCGCCGGTACCTTATCGAATACCTTCCCTTTGTTGTTGCGGATCTTCGCCTGCGCATGGCGCGCGGTCCGGCGTTGCCCGGGGCAGAACCGTGAGCCTGTTGTCCATTGTTGTCCCCGTTTATAACGGTGAGGCATATCTCGACACCTTCGTCGATTCGGTGGCGCCGTTGCTTGCCACCGGCCAGGTCCAGCTCCTGTTCGTGAATGACGGATCCACCGATCAGACCGGCCGCCTGCTGGATGAGATGGCGCTCCATCAGCCCTCCGTCGCGGTGCTGCATGTGCCCAATGGAGGCCAGGGCAGGGCCAAGAACATCGGTGCGCTGGCGGCTGTCGGGCAATATCTGTGGTTTGTCGACGTCGACGACCTTCTCATCGTTGCATCCGCCCCTGCGTTTCTCCTGCAGCTCGCGGGAGACGCCGACCTGGTACTGGTTGGCTACGAACGTGTGGATGTAGACACGGGGCGCTCCCTGGGCCAGTACCTGCCGGCCGCGCCCGGTATCGACGGCACGCCGGAGAAGATCTCGCGATTCGATGTCTATGGTCATAGCGCCTGGAACAAGATTGTCCGGCGCGAGCTGTATCTTCAATCCGGTCATGCGTTCCTTGAAGGTGTGATCCATGAGGATCTCGCGGTCGTGCCGCTTTGGCTCTCCCGCGCGAGGAAGATCACGTTTGACCGGCAGGTTCGCTACAGATACGGGGTGCGTGCATCGTCAAGCATCCACGGAAACTTCAGCCGCCACCCTGACCTGATCGTGGCACTGTCGCATCTGATGGACAATGGCGACCAGGATGATGCTCGCATCGGTCCCTCGGTCATCAAAGAGCTGTTCTTCTACTCCTTGCCACGCTATGCAGGTGGCTTGGGCAAGGGATGCTCCTGGGCGAGCTACATGCAGTGCTACAGGGATTCGATGACGATGTACCGTCGGATTCCGGCGGCGCGTCGCTCCCGGTTCACCGCCCAGTTTTCCCCGGCGTCCAGAATCTACATAGGTGCCACCGCGGCAGGCTGCTTCTTCCTGCCGCTGGTCGTTTCCCTGGCAAAGAGGGTGCGTGATGCGCGCAATGCCTGACTGCTCGAGAGCGAGCCTGTTTCAATGCTGTTACGCCAGCCGTGTTGCTGAGCTGCATCCAGAGGGATATGTATGCGTACGTTGAGGGCGCGCTTGTCGGCACGCGTATTCTTTTACTCTTTCCTGCTCATTGGGCTGGTCGGTCTGTTCAGCCCGCTGTCCTACAACGTCCTTCCCGCAAACGCGATGTTTGAATGCGTGCTGCTGGTGTGTGCCGCCCTGATCGTAAAGATACCAAAGCGTTCGGTGATCGCGTTCTTCATCGGCTCCGTCCTCTATGTCGGCATATCGTATGTACTGATGCTGCTTTTCCAGCCGGCGCACATCCTCGATTTTGCCCAAGCCTACAAAGCCTTCTTCTACATCGCGCCGCTTTGCCTGTTCTTCGGTGCCAATGTGTTTTCGCGCTCATCCGCGGTGAAACTGCTGAAGTGGCTGCTGGTGATGTTCCTGGCCAAGTACGCGTACTCGATTGCGTTGGATCTCACGCCGCGCATGGGGAGCAGACCGGGTTTGTACGTTGAGAACAACTTCGAACTGATCTTCCTGATGCTGATGTTCTACATCCTCCGGAATGATCTCGGCCGACGGATGGTTCTCTGGTTTGCGGTGCTTGTGGCGATCATCGGCCTGTCCGGCTCCCGTAGCTCGGTGCTGGCGCTGCTGGTGCTCTTCTATGGCGTGTTCCTGAATCGCTTGACGCTGCGAACCTTCTTCTACATGGCCGGCCTGCTTGCGCTGGGAGGCGTGGCAGTGGCAATTTTTGTGCTGCGGTCCGACGGTGGGGGCATCCAGTCCATCGACCGCTACAACTTCATGATGGTGTTCTTGGGCGAGGTGGCGCATTGGCCCGCGTGGAAGTTCCTGCTGGGCAGTATGCCGCTGACGCCCCTGTCGAGCTATTCCTGCCAGAGCCTGTCCTACTATGAGGACCTGTTCAGTTTCTCCGGGGACGGCCACTGTTATTCGGTGATCCTGCACTCTTACTTCCTGAGAGCGGTGTTCGATCACGGCATTCTCGGCCTGCTGTTCCTGCTGACATTCATGGTGATGGCGCTGAAGAAAAGCGGCTACAGCCGTATCGAGGTGGTGGTCGTCCTGGGTATCGTGTGCAGTTCGGCGTTGTCTGTTTCGGCGATGAACAGTGTGTTCGTCAGCCTGGCGCTCGCGCTCGCGATGGGCCTTCGCCGACCGATGGAGACGCAGCCCCACGATACTCAGCCACTGCAGACCCAATAAGCGGCTCACTGGAGGCTGCGGGACTCGCGCCTGCGGCCAGTGATGCGAGCACCGGTCACGCTATGCCGGCGCTCGCTGAGTCCGTGGTTCGTGCGAAGGGTTGTGCTGTTGTTGCATGGCGCTGGGGCAGGGTGGGATTGCCCGCCATGCGGCCGACTCAGTCGGCCGCAGACTTGATGTTGTCGTAGAAGAACCGCTCGTCCCGCTCGCCTGTCAGGTTGTACAGAGGGTACTTGCGATTGAGCATGGCGCCACCGTCGCGGATCAACGGAGCCCAGTTGATCGTGGCCTGGGAGCGCGTCGAACGGGGCAGGACCGTGTCGAGCGGAATGCTGAAGTAGATGCCCTTGTCGAAGCTGCCCTCGCCAAACTCGGCCGCCGACACGTTGGTCTTGGTCGCGTAGGCACCCATGGTCATACCATTGTCGAAGACACGGGCCAGGTTGATCGTGGCGCCGTAGTCACCGGCCAGATAGCGCCCGGCCGAGAGCGATCCGACCACGCGCTCCTTCGCGTCGAACGTGTAATACAGCGTGGCATGACCGGTGGTGATGCTGTAATCACGCAGTCCGAAATGCTGGTCATAGTCGCGCTGGCGCACGTAGTTCAGATTGCCACCCACCGCCCAGCTTTCGCCCATGGGGCGGTAGAGGAGCTCGCCACCGACGCCCGCGTACATCCACTCCAGGTAGCCTGCGTAGGCCATGCCATAGATGTCGCGTCCGAGCCTGCGTGCAACGTTGAACTGCAGGTTCGGCATCATCACGTCAGACGTCGTGGAGTACTGGCGCAGGTCGGTGCGTACGCGCGGCAGGTTGCTGGGCGCGTCGAAACGGAACTTGTCGTAGTTGTTGATGATGTCGGCGCTGACGGTACCGGTCAGCCAGACATTGGGCCGGAAGAACACGCTGCCGCTGAAATTCGCCGCGACCTGGTAGAGGATGAAGCCGTCGGGCCCGCCAAGGTTCTGGCGGTAGCCGATGCTGTAACCGCCGCCCCATGGCTTCTTCGCCTGGGTGTAGAGGACCTCGCGTTCAACGTCGGCAGGCACGGAAACTTCGGTGCTGCGGCGCAGATCATCTTCGGTTGCACGCCCGTCCAGGTAGGCTTCGAAGGTGTCTCGCTTCATCGACGTATCGATGATCGGCATGCCCAGTCGCGTAGTCCGGAAGGTGTACCAGTCGTATTCGCCGCTCACGTCGTTGCCCAGGATGCGTGCGGCGCGCCCCATGCCTTTCGCGGTGTGGTAATAGTTGGCTTGATAGCCGTCGATATACAGTTCACTGCCGCGGCGCGAGATCTGCTCGATGCGGAGACCGGCATTCTGGCGTAACTGGCGGGCGACGCTTTCCCAATCGACTTCGGTACCTTGCGCCTGCGCAGTTCCCACCGCGGACTGCTGTAGTGCATCCGCCTCCACCGGGGCGCGCTGTTTCAGCTTGACCGGCGCAGGGTCGAACGGCTTCGCCGACGAAGCCGCCCGCCCAGGATTGCCCCGGAACGTCAGGGAGAACATGGCCGCATCGCCGCGCTCCCAGGCTGCGGCCAGTTCGATGTTCCGGTTCGGAATATAGACCAGGCCGACGTTGATGGGCGTGGACTGATTCAGGTTGTTCCTGCGGGGCTCGCGCTTGTAGTCATTACCGTCGTACTCCACCTTGAGCAGGAGCGCGTCCCAGGGGGTCTGATAGGTAATGCCGCCGAAGATGCCCACCGGCCCCTTGAACATGTTGCTGGCACCAAACTTGCCGGCGTCGTTGATGTTGCTGCCTGCGATGGGGCGGCGATCCTTGAAGCGATCATCAATCGCGCCGAGGGGGTTTGAGAAGTCCCCGCGGTTGCCGATGTAGCCGGTGGCCAAGCCGATGGAGGCATCCACCGGGCCAAAGTTCTTGCTGGCGACAAGATACTCACTGGAGAAGAAGCCGGTGCCGCCAAGGTCACGCACACCGAAGGCAAGGTCGGGTGTCCAGCGCGTTTCCTGCCAGAGACGGACCTTGAAATCGATCGACTTGTCCTTGTAGTTCTGGTCGCCGCTTATATCGGTTGAGCCGTAGCGGATGTTGGAGACGTTGATGTAGCGGAACGCCCCCTCCAGCCAGGGAAAAGGCTGCATGGTCAGGTTGTAGCGGCTGTACGGTGAATTGTGCGAAGCAGTGAAGGCGATATCGCCATCTGCCGCCATCCGTGCCGTGGGCGTCTGCAACAGTCCTACGCCACCCCATTCGCTCGCGGTGGCGGGTGGTGCTTCCTGTGCGTGGAGGCTGGCCGACAGGGCCAGCGCAAGCATCGAAAATGCAAGCGTCGTCGGACGCGTCGTCTTACGGCAGCTCACGGTGTCAGGGCCTGTGTTGCGATGAACGCAGCAAAATCTGTGTTGAATGACGGGTCAACCCTGTTGATCTCGCGCTGGCGCAGGGGGACGTAGATGACCCCGCCCGGCGCAACCGCCTGCGGGTCGGCGCGGTTCCAGAGCGCGACGCCGAGCTGCTGGACGACCATGTCGGGCTGGATGACAAACAGATCGCTGGGGTCGGCGGCCTTCGTGATGGGACAATCCCGAAGATAATCGCGGGCATCGCGTTCGGGCTGGTGCGGCAACTCGCAGGCAGCGCCGACAGCACCCATAACGGTGATCGTCGTCGAACGGGTTGGAAAGTGCAGTCTGTCCCTGGGCGCCAGCACCGGGTCTGCCAACGGTTGGACCTGCATCAGGCGTACGTCCGTGGTTGCCAGCGGGACGCGCCCCGTGGCGTCCCGCGCGTCGATCCACTGCAGGAGTTGTTCGGCGACCTTCGCTATCTCCGGACGTTTGTGGTCCTGGAGGGCGACAAGGTCGTGCTCGATACCCGCACGCAGACGCACCTGTTCAAGGCGGTCGTGTTCGCGGAAAAGAGCGGCACCGGGCAGGTAGGCCTGGGTGCCAGGTCGCGCGGCTGCAAGCAGGCTCGAAAGCCGCGCGCCTGTAGCGAGCGTGTAGTCGCCCGGTGCATGGACCTGTCCGTCGACACGGGCTATCAGTGATGCGGATTGTGCCGTAGCCGTCCAGGTGGTGCACGACCACACAAGCCCTGTCGCCAGGGCAAGGAAACGCAACTGCATGTCTCAGTCCTTCGATGTCCGGTAGGGCTTGAGCTGAACCAGCTCAACCTCGTAGTCCGGGCTCAGTTGTTGGCGGCTTTTCCAGATGAAGCCCGTCGCAGGATCGGCCCAGTAGATATTGTGGGCCCGCATGCCACCGTCGAGGCGTTCATCGAATCGGATCAGGTCGCGCTTGCGGCCCAGGATCTCCACCGACTCCAGCGGACCTCGTTCGACGGTGCCATGCGCCTGGACACCCATGCGGTAGCCGGGGATCCAGTCGTACTCACGCTGCACGGGCGCACTGCCTTGAAGGTGTGCAAGGTTGCCGAAAGGCGAGGGGCCAACGATACGCGAGTGGAGCTGGCGCCCATTGCCCGTTGTCCCCGTCAGCAGCCCATTGGCATCGAGCTTGAACACGGCATGGTTGCCGGCATACCAGGTCTGCTGCCCTTCATCGACGAAGCCCAGCACCATGACGGCCGCCATGTCCGGCGCTTTCAGCTGTGCCTGTGGATAGGGCGTGGCTGCCACCTGCGCGGGTGTTACCTGTACCCGCCCCTGGAACAGCAAGCGGAACGAATCACTGGTGGCACGGCTGCCCGTGGTGCAGCTGGCCAGCAGCATCGTGCTGGCCAAGGCGATGCACGACATCAGCACCATGGGCGCCTTGCGGCGCCGTGCATGCACGTCAAAGGCTGCCATGTCAGTTGTTCCCGACTTCGCTCTCCGTGCGCGCAGCGGTATACAGGATGTTGCTGAATGGCAACAGCTGGTTCACGAAGCGGTTCCAGCGGGTCACGCCTGCGGCACCGACGAAGACCACATCGCCAGGCTGCAGCATGAACTGGCTGCCGACGGCGAAGGCGGTGGGGGAACGGGCCTCAAGCTGGAACACGCGCGAGGGTATCGTCTGCAGATCCTTGCTGCCGCGGATCACATAGACCGCATTGCCGTTCGAGGTTTCCTGGGTCAGCCCGCGGGCGCGACCCAGGGCCTGGTTCAGCGATACGTCGCCTGTGCGGAAGCTGTAAGCGCCCGGCAGATTCACTTCGCCGACAACGAAGACTTCTTTGCGGTCAAGGTACGGAATGAAGATCGAATCACCGTCCTTCAGGTAGAGCTGCCGGCCGCCATACTGCGTGGCGAGCGTCTCCAGGTTGACAGTGAAGGTGGCACCGCCGCGGCTCAGCTTGACGCCCGACAGGTCGGCCTGACTCGGGTTGAGGCCCGCCTGGCTGATCGCATCGGACAAGGTGAGGGGAGAGGTGCCCAGGGCAATGGGTGCGGAACGTTCCGCAGCGCCGGTCACCCACACGCGTTGGCTGCCGTAGTTGAGGATCGAGACGTCGACCTGGGGCGACTCGATGTACTGCGCCAGGCGGCGGCTGATCTCTTCGCGCAGCGCCATCGGCGTCTTGCCGCGGGCCTGCACTTTGCCGATGTAGGGGTAGAACAGGGCGCCGTCGCTCTGCACCAGGCGGCCGGCAAGGTTGCCCTGCTGCTGGGAGCCGGCGGGGACGGTCAGCTCCGGGTGGTCCCAGACCGTGATGTACAGGACATCGCCCGTGCCGACGGTGTAATCGGCAGGCTGGTAATCGAACAGTTCGGGCGGAAGGACCTGCTCATCCTGCGTCGCGCGATCCATCGCGATGAGTTTTGGAGTGATGGTGACCATCTCCAGGGTGCGATCATCGCTTTGCCGGCCAGCCGATACATCGCTGTGACGCAGGTGCTGTCCTGGCGCAAGCATGCAGCCGGACAGGGTGGCAGTCGCCAACAGGGCGACCGCAAGGCAGGTGAACTTCATGGTCATGTAGAGTCTGATTTTTCGGCGGGCATAAAAAACCCTCGCCAAGCATGGCCCGGCGAGGGCATGGATTCAGGCTTTGGCTAAATCAGCCGCCGGTGCCGCCGGTGCCGCCGGTACCACCAGTGCCACCGGTACCGCCGGTGCCACCCGTACCCGGGCCGCCCGGATCGGTGCCGCCGTTGTTGCCACCATCGTCGTTCGAGCCGCTGGAGCTGTCACCGGCGACGCTGTACAGAACGGCGCCCGCGGCGATCACGCCGACGGTGGTGCCGGCGATGGCAGCAGTCGAGTAACCAGCAGCTTCGGTGCCAGCGACTTCGGCAGAGGTCGTGGTTTCGGTAGCAGCACCCGTCTGCTCAACCTGAGCGTCCTGGGCGAAAGCCGGGGAGGACAGGCCTACCAGGGCGATTACGGCAAGCATCTTCTTCATAGAACGGGTTCTCCTACTCCGTTAGGGGGTAATTCATCCCTATGATCACGGTTGAGCGCTTTTGATGTCAAGTCGCGGTGTGACCAGGGGACGGGTGGTTCAGTGGGGCGGATGGCCGGTGGCGAGCAGTAATAAGGTGTGTGGACGCACATTCCACAGGATGGTCAGGCAGACGCTACCAACGGCCAGTGCGGCAGTGGTCCAGTACGGTCGGTGAAAATCGGCAGGAACAGCGCCGCGGACTGCCCAGGTCGCTGCCATCGCGCCCAACAGCCAGCCGGCGATGACTTCGGTCCAGGAGTGGGTATGCAGTGGCGGTCTCGATGCTGCTACTAGCGCGGCAAGTATCAGGCCTGATACGACCGCCGCGGCTGGTCGCCCACGGGTGGCGCTGGCCAGCAGAACGGGCCAAACAGCGGCGGAAAATGCGGCATGTCCGCTGAAACCGGTGAACTGCGGTGAAGTCAAGCCAATACCCAGTCCCAGAAAGGCCAGCTTGCTCGTCAATACAGCGGCGCCGACAGCGCCAAGCCCCCATGACCATCGTCGATAGGGTGTCCTGCCATCCAGGTAACCGAGCAGCATCAACGTGGCAGCTGCCGGAAGAAGCAATCGGCTGTCGCCAAGCAGGGAGAGGGCTCTCCAGAAGGAAGGATCCATGGACGGACAATGCTGCGGGCGAGTGTGGGCACGGAAGGATAGGGGAGAAGCAGTCCCTCTACGTGTACGGTGGCCAAGCGGGATGGCCGCGTAAGCGATCACGCTGTATCCTTCACACCTCTTCCAGGCCCCGTAGCTCAGCTGGATAGAGCGTCCCCCTCCTAAGGGGAAGGTCGCCCGTTCGAATCGGGCCGGGGTCACCATGATCAAGCGCTTGGGCCAGTGCGATAGGGCGTTGTTGCTTTACTTCGCCACTTTCCCTTGTGACGTGGGCAACGGCTCGGCGCTACGGCCGGGCTGCACGCATGTCATGTCAGACGCCATGGTTGCAATTCAGATGAAGGTGGCACTGCAATGCCGTCATCTGCACGGTTCAGATTGTGGGTTGATCCGTGCATCTGTCTGATATTCGCGTCCAATATCTCCCCCCCAAAGCAATGAGTGGTCACCTGAAAGGGGCCAGGCCCATGTCCCAGACGCGATTGAGGTACAGCCTTGGAATCTGTGGAATCGGGCAGAGAGTGATTGGGCGGTGCGAGCGGCGTATGACCGAACGGAAGGGCGGAGTGCAATTTCATGAGGCTGTGATTGCGCGTGTGGCAATCGTGATATAAGACCGGCCTTCAAATGGTGTGGGCAAGCTGTGAGGAATCTCTACTGGGACGTATGGAAGGGGCTCGCGATCGTCGCGGTGGTCGCCATACATGCGTGCGGCAGCGCACTGGCCTTCCCCGATGGGAGCGCCAACCATACGTTTGGCATTGTGCTGAGGCAGTTCATCAATTTTCCGGTGGTGCTTTTCGTCTTTTTGTCAGGGATGTTCGCCCTTCAGGGAACCGCGCCCAGGTCGTGGGTGGCCGGCATTCAAAGCAGGGTGAGACGCCTGTTGGTTCCGTATCTTGTGTGGGCGGCTGTCTACACCTGTGCGAAGGCCCTGACGGGCAAGTTGGTAGTTGCAGATTTACCAGAAATGCTTGCCACGGGCACCGTGATTTCCGTCGGCTACTACGTGATTGTGATGCTGCAGATAGCCGTCCTTTCCCCGGTTCTCGAACGCCTGTCGTCGAACGCGCTCAAGCTGGCAATCCCCGTTTCCATCGTAGTGTCCTTCACGTTCACCTACGGTATCCGCGCCAGTGAAATTGATGGGCTCTGGTCTCAATTCCCCTACAACGCGTTGCCATTTTTTCTGTGGTTGCCCTTCTATCTGGCTGGATTGGCCTTTGGCCGGAACGGCTCGGCCGTCTCCTTCGGCAGCTGGCAGCTTTGGCTCGCGCTGGCGCTTCTTTCTGCAGCGGCTTCCGTTGCTGAGGCATTCGTGTGGATTCCTGGCGCGGTAGACCTGGCTATATCGCAGTTGAAACTCTCGTCGATGATCACGTCCCTGTGCGTATGCGCTCTTGCGATTGCGCTGGCTCGCACGTGGACCCATTTGAGTGGTTGGCGATGGGCGCTGAGCTGGCTGGGGGCGCGCAGCTTCTACTTTTACCTTTCGCACATGCTCGTCCTTGGTGTCGTTCAAGCGGGACTGCGTCGAATCCCCGGTATTGAAGCCGTGCAGCCAGCATTCGTGAGTGCAGCTGTGATCATCACCATCGCGCTATGCGCAGCCGGGGCGGTTGCCTTTGAATTTCTGGTGAAGGGCCACAGGAATGCTCTGCGATGGGTGGGGATCGCCTGACGGCCATAGAGTGTTGACACTCGTCGCACGATTCCGCCTCACCCATCCTGCTCCAACGGTCCGGATTGGTTACGGCGCGACGTATTCACTGCCACGCCCCGACATGAACGTATGCGCCCGGGCAGCCCGCTTGCCTGCTGATCAGCTGCCATCTTGTAAACTCGCCGGCCGGACCAGACCTCAGGCGCGACACGCGACCTACAGAGCTGGATGGAACCACCGCGCCTCGCTGCACCTTTCCTCCGTAGACATGGACGACACCGTGGACTTGATTTCTTCCTACTCGCGCTTCTACGCGCTCCCACTTACCGAGCAGATCGTTGCGGCGATCACGGCCGATTTCGCTGCGCTGGATGTCCCCGATCTGGTCCACGCGCACCTGGGCAACAATCCGCGGTATTTCGGCGGTATCGACAAGACGCTTTCCGGCTTCGTCGTGCTCGACGACGAGGGCGACAACTACACCCTGCTGGATCTGCGGGGCGGCGGGCAGGTGTGGTGGCAGGACCACGAGACCCGGCTGGTGGAACCGCGTTTCGCCAGTCTGGCCGATTACCAGGCCTTCCGGGCGCGGATGTGGGAAAAGGAACTGGAGTTGGACGAGCTTGACGAGTGGGACGTCGGCGACGACAGGGAGGATGCAGAGGCCGCGCTGTTGCAAGAGTACGCATGGACGCCCTCTCCGCAGGACGGCGGCACCGCCGACCTGCTCACGCGCTACCAGTGGGTGATGCAGGCGCTTTCGCAGGCGGCCTGCGACAACCAGGGCCAACCGTTGCAGGGCCCCGATGAACTGGGTGCCGAGGCGTTCAACGATTATCTGAGCACGTTCCCCACCAAGGAATACGAACAGCGCGAGTTCGAGGCAGCACTGCCCTTACTGAGCGGGGACGTGCACCTCGCCGTTTACTGGCTGCTGCACACGCGTCTGCTCGGCCAGGATGCGCGCCTTGCGCAGGTGCTGGAGCAGGTCGCTGAGGTTGCTACGCCATTGCTGCGCGCATTCGTGGCCACCTTCGGGACAATGGCTGACGACGCAGACCTGCCGGTCGTCCCCGATTTCCGCCACCGCCGCGCACGCATGATGGTGTGGGCGCAGATCGACGCCAAGGCGCCGGTTGCGGAGCGTCTGCGGGCGCTTGCCGTATCGCCAAAGTCGGTAGGGGCCATGGTTCTGGATCACATCGACAGCGCGCTGGAGCGCGATGCCGACGCACTGGACCCGGCAGCCACCCTGCAGGCGCTGGATCGGATCACCGATACCGATGCCCCGGCGACATGGGCTCTGCGCGCGCGCATGCAACTGCGCCTGGGCGAGGATGCAGGCGCGGCTGCGGACGCCGCCACGCAGTTGCTCGCCGCCTCACCGACAGCGCACTGGCAGGCCCTCGCCATGCTGCACCCTGTTCACCACGTCATCGGCGATGGCCGCGCACTGCTAGCCGTGGTGCAGCCGTTGCTGGAATGGGACGACCTGATGCTGCGCGTACTGGACCTGGCCGAGCACGCACAGCGGTTGCTTGGCGACGCGGAACCAGCCCTCAATGCCCAAGCGCTGGCTGGCAACCGTGGCCTGGCCGAGGACCTGCTCACCATCTGGGATGCGCCTGACTTCGCCGAGGGCGTCGCCCAAGCCGCTCCGTCCACGCGCGATGCAATGGCCATACGCCTGGCACGGCGCCCGGACCTGGCGGACGACGATGATGCGCGGCGATGGGCAATCGGCCACCTGCTCGACAGCACGCTGCCGACGCGGATGGAACTGGTGCAGCGCGCCTTGCCGCAATTGAGCGGAGAACTGCAGGCGTCGCTGTTGCCGGAACTGTGCCGCAGCGTCAGCGATGCTGGCGACGCACTGGTCCCCCTGCTGGTTGCGATGATCGGGGAGCCGCCTGCCGATGGTTATATTGCGGAACTGGACGCCGATGACCGGGTTGACGCCATCCTGGTGGGTCTGCGCGCTTTCTGGAGCGACGCGCGCCTGTTCGAGCCGCTGATGGCGCTGTTGCACGCCTCGCCGCTCAACAGCGTGCTGACCGATCGGGTCGGCGAGGACATCAAACGCCTGCGGGACGTACTGGACACGACCCAGCGCCAGCGTCTGTTCCATTGGGCCTTGGCCCGCATGCAAGCCCGCGCGGCAGTGCTTGCGCCTGACAACAGCGACGACCACCCGGCAAGGCGCGTACTGGAGGCAATGACGTCTGTGGACATGACCGCCACCATCCGCATCGCGCTGGAAGACGCGTCGGTCGCCATGCAGCGGGGCGAGCATGCGCACAAGCAAGCACTCGATATGCTGTACGTCAGTCTGGGCAGAATGGACCCGCAAGCATCGGGCAACACCGCTTACCTGTTCTCGCGTCTGTGGGACGAGAGGGGCCTTCCGCGCGGCCTGTGTTTCGCATTGTCCGAGTGCTGGACGCCGGCATTGCATGAGCAGGTCCTGGAGCGCCTTGGCGCGCAGCCGTCCATCGCCGCCGCTGCCCTCTACTGCGCAAGTCATGGCTGGGAAAGCCGCCACAGCGAAACGCTGGACGTCGCCGAGCGGGTTCTGGCTTGGCCGCTACCGGACGACGCGACCGAGCGCGGATTGCTCAAATATGTGCTCCTGATGGGCTGTGTTGCGGCGCTTTCGCTGAAGAAGCACGCGCAGGTGCGTATGCTCTATCCCACCGCAAGCGCCATCGACGCTATCGCGTATAAGGTGGGCGCGCACACCACCACCGTGTTCGACCCGTTCGCGGACAGTGCTTTGCAGGCCAAGCTGCGCGGCACGCTGGGTGGCGAAAAAGGGCAGTAGCAGACTGCAGTGCTGCCCCGGCTTGAGGACGCAGGCGCTTGGGGCATGTCCGTCGCCGGACGTGCCCCAAAGCTGCTGGAAGAGGTTATTCCCGCCTGCGTAAGAAGTCGTCAAACACCACCCTGCTGATAGCCTGCCTCGCTTTGCAGCTTGGGCAGCGCATCGCAATGCCACCCGGCACAGCGAGAAGCGTTGATTCGTCCGCCGCAGTGAAGTGATGGTTGCACTTGAGGCAAGACGCGGTCACGGAAGTGACGCGCGCTACGCGATCGCTGGAGAGCTCACGATCGTCAGAAACTTCAATCAGATGGAAGACACCTGTGGAGGACATCGTTGGCTCATCCGTCGTCTTGCTGAAGAAGTAGACGCAAGTAGACCAGTGCCGGTGTACTGCGCCGGTGTAGTCATGGTCAACGTCGGGTGTAGAGTGCAGCTCGCCGCCACTGCTCTAGACTATCGGCCTTAATCTCCAGGACGGGGCACATGCAAGCGTTGAACATTAGCGCCACGATCCGCCTGGATTTCACCCCGGTCACACGCTGGGACGAATACCACGATGCCTTCGTTGCAGCTTTCGGCCTGCCGGCATTCTATGGCCGCAACGGTCATGCGCTGCTCGACTGCCTGTCCTCCCTGCGCGACGCCGACACAGGGATGTGCCGGGTGGTGGTAGCGCCCGGGGAGGTCGTTCTGGTGCAGGTGGATGGCCTGGCCGCCATGCCGCGCGAGCTACGCGAGTCCTTCATCATGACGCTGGAACTGCTCAGTGAACGCTGCGCGGCGCGCGAACAGTCGTCGCCCATTGTCCTCGTGATCATCTAGGCGCAGCTGCCGCTGCGGGGGCAGGGTGGCTGGCGGGCAACGCCGTTCCGAGGTGCTTTGCAAAGAACCTCGCCATCACCCGATACGCCTGCTGGCTCTCCGGCAGTTTGGCATCCAGATGGAACGCGTGCCCCAGCCCCTCCCACACATGCAGGTCCGACACGCGCTCCAGGTCCACCAGCCGGCTGTGCATGTAGGACACATTGCTCAGCTCCGCCGCGCGGGTGCCGGTGATGAACAGCGTGGGCGGAAACTGCGCCAGCAGCGGTTCGGAAAACACCGGCGACACCAGCGGGTCGCGGAAGTCGACGTCGCCGTAGTAGAGGTCTTCCATGATGGGCAATGTGCCGTCGGCATGGGGCAGCAGGGCGTCGTTGATCGCGGCCATGACGTAGCGCGAGTCGCCGCCGTAACGCGCATCGCCGCCCGCGCAGAACAGGCCGGCAGCGCCGGGCATGGGCAGCTTCTCCTTCGCGAACCAGGCCAGTGACTCCCCGGTGAGCACGCCACCGGCCGAGCAGCCGAAGATGCCGATATGCGCGGCGGGCAACCGCGCCAATGCCGCCCGGTACACCGCCGCGACATCCTCGCTGGCCGCCGGGAAGCGGTGCTCGGGGCCCTGGCGATACTCCACGGCAAGCACGGTCATGCCGGTCATCGCCGCCACCGGGATCGCCTCGAGCAGGCCCAGGCTGTCAGCGCGGCCGAATACAAAGGCGCCGCCATGCAGTTCGATCAGCAGGCGTTGATGTGCAGGGTCAGCCGGCGCACTGCGTGGCTGCACGCGCACCACCGGAATGCCGCCCCAGGTTTCGTGATGCAGCTCCACCGCGAAGCGTTTGCGCAGTTCGGCGATCTCGCCATAGGCCCATTGGTCGGTCCCCTTGCGGATGCTGTCCAGCTGCGCGAGGACGGCGGCATTGTCCAGCTTGGCCGTGGGATCGCCGTGGATCACTGCGCTGCGTACGCTGTCCTGCGCCTGCGGGCTGAGATAGGGCGACACCGGCAATGCGAAGCTGGGCACCTGACGCACGCCGTCAGTAGGCGCTGCGGCGTGCGCGCCGGGAGCCAGCAGCAGACACAGCGGAAGCGCCGACATCCATTTCGAAACAGCCATGTGCACGGTCCACGTTGCGGGAATGCGGCACAGGATAGCGCCCGGCGTGGCCCGGTACTAAGCATCACCCTGCCGATACGTGCACGGTGCCGTCGCCGGTTGTTGACGCGCTACCGGCGATGCTGTGCCATCCCCACCCGTTGGAGCTACCCGATGAACGCATCGTCGCATTCGCCGCCCGGCGTGCCCCCCACGCCCACGCCAGGGTCGCCTGTTGCGCCGCCCGTGGAAGTGCCGGTGAGCCCGGAACCGCCGGTGCAGGGGCCGCCTGCCGAAGCACCGCCCCAGGGGGATCCTCCCGCGCAGGTCCCGCCGCTGGAGGCGCCGCCTGAAGGCGATCCGACCCCTGCAGCGCCGCCGGTCGAAGCGCCGCCCGCCTCACCGCCTGGGCAGTAGTAGTACGACGGGTGGCCTGCCTCAGTCCTTCGACGGGGGCGTCTCGTAGTCGGCCGGGGTGACCTTGCCGTCGTCCTGTTCCGGCATGTCCTTGTCCTTCCAGCGGGCGTCGTCATTGCGGACCTTGTCCGGCGTGAACGCCTTCTGCTGATCGTCTTCAGGCGTGCCGCGTGGGTGGGTGTGCGTGTTCATTCGCTGACGCCTGTGCGTGTGGAGTTCGAGCATCCTGCCGCCCGGGTGAACGTACCGTCGCTCCCTCTCAACATGGCGCACACGGTTGAGTCACCCCCCCGGTACGCAGCCCGGCGTAGCAATGGTGCATCCCTCACTGGAGCAGCATATGCGCGCTTTGACCTACCACGGCAGCAAGGACGTCCGTGTCGATACCGTTCCCGATCCGGTGCTGGCGGCCCCCGACGACCTGATTCTGCGCGTGACCGCCACGGCGATCTGCGGCTCGGACCTGCATCTGTATCGCGGCAAGATTCCCGACCTGCACAGCGGCGACGTGCTGGGCCATGAGTTCATGGGCATTGTCGAAGAGGTCGGCAGCGGTGTGAGCGACCTTCGGCCGGGCGATCGGGTCGTGATTCCGTTCGTGATTGCGTGTGGCAGCTGCTTCCATTGCCGTCTTGCCGAGTTTGCCGCGTGCGAAACCACCAACAGCGGCAAGGGGGCGGCGATCAATCAGAAGGGAATCCGGCCGCCGGCGGCGCTGTTCGGCTACAGCCACCTGTATGGCGGGGTGTCGGGCGGGCAGGCCGAGTTCGTGCGCGTGCCCAAGGCAAACGTGGGTCCGCTGCGCATTCCGGACGGGCTGTCCGACGAGCAGGTGCTGTTCCTGTCCGACATCCTGCCCACCGGCTACCAGGCGGCGATCAACGCCGGGGTAAAGCCGGGGTCCAGTGTAGCGATCTTCGGCGCAGGGCCGGTTGGCCTGATGAGCGCGGCGTGCTGCCGCCTGCTGGGGGCGGAGACCATCTTCATGGTCGACCACCTGGCGTACCGCCTCGACTTCGCGCAACGCACCTATGGGGTGACGCCGATCGACTTCACGCGTGTCGACGATCCGGCCGAGTACATCGTCACCCAGACCAACGGACGCGGCGTGGATGCCACCATCGAGGCGGTGGGCTTTGAAGCCGAGGGCAGCGCGCTCGAGTCGGCGTTGACCACGCTGAAGGTGGAAGGCAGCAGCGGCGTGGCGATCCGCCAGTGCATCGCGGCCACGCGCCGCGGTGGCACGGTGAGCATCCCCGGCGTGTATGCCGGCTTCGTGCACGGCTTCCTGCTCGGCGATGCGTTCGACAAGGGCCTGACCTTCAAGATGGGCCAGACCCACGTACAGAAACTGATGCCGGAACTGCTCGACCATATCGCGGAGGGGAACCTGGACCCGGGGGTGATCGTCACCCACCGCATGCCGCTGGAAGAGGCGGCCAAGGGCTACGAGATCTTCGACCGCAAGCAGGAGGATTGCCGCAAGGTGATCCTGACGCCCTGACATGGGCACGGTGAGCAACATCGCCACGCCACGTACGGAAACGCCTGCCTTGGTGCAGCACGCGCAGGCATGGCTGGCCCGCCATCCCGCGCTGCCGCTGCCGGGGGCGGGCGACACCCTGGGGCGCTGGCGGCTGTTGGCGCAGATCGGGGCGCAGGATCTGTGCCTGGCCAAACTGCTGGAGGCACACTATGACGCCGCGGCGATTCTGCATGAACTTGACGCCCCGCCGCTGGCTACCGGGGAACTGGCGGCGGTATGGGCCGCCGAGGGGCCGGCGGCGACGCTGGCCTTCGATGCCGGCAGCAGCACGCTGAGCGGCGCCAAGCCGTGGTGTTCGGGTGCCGATTGGGTGGGCGCGGCGCTGGTGACGGTGCGCGTGGACGGGCATTGCCGGCTGTTCCGTGCGGACCTGCGACAGGCGCGCCTGAAGTGCGACACCCAAGCCTGGCAGGCCACCGGCATGGAGCGCATTCCCAGCGCTACCGCGCATTTCGACCGGGTGCCGGCCGTGGAGATCGGCGTGCCCGACGCCTACCTGCAACGCCCCGGCTTCTGGCACGGCGGCGCGGGTATCGCCGCGTGCTGGTTCGGTGCGGCAACGGCATTGGCCGCACCGCTGCGGTGCTCGCCCAAAGCGGGTGAGCCGGGCGTGGCGGCCGCACTGCTGGGCCAGGTCGACATGAGCCTGTCCGCGTGCGCGGCGCTGCTGCGTGAGCTGGCGGACTTGATCGACGCCGCCCCCACACACGCCCACATGACCGAAGTGGTGAGGGTGCGCAGCGTAGTGGAGCGCGCGTGCGTGCAGACGCTGGATCTGGTTGCACGGGCGCTTGGGCCGGGCCCCATGTGCATCGACCCGGACCACGCGCGGCGCTGGAGCGACCTGACCGTGTTCATCCGCCAGAGCCACGCCGACCGCGACTGGCAGCAGCTGGGCATGGACTGCCATCGCGAAGGGCGGGCATGGACGTTGTAACGCGCCACATCGCTGGCGACGGCGTCAGCGAGGCCCAGTGGCAGGCGTGCGCGTGGCTGGATGCGGTGCCGGTGTGCGATGCCGCAACGTTGCTTGCGGGCTATGCACGGCTGGTGGTGGTGTCGCCGCACCCGGACGACGAAGTGCTCGCCTGCGGCGGTCTGATGGCCACTACTCAAGCGTTTGGGCTGCCGGTGATGGTCATCTCGGTCACCGATGGTGAGGCCTGCTATCCGGGCCAGGCGGCGTGGTCACCGCAGCGGCTGCGTCGCACGCGCCAGCAGGAACTCGCGCGTGCGTTGGACTGCCTCGGCTTGGCCGATGGTGACCACCACGCGTTCCACATCGATGACGGTGCCGTAGCTGGCAGCGAAGCAGCGCTGGCGACGCGCCTGCTGTCGTTGCTGCGCGCCGATGACCTGGTGCTGGGGCCGTGGCGTCTGGACGCGCATCCCGACCACGAAGCCGTCGGTCGCGCCTGTGCGCTCGCGGCCGCATCGCGTGGCTGCACGCTGCGCGAATTCCCGGTGTGGGGCTGGCATTGGCTGGATCCGCAGGACGCGCCGCGTGCCTGGGCGTCGGCGACGCGCTTCCCGCTGAGTGCCGAGATGATGCAGCGCAAGCGCGCGGCCATCACGCAGTTTTCGACCCAGCTTGGCGCGGTGGACGGGCTGGACTGCGACCCCATCCTGCCACCCACGGTGGTGCAGCGTTTCGAGCGTGACTACGAGGTGTTGATTGGATGAATACGACCGCCTACTTCGACGCGCTCTACCAGCAGGACGATCCGTTCGAGTACCGCACCCGCTGGTACGAGGCGCGCAAGCGTGCGCTGACCTTGGCCAGCCTGCCACGGGACCACTACCTGCGCGGCTGGGAACTGGGGTGCTCCAACGGTGTGCTCACCGCCGCACTCGCGCCGCGCTGCGCGCAGTTGCTGGCCACCGACCTGAGCGAACAGGCGGTGAGCGCGGCGCGCCTGGCCCTGGCCGCACACGCGCATGTGCGGGTTGAGCGAGCCGAGCATCCGCGTCAGTGGCCCGATGGCACGTTCGACCTGATCGTGTTCAGCGAGCTGGGCTATTACCTGGATCCGCCGACGATGCAGGCGATGGCCGCACGGCTGGCAGCGTCGCTGGACGCCCAGGGCGTGCTGGTCGCCTGCCACTGGCGGCCCGCATTCGCGGAGGCCAGGTGTACGGCCGAATTCGTGCACGCACAGCTGGACGCGCTGCTGCCGCGTGCGTTCTCCTGGGGCGATGCGGACATGCTGCTGCAGGGCTGGTCGCGTGACACCCGCTCGGTTGCCGAGCACGAGGGACTGCGATGATCGCGGCGATCGTACCGGCGCACAACGAGGAGCGGCTGATCGGGCCCTGCCTGCAGGCGTTGCAGGCGGCCGCGCAGCATCGCGCCCTGGCCGGCGAAGACGTGCGGATCATCGTGGCCCTGGACCGGTGCAGTGACGCCACGGCGGCGATATGTCGGCGCTTCGGCGTGCAGGTGGTGCGGGTCGAGGCCGGCTGTGTGGGGGTGGCGCGCGCCGTGGCCAGTGACCACGCCCTGGCACAGGGCGCGCGATGGATCGGCTGCACCGACGCCGACAGCCGCGTGCCGGCCGACTGGCTGGTGAAGCAGGTGCAGTGCGGTGCCGGCGCCTTCTGCGGGGTGGTGACCGTGGACGATTGGCAGGACTATGCGCCGACCGTGCAGCGGGCCTTCGGGGCTGCCGAGCAGGCGCGGGACGGCCACCTGCACGTGCACGGCGCGAACATGGGTTTCAGCGCCCGCGCCTACCGTGACAGCGGCGGGTTCCTTCCCCTGATGACTGGCGAGGACGTCGCCCTCATTGCGGCCATCCAGGCCAGCGGCACACATGTGGCCCGCCTTGCCACGCCGCAGGTGGTGACCAGCGCCCGCCGTCATGCGCGCGCGGTGCACGGCTTCAGTGACTTCCTGCGGCGCCTGGAAGCACAGCTGCGCGGCAACGTTGATCCGCCTGATGCGGTACTTGATGACCCCGCGACCAAACCAGCCGGCGCGTGCTGATGGCAGCCGTGGATCTGCTCGGCTGGGCAGCGACCGCCATCCTGGTGGCCACGCTGTGGCGGCAGATCTGGAAGCAGTGGCACGCGCCCGACAGCGAGGCGGTATCCACCTGGTTGTTCGTCGGGCAGATCAGTGCGTCGGTGCTGTTCATCCTGTACAGCGTTGCGCTGCATTCCTGGGTGTTCGTGGTCACCAACAGCCTGGTGCTTGGCACCGCGGTGGCGGGGCAGGTGATGGCGCGCGTGAAGCGGAATCGCGATGCGTCGTGAAGACGCAATCGCATGGCGCACACGCGGCGGAAACAATCGCAACGCACTGCCGATACGTCACTGAACCGCTTGTTTTCAGTGTCACGCCGACTTCATTGCCGATGCGGAAAAGTGGATCCACCCAAGCACGGGCAAGCCCGAAACTTCAGGAGCAGATCGCAGTGACTACCGAAACCAAGACCACGCACACCTTGAATGACCTGATCGAAATCGCCCGCGACGGCAAGGATTTCTACACCGAGGCGGCCGGCAAGGTGAAGGACGCAGAACTGTCTGCGCTGTTCACCCGCATCGCCGGTGTAAAGGACGAACTCGTCCGCTCGCTCAGCGCCACGGTGGTGGCCGCCGGTGGCAAGCCGGCCGACCACGGCACGGTGGTGGGGTCGATGCAGCAGTTCTACGGCAAGGTCCGCGCCACCCTCGGCGACACGCAGTACGGTTATGTGGCTGAACTGGAGGAATCCGAGGATCGCCTGCTGAAGGCGTTCAAGGACACCCTCACCGACAGTGACACCACCCCGGCCGCGCGCCAGGAAGTGCAGCGCCTGCTGCCGCAGGTGCAGGAATGTCATGCGGTCATGCGCGACCGCAAGCATGCAATGAAGCACTGACCGCCGGGCATCGCAGCGCCTTGATCGGCGCCGCATGAACACGCGCAGTGCACCGCGTAGACAGCCCCGGCACGCCCGGGGCTGTCTGCGTCTGGCGGCCGAACGCCGCCGTACGGGGGGTGGGGAATTGGTGCATACTCGATCGAAAGGGCTGACTGGATCTGTTATGGAACACATGCGTTGGCTGACGCTTCGGCTTGGCAATAATCAATCCATCGGACCGAAGGTGCTGTCGGACCTGTGGTCCAATGCCTGCGAAACGAACCAGTCGTCGGTGACCCGCGACACGATGCCGGGCAAGTCCACGTCCTATGCGCTGCATGCGCCGCTGTCGCTGGCGTATCCCAAGCGCGCCGAGCTGCGCATGCGCAAGCTGTTGGAAGAGGCCGGTTACACGTTCACGCTGGGGTCGCTGGCCGATCGCCCGGCCCCGCAGCCGCTTCGCGTGCGCTGATCAGGGCGGGGCAAGCTGCCGGACCATGATGCGCACCGGGAACCCGCCGGCATGCAGGATCGATTCCAGCGGCGCCCACCCGAGCCGGCGGTACAGGCCGCCATCATCGGCTTCGGTCTGCAGGTAGACCTCGCGCACGCCCTCGCTGGCGGCGCGCGTCATCAGGTCGTTGATCAGGGCCTCTGCCACGCCCTTGCCGCGTTGCGCGGCCTCCACGTAAACGCCCCCCAGCCAGTGAAGACGTTCCGGGCGTTCCGCGCGTTCATGGAACTTCAGCTGCGCGGCCGCGACAGGGCGATCATCCTGCAGAGCGATCAACAGCATCGGCAGGGCGTCGGGCTGCAGGAACACCTCCAGCCGTTCGCACTCGTCGGCCAACGTCCGGCCGGGCACGTGGTGCCCCCACTGCTGGAAGTACCAGGCCGCGACCTGCGGCAGCAGCTGGGGCCGGTCACTCAACGTGACCCGTAGCAGGGTGGTCACGACGCAGCCGGGTACACGGCGAGGATCTCGCAGCGGGCCTGGGTACGGTTGATGGGCGGTTCGGGCAGATAGCCGCGTTCGGCGATGGCGTCCAGGATGGGGTCCACCGTCGGAATCACTTCCAGCATGTCGCCTGGGTGGCCGCAGATCACGCCGGTCTTGAACCCGGAATGGAACCGCAGCTGCGGCGAGTGCACCAACCCGCGGCAGGACGGCGCCACTTCGATGACGTAGTGGCGGTACCCACCGGAGTAGCGCGGGTTGGTTTCCACGGTGACGCCCTGCGCGCTGTCGCTCCAGCCGCGCACATGGCGGGTGCTGAAGCAGTACGACGGCGAGCCGCGGAAGGTGCGCCGATGCTCGGTCACATTCACCGCGTCCAGCGTGACCGGGCGCCCCACGTCGTTCTGTTTTGCCTGCTGTGCGAACTCGCGGCGGCTGATGCGCTCCACCGCGGTGATGGTGCAGGTTGTGTCGCCGGCGACGACCCGCTCATCGCCGGTGCCGCAGACCCAACTGTCGACAGCGGCAATGCGCGGGTCTTCGGCGGCGAGCAGTCCCGGGCAGGCAGCGTTGAAGCGCAGCCGCCACGGTGACTGGTGGCGGTCGAGCAAGGAGATGCTGTCCGGGCTGCTCTGGTTCATCTCCAGCAGGCCCTTGGCGTCCATGCACTGCGGGCCCGGCGCAGTGCGCGCGGCGGACACCGGGGCAGGGGATTCGGCGTGGGCAGTGGTCAAGGGAAGACCCACGGCCAGGATCGCAAGCAGGGCCGGAAACCGGCGGCGCTGCCGCACAGGCAGAATGGAACGGGTCGTCACGGCATGCACTCCTTGCTGACTGGACGGTTCCGACTATAGCACCGGCCTGCGCGGCCCTTGTTGCACCGGGCACAGGGGGCGCGCAGACTCCTCCTTCCCCCGGTTCCGCACTGTCTTCGGCCATGTCCACCGCTGCCTTCAACCTGCGTCGCTACGGCCGCACGTCCAGCGTGGACCGGCATGACTTCGCGCAATGGGTGGTGCCGCTGCAGGGCGAACTGGCGTTCGAGCTGGAGGGGCGTGGCGCACGCCTGGACGTCTGGCAGGGCGCCTTCGTGGCGCCGTCGGCGGGGCACGCGCAATGTGCGCTGCAGGACGATCGCTTCCTGATCGTGGATTGCCCGGCTGCGCTGCTGGATGACGACACCTTGCAACGCCTGGAGCGGCACCCGGTGCTGGCATTGCCGGCGCCCGTACGTGCGATGGCACGGCGCGTCAGCGCGACGGGCACCGGCCAGATCGACCCTGCGGTAGTGGCGCGTGAAATGCCGGTGCTGCTGGAGGCCTTTTCGCTGGCTGGCAGTGCCACCCGCCTGCAGGCGGTCTGCGCGCGCATTGAACGCCAGCCCGGTCAGGCCTGGCCGGTGGAGCGCATCGCGGCCGAGGTTGGCGTCAGCGGCAGCCGGGTGCACGCGCTGTTCCGGCACGCGTTCGGCCTCAGCCCACAGGCTTGGTTGAGCAGTTGCCGTCTGCGCTGGGCGCGCGGCCAGTTGGCTGGCACCGACCTGGCTATCGCACAGATTGCCCAGCACGCGGGCTACTCCGAACAGAGTGCGTTGACCCGGGCGCTGCGCCGCGAATGGGGCATGAGTCCGGCCGAATACCGGCGCCGGCAGCGGCAGTAGCCTGGGTCAAGACCGCCGCTGTGCCGATGCCTACACTGGCGCCTTGTTTCCGGTAGCGGTGCACGCGCGCAGATGAATCGATCGATGGGAGTGGGCATCGCCAACGGCATTGCCGCGGGCGCACTGTGGGGCGTGGTGTTCCTGGCGCCGGCGATGCTGAGCCAGTTCGGTGCGGTGCAGCTGTCGGCCGGTCGCTATATGGTCTACGGGCTGATCGCCGTGGTGCTGCTGGCCCCGCGTTGGCGCGACCTGCGCACGCGCATCGGCATGGCCGAATGGCGCGGCCTGCTGTGGCTGAGCCTGGCCGGCAACCTGGTGTATTTCGTGTTGCTGGCCAATGCCGTGCAGTGGGCCGGTGGCGCGGCGGCGTCGCTGATCGTCGGCCTGATTCCGGTGGTGGTGACGCTGGCGGGTGTGCGCGAGAAGGGGGCCGTGCCGCTGCGCAAGCTGGCCCCCGCGCTGCTGCTGTGCCTGGCCGGGGTAGCGCTGGTGGGCTATGAGGCGCTGCAGGCCGAGCACGCGCAGGGGTCCACCGGGCGTCGTCTGCTGGGCCTGTTGTGTGCCGTGGGCGCGCTGTTTTCGTGGGCGGTGTATTCGATTGGCAACAGTCGCTGGCTGGCACGCCGGCCGGACCTGTCCGGCCACGACTGGTCGCTGTTGACCGGCGTTGCGACCGGCGCGCTGTCGCTGTTGCTGGTGCCCAGTGCCTTCCTGCTACCGAGCGCATCCCACGCCGCGGTGGACTGGGGCTGGTTCTGGCTGATCAGCGCCGGGGTGGCGGTGGTGGCCTCGGTGCTGGGCAACGCGTGCTGGAACCGGGCCAGCCGCAATCTGCCGCTCACCCTGACCGGCCAGATGATCGTGTTCGAGACGCTGTTCGCGCTGCTGTATGGGTTCGCTTGGCAACAGCGCTGGCCGACCCCGATGGAAACAGTCGCGATCGCGTGCCTGGTGTCCGGGGTGCTCATGTGCGCACACGCGCATCGGCCGCCGCGTGCGATTGCCGAACATGTGGGCTGATCGCCTTGCTGCGGTTGCATGGTGTCATTGGCAACCTTTTTTGCCGACGATGCAGGCCGATCGCGCCCCGCGTGATCTTGCACTGCAACACTTGACAAGCCCCCCGTCGGCGTAGTTTTCTTGGCCCATGGTCTCTATCCCCGCCACCGCCCAGCTCTGCACCGCCGCCCTCGCGGCCGGTCGAGGCGTGCCTGCGCAGACCACCGGTACCACCACCATTACCACCGTCACCACTCGCCTGGTGCGGCCCGTCGTCTTCGCGTAATTTCCGAAAACAACGGCCCCGCACCCGGAACAGGTTGCGGGGGAGCGCCTTCAACCTGACCCGATGCGGGGCCTCGAATCGAGGTCTTCATGTCATCCGTCGCCGTCCTGCCTGTTGCCGCTGAACCCGCCGCCCCCGAACTGCGGGCTGCCACCTCCACCATCGTGCATAAATTCGGCGGTACCTCGGTGGCCGATGCCGAGCGCTATCGCCATGTCGCCCAACTGCTGCTGGCGCGCGAGGAAGCCGTGCAGGTCACCGTGGTGTCGGCCATGAAGGGCGTTACCGACGCGCTGATCGCGGTGGCCGGTCTGGCCGCCGACAATGCGCCGCACTGGCGCGACGCGTGGCATGCGCTGCGTGCACGTCATCGCGGCGCCGCGGTGGCGCTGCTGGGCGAACACGCCGGCCAGACGGTGGAGTGGCTCGATGCCCGCTTCGACCACCTTGCCGAGGTGCTCGGCGCGCTGGCGGTGATCGGCGAGTTGCCGGTGGAAGTGCTGGACCGGGTGCAGGGGCTGGGCGAGGTGTACTCGGCGCAGCTGCTTGGCCAGTACCTGCAGAGCCTGGGCGAAGCGTGCGCCGTGCTGGACGCACGGGATGTGCTGGTGGTGGACCGCGGCGAGCTGGGCGTGGATGTGGACTGGGTGCAGAGCGCACAGCGGCTGGCGCGCTGGCGCGAGGCGCACCCGTCGCCGCGCGTGGTCGCCACCGGTTTCGTGGCCCGCGACCGCCGCGACCGCATCACCACCCTGGGCCGCAACGGCAGCGACTATTCCGGTGCGATCTTCGCGGCGCTGTTCAATGCCGATGAACTGCACATCTGGACCGATGTCGACGGCGTGCTGTCGGCCGATCCGCGCGTGGTGCCGGAAGCCGTGCAGCTGGACGCACTCAGCTACGACGAGGCCTGCGAGCTGGCGTACTTCGGGGCGAAGGTGGTGCACCCGCAGACGATGTCGCCGGCGATCGAGCGCGGGCTGCCGATCATCATCCGCAACACCTTCAATCCCCTCCACCCGGGCACGCGCATCACCGCCGAACGGACCGTTGCCGGGCCGATCAAGGGCCTGACGCTGAGCCCGGACCTGGCCGTGCTGAACCTGGAGGGCACCGGCCTGATCGGCGTGCCGGGCACGGCCGAGCGGGTGTTCGCCTCGCTGCGTAACGCGCATGTGTCGGTGGTGATGATCTCGCAGGGGTCGTCGGAGCATTCGATCTGCTGCGTGGTCAAGCAGGCCGAGGCCGTGCGCGCGCGTGATGCCCTGCTGCAGGCCTTCGCCCATGAACTCAACCTGGGCCAGGTGCAGCGGGTGCAGCTCACCGACAACGTCAGCGTGCTGGCGGCGGTGGGGGACGGCATGGCCGGGCAGCCGGGCGTGGCCGCACGCCTGTTCGAATCGCTGGGGCGGGCGCAGGTCAACATCCTGGCGATCGCGCAGGGTTCGTCCGAACGCAACATCTCGGTCGCCGTCGACAGCCGGCACGCCACCAAGGCGCTGCGCGCCGCCCATGCCGGGTTCTGGCTGTCGCCGCAGACCTTCTCGGTGGGCGTGATCGGGCCGGGCAATGTAGGCGCGGCGCTGCTGGACCAGCTGCAGGCGGCGCAGTCGCAGCTGCTCGGGCGTGCCAACGTCGACCTGCGGCTGCGCGCGGTGGCCTCGCGCAGCCGCATGGTGCTCGATCAGCGTGGCGTGCACGGTGACTGGCGCAGTGCGCTGGCCACGTCGTCCGAAGCCACCGACCTGGACGCCTTTACCGAACACCTGCTGTCGGCCCACCTGCCGCATGCGCTGGTGATCGATTGCAGCGGCAGCGCCGAGGTGGCCGACCGCTACGCCGGGTGGCTGGCGGCCGGTATCCACGTGGTGACCCCGAACAAACAGGCCGGCGCCGGCCCGCTGCCGCGCTACCAGGCCATCCGCGAGGCGGCCGCCGCCAGCGGTGCGCGTTTCCGCTACGAAGCCACGGTGGGGGCCGGCCTGCCGGTGATCACCACGTTGCGCGACCTGGTCGATACCGGCGATGAGGTGCTGGCCATCGACGGCATCTTCTCCGGCACGCTGGCGTGGCTGTTCAACAAGTACGACGGCCAGGTGCCGTTCTCGCAGCTGGTGGCGCAGGCCCGCGGCATGGGCTACACCGAGCCGGACCCGCGCGATGACCTCTCGGGCGTGGATGTGGCGCGCAAACTGGTGATCCTGGCGCGCGAGGCCGGGCGCGAACTGAGCCTGGAGCAGGTGCAGGTGGAGAGCCTGGTGCCCGAGGCGCTGCGCCAGGCCGGGGTGGAGGAGTTCATGGCCGGGCTGGATGCGGTGGATGCGGTCTTCGCCGAGCGCCTGGCCGCGGCCAAGGCGCGGGGCGGGGTGTTGCGTTACGTGGCGCGGCTGTCGCCCGATGGTGCGCAGGTAGGGCTGGTGGAGCTGCCGGCCGGGCACGCGTTCGCGAACCTGCGCCTGACCGACAACGTGGTGCAGTTCACCACGCGCCGTTACTGCGACAACCCACTGGTGGTGCAGGGCCCGGGTGCGGGCCCCGAAGTGACCGCCGCTGGCGTGTTCGCCGATGTGCTGCGGGTGGCGGTGGGCGAAGGAGCGCGCCTGTGAGTCGTGGTGATGACAACGTGGCACGCGCGTTCTCGCCGGCCTCGGTAGGCAACGCCGCGGTGGGCTTCGACATCCTGGGACATGCCATCGCCGGTGTTGGCGACACGGTGACCGTGCGCCGCATCGAGGCGCCGGAGGTGCGTATTGCGGCCATCCGCGGCACCCCGTTCGCGCTGCCGCTGCACGCGCCGGACAATACCGCCGGTGCAGCGTTGATCGCGCTGCGCGAGGCGCTGGCCTTGCCGTTCGGATTCGAGGTGGAGATCGACAAGGGCATCGCGCTGGGGTCGGGCATGGGTGGCTCGGCGGCGTCCTGCGTGGCCGCGCTGGTGGCGGCCAATGCACTGCTGGACGCGCCGCTGTCGCGCGAGGCGCTGTATCCCTTCGCGCTGGACGGCGAGGCGGTGGCCAGCGGCGGGCGGCACGGCGACAACCTGGGCCCGATGCTGCTGGGCGGGCTGGTGTTGAGCACGGCCGAGCGGCTGGTGCCGATTCCCGTGCCGGATGCCTGGCACAGCCTGCTGGTGCATCCGGAGGCCGTGCTGGAAACCCGCCGTGCCCGCGCGGCGCTGCAGGGCAGCTATGCGCTGGGCGAGTTCGTTGAACAGAGTGCCAACCTCGCGCTGGTGCTGAGCGGCTGCTTCACCGCCGATGCGTCGCTGGTGCGTGCCGGGCTGCGCGACGTGCTGGTGGAGCCGCGCCGCGCGGGATTGATTGGGGGCTTCCATGCTGCACGTGATGCGGCGCTGGCGGCCGGTGCGATGGGTGCCAGCATTTCCGGCGCCGGGCCGAGCGTGTTCGCCTGGTTCGAGCGGCGCGACGCCGCGCTGGCGGCGCAGGCGGCGGTGCAGCAGGCCTTCGCCGACGCCGGGTTCGACAGCCAGGGCTGGGTCTCGCCCTTGAACGCGCCGGGCGCGCAGCTGCTGTGAGTGTGGTGCTTCTTACTTTCTTCCAGGATGACCGATGAATTTCGTTTCCACCCGTCACACCGCACCGCCCGCCACGCTCAGCCAGGCCATTGCCGCCGGGCTGGCCCCCGACGGCGGCCTGTATGTTCCCGCGCAGCGCCCGCAGGCGTCAGCGTGGCAGCCGCAGGGCTCGCTGGCCCTGGATGCCGCCGCGGTGCTGGCACCGTACTTCGAAGGCGATGCGCTGGCATCGCACCTGTCCAAGCTGTGCGCCGATGCCTTTGATTTCCCCGCGCCGCTGCGCGCCCTGAGCACCCCCGGTGACCATGTGCTGGAGCTGTTCCATGGCCCCACCGCAGCGTTCAAGGATTTCGGCGCACGCTTCCTGGCGGCCAGCCTGGCCCGGTTGCAGCGCGACCGCGAGCAACCGCTGACCATCGTGGTCGCCACCTCTGGTGATACCGGCGCGGCGGTAGCGGCGGCCTTCCACGGCCAACCGGGCATCCGCGTGGTGGTGCTGTATCCGGATGGGCGCGTGTCACCGCGCCAGGCACACCAGCTGGGGTGCTTTGGCGACAACATCCACACGCTACGCGTGGCCGGTTCGTTCGATGACTGCCAGGCGATGGTGAAGCAGGCCTTGGGCGACCGCGAACTGCAGGCCCGTGTGCCACTGAGCTCGGCCAACAGCATCAGCCTGGGGCGCTGGTTGCCGCAGATGAGTTACTACGCCCATGCCGCGCTGGAACACCACGCCCGCACTGGCAACGTGCTCAACCTGGTGGTCCCCACCGGCAACCTGGGCAATGCGATGGCCGCGCTGCTGGCCCGGGCGATGGGTCTGCCACTGGGGCAGATCGCACTGGCCACCAACGCCAACGACGTGCTGCCGCGCTTCTTCCATGGTGGTGCGTACCAGCCGGCCACCAGCGTGGCCACGTTGGCCAATGCGATGGACGTCGGCGCGCCGAGCAACTTCGAACGGCTGCGCTGGCTGTATGCCGATGACGATGCGGCGCTGCGCGCGGACCTGCACGTGGAGGCGGTGGATGATGCGGCGATCCGTGCGTTGATCACACGGCGCTGGACGCAGGCCGGCGAAGTGTTCTGCCCGCATACCGCCACCGCGGTGGCGGTGCTGGAGGCGTTGCGTGCCGATGGCATGCAGGGGGATTGGGCGGTCGCGGCGACGGCGCACCCGGCCAAGTTCGAATCGGTGGTGGAACCGTTGATCGGCCAGGCGCTGGACGTGCCGCCCTCGCTGTCGGCGCTGCTGCAGCGGCCGGCGCACGCGCAGCCGTGCGCGCCGGAATACGCGGCGCTGCGCGAGGTCCTGCTCACGTAGCGCCGGGCTCTCCCCGGCTGCCGTTCGTTCCGGGGTCATGATGTCTGATGCAAGCCGGGCAGAGCCCGGCTCTACGCGCCAATCGCCGGAGTGGCTGCTCACGTAGCGCCGGGCTCTGCCCGGCTGCTGTTCGTTCGGGGGTCATGACGTCTGGTGCAAGC